>SHVQ01000001.1 GCA_009694195.1 Rhodospirillales bacterium
CGGCCATCCAGATGTCCTGCAGGGCGCGCTTGGCCTTGGCATGGAGGCTCTTCGGCAGCTTGTTCAAGACATTCGCGGTCTTGTGGACCCAGCACCGTTGCTCGCGGGTGTTCGGCCAGACCTCGCCCAGCGCCTTCCAGAAGCCGAGCGCACCATCGGCCACCGCCAGCTCCGGCGCCATCGTCAGGCCGCGGCGCTTCAGATCGAGCAGCAGATCGCGCCACGATTGGGCGCTCTCGCGCAGGCCATCGGCAAAGCCGACCAACTCCTTCTTGCCCTCCGGCGTTGCGCCGATGATCACCAGGATGCATTGCGCCTGATCTTCGAGCCGCGCTTCCAGGTGGATACCGTCGACCCAGACGTAGACGTACCGCTTCGCCGCGAGATCGCGCTGCTGCCAGCGCGCATGCTCCTCGGTCCACATCTCCTTAAGGCGGGCGATGGTCGAGGCCGAGAGCCCCGGCGCGTCCTTGCCGACCAGGGCCGCGAGCACCTCCTCGAAGTCACCGCTCGAGATGCCCTTCAGATAGAGGATCGGGATCAGAACCTCGAGGCTCTTCGACCGCCGCGCATAGGGCGGCAGGATCGTCGGCCTGAGCCGGATGCGCTCTCCCTCGGCCGCTCCGCGATCGCGGACGCGCGGCTGCCGCACGGCGATCGGGCCGATGCCGGTCATGATCGCGCGCTCGGGCAGGTGTCCGTGGCGGACCACGCGTTGACGGCCCGCCGCTGTCTTGAGATCCGCATGCCTGGCGAGAAAATCGGCGACCTCCGCTTCGACGGCTTGCGCGAGCAGCGCACGCGCACCGTGGCGCAGAATCTCGGTCAACGGATCGGTGAAGGTCCCTGGCTGGGCGAACTCGAGGATGCTATTGTCGGTCACGGCGTATCACTCCTTTGCTGGAGAAGTGGAGGCGTCGAACACCCCCACGATACGCCGCCTTACCCTCTCACGCCGTCACCAACTTCCGCGTATAGCTCGACAAGCCGTTGATAGAAGTAAAAATTACGATCTTTTAGGCCGTGGCCGCCGGAGCTTGCTCGGTCTTTCCGGAGGGGCCCCAAGCCTTATTTGGTCGCGGCGATGCCCCGGGGAAAGTCGGGCCCATAAAAAATCGGGGTTTTTCCGGCCACATCTTTGATTCTCCTCAGAGATTCTTCAAATTTTCTTGACACGCGGAGTCCGAGGACTCATTCTCGCCGAGCCTTCGGGGACGACGGCTGAGGGGCCGAGGCCGATTTCGGCAATAATTGGGGGGACTGAATGCTCTCTCGAGGGAGCGGCATAGCGATTCTCGCAACCGCTGTTGCGCTCCTCGCGCTGGCTGCCTTGTTGGGTATCCATACGGGCGCCAAGCAAACCGCCGCGATGATGTTTGACGACTTCCGTGAACGTGGGTTGATTGTTTTCTCCACGATCAAGCCGTTTCCGGTGGGCGACGATTTCGAGCCAAGCCCGGGTGCGATCGACGACCAACTTGACGGCTTGACGGAGCCCGCGCGCCGGACGCTCAAAGCCCGCAGCGGCGATACGCTCGCGCGAATTCTCAGCCGCGCCGGCGTGGCCGAGGACGATTCGAAGCGTGCCGTCCATGCGCTTCGCGGCATCTACGATCCCCGTCGTGTCCGCAGCGGCCAACAATTCACGCTCGTGTTCGCCGGCGACGATCCCCGGCAAGGCACCCTCGAGAGCCTCGTCTTCGACGCCGATTTCGCACGCGAGGTCAAGGTCACGCGCCATGCGTCCGGCTTCACCGCAACCGTCGCGCAACGGCCGGTTCAGCGCGTGCTCGTCAAGGCGAGCGGCCGTATCGACCAGAGCTTTTACCAGGCGGGCGAGAAGGCCCGCGTGCCCGCCGCCATCCTGCACGAGATGATGAAAGCCTATGCCTGGGACGTGGACTTCCAGCGCGAGATCCAGCCGGGCGACGGGTTCGACGTCGTGTACGAACAATATCGAGACGACCGCGGCGAATCGGTTCGAAACGGCCGCATCGCGTACATGGTGTTGCGGTTGGGTGGCGTTCGGCACACGCTCTACCGCCACACGACAAAGGACGGCTACACCGACTATTTCGACTCCAACGGGAAGACCGCGCGAAAAGGTCTGCTCCGGACCCCGATCGACGGCGCGCGTCTTGCCTCCGGATACGGCAACCGCATGCACCCGATTCTCGGCTACACGACCATGCACCGGGGCGTCGACTTTGCGTCCCCCGCGGGCACCCCGATCTACGCCGCCGGAGACGGAATTGTCGATCTCGCGGGCGACAACGGCGCCTACGGACTTTACGTCCGTCTCCGCCATGAAGCCCAATACGCGACCGCGTACGGACATCTGAGCCGCATCGCCACCGGCATTCGCAAGGGCCGCCGCGTCCGGCAAGGCGACATCATCGGGTATGTCGGCTCGACCGGCCGGTCGACCGGCCCGCACCTGCATTACGAGGTGCTCATGAACGGCAATCAGACCAACCCGATGACCGTGAAAATGCCTCCGGGGCGCATTCTGGCGGGTCCCGAGCTCAAGCGATTTGAGGGTATAAAGGCGAACCTGCACCAACAGGTCGCCGATCTCGCCGATACGTTTGCGCTCGCGCGGGCGGATTAGGCCCGGTCGGCGGCGTCAGCTCAGCTCGCGGCGCGCGCCGCAACGTCTTTTTTGAAACGCAACAGCCGCGTGAACGTGTCGACCCGGTCGAGCGAATCGAGACGGTCGAGCACGGTCTTGAGAGTCTTCAACGCCCCGCGATCGAGAACTCCGGCGGCGCAATCCGCGAGCTTGGTTGCGCGCTCGTCGTCGCTCATGGGCCGCTCCGGGACCCCCTTCGCGTAGGTGACGACCTTCCTCAGCGAGCGACCGTTCCGCAGGTGGACAATCGCTTCCGCCGGCTCATGGGCGGGCTCGATTTGCATAAGGGCAGAGTTTGGCTCCGGCGGTCGAACGTGGATGCGCGGATACCAGGCGCGCACCTCCGGACGCCGCACCGCCTCGGGGCGAAAATCGGCGAGGGTTAGACGCCCATAGAGCAGCGCCAGCGCGATCGCATAGGGCATGCTGAAGCGGGCTTCGAGCTCGGTCTTCGGATCCCCGTACCGGAGGTTCCCGCAACCGACGGTGTGGATGACGGTTTCGACTCGATCGATATCCTTGTTCTCAAAGCCGTGCTCGGCCCGGAGATCGAGCACGCCGTCGATGGCCGCGTGGGCGCTCGCACAGTTCGGATGGACCTTCGTCTTGAGCCCGAACTCCTCGATCGCGAGCGGACGGCCGAGGCGCGCCTCGAGTCCCTGGAATCCCGGGGATGAGCCCGCGCCGAACAGATCGCACAAGCCCCACGCCGGCTCCAGCGGGTCGTGGGTCGCCGTCACGCCCGTTTCCGCAAGCCGCGCCGCCATCACGCCGTGACAGGCCGCGAGACCCGCGTGCATGGGTTTGGCCATGGTTCCGAATTGCAGCTTGCTGCCGGCGGCCGTGCTGAAGCCGATGCTGATCGCCGCGCGCGTCCGCGCGACATCGAGACCGAGCAGCCGGGCGCATGCCGCGGCCACGCCGATCGCGCCCAACGTCGACGTCGAATGCCAGCCGCGCTCGTAGTGGGCAAGGCCGAGACCCTCGGAGATGCGCCCCAGCGCTTCGAGCCCGGCAATGTAGGCGTCGAGGACCGCAAAACCGGACGCTTCGCGTTCCTCGCCGAGAGCGAGGAGAGCCGGCGCCATCGCCGCCGTCGCATGCCCGGCTTGCGGATGAAAATTGTCGTCGAAATCGAGCGCGTGGGCGGCGGTCCCGTTGACGAGGGCGGCCCATGGCGCAGCCAAGCCCTCGGCCTCGCCGACGACGCTCGCCGGTCCGCTCCCCCACGACCGCACGGCCGCGAGGACTCTCTGCGGCGCCTCGTCGGCGGCGCCCGCCAACAAGCAGCCGGCGATGTCCGCGAAGGCCTCCCGCGCGCGCAATACCGCGGGCTCGCGTTTCAGCGGCGGCTCTGTTGCAATCCATTCGGAAAGGGCGTCGATGAAAGCCATGCGTGTCTCCTCCCCCGGATCGTTCGCGGGAGCAACCCCCGCAAACGTCGGGGAAGCCTAACACAGCCTTGGCGCGGTTGACCGCGAGATTTACCATGCCGGTTCTAAAAAGCCTCGCCCCTGCCGCCATCGAGGCTGTCGTCACGATCATGGAGGACGACCCGGATGATCAAGCTCATAAAGTTCCCGCCCGCCTTTAACCTGCCCGATCCCAGCCCCTTTTGCATGAAGGTCATGGTGCTCTTGAAGATGGCGGGCATCGCCTACGAAGCCGTCGTGACGACGAACCCCGGCAAGGGGCCGAAGGGCAAGCTGCCGGCGATCGAGGACGGCGGGCGACTGATCGGCGATTCCGAGGTTATCCGCTGGCACATCGAGCGCACGTACGGCATCGATTTCGACAAGGGCCTCGGTCCGACCGAGCGTGCCGTCGCCCATGCCTTCGCGCGCATGATCGAGGAGCGGACCTACTGGATCGAGGTCCACAATCGCTGGCTGACCGAGCCCAACTGGTCGACCATCCGGCAAACATTTTTCGGCGGCCTACCGCCGATCGTGCGCTCGCTGGTGCCGATCCTCGCGAAGCGGAAGGTTCGAAGCTACCTCGACGGCCAGGGCATCGGTCGGCACTCGGACGAAGAGCGAAGGGAGATGGGAATCCGCGACATGCGCGCGCTCGCCACGCACTTGGGCGACAAGCCGTTCTTCATGGGGGCGGCGCCGACGGGCGCGGACGCCACAGTCTATCCCTTCGCCGCCGCCGTCGTGGATACGCCGTTTGCCTCGCCGATGAAGGACGAGGCCCTTAAGCAAGCAAACCTCGTCGCTTACACGAAACGAATGCGCGAACGCTTCTTCGCCTGATTTGTGGCCCGGGCGGCTGGGGCCCCTCCCCCCGGCATGACCGCACGGGAAAGCTCGGCCGACCACGCTTGTCGGCCGGGCGGGGAGACCGCAATAAGGCGTTATGCGGCTTCCGCCTTCACCCCGTTGATCGTGAGGTTTTCCTTGCCGGCGGAGACCCGCACGACGTCGCCGTCCTTGATCTTGCCTTCGAGGATCATGCCGGCGATCGGGTTCTGCAATTGGCGCTGAATGACCCGCCTCAGCGGCCGGGCTCCGTACACGGGGTCATACCCTGCGTCCGCGAGCCACTTGCGCGCGCGCGCGTCCAATTCGAGCGCGGTGTGGCGGTCGGCCAGAAGCTTCTGCAGGTTTCGGATCTGAATGTCGACAATCGCTTCCATCTGATTCCGGAAGAGCCGGTGGAACAGGATGATCTCGTCGAGTCGGTTCAGGAACTCGGGCCGGAAGGCGCGCCGCACGACGTCCATCACCGCGTCCCGCACTTCGGACGAGTCGTGCCCTTCTCCTTGCGCTGCAAGAATGTCGCCGCCGAGGTTGGAGGTCATGACGACGATCGTGTTGCGGAAGTCGACGGTGCGGCCGTGGCCGTCCGTGAGACGACCGTCGTCGAGCACCTGCAAGAGCACGTTGAAAACGTCCGGGTGCGCCTTCTCGATCTCGTCGAACAGAACCACCTGATAGGGCCGGCGACGCACCGCTTCCGTCAGCGCACCGCCTTCGTCATAGCCGACGTAGCCGGGCGGCGCTCCGATCAGCCGGGCGACCGCGTGCTTCTCCATGTACTCGGACATGTCGATGCGGATCAGCGACGCCTCGTCATCGAACAAGAACTCGGCGAGGACCTTCGACAACTCCGTTTTTCCGACGCCGGTCGGACCCAGGAACATGAATGAGCCGATCGGTCGGTTCGGGTCCTGCAGTCCCGCGCGGGCGCGGCGCACCGCGTTGGCGACCGCCACGAGCGCCTCTTCCTGCCCGACCACCCGGCGACGCAGATTCTCCTCCATGCGGAGCAGTTTCTCGCGCTCGCCTTGCAGCATCTTGTCGACCGGAATGCCGGTCCACCGGGAGACCACGTGGGCGATGTGCTCGGGCGTGACCGACTCCTCGACCATCCGGTGACCCTGCGAGGCTTCCGCTTTTTTCAGCTTTTCCTCGAGCCGCGGAATGAGGTCGTATTGGAGCTCGCCGGCCTTCTCGTACTCGCCTTCGCGCATGGCTTTCTCGACCGCCATTCGCGCCTGATCGAGCTGCTCCTTCAGCTTAGTCGAGTCCGCGAGCGCTTCCTTCTCGCCCCGCCACTGCTCGGTCAGCTTCGCCGACTTTGCTTCCAGGTCCTTCAGTTCCTTTTCGAGTTTCACGAGCCGCGCCTTGGAAGCATCGTCGTTCTCCTTCTTCAGCGCTTCCCGCTCGATCTTCAGCTGCACGATCCGGCGGTCGAGCTCGTCGATGGCCTCGGGCTTCGTGTCCACCTGCATGCGAAGCCGGCTCGCGGCTTCGTCCATGAGGTCGATCGCCTTGTCGGGCAGAAATCGGTCGCTGATGTATCGGTGGGAGAGCGTCGCGGCGGCGACGAGCGCCGAATCCAAAATGCGCACGCCGTGGTGGAGCTCGTACTTCTCCTTGATGCCGCGCAGGATCGAAATCGTGTCATCGACGTTTGGCTCGCTGACGAAGATCGGCTGGAACCGGCGGGCGAGCGCTGCGTCCTTTTCCACGTGCTTGCGGTACTCATCGAGCGTGGTCGCGCCGACGCAATGAAGATCGCCGCGCGCAAGCGCGGGCTTCAAGAGGTTGGATGCGTCCATCGCCCCTTCGGCCGCGCCGGCACCGACGATCGTGTGCATCTCGTCGATGAAAAGGACGATCTCGCCGCTGGCCGCGGTAACCTCGCCAAGGACGGCCTTGAGCCGCTCCTCGAATTCGCCGCGGAATTTGGCCCCGGCGAGCATGGCGCCGAGGTCGAGCGCCATCAGCTTCTTCTTTTTCAGGTTCTCCGGCACGTCGCCGTTGACGATGCGTTGGGCGAGCCCCTCGACGATGGCAGTCTTGCCGACGCCCGGCTCGCCGATGAGAACGGGATTGTTCTTCGTCCGGCGCGAAAGCACCTGGATCGTGCGCCGGATTTCTTCGTCGCGCCCGATGACCGGATCGATCTTGCCTTCGGCGGCCGCCGCCGTGAGGTCGCGCGCGTATTTTTTCAGCGCGTCGTAGGTGTTCTCCGCCGTGGCGCTCGTGGCCTTCCGCCCCTTGCGGAAGTCCTCGATCGCCTTGCCGAGCTGCTGGGGCGTCACGCCCGCGTCGGCCAAAATTTCGCCCGCGTCCGAGTCCTTGTCGATGGCGATCGCGAGCAACAGAGTCTCGGCCGTGACAAAGCTATCCCCCCCCTTCTCGGCCAGCTGCTCCGCGCGCTCGAAAAGCCGCGCCGTTTCGGAGGCGAGGTAAATCTGTCCGGCGCCCGAGCCCTCGACCTTGGACAGCTTGTAGAGGCGGACACCCACGGTCTCGAATGCGCGCGCGGGTTCGCCGCCGGCGGCCTTGATCAGGCTCGAGGCCAATCCCTCGCGGTCTTCGAGCAAGACTTTCAGGATGTGAGGCGGTGTGAGCTGTTGGTGCTGGCCTCGCAGCGCGAGCGTCTGCGCAGCCTGGATGAAGCCGCGCGAGCGCTCGGTATACTTGTCGAAGTTCATTCGTCAGGCCCTTCCGTTCGACGGGGCGTCCCGGCTCCGTACGGACGGCCGCGCGGGCGTGCCCCTCATGGGGGTTTCAGGTCTGTTCAGCACATAAATATGGCGCGCGGCGGGCGTGACGCAAGCCAAAGTCAACGGCGTGAGTTTGTCCGTTTTCCGTGGCCTCGCGCGTATCGCGGAAACGCCGAGCCCGCCTGTATTCCGGGCCGCAATTGACACGGCCCGGACGGGCCGCCAAGGTCCCGGCCCATGCTTGCAAGCGTGGCCGCCATTTACCGCTATCCGGTCAAGGGCCTCAGCGCCGAAAGCTTGCAGAGCGTGGATTTGGCGCCCGGCGGGCGGATCGCCAATGACCGCAGGTTCGGGCTCGCGCTCGGCTCGACCCCCGTCGCCGGCGCGCGCGCCGCATGGATGCCGAAGACGAGCTTCCTCATGCTCGTGCGGAACGAGCGGCTGGCGGCGCTCGGGACGGCCTTCGACGACAGGACGGAATGTCTGACGATCCGGCGGAACGGCAAGCCGGTGGCGACCGGCCAATTGACCTCGTCGGTCGGCCGCGCCGTGATCGAGGACTTCTTTGCGGCGTTTCTCGGCGATGAGACCCGCGGGCGGCCACGGGTCGTCGAGGTGGAGCCGGGTCAGGCGTTCACCGACAGCCCGGACGCGTTCCTCTCGTTGATCAATCTCGCCTCCGTTCGCGACCTCGGCCGCGTCACCGGGTGCGACGTCGACCGTCTCCGCTTCCGCGCCAACATCTACGTCCACGGCCTCGCGCCATGGGTCGAGTTCGACTGGATCGGCCGCGACATCGCGGTCGGCGGTGTTCGCATGCGCGTGGAGGAGCGCATCGGCCGCTGCGCGGCGACGACGGTCAATCCGGCGACGGCCGAGCGCGATCTCAACGTGCCGCAAGCCCTTCAACGCGGCTTCGGCCACACGGATCTCGGTGTCTTCGCGGCCGTCTGGAGCGGTGGCACGCTCGCGCTCGGCGATGCCGTAGCGACGATCGACGCCTAGCGTTCAGCTTGTGGGAGCGGGATCGGTTCCGGGTCCGGGACCGCGTTGCGGCGGCTCGGAGCTGGCCGGCTGGGGCAGCGGTTCTGCCGCCGGCTGCGGCTGAGGCTGCTGTTGTTGTGGCTGTTGATGTTGTCCGTAGCCGCCGCCGTGCCCCCGGTGGTGCTCCGACTCGGCGTTCAGGACACGGTAGTAGTGCTCGGCGTATTGAAAGTAGCCCTCGGCCGTGATGTGCTCGCCGGCCAAAGTGGCGTCCCGCGCCAGGGCGAGATATTTTTCCAATACCTGCTGGGCCGTGCCGCGGACCTTCATTTCCGGGCCGTTGCTTTCGAAGGTGTGCCCCCGATTATTATTGTTCATTGGGTGACGTTTGCCGTTACCGCGCGAACGCAGGTGCCTCGAATTAGGACCGTGCTTCATGACCTTTTGCTAATGCTCTTGCTGTTTTACCCACCGGCGCAGCGTTGCCCGTTCGCGCAGAACACACGATCCCTTGCGACGGCACAGCGGCTGAGCGTCGGGGAATGTTTCGGGTTCAGCGCCCCAAAAGCGCGACACCCTGCGGCCGCTAACGGCCACCCCGATGTAAAGCTAGTCGGGAAACCGGTTATTTCCAACTCTTTTTTTCGAGGGACCCGGACAAAGTCCTCCCACTGTGTGCCCGATAACACACCGGGGGACGCCCGCGAGGTCGGTCTTTCGCACGACATCTTGCATGCCAACGGACGAAAGCATGGCGCAGACCGGGTCCGCTTGCCCAAGACCGACCTCGAACGCGACGAACCCGCCAGCATTGAGCATGCACCCGAGCCGCGGAATGATCTCCCGAAAGCGTTCGAGCCCATCGGCACCACCGTCGAGCGCCAGCCTCGGCTCGAACTTCGCCACGTCGGGTGACAGGTTTTCGATTTCACACGTCGGGATGTACGGAGGATTTGAAACGATCACATCAAATCGTTGGTCGAGTCCTTCGCCCCAATGGCAGTTCACGAACCGGCTCCGCTCCGCGAGCCCGAGTGATTCGGAATTGGCGCGGGCGACGCCAAGCGCCGAATCGCTGATGTCGACCCCGATCCCGCGGGCGCTCGGCATTTCGTGCAGAAGCGCCAACAGCAGGCATCCTGAACCGGTGCCGAGATCGAGGATCGACGGCCGGGCAGCCGGCGGCCGGTTCGCCAGCACCGCCTCCACCACAGTTTCGGTCTCCGGCCGCGGGATCAACGTGTCGGGCGTGATCCGGAAGGAGAGGCTCCAGAACTCCCGAAGGCCGAGGATGTGAGCGATCGGCTCCCGCGCCATGCGGCGCCGGAGCAACGACTCGAGCCTCGCCATTTCGGGCTTACAAAAGGGACGCTCCGGCCTGAGGAGCAGCGCCTCCGGAGGAACGCCGAGGACAGAGGCGACGAGAAGACGGGCTTCCAATCTCACCGCCGAGATACCCGCCCGCGCCAACGCTTCGGTCGCCTCCCGAAACGCATCCGCTGCCGTCTTTGTCATCGCGTCGTTCAACGCTGAACGCAAGCTCGCACCGCTCATGTCATTTCCGCCAGGCGCCGCGCCTCGTCATCCGCCGTCAACGCGTCGATCAACGCGTCGATCTCGCCGTCCAAGACACGGTCGAGCTTGTAGAGAGTCATGTTGATCCGGTGATCGGTCACGCGGCCCTGCGGAAAATTGTAAGTCCGGATGCGCTCCGAGCGGTCGCCGGTCCCGACTTGATCTTTCCGGGTTTGCGCGCGTTCGGCGTCGCGGCGCTGGCGTTCCTGCTCGAACAGGCGCGCGCGCAAGATCTTCATCGCTTTCGCCCGGTTCTTGTGCTGCGATTTTTCATCCTGCTGCGAGACGACGAGTCCGCTCGGAAGGTGCGTAATGCGCACCGCGCTGTCCGTCGTGTTGACGGACTGCCCGCCGGGTCCCCGGGAGCGAAAGACATCGATCCGCAGATCCTTCTCCTCGATGTGGATGTCGATCTCTTCCGCCTCCGGCATCACGGCAACGGTCGCGGCAGACGTATGAATGCGTCCGCTTGCCTCCGTCGCGGGGACGCGCTGCACGCGGTGCACGCCGGATTCGAATTTCAGGCGCGCGAACACGCCGCGGCCGGCGATCTCGGCAATCGCCTCCTTGTAACCGCCGATGCCGGTGTCGCTGATGTGGATGATCTCGAACTTCCAACGGCGATTTTCCGCATACCGCTGGTACATGCGGAAAAGATCGGCGGCGAAGAGGGCAGCCTCCCCGCCGCCCGTCCCTGCCCGAACTTCGAGAATGGCGTTGCGTTCATCGACTTCGTCTTTCGGCAGAAGAAGGAGTTGAACCTGACGCTCGACATCGGGAAGGCGCGCCTTGAGGTCCCGGTATTCCTTCTCGGCGAGATCGCGGATCTCCTTGTCGCTTGCGGCATCGGACATGATCTCGGAGACGCTTTCGAGTTCGGCCCGAGTCTTGTTCAGTTCTTCGATGCCTTTGACGACCCGCCCGAGCTCCGCGTGCTCCTTCGAGATGCGGGCAAAGTCGGGCCTTTGCGGCGTGTTCGGGCGAGAGAGCAGGTCGGTCAGCTCACCGTAGCGGGCGACAACCCGCTCGAGGTTTCGATCCAGATTCACGTCCCGTCGCCTTCGCGCTTCTTATGCGGCTCGTCCTTGGTTGAATCCGTCGCCACATCGACCGCCGGATCGCGGGCGAACAGACGCAAGAGAGTGCGATCGAGCAGGTTTAACTCCGTCTGTCCTGCATCGCCCTGGGCGGCGGCCTCCCGGAGCAGCCGCGTCGGGGCATGCAGGAGGCGGCTGACGAGGATCCGCGTTGCGCGCTCGGCGTCGCCGCCCGCTTCAGCCACGGCTTGCTGACGTGCCGCTTCAAACTGCTGGCGGAGCCGGGTCAGAGTCGGGATCGCGCCGCGTTCGCGCCGCTCGCGCCAGAAGACCGCGAGTTCGGCTTCGACGATGGCATCGGCCTTCTCCGCCTCCGCTTCCCGGCTGCGACGCCCTTGGGTCGCCACCCGCTCGAGATCGTCGAGGTTGTAAAGAAAGGCCTCCTCGAGATCGCCGGCGGCCGGTTCCACGTCGCCGGGGATAGCGATGTCGGCGATGAAGATCGGCTTGTGCCGGCGGCGGGCGATTGCCTGGGAAACGACATCGAAGGTAAGCACATGGCGGCGCATGCCGAGAGAAGCAATCACGATGTCGGCCCCGGCGAGCAAACTCGGGAGCCCGGCAAGCGTGCCAAAGTGGCAGTCAAGCTCGCGGGCGGCAGCCTCCGCCTTGGGCTCGGCGGTATCCACGACAGTCATCGTCTTAAGCCCGCCCGCCGCGAGCTCGCGCGCGATCAGCATTCCCATGTCGCCGCCGCCGACGAGCAGCGCGGTGCAACCGCTGAGCTCGCCATGCAGATCGTGGGCGAGGCGGCCGGCGGCGGCCGCAATCGAGACAGGGCGCTCGCCGATCGCGGTTTCGGTCCGGACCCGCTTGGCCGCGGCGTAGGCCGACTGCAAGATCGCCTCAAGCTCGGAGCCGCTCATCCCGGCATCCCTGGCGAGGCGATGGCTGGCCTTCACTTGCCCGAGCACCTGGGGCTCGCCGACCACCTGGCTGTCGAGCGAAGCCGCAACGCGAAAGATGTGGCGAACGGCAGCCTCTCCACTCAGCGCATGCATCTGGCCGTCCAGCTCGGCCGCCGGCACTCCCGCGTGATCGGCGAGCACCGATACGATCGCCTGTAGGGCGCGAGCGTGATCGTCGTGGACGGCGTGGACCTCCACCCTGTCGCAGGTGGAAAGAACGAGGGCTTGGCGTAGGCCGGCGCAGCGCAGACGGTCGAGAAAGACCGGCAGCGCGGGTTCCGGAATGAACAGGCGATCGCGCACGGAAAGCGAGCTCGTCCGGTGGTTGGCGCCGACCACGAGCGGTTCGAAGACGATCGCGCGGCGCACGGTCATGTTCGTTCCTGGCGGTACGGGGCAAGACGATCGGCGATCCCATCGAGCCGCACCTCCGTCTGCTCGCCGGTCTCCATGTCGCGCACGGTTGCAGCTCCACGCGCAAGCTCATCCTCGCCCAAAATGACCACTGCCCGCGCGCGCGCCTTATTGGCTTGCCTCATCCGCTTCTTGAGGTTGCCGGTCATCGGCATTTCGACGATAAAGCCATGCTTGCGCAGCTGTTGCGCGACCTGGACGGCCTTCGGCTCCGCGCCGTCGCCGACGGCCAACACGGCGATCGGACGCGCCGGCGCCGGGGGCTCCGCGATCAGCATCGAAAGCCGCTCGATCCCGGCCGCCCAGCCGGTGCCGGGGGTCGGCGGGCCGCCCAATTGCTCGATCAAGCCGTCGTATCGGCCGCCCGCGAGCACGGCGCCCTGGGCGCCAAGCGCATCGGTCACGAATTCGAACGCCGTATGGCAATAGTAGTCGAGGCCGCGAACGAGCCCGGGGTTCACGGTGGCGGAGACTCCGGCCGCTTCGAGCCCGCGAAGCAATTGCTCGAAGTAGCGTTTCGACGCGCCGTTGAGGCTGTCCCGGAGGAGCGGTGCTCCCGCGACCACGTCCTGGTCGCCCGCGTCCTTCGAATCGAAGATACGAAGCGGGTTGCGCTCCAGACGGACGAGACTATCGGGAGAAAGCCGGCTCTTGTGATTTTGCAGATAGCCGATCAGAACGCTCCGGTATGCGTTCCGGCTTTCGGAGTCGCCGAGCGTGTTGAGTTCGAGCTTGACCTTGTCCTTGAGCCCTAACGCATCGAGAACATGCGCTCCGAGCGCGATGATCTCCACGTCGGCAACCGGCTCGGCGACCCCGAGGATTTCGACGTCGACCTGGTGAAATTGGCGGAGGCGGCCCTTCTGGGGGCGCTCGTAGCGGAACATCGGTCCCGCGCAGAAGACTTTAAGGGGAAGGTGCTGAGCGAGACCGTTGGAGAGAAAGGCGCGTGCCACGGCGGCCGTGTACTCGGGCCGGAGCGTGATGCTGTCGCCGCCTTTATCTTCGAAGGTGTACATCTCTTTCGTCACGATGTCCGAGGTGTCGCCGAGGGTGCGCCGGAACACCTCCGTGAATTCGAAAATGGGCGTCGATATCTCCGCGTAGCCGTAACGCTCGGCAATGGCGCGCGCCGTCTCTTCGACGAAACGGTGACGGCGCTTCTCGTCAGGCAAAAGATCGTGCGTGCCGCGAACGGGCTGGAGAGCGGGCATGGGAGTGCTGTTCCGCTAACGGACGGCGGCGGCGGAAGGTGCGGAGAGCAGCTCCGACGTGCGCGGCTTGTAGCGGGTCGCGACATATGTCTCGACGATCGCCTGGAACTCTTCGGCGATTCTCGGCCCTCTCAATGTGACCGTCTTGGCGCCGTCGATGAAGACGGGCGCCGAAGGCTCCTCGCCTGTGCCGGGCAGGCTGATGCCGATGTCAGCGTGCTTGCTCTCGCCCGGGCCGTTCACGATGCAGCCCATCACGGCCAGGCTCATCGTCTCGACGCCTTCGTAGCGCTCCCGCCAGACCGGCATGCGCTCGCGGACATGGGTTTGGATACTGTCGGCGAGCTCCTGGAAGACCGTGCTCGTGGTGCGCCCGCATCCCGGGCACGCGGACACCAACGGGACAAACGCGCGAAGTCCCATCGTCTGCAAAATCTCCTGGGCGACGATAACTTCGCGCGTACGGTCGCCACCCGGCTCCGGCGTCAGCGAGATGCGAATGGTATCGCCGATCCCCTGTTGCAGCAGGACCGCGAGCGCAGCGGTGGAGGCGACGATCCCCTTCGATCCCATGCCGGCTTCGGTGAGACCGAGATGGAGCGCGTAGTCGCCGCGAGCAGCAAGACCCCGGTAGACGGAGATAAGGCTCTGCACGTCGCTTACTTTGCAGGAGAGGACGATTTTGTCCCGGCCCATCCCGAGCGACTCGGCCCGGGCGGCGCTTTCGAGAGCGGACACGATGAGCGCTTCGTGGATGATGGCGCTTGAATCCTTCGGCTCGCGGGCGCGTGAATTTTCGTCCATCAGGCGCGTCAGCAGATCCTGATCCAGGCTGCCCCAGTTGACGCCGATGCGGACCGGGCGGTCGTGCTTGAGGGCGACTTCGATCATCGTCGCAAACTGCGTGTCGCGCTTTTCACGGAAGCCGACGTTGCCGGGGTTGATGCGGTATTTGGCAAGCGCGTCGGCACAGGCCGGATATTTGGTCAGCAACCGGTGCCCATTGTAATGAAAGTCACCGACCAGCGGTACGCTCAGACCCTGCCGGTCGAGGCTCTCGCGGATGTGCGGCACGGCGGCTGCGGACTCCTCGCGGTCGACCGTGATCCGAACGAGCTCGGATCCAGCGCGCGCGAGCGCCGCCGCTTGCGCCGCCGTCGCCTCGGCATCCGCCGTGTCGGTATTGGTCATCGACTGAACGACGATCGGCGCGTCGCCGCCGATGACGACATGACCAATCGGGACCGGGATGCTTCGCCGTCGCGACATCGCGTGATGTTGTCTCGACATGTCTTCGCCTTCGGTTCCTGAAAATGGCGACGGCCGGATGCACTGGCGCGAGAAAGCCCGAACGATCAGTCGGCAGTTGCAGTCCCGGCCCTGAGACGCTCAGCGTCGAGCACGATATTCCGCCGCACGCTGCTGGAATGGCCGACGGACGGCACCGGCTGGCCGTCGACGCGAATTTCGAGCGCACCGGCATCACCGGTCAAAAGCTTCAATCCCGACCGATCGGGAACACGATAGCTGTCGCCCGCCCTCAGCAACCGGGTGAGCAGCATCTCGTTCGCGTTGTCGTCGCGAACTTGTATCCAGCTATTGCCTTTGGCCGTAATGAGGATGCGCGAACCGGATTCGTTGCCGCCATAGGCACGCGGCGCGGGGGCCGCCGCTGTCTGGGCATTCGCAGATGCGGACGGCGTCGCATCCGGCACTGAATTCAGGGGAGGCGTTTGGGTTCGGGCGGGTTCGCGTGCCGGTTCGGGAGTCTTGCGGGCCGCTTCCGGAGCCGAAGACGGGCTCGGTGGCTCCGGTGCCCCTGCCGCGACAACGGGCACGACGCTCGCCGGTTCGGGACTCGCAACCGCGGGGCTATCCGGTTTCGGTTTATCGGGTTGGGGCTTCGGAGCGGCGACGGGCTCAGACACGGGCATCGGCGGCGGCGAGGCTTGTCCGGTGGGCTCCGGCGGCGCGACCGTCGGGGTGGAATCGCTTCCGGCATTCACCGGAGCGGGTGCGGGAATGATTGGCGCGGTCGCAACCTGCACGGCCTTCGGAGGCGGCTCTTTCGGCGCGGTCCCCACTACGGTGCCACTTTCGGCCGATGCTGATGCGGGCGTCGGCGCCGGTCTCGATGCAAGGCTCGCCGGCGGCATTTCCGGCCCGGTCGCCGCGGTCGCCGAGCCAGGAGACGGCTGACTCGAATCGTCCGCGGTGCTGCCGAAGGACCGTGCATCGGTGGCAAACTGGGCGATGCGTTCCGGCAACGGCGCGATGAGGTCGAAAAAGAAATTGTCCTTGGCCGCGCTGACGTACCAGCCTGTGTAAGCAATGACGGCAATGGCGACGCCGACGAAGACGACGGCGCCCCCCGGAATTCCGGTTTCGATGATCGGCCTCGGAAAGTCGAGTTTGGTCTTGTCGCCGACGCACGATGACTCGGCCTTGAACCGCCGCACGACTTCCTGGCTGTCGAGTCCGAGATGTTGGGAATAGGCGCGAATGAACCCGATGGCGTACGCCGCGCCTGGCAGGTCCTTGATGCGCCCGGCTTCAATCGCTTCGATGTATCTGCGATTGATGCACAAAGCGTCCGCCACGCTGCCCAGGTCTTCGCCAAGGCGCACACGCAATGCACGCAACAGAGCGCCAACGTTCGCCCGACCATCGCAAGCGGCCTGGCCGTTTTGCTCGGCGCCGCGTACGGAATCACCGTCGTTCAAAACAACCCTCGAATCTCGTCAATCTGAATCACTTCACGCCGGGCGCGCCCCCGCGAGCATCCGGCCTGCCCCGCGACTACGAGCGCCCCTAAATGCCGGTCAACATCGTCAAGGAGCATACCCGGGTCACCCGGGTAATTGTGCCGAATAATGCCGGAATTTCAAGCCTGAAACGGTAGATTCTTCAAATCTGACTCGATCTTGCCGACCCCCGGAACGCTCGGGGGCGATCCGAGACGCCGCCGGATGCCCGACTTCAGGACAATATTTATAGCTATTATCAATAGGTTAATCCGAATCAAGGCCGTACACGGAGTGAAGGGCCCGGAGCGCCAGCTCGGTATAGTCCTCGGCGATCAGGACGCTAACCTTGATCTCGGACGTGGAAATGGCCTGGATGTTGATCCCCTTGTCGGCGAGGGCCTGGAACATGCGCTGGGCCACGCCTGCGTGACTGCGCATGCCGACACCGATGACCGAAACTTTGGCAACGCCCGCGTCGGACACCAGCTTCCGATAGCGAAGATTATCCCGCTGCTTCTCGAGCAGATCCACGGTCCGCGCGAGGTCGCTACCGGCAACGGTAAACGTGATATCCGTTGTCTTCCCATCCGGCGAGACGCTCTGCACGATCATATCGACGTTGACGTTGGCCGCCGCGAGGGGGCCAAAGATATGCGCGGCGACGCCGGGCTTGTCCATGACGCCGACAAGCGTGACCTTGGCTTCGTCCCGGCTGTAGGCGATTCCGCTAACGAGTTCCTGTTCCACGATTTCGCCCTCATCCACCACAAGAGTGCCCGGCTCGTCCTTGTAACTGGAGAGGACCTGCACCCGCACGCCCCGCTTCATGGCCAGCTCCACCGAACGCGCGTGAAGCACTTTGGCGCCGAGCGAAGCCATCTCGAGCATTTCTTCGTAGGTGATCTTAGCGAGCTTCCGCGCTTTCGCAACGATGCGCGGATCGGCGGTATAGACGCCGTCCACGTCGGTGTAAATGTCGCAGCGGTCGGCGCCGAGTGCGGCGGCAAGAGCAACGGCGCTCGTGTCGGAGCCGCCGCGGCCGAGCGTCGTCACCCGGTTGTCCTTCGCGAGCCCCTGGAAGCCGGAGACGACCGGGACTTCGCCCAGCGCGAGCCGACGCTCGAGCTCGTCGGTCTCGATATCGATGATGCGCGCCTTGCCGTGGGCATCATCGGTGCGGATCGGAATCTGCCATCCGAGCCAAGAGCGCGCCTGCACGCCGATTTCCTGGAGCGCCAACGCGAGAAGACCCGCGGTCACCTGCTCGCCGGTTGAAACAACCGTGTCGTATTCGCGGGCATCGTGGATCGGGTTGACGCCGTTCACATATTCGACGAGCTGATTGGTAACGCCGGCCATCGCGGACACGACGACCGCGACCTGATGGCCCGCGTCGACCTCGCGTTTCACCTTGAGGGCGACGGCCTTGATGCGGCCGATATCGGCGACGGATGTCCCGCCGAACTTTTGAACAATGCGCGCCATCGGTGCGACACTCGGAGACCCAGGATCAAGGCCGGCCTTGCAGGTAGCCTGTCGGTTGCATTCGCGGCCGGCGCATTCATACTCTCAAGCCCCCGGAGAGGCAATCCCGGCCATGAGACGATGAGTGAAATGACGGCCCGCCGCAAAACGAAAGCGCCCGCGAAGAAGCCCTCGACCGCGGCCAGCGAAGAAATCGCGCGGTTTTCCAAACAGGCGACGGCGTGGTGGGACGAAAGCGGCCCCTTCGCACCGCTCCACCACCTCAATCCCACGCGCATCGAGTTCATCCGCGATCACGTAGCTCCCCATTTCGGGCGCGAACCCGAAAGCGAGCGCCCGCTTCGCAATCTCGCGCTTCTCGATATCGGATGCGGCGGCGGCCTGATCGCCGAGCCCATGTGCCGGCTCGGCGCACGCGTCACGGGGATCGACGCGGACAAGACGGCTATCGAGACGGCCCGCCGCCATGCCCGTGCGGGCGGGCTCACGATTGCGTACCGGTGCGCGGCTCCGGAAGCCATCGCCGAAGGGAAGCAACGCTTCGATATCGTGCTGGCCCTCGAAGTGGTCGAGCACGTCGCGGATCTGGATGCGTTTATGGCCGCCTGCGCCGCGGTCTTGAAGCCCGGCGGCGCCGTCGTGGCATCGACGCTCAACCGAACGGCTCGTTCGTTCCTGCTCGCGAAGGTCGGAGCCGAGTATCTCCTGCGCTGGCTTCCGGTCGGCACGCACGATTGGCAAAAGTTCGTGAAGCCATCGGAGCTCGCCAAGGGCCTCTCGAAGCACGGCGTCCACGTCGAACGGCTCCAAGGCCTGAGCTATCGGCCGCTCACGCGCGCGTGGGCGATCACGAACGATCTCTCCGTGAACTATCTCGCTTTCGCGGTGAAACCGGGGAAACGCCGGAAGACAGCCTAATCGTTGCGGCGCGGGAGAGTCGGAAGCTGGTGAACCTCGATGCCTTCGTCGGTCAGCCTCGACACTTCTTTCGAGCTCGCCTCGCCGTAGATGCTGCGCTTCTCGACTTCACCGTAATGGATTCGACGGGCCTCGGCCGGAAACGACTCGCCGACATAATCGCAATGCTTCTCGACGTACGTCCGGAGCTGGGCAATCGTCGCCGCGGCCTGGGCGGGCGCCTCCTTCGTGCTCTCGTGCGTCGCGTCGCTGCGGCCTGAGCTCCTGGCAACATGCGGCGCCATCGGAGCTTTGCTCACCTCCGTATCGCCGCAGAGCGGACAATCGATGTCGCCCCGCTTGCGCTGCTGATCGAAAACGCCGCTGTTACGGAACCAGCCCTCGAACTCGTGGCCGTTGCTGCATTTTACCTGGTAGACGATCATGGCGGCGTTCCGTCGTTACGAGGGCCGAAACAGATCATATAATCATTTCACTGACATCTACAAACCAGGGGTCCGGCAAGCCTATAGAAACAAGGTTAAGAAATGGACAACGCGGGCGGGAAACAGCCCCCGCACACGCGTCCCAACGGCCCCTCGCCTTGGGTTGCGCGTTTTGCCGGCCTTGCCCGCAAGGGGTCGCGGGTGCTCGATCTCGCCTGCGGAGGTGGCCGCAACGGCCGATTGTTCCTCGCCCGCGGCCATCCCTTGACGCTGGTCGACCGGGATGTCGGGCACGTTCAGGACCTCAAACGAGAAACAGGCGTCGAAATCATCGAAGCCGACCTTGAGTCCGGTTCGCCGGCATTCGAGGGCAACGGCTCTTTCGCCGGCCGCAGATTCGGCGCGATCGTCGTCGTGAACTATCTTCACCGGCCGCTCTTGGTCCCCATTGTCGAGGCGATCGAAGCGGGTGGTCTCCTGATCTACGAGACCTTCGCCCGCGGCAACGAAGCGTTCTCCCGGCCGAAGAATCCGGACTTCCTCCTGAGGAGCGGCGAGCTCCTGGAGCTCGTGCGCGGGCGGATGCAAGTCGTCGCTTACGAACACGGACTCATCGCGGACGATGGGTGCTCCGGCGTGAAGCAGCGCATCGCCGCGGTGAAGGACACCGGCGGCGCGGCGCGCCCGGACGGCGAGCCGCCGCCGCATCCATTGCACCCGGACTGACCGGGCAGGCGGACTACGCAATCGGCCGGTCGTGGTTGAGCGCCGGAATGCTCCGGCGCACTTGGGCAGCGCGCGCGGGATCGATCCGGGCGGTGATGATGCCGACGTCCTCGCCCGCTTCCGCCAGGATTTCGCCCCACGGGTCGACGATAAGCGAGTGACCGAACGTCTTCCGGCCGTCCGCGTGCTCGCCGCATTGGGCGGGGGCGAACACGAAACTTCCGTTCTCGATCGCGCGCGCCCGCAAGAGCGTATGCCAGTGCGCTTTGCCGGTCGGCCGGGTAAACCCGGACGGCACGGTCAGAAAGATGGCGCCCGCTTTCGCAAGCCGGCGGTAGAGGTGCGGGAAGCGGACATCGTAACAAACGGTCATTCCGAGCTTGCCCCACGGCGTCTCGGCCACCACGGCCTTGCGGCCGGGTCGGATCGTTTGCGATTCCTGATGCTTTTCGGTGCCGAGATCGACGTCGAAGAGGTGGATCTTGTCATAGCTGGCGACGACCTTGCCGCGGGGGTCGACGAGGAACGAGCGGTTGGCGAGCCGGCGGCCTGTCGTGCGGACGGCGAGCGAGCCGATCAGCAGCCACACCTCGAGCTCGGCTGCGAGGGCACGGAATGCGCGCAACGCCTTGTCCTTGTCTTCGGGCGCCGCCTTCTTCAAGCGCAGATCTCGGTTGGGCTCGATCATTCCAACCGTTTCCGGCAGCAGAATGAAATCGGCCCCGCGCGCTCGCGCCTCTCGAATCAACGCGCCGACCGTCCGGATGTTCTCCTCGACGTCGCGCGCCGAGGACGTCTGTACGCAGGCGACGGTGAATGGCTTCGGCATGGTGGTTCCCTCAGGCGCCGTTCTTCAGCATGGCATCGAGGCGGCCGGCGGCGTCGAGGGCGTGGAGCTCGTCGCAACCGCCGATGCCTTTGCCGTCGATGAAGATTTGCGGGACAGTGGCGCGGCCGCCGGCGCGCTTCATCATCTCTTCGCGCTTGCCCGGCGTCGAGATGACGTCGAATTCGGTGAACGCGACGCCCTTTTCATGAAGCAGCACCTTTGCACGATGGCAATAGCCGCAAAACGGCGAAGTGTAGATCTCAACGTTGGCCAAAGTTTCCTCGTTCTTCAGAACCGCCTTACGCACGCCTAATATAGTCGGTCACGATTGGGGCCGCACGACCCGCGCGAGGGTGAGCACGTCGACGGCCGCGGCCCCGGCCCGAAGCAAGGTGTCTGTGCAGGCCGAGGCCGTGGCGCCGGTCGTGAGCACATCATCGACCAGAAGAATGCGGCGGCCTTGCACGCGCGCCACCTGCGAGGCGCGCACGGCGAAGGCGCGGGCGACGTTCCGCCGGCGTTCGACCGGCCCTTTCTTGCCCTGCGACGGCGTGCGGCGGCGACGGACGAGAAGATCGGGCGCCACCGGCAGGTTCGTGAGCCGACCGACGGCCTTGGCAAGCAGGGCCGCTTGGTTGAAGCGCCGGGCAAACAAACGGGTCCAATGAAGCGGCACCGGCACGACGGTATCGACGTTCGGGAAGAGCTCGGCGCCGGCATGCAGGAGCCATCGGGCAAAGGCGACGGCCGATTCGGTCCGGTCCCCGTGCTTGAAGCCGAGAATCATTCTCCGGGTCGGCTCCTCATAGACGAGGGCAGCGCGGGCATGCCGAAACACGGGGCGTTCGCGCACGCACGCGGCGCAATGAGCCTCGGGGCCGGGGTCGAACGCGAAGGGGTGCCGCACGCCTTGCAATAGGGAGGCGCGATGAACCGCGCGGCATTCCAGCAAGGCGCGCACAATGCGCCCTCCGCGTCGATCACCTTGCCGCAGGCAAGACACTGGGGCGGCAACACGGCGTCGAGGGCGAGACGCGCGAAACGGAGGAAAAAGGGGGCGCCGCCCGCCAAGGTCGCGGCCGGTGATGGGCTGCTTTTGTCCGGCGCCGCCTGTACCATATTCACTACCATGTCCGATCCCGCCCGCGTCTTCAATCGACGAAACGTCCGCCGCCACCGCGACCGGGCGGCGGCGGCGATCGATCGGCACGATTTCCTTTTTCGGGAAGTCGGAAGCCGGCTCACCGACCGATTGGACGACGTGCGCCGCCGGTTTCCGGTGGCGCTGGACCTGGGCGGTCACGACGGGGTGCTCCTGCGCCTCCTCGACGGTCGCGGCGGGGTCGAGCGGCTCATCCTCGCCGATTCTTCACCCCGCATGATCCGGCGGGCCGCCGACCTGGATTCCGGACAATCGTTCCCGGTCGCCGCCGACGAGGAGGCGCTTCCGTTCGGACCCGCGTCCTTCGACCTGGTCTTGAGCAACCTCAGCCTGCACTGGGTCAACGACCTGCCGGGCGCCCTCGTCCAGATCCGGATGGCCTTGAAGCCGGATGGTCTTTTCCTCGCGGCCATGCTCGGGGGCGAGACGCTGAAGGAGCTCCGCGAGGCGCTCGTCGAGGCCGAGATCGCCGAGCAAGGGGGCTTGAGCCCACGCGTCTCGCCCTTCGCGGATGTCCGCGATGCCGGCGGGCTTTTGCAGCGGGCGGGATTCGCGCTTCCGGTCGTCGATGCCGAAACCATCACCGTGTCTTACGGCGATCCCTGGAAGCTCTTGACCGACCTCCGCGGGATGGGCGAAACCAATGCCCTCAACGAGATGCGGAAGAGCTTCACCCCCAAGCGGACATTGGCCACGGCCATGGAGCTTTATCGAACGCGATTTGGCGGCGCCGACGGCCGCGTTCCCGCGTCGTTTCAGGTGATCTACCTGACCGCGTGGGCGCCCGCGCCCTCCCAGCAAAAGCCGCTCAGGCCCGGGAGCGCCGGCCATCGCCTGGCGGACGCGCTCGGCAGCGTGGAGATCCCGGCGGGCGACAAGGCCAAGCCGTGGTAACCGCCGGATAACCCTCGTGCGATTTCCGCAACCCCTCCTGCAAGGCACCCTGATCGGCCGCTACAAGCGGTTCTTCGCCGACGTGATGCTGCCCGGCGACACGCCGGTGACGGCGCACTGTCCCAACTCCGGCTCCATGTTGAGCGTGCAAGCGCCGGGCTCGGACGTGTGGATTTCCCCGGCCTCCAATCCCGACCGCAAACTCAAGTATACCTGGGAGATGATCCGCGTCGGCGACTGCCTGGTCGGGATCAACACGAGCCATCCCAACGGCCTGGTCGCCGAAGCCATCCGGGACGGCTCGATGCCGGAATTGGCGAGCTATGCGACTCTCCGGCGCGAGGTGAAATACGGGCGGAACTCGCGCATCGATCTGTTGCTGGAACGGGCCGACGGCCCCAAATGTTATGTCGAGGTAAAGAACGTCACGATGAAACGGGACCTCTCGCCCGAGGCAGCGGTCGAGTTCCCCGACGCGGTCACCGCGCGGGGATCGAAGCACTTGGCCGAGCTCTCGGACATGGTCGCCCAGGGTCACCGGGCGGTCATGGTATTTCTCGTTCAGCGGGGTGACGGCGAGCGCTTCTCGGTCGCCGCCGATATCGATCCGGTCTACGCGGACGGGCTCAAACGAGCCCTTGCGGCCGGCGTCGAGGTCCTATGCTATGGTTGCCGGGTCACGCCGGAGGAGATCGTTGTCGCAAGACCGCTGCCGATGGACTTGTGAGGCCCTTCAATGCGCCGCGATGTCGAGACAGCAACAGAGCCCCAACGCGCCATGAACGACAGTTTCACCGCGCCCGACGGCCGCTCGATCAAGCTCCATGGCGCGGACGGATTCGAAGGGATGCGGCGGGCCGGGCGTCTTGCCGCCGAGACCCTCGACTTCATCACGCCCTATGTGAAGCCGGCGATTTCGACGGACGAGCTCGATGGGCTCTGCCACGAGTTCATCGTCCGTCAGAATGCGGTCCCGGCCCCGCTGAACTACCGGGGCTTCCCGAAGTCCATCTGCACGTCGATCAACCACGTGGTCTGCCACGGCATCCCGGGCGAGCGGCGGCTCGCCGAAGGCGACATCGTCAACATCGACGTGACGGTGATCGTCGACGGCTGGCACGGCGACACGAGCCGCATGTATTACGCGGGCAAAGTCGGCGTGAAGGCGCAAAAGCTCTGCGAGGTGACGTTCGAAGCCATGTGGCGGGGCATCCGCGCCGTGCATCCGGGCGCCACCACCGGCGACATCGGCCACGCGATCCAAGAGTATGCAGAATCCCAGCGCTATTCGGTGGTTCGGGACTTCTGCGGCCACGGCCTCGGCCGCATCTTTCACGATGCGCCGAATATCATGCACTTCGGCCGGCCAGGCGAGGGGGTAGTTTTGAAGCCGGGCATGTTCTTCACCATCGAGCCGATGATCAACGCCGGCCGCTACGACGTGAAAATCCTCGGCGACGGATGGACGGCCGTCACCAAGGACCGCTCGCTCTCCGCCCAGTTCGAGCACTCCGTCGCGGTGACGGAGACCGGCTACGAAGTCTTCACCCTCTCGCCGAAGGGCCTTCACCAGCCGCCCTTCGCCGCGTGAGCCGGCGGGCTCTCCCGTGGCCGAGAAGCCGGATCATCTGGGCCATCGGGCCCGCCTCCGCGAGCGGCTCCTGAAAGGCGGCGCCGACGCCCTTCCCGATTACGAGCTCCTCGAGCTCGTGCTCTTTGCGGCCCAGCCCAGGCGCGACATGAAGCCGCTCGCCAAGGCCCTCTTGAAGCGATTCAACCACTCCTTCGCGGAAGTGATCAGCGCCGAGCCCGCAGCGCTCCGCGAAATCGAAGGCGTCGGCGATGCCGTGCTGGCCGCGCTGAAGACGGTGCAGGCCGCGGCCCTGCGGCTCGCCAAGGACGAGATCATGCAGCGGCCGGTGATCGCCAACTGGCAAAAGCTGATCGACTACTGCCGCTCCAGCATGGCCCGCGAGGCGACGGAGCGGTTTCGCGTGCTCTTCCTCAACCGCCGCAATGCCCTCATCGCCGACGAAGTGCAGCAGAAGGGCACGGTCGACCACACGCCGGTCTACCCGCGCGAGGTTGTGAAACGCGCGCTCGAGCTCGGCGCCACGGCCCTGATCATGGTCCACAACCATCCCTCCGGCGACCACGAGCCCTCGAAAGCCGACATCGAGATGACGCGGGAGGTGCGCGACGCGGGCGCCAGGCTCGGCATCGTGCTGCACGATCACCTCATCTTCTCGAAGCACGGGCATTCCTCGTTCAAGACGCTCGGGTTGTTGTAGTCGCCCGGCGGCTGTCGGGCCGCGCGCTTCGAGACGGCTGCAAGCCCGATTTCCAGGGTGAAACAACTTATTGATTTTAATGACATATTCCTGGGCGGCGTAGCGCCTCGCGGGATGTGGCCGTGGCCAAGAATTTCTCACAACTCTGTTCAAAGGCATTTTGACGGGATTTTTGTTTGTGATAGGTGCTGGGCAACCCTGCATAGGAGGTCTCGATGAGCCCTTTCCGCCAGGAGCCGGCAACATGCTCGACCGTGGCGTCGTATTCGGCCCACTCGGTGAAGCGACAAGGGGTGGGGGGTGACCAGCAAGCGCGTTTCTCGGTTCTTATTTCGACCATGCCCGGCTGCATCCAACGGACGTCTTTCAAGTGTTCGGGAATGTTCTCGGGAGTAAGCGTGACCTCGTCGAGGATCAGGTACTCCGCGAGTTCGATGATCTGCCACGGCTCGCCGAAATAGAACCCCTCCGGAACGTCCACACGGTCGCATAGGACTCGATCCTTGCGAACCACACAGGCGAGATAAGTTTCCAGAGCACAGAGCGGCGTCCGCGGATCGCCGATGCAGTCGCTCGTCGCATCTGTCTGCGTGATGCGGCGGACCTCTCGCTCCTGCGCGTGCGCGGAAAGCGTCGCGACCGCCAGCAACACGCTTAACGCCGCGGCCGCGATCGTCCCCATCTTCAATGCCACAGCAGACTCTCTCATAGGTAGCAGATCGAATTATAACGCTACTTTTACTTCTGGGCAACAGCGGGGACGGACATCGCCGTCCAGACATAGGGCCGACCCGTCGGCTCGACCGGGCACGGCTGGGTGGTACGCGAAACGTATGATTTCCACAAACCGTGTCACCGCGTACGTTTTGTACAACGTTAACCTTCTCGCCGCACCCATCGCGGCAGCCAATTCGCCCTACCATCTGCGACGGGTCCCGCGAATTTGATGTTGCCGCTCCGCCCCTGCCCCGCTAGCGTCCGGCGCCATGCCTGCATCCCCCCGCTGTGTCTCTCCATCGCATCGTTAACGTGGTGCTCGCCCCAAGGCGACCCTCTCGGGCGTGAGGCTTCATGATCCTCCTTCGTGTCTTCGTGCCGTTCGCCATCGCGTACTACTTTTCCTATTTCTTCCGGATGGTGAACGCGGTCATCGCGCCCGACGTCGCGCGCGACCTCGGCATCACGGCCTCCGATCTCGGGCTTCTCACCAGCGCCTACTTCGTCACCTTCAGCACGGTCCAGGTGCCGCTCGGCATCCTTCTCGACCGGTTCTGCGCGCGCCGCACGGAATCGGCGCTCTTGCTGTTCGCCGCCGCGGGCAGCCTCGTGTTCGCGCTGGCGGAAACGCTCGGCGGCCTGATCGTCGGCCGCGCGCTGATCGGGCTCGGCGTCTCGGCTTGCCTGATGGGCGCCCTCAAGGCCTTCAACACGTGGTTCTCGAAGGAGCGGCTGCCCCTTGTCACCGGCTGCCAGATGGCGATGGGCGGCATCGGCGGCTTGACCGCGACCAAGCCCGTGAGCCTGTTGCTGGAGGGCATGGGCTGGCGCGGGCTCTTCGTCGGCCTCGCGGTCATCACGGCGCTCGTCGCCCTTCTCATCTTCGTCGCGGTCCCCGAACGCCCGAGCCGGCACACCACGCGCGCGTCGCTGAAGGAACAATTCACCGGCGTCGTCCGCGTCTTCACCAGCCCGGTCATCTGGCGGATCGCGCCGGTGCTGATGACGATCCAGTCGTCTTTTGTCGCGACGGCGACGCTTTGGGCCGGCCCGTGGCTCCGCGACGTCGGCGGCCTTGGACCGGCCGGTGTCGGCGATTATCTTCTCGTGTTCTCGGTCGCCATGGTCGTCGGCTTCTTCGGCTTGGCCGCCGCCGCCGAGCGCATGAACCGGGTGGGAATCGGCACCATCGCGTTCACGATTTTCTGCTGCATCGTTTTCATGGCGGCCGAGGTCGGCCTTGCCCTGGAATGGACCGGCGCCATGCTGCCGATCTGGATCGTGTTCGGCATCTTCGGGACAACGTGCATCCTGCCTTACTCCGTCATTCCGCAATCGTTCCCGCCGGACATGAGCGGCCGCGTGATTACGGCCCTCAACGTCTTGATCTTCGCGACCGCCTTCGCCGTGCAGTGGGGCATAGGGATCATCATCGACCTCTGGCCGCCGACGGCGGCCGGAAACTACGCGCCCGATGGCTACCGGACGGCGTTCGCAATCCTGCTCGCGATGCAAGCCGCCGCCCTGGCGTGGTTCTTCCTCCGGACCCCCAGGCCCGCAACGCCGTTTCGGGGGCGACCGTGATGCTTGTCCGCGTCTTCGTCCCGTTCGCGTTCGCCTACTTCTTCTCGCACCTGTTCCGGACGGTGAACGCCGTTTTGGCGCCGAACCTCGTTGGCGATCTGGGATTGGATGCAGCGGTCCTCGGCCTGCTCACGAGCGTCTATTTCCTTTCGTTTGCCGCTATGCAGCTGCCGCTCGGCATTCTCCTCGATCGTTTCGGCGCGCGGCGCTCGGAATCCGCGCTGCTCCTCTTCACGGCGGCCGGCGCAATGCTTTTCGCCATCGCCGACAGCGTGCCGCTTCTTATCCTCGCCCGCGCGCTCATCGGGCTCGGCGTCTCGGCCGGCCTCGCGGCCGCCTTCAAAGCCTACCGCGGCTGGTTTCCCATCCCGCGGCTGCCGCTCGTGAACGGCTGTCACATGGTGTTCGGAAGCCTTGGCGCTCTCGCCGCGACGGCACCGGTCGAGATGGCGCTCGGCATCGCCCATTGGCGGACGATCTTTCTCGTCATGGGCGCCCTCACTCTCGCGGCCGCCGCGATCCTCTTCTTCGTCGTGCCCGAGCGCGAAGGCGAGCCCCGGTCGAAGGGCGGCCTCCGCGAGCAGATCACCGGAATCCTGCAGATATTCACGAGCCCGATCTTCTGGCGCGTGACGCCGGTGGTGGTGTCGACCCAAGCGGCCCATATCGCCGTGCAAACCCTCTGGGCCGGCCCTTGGCTCAAGGACGTGGCGGGTCTCGACCGCGCGGACGTCTCCCAATACCTGTTGCTGATCACGGCCGGCATGATCGTCGGCTTTCCCCTCCAAGGCGCCGTCGCCGAGCGCCTGCAGCGGTTCGGGATCCCGGTCACGCGAGTCATTCCGGTGGGGGTCGTTCTCTTTTTTGCGGTCCAGATTCCGGTCGTCCTCGGATGGACGGGCGCATTGGCGTTCGTGTGGAGCGCCTATGGCTTCCTCGGCTGCGTCACCATCCTTGCCTACGCCGACCTGCCGCAGCACTTTCCGCCGGCGCTTTCGGGCCGTGTGATCACGGGCCTCAACATGCTTGTGTTCGTCATGGCGTTCACCTTCCAGTGGGGGATCGGTCTCGTTGTGAACCAATGGACGCCGACGGCTGACGGGGTTTATCCCGTGGAGGCGTACCAGGCAGCGTTCGGCCTCGTGCTGGCGGTCGAGATCGCATCCTTCCTCTGGTACTTTCTCTTCCGACCTGCCCGGAGACCAGCACAAACCCCGCGCGTATAAGCGTTGATCTTTGGCTGCACTCGGACGTTTAATAGGCGGCAGAATGACCGTTACCGACGCCATGTTCTCTCCCGAGACCTACGTCGAGACGCGCAAGCCGCTCGACCAGGCGACCGCGTTGCCCGGGTGGTGCTACGCCTCGCCGGAATGGTACGCCCGAGAGGTCGAAACGATCTTCCGCAAGGAATGGCTCTGCGTCGGGCGCGGCGACCAGGTTCCGAACCCGGGCGACTTCTTTTCGATCGAGATCGTCGGCCAGCCGATGATCGTGGTGCGCGACAGGACCGGCCGGGTCCACGTGCACTCGGCGATCTGCCGCCACCGGGGCGCCGTCGTCACGGAAGGGTCCGGCAATTGCCGTGCATTCGTCTGTCCCTACCACGGCTGGGTGTATTCGCTCGACGGCAGGCTCACGGGAACCCCCGGAAAGCCGCCGCCGATGGAAGGCGTCGAGAATTTCGACCACGCCGACTACGGGCTCGCGCCGATCCGCTCGGAGACGTGGGGCGGCTTCATCTTTATCACCTTCGATCCCGCCGCCCCGCCGCTCCTTCAGTGGCTCGGCGATCTGCCGGAGTTTCTCGCCGGCTACGGCCTCGAGGACATGCGCTGGACCTACCGCGATTCCTACGAGGTCCCGTGCAATTGGAAGATCTGGCTGGAGAACGCCTTCGAGAACTATCACGTGCCGACGATCCACCGGAAACACTACGACCCCGCGAATCCGCAGCACTGGGTCTTCGAGCACGGCAAAGGCCCGTGGCATGCGATGTTCGGCAAGCGTTCGATCGGGTCGTTCAAGGGCTTGCCCGAGATCTCAACGCTCGATGCAGAGAAGGCGTCGCGTCACTACCACCTCTGGATCCAGCCGAGCGTTCAGCTGATCTTGAACCCACACTACGTCAAGTTCCGCCAATACATGCCGCTCGGCCCGGACAAGGTGCGCCTTTATGAGAACTGGACGTTCCCCCGGGCGACGATTGCGCTCCCCGATTTCAGCGAAATCGTGAAGGGCTACTACAAGTATTCGGAGATCGTCGAAGAGGACTACGGCATCAACCCGGTCGTCCACCGGTCCATGGCGACGGGCGCCTACCGGCCCGGGCGCTACTCGCTGCAGGAGTGTCTCGTGCACCGGATCGCCAACTACGTCCTCGACCGCGTGGTCGGGCCGGACGCGCGGCGATCGCGAAAGACGCCCGCGAGCAAGGCAGCCGAATGATCCCCTTTCGCATCCACGTCGAGAACGCGCGCTCCCTGCAGCCGGTTTTCATCGTGCGTCCCGACCAGTACGAAGGCGCGCTCAAGCGCCATCCCGACCTTTCGCCCCGACTCCGCACGACGTGGGGGTTCGATCAGGAGAATTTCGTCGACTCCGTGCGCGACGCGGATGCGCTGATTACCTACCGCTTCCCGAAGGAGCATCTGCGAGAACGCGCGCCGAAATTGAAACTTCTCCAGATCCTGGGCGCCGGCGTCGATTACCTGCTCCCGCTTGACTGGGTTCCCTCCGGCTTGACGGTGCTGACCAACAGCGGAGCGCACATCCCGAAGGCATCCCAGTCGGCCATGATGATCCTCTTGATGCTCAACGCTCATATGCCGGAGCTCGTGCACAGCCACCGCCGGCGCGAGTGGAATCGCACGTTCACCACGACCACCGTCGGCAAAACGGTCCTGATCGTCGGCGTCGGGCGGATTGGTGGCGGCGCGGCGGAGCAGGCGAAGACGCTCGGGATGAAGGTCTTGGGCATCCGGCGCAACCCCGCGCCCCACCCCGCCGTCGACGAGATGCACGGGCCCGAAGCGCTTCACCGGCTCATTCCCCGCGCCGATTTCATTCTCTTGAATCTTGCGCTCACGCCGAAGACCCGCTTCGTGTTCGGCAAAGCGGAGCTCGCGCTCATGAAGCGGGGGGCGGGCTTCGCCAACATGTCGCGCGGCGGCCTGGCGGACCCGGCGGCGCTCGATGCCGCGCTCCGGTCCGGCCATTTGGGCGGCGCGGTCATCGACGTGACGGACCCGGAGCCGCCGCCCGCCGATTGGCCTTACTGGGACACGCCGAACCTGATGATCACGCCGCATGTGTTGTCGGACGACGTCGAGCAATACATCCCGCGCACCCTCGATGTGTTTTTCGACAATGTGCGACGTCATCTCGCCGGAAAGCCGCTCACCAACGTCGTCGACCTCGCGCGCGAGTATTAGGTTTCTGCCGCGAGGGTCGGCTATTATCCGCCGTGGTCGCGATTCCGAGGGGCGGCCGCGTCACGAGGGGCCTTCATGATCCCACGCTACAGCCGTCCCGAGATGGCCGCCATCTGGGAAGCCCAGAACAGATTCCGCATCTGGCTCGAGATCGAAGCCCACGCATGCGACGCGCAAGCGGCGCTCGGCGTGATCCCCAAGTCGGCCGCGAAGGCGGTGTGGAAGCGGGGCCGTTTCGACATCGCGCGCATCGACGCGATCGAGCGCGAGACGCGGCACGACGTCATCGCCTTTCTCACCAATCTCGCCGAGCACGTGGGGCCCGAAGCCCGCTTCGTTCACCAGGGCATGACGTCGTCCGACGTGCTGGATACCTGCTTCGCGGTCCAACTCACCCAGGCCGCCGACATCCTGATCGCGGACGTGGACAAGCTGTTGGAGGCCCTCAAGGCGCGCGCGATCGAGTACAAGAACACGCTCTGCATCGGGCGCAGCCACGGCATCCACGCGGAGCCCACGACGTTCGGTCTCAAGCTCGCAACTTTTTATGCGGAGTTTCGGCGGGCCCGCGAGCGTCTTGTCACCGCGCGCCGCGAGATCGCAACGTGTGCGATCTCGGGCGCCGTCGGCAACTACGGCAACATCGATCCCCGCGTCGAAGAGCACGTGGCGAAGAAGCTCGGGCTCGCGGTCGAGACCATCTCGACCCAGGTGATCCCGCGCGACCGCCACGCGGCGTTCTTCGCCGCCCTCGGCGTGGTGGCGAGCTCGGTCGAGCGGCTGTCGATCGAAATCCGCCACCTGCAGCGGACGGAAGTGCGCGAGGCCGAGGAATATTTCGCCCCCGGGCAAAAGGGCTCATCCGCCATGCCCCACAAGCGCAACCCCGTGCTTTCGGAGAACCTCACGGGCCTCGCGCGGATCGTCCGGGCCGCGGTGGTGCCGGCGCTTGAAAACGTCGCCCTCTGGCACGAACGCGACATCAGCCATTCGTCGGTCGAGCGCGTGATGGCGCCGGATGCCACGATTGCGCTCGACTTCGCGCTGCACCGGCTCGCCGACGTGGTGAAACGGCTGATCGTGTACCCGGCCGCGATGAAAGAGAACCTGGAGCGGACCAAGGGCCTCGTCTGCTCGGAGCAAGTCCTGCTCGCGTTGACGCAAGCCGGGATGAGCCGCGAAGACGCCTACAAAGCGGTCCAGCGAAACGCCATGGGCGTGTGGCGAGGCGACGGGGACTTCCTCGGCATGCTGAAGGCCGATCCCGACGTGAAAAAACATCTCAACGAAAAAGCGCTCGCCGAATTGTTCGACCTCCGCCATCACATGCGGCACGTCGACACGATCTTCAAGCGGGTGTTTGCGGACGCGTGAGCCACGCGCCGTGTCCCGCCCGCGGGATATGCGCGATCTTAGTCGCCGACTTTATCGTGATCGGGTCCGAGGGCCTTCGGATATTCGTTCCGGACCTGTTCGAAGGCGACTGCATAGAGGCTGTTCAGTCGGTCCCGGACCTCTTTCTCCGCGACGTTGGCCCCCCGGGCCTTGACGTCGTTCATGACCTTGCTGATCACATCTTCGATGCCGGCGGTCTCGAGGTCGGATTGGACGACTTCTGCGGCGTACGCCTTCTTCGCCTCCCCCGTCAGTCCGAACTTGTCGGCGAGCCACTCGCCCAGCAGCCGGTTGCGCCGGGATTCGGCCCTGAAGCGGAGTTCTTCGTCCAGCTTGTACTTGGCCTCTTGGGCCTTCTCCCGATCCCGAAAGATGTTCGCCATGACTGCGCTCCCTTGAACCACGCGATGTTGACGTCCCTATTTATGGAGCGCTCGCGGTACTTGGCAATGGAAAATCGATCGCACGCGCATTCGCGCTTCGATCTGAGCACGATTGGCCTAAGATGACCCGATGTGCACGGTTGTCATTTTACGAAGACCGGGCCACGCATGGCCGCTGATTTTGGCCGCCAATCGGGACGAGATGAGCGACCGTCCGTGGCGCCCGCCCGGCAGCCACTGGCCGGACCGGCCCGACGTTGTCGCGGGCATTGATCTGCTGGCCGGGGGAACGTGGCTCGGGCTCAATCGTTATGGGGTGGTGGCGGGAGTGCTCAATCGCCGCCATTCGCTCGGGCCCGCTCCCGACACGCGGAGCCGCGGCGAGCTTCCCCTTGAAGCCCTCGATCACGCGAGCGCCCGCGACGCGGCCGACGCGCTCGTCCGCCTCGAGCCGCGGAGCTATCGGTCCTTCAACATGGCGATTGCCGACGCCGATGGAGCTTTTTGGCTGTCTTCCCGTCGCGGCGAAGAGGGCGTGCCCCCCGATGAGGGCGTGCGCATGTTCCCTTTAACCGCGGGGCTGAGCATGCTCACGGCTTCCGATCTCAATGACGAGCGGGCGTCGCCGCGCATTCATCTGTACCTCCCCCGCTTCCGTTCGGCCCCGGCTCCCGACCCCGAGCGCGGGGAATGGGCGGTGTGGGAATCTCTGCTCGCAAGCCGAGATCACTCCGGAAACGGACCCGAGGGCGCGATGACCGTTGTCACGGACTCCGGATTCGGAACCGTGTCGTCTTCGATCGTCGCGCTCCCCAGACGCTTCGAAGGGAAAAAACCGGTCTGGCTTTTCTGTCCCGGACGGCCAAGCGCCGCCCCATTTGCGCCCGTTTCGCTGTGAAGGAGAAAGAATCCGGAGCCGCCGTTGTCTTGCGGGGGGAACCTGTTATGATCGGCCGCAGCAATACCCTCCGCACTCCCACAGCACGGCAGCCGCGGGCAACGACTCCGACAGGGGAAGCTCTGCATGGCAAGACGTAGGCAAATCTACGAGGGCAAGGCCAAGGTTCTGTTCGAAGGCCCGGAGCCCGGCACGCTCGTCCAATACTTCAAGGACGACGCCACCGCCTTCAACAACAAGAAGCGGGGCGTGATCACGGGGAAGGGCGTCCTCAACAACCGCATCTCCGAGTACCTGATGTCGCGGCTCAACGAGATCGGAATCCCGACCCATCTCGTCCGCCGCCTCAACATGCGGGAGCAGCTCATCCGCGAAGTCGAGATCATCCCGGTCGAGGTGGTGGTGCGCAACGTGGTCGCAGGGTCGCTCGCCCAGCGCTTCGGCATGGCCGAGGGCACGCCGCTGCCGCGCTCGATCGTCGAGCTCTATTACAAATCCGACGAGCTCAACGATCCGATGGTGACGGAAGAGCACATCACCGCCTTCGGCTGGGCCACGCCGCAGGAGATCGACGAGCTCATGTCGATGGCGCTCCGCATCAACGACTTCCTCTCCGGGCTGTTCCTCGGCATCGAGCTCCGTCTCGTCGACTTCAAGATCGAGTTCGGGCGCCTTTGGGAAGGCGACCAGGTGCGAGTCGTGCTCGCCGACGAGATCAGCCCGGACAGCTGCCGCCTCTGGGACATGAAGACCAACGAGAAGATGGACAAGGACCGCTTCCGCCGCGATCTCGGCAAGGTCGCGGAAGCCTACCAGGAAGTCGCCCGACGGCTCGGCATCCTGCCGGAAAGCGGCCCCCGGGACATGAAGGGCCCGGATACAATGCAATGAGGCACGATGCAATGAGCGGGCGGGCGCCCCTTTGAAAGCCAAGGTTCACGTCACGCTGAAGGAAGGGGTCCTCGACCCGCAGGGCAAAGCCGTGCAGCACGCCCTCGGCTCACTCGGGTTCGGCGGCGTCAAGGGCGTGCGCCAAGGCAAGTACATCGAGCTTGAGCTTGCGGAGAAAGATCCGAAAAAGGCCAAGGCCGAGGTCGAGGCCATGTGCCGAAAGCTGCTCGCCAACACGGTAATCGAGAACTACGCGATCGATATTGCCGAGAAATGAAATCCGCCGTCATCGTCTTTCCGGGATCCAACTGCGACCGCGACGTGAAAGTGGCTCTCACCCAGAGCACGGGCCGCGAGCCGCTGATGATCTGGCACCAGGACCGGACGCTCCCGGAGGTCGACCTGATCGTGCTGCCGGGCGGATTCTCCTACGGCGATTACCTGCGCTGCGGGGCCATGGCAGCCCAGTCGCCCGTGATGGCGGAAGTCGTCGCGCGGGCGAACAAGGGCGTCGCCGTCCTCGGCATCTGCAACGGCTTCCAGATTCTCACTGAAACGGGCCTGCTTCCGGGCGTGCTCATGCGGAACGCCGGCCTTAAATTCGTCTGCCGCGACGTTCACCTGCGCGTCGAGGTCACGGACACGGTGTTCACGCGCAACTACCGGAAGGGCCAGCGCATCCGCGTGCCCATCGCCCACAACGAAGGCAACTATTTCGCGGACGAGGACACCTTGAAGCGGCTCGAGGACGAGCGCCGGGTCGCGTTTCGCTATACGGACGCCGCCGGCAACGCCACCGCGGAGGCCAACCCGAACGGCGCGCTCCGCAACATCGCGGGAATCCTCAACGAGAAACGCAACGTGCTGGGCCTGATGCCGCACCCGGAACGGCTGGCGGACGCGCTGCTCGGCGGCACCGACGGACGCCCGATGTTCGAAGGCCTTGCCGCGGCATTCGCCTGAGAATTCCCGATGCTCCTCCCCCTGAAGGACGACAATCCGCTCAAGCGCATTCCGTTCCAGTACGTCACGGTCGCGACCATCGCCACATGCGTCGCGGTCTTCCTCTGGCAGCTCTCGCTCGGTCCGCGTGGCGGTCAACAGGCGGTTTACGCCTACGGCGTGGTCCCGGCGGTGCTGTTCGGATTCAAGGACCTTCCCCCGGACGTCGCCGCTATACCGGAGTGGCTGACGCTCATCACCAGCATGTTCCTGCACGGCGGCTGGATGCACCTGATCGGGAACATGCTGTTTCTCTGGGTGCTCGGCGACAACGTCGAGGACTCCATGGGGCACGTGCGGTTTGTGATCTTCTACGTTCTCTCCGGGATCGCGGCCGGTCTCGCGCAGTCGGGGCTCAACCCGGAATCGACGGTGCCGATGATCGGCGCCAGCGGCGCCATCTCGGGCGTGATCGGGGCCTATCTGATGCTGCACCCGAAGGCGCCCATCCATACTCTCGTCTTTCGGTTCATCGTAAAGCTTCCGGCCTTCGTCGTGCTCGGGTTTTGGATCGTCTTCCAACTGATCAGCGCCTCGATAGCAAGTAATACGGGGGGCGGGGTTGCCTGGTGGGCCCACATCGGCGGGTTCGTCGCCGGCGCCATCCTGATCATCCCGATGCGCCACCGGGACGTGCCCCTGTTCGACGGCCACGGGCCGTTCGCACATTCGGGAAGCCTCGCGCGGCGGCACGACCGCAGCAGCGTCCCCGATTCCGGCCGCTGGCGGCGATAGGCGCCAACGGCCGCCCCTGACGCCGCGCATTTGCCACGGCGTCCCCATCTGCTATTAAGGCGGGCCTCAACGGCAGCCGCCGCAACGCCCGATGAACGAAATCACGCCCGCGACCGTCGCCGCCCACGGCTTGAGCCCGGAGGAGTACGCGCGCGTCCGCGCCATTCTCGGCCGCACGCCCAATCTCACCGAGCTCGGCATCTTCTCCGTCATGTGGAGCGAGCATTGCTCGTATAAGTCCTCGAAGAAGTGGCTGAAGTTGCTGCCGACGACGGCGCCGTGGGTGATCTGCGGGCCCGGCGAGAACGCGGGCGTCATCGACATCGGCGACGGCCAAGCCGTCATCTTCAAGATGGAAAGCCACAACCATCCGAGCTTCATCGAGCCCTATCAGGGCGCGGCGACCGGCGTCGGCGGCATCCTTCGCGACGTCTTCACGATGGGCGCGCGGCCCATCGCCAACCTGAACTCACTCCGCTTCGGAAGCCCGGATCACCCGCGCACCCGCCACCTGCTCGGCGGCGTGGTGGCCGGGATCGGCGGGTACGGCAACTGCGTCGGCGTGCCCACCGTCGGCGGCGAGTGCACGTTCCACCCCGCCTACAACGGGAACATCCTTGTCAACGCGATGACCGTCGGTCTCGCCGACAAGAACCGCATCTTCTATTCCGCGGCGAAGGGGGTCGGGCTCCCGGTCGTCTATGTCGGCTCGAAGACCGGCCGCGACGGCATCCACGGCGCGACGATGGCGAGCGCCGAGTTCAGCGAGGACGCCGACGCCAAGCGGCCGACCGTGCAGGTGGGCGATCCGTTCACCGAGAAGCTGCTGATCGAGGCCTGCCTCGAGCTCATGGCGACGGATGCGATCGTCGCGATTCAGGACATGGGCGCCGCCGGCCTCACGTCCTCGTCGTTCGAAATGGCGTCCAAAGGCGGCCTCGGCGTCGAGCTCGATCTCGACCAGGTCCCGCTCCGCGAGGCCGGCATGACGCCCTACGAGATCATGCTGTCCGAAAGCCAGGAACGGATGCTGATGATCGTGAAACCCGGACGCGAGGACATGGCGAAGCGGGTTTTCGAAAAGTGGGAGCTCGACGTCGCCGTCATCGGCCGCACGACCGACACCGGCCACATGATCCTGAAAAAGGACGGGCGCGTGGTGGCCGATCTCCCGATCGATCCCCTCGCCAAGGCGTCTCCGCAGTACGACCGGCCGTGGCGGGCGGCGCCCCGCCCGGCGGTGATCCCGGCGGCTGACGTCCCGCAGACGAACGATTTGTTAGGCGCGCTGAAGCGCCTCTTGGGCTCGCCCGATCTCGCGAGCAAACGATGGATCTGGGAGCAGTACGACCACATGGTGATGGCCGACACCGCGGGCCGGCCCGGTGGCGACGCCGCCCTCGTCCGTGTTCACGGGACAAAGAAGGCGCTCGCGCTCACCAGCGATTGCACGCCCCGCTATTGCGCGGCCGACCCCGTCGAGGGCGCGCGCCAAGCCGTCGCCGAGGCCTGGCGCAACATCACGGCGACCGGCGCGACGCCGCTCGCCGTCACCGACAACATGAACTTCGGCAATCCGGAGAAGCCGGAGATCATGGGCCAATTCGCGGGATGCATCGAGGGCATGCGGGACGCCTGCCTCGCGCTCGATTTCCCCGTCGTCTCCGGCAACGTCTCCTTCTACAACGAGACCAACGGCCAGGCGATCCTGCCGACGCCGGCGATCGGCGCCGTCGGCCTCATCGAGGACGTCGCCAAAGCCGTCGCGATCGCATTCAAGGTGGAGGGTCTTACAGTCATCCTCGTCGGCGACACCAAGGGGCACCTCGGCGCCTCCATCTATTTGCGCGAGATCTGCGGGCGCGAAGAGGGCGCGCCGCCCCCGGTCGATCTCGACGCCGAGCGGCGGAACGGAGACTTCGTCCGCCGCATGATCCGCGAGGGTCGCATCCAAGCCTGCCACGACGTCTCCGACGGCGGGCTTCTGGTGGCCGTCGCCGAAATGGCGCTCGCCGGCAGCGTCGGAGCCGAAATCGCGCCGCCATCGGATGAGCCGCCCCTGCATGCCTGGCTGTTCGGCGAGGACCAGGGCCGTTATGTCGCCGCGACGCGTGACGCACAACAGGTGCTAGGTGCCGCCCGCGAGGCCGGCGTTCCCGTTCACGTTCTGGGGACCACGGGCGGACAAACCTTGACGGTCGGCGGCATTGGCTCCATATCCTTGCCGGAGTTGAGAGAGTCTCACGAAGGATGGCTGCCCCGCTATATGGCGACCGCCTGACGTTTGCAGGCTTTTGGAGCAATTCTGCGATGGCGATGGACGCGGTGGAGATCGAGCGCCTGATCAAGGAGGCGCTGCCCGATGCCAAGGTCTCGATCGACGACCTGCGGGGCGACGGCGATCATTATGCCGCGCACGTCATCTCCGCCGCTTTCAAAAACAAGAGCCGGGTGCAACAGCACCAAATCGTTTACCAGGCGCTCAAGGGAAAGATGGGCAACCAGCTGCACGCCCTAGCGCTCCAAACCAGCGTCCCCGAGGACGCCTGACGCACGTAAACCGAGAAAGGAAGCGAGCGATGAACGACAATCCCGTTTTCTCGAAGATTCAGCAGGAGATCGACGACAACTCCGTCGTCCTCTTCATGAAGGGGACGCCGATGTTTCCGCAATGCGGCTTTTCGGCGGCCGTGACCCAGGTTCTCACGACGCTCGGCGTCAAGTTCAAGGGCATCGATGTGCTCGAAGACCCGAGCCTGCGCGATGGAGTCAAGCAGTTCGCCAATTGGCCGACGATCCCGCAGCTCTATGTGAAGGGAGAGTTCGTCGGCGGCTGCGATATCGTGCGCGAGATGCACGCCTCCGGCGAGCTCAAGAAGCTGCTCGACGAGAAGGGCGTGCCACAAGCCCGCTGAACGGCCCGCAGGCATGGCCACGTCAGGAGGGCGGCTGATCTCAGCCGCCCTTGCTTTTGCGCTTGCGGGACCCGCGTGGGCGAGCGATCTCGTGCCCGCCGGCACGCTCCGCGCAACCTACATTTCCGCCAATCCTGTCCAAGCGTTTGTCGATCTGAAGACCGGGGACGTGCGGGGCCCCGCCGCCGATCTCACGCGGGAATTGGCGAAGCGCCTCGGCGTCCCGTTCAGAATTGCGGGCGCGCAGGGTGTCGCCGGCGTGCTCAACAGCTTGAAGAACGGCGAGGCCGACATCGGGTTTGTCGCCTATGACGTCGTCCGCGCCCGTGATGTCGATTTCTCGCAAACCTATTCGCTCGCGCAGAACACGTACGCCGTACCCGAGAACTCGCCGCTCCGGTCGGTCGCCGACATCGACCGCGTGGGCGTCCGCATCGGCGTTGCCGAGGGCGACGCGGGCGATCTCTTTCTGACGCGCAACCTCAAGCACGCGGAGATCAAGCGCAATCCCGGCGGCAATATCGACGTGGGCCTCCGCCAGATGTCGGCCGGCGAGATTGCGGCCTATGCCGCTAACCGCCAGCGGCTCGCCGAGGTCGTTGCGAAGACGCCGGGCTTCCGGCTGCTCGCCGACAATTTCTTCGGGGTCGAGCAGGCGATTGCCGTCAAGAAGGGCAACGCGGCACTGCTCGCAGCCGTCGAGCAGTTTCTCGACGGCGCGCGTGCGTCAGGTCTGGTCAAAAGCGCGATCGAACGGGCGGGTCTCGTCGGAGTCGACGTCGCGCCGAAGGCCGCAAGATAGGAGCAGTTGCATCAGTCGAAGGCGAAGGCGGCCATGCTGAGCCCGCCGTCCATGAAGCCCCGGTGCATCACGCGGCCGCGCGCACCGTCACCTCCCGCGCCCATGGCGACCGCGAGCGGCAGCAAATGCTCGTCCGTCGGATGGGCGATCGCGGCGTCCGGGGCGAGATCCCGATAGTTCGCGAGCATCTCCGCGTCGCCTGCAGTCACGACGTCCGCGAGCCAATCGTCGAATCGCCTTGCCCACGCCGGGACGGCCGTTCCCCCCGGCCGGAAGTAGCGGAGATTGTGAACCGCGCTGCCGGCGCCGAGCACGAGAACATTTTCCGCCCGCAACGTCTCAAGCGCACGGCCCACCCGCAAATGATGCCGCGGCCCGAGGGTGGGCTGCACGGAAAGCTGCGTCGCCGGGATGCTCGCATCCCGGTACATCAGCATCAGCGGGACCCAGGCGCCATGGTCGAGGCCGCGATCGGGCGAAATCTCACAGTTAAGCCCCTGCTCGCCAAGCAACGTCGCGACGCGTTCGGCAAGCCAGGGCGCGCCGGGTGCCGGATAGCGGATGCGATGGAGCTCTTCGGGGAATCCGCCGAAGTCGTGAATGGTCGCCGGGTTCGCCGCCGCGCTTACGGCGGGGACTGCGGTCTCCCAATGGGCGGAAACGCAGAGGATCGCCCGTGAGCGGCCAAGACGGCGGCCGAGACTTTCGAGAAAGGTCTTGGCCGGGCTGTCGTCGAGCACGAGCGTCGGCGCGCCGTGGGACACGAAGACGCTCGGACGCTTGCCCTCGCTCAAGACCCCCGCCGACACTTGGGGCACGGCTCGTTCGACCGGTAAACGGTTGGCTCGGCCATGCTCACTTCAAAGGGCCAACCGCGCGGGACAATAGCAGATTTCCGCGGCGGCAAAATGTTTGGCTGCGTTGGGCTTAAAATAAAAAACCTCATTACTCCAATGACTTGCGCCGAAACAACCTGTGATCTTCGGCACACCCGAAAAGGTCATGCTAGGCTTAAAGTCACAGGTGCCCGCGCGCGAGCCCGAGCATGGGTTCGCGAGAAGGGCGAAGGCGTTCCAGTAGGGAAAATCGATCGGCGCCATGGCGGAAGCTTCGGCAATCAACCCCAGTCTCATTCAGATCCTGCGCCCCGTTCAGACGGCGCAGCAGGTCATCGAGGCGCGCCAGCAGCAGGACGCGCTCGAACGCACCGCCGACGAAACACGAAAGGAGGCGGGCGTTCTCGACCAAGTCCGTCGCTTCGAGGACCAACGGCTCTTCGTAGAGCAGGTCCGCGCGGACGAGTTCGGGGAAGACCGGCGCAAGCTCGCCAACGCCCAGGAATTCGCCGATCAGCTCATCGCCGACCGTAGGCGCCTGATCACCTCCCAACAGCTTACGGACTTCCAGCGCCTGCAGGACCAACAAGTGGCCGCGGCGTCCGCCCTCCGCGATAGCGAGACCGCTCGCATCCAAGCCGCCCAAGCGATCGAGGACAGTCGGGTCGAGCGGGCCGAACGGCGGGCCCAGGAAGTGCGGGAGGTCGCCGAGCGGCGCGATTTTGTCCGGGATACGTCGGCGGCGGAGCCGAGCGCAGCCGATCTCGAAACGGAAGCCGCCGCGCTCGCCGACGAAGGCGATTTCGAGGAGATCGTCTTCTCGCCGCAAGCCGCCGTCGCAGCGGCCCAGACTCTGCCGCCGCCGCCCGTGCAGCCGCTTTCCCCGGCGCCGGAGCTCGCAGCCGAACCAGAGGCTTCTTCCGCGGATGATGCACGTACCGTGAACGCCGAGCGGGCGCGAGCGGACGCCGAGCAGGATTTGCGCACCCGCGAGGACGAAGTTCTCGACCTTGCCCGTCAGCAGCTCGCGTCTGCTTCCTTCAATCCCGCGCGGTCTCGCGGGGCGATCGTCGATCTGGTCGGCTGAGGCAAGCTCAGGCGCCGAACGACGCCAACCGTTCCGCGACCCGCCCGATCACGCCCTTCCAATCCCCGATCCGCTCCTGCCGAAAAAGCCGCATGGACGCGTACCAAGGGGTCGTCTCTCCGTCCATAAGCCAGCGCCAGTCCGGCACGTGCGGGAGCATCACCCAGACGGGTTTCGCCAGCGCACCGGCAAGATGGGCGACGGATGTATCGACGGCAATGACGAGGTCGAGCGCGGCGACTGCAGCCGCGGTGTCGGCGAAGTCCGAGATGCGCTCACCGACGTGTTCCACGTCCCGACCCCACGGAACTTCAGAGAGCTCATGAGCGCCCGGGCCGACCTGAAGACTCACGAAGGGGACTCGCGACTGTCGCAGGAGCGGCTCAAGCAGAGCGAGCGGAATGCTGCGATTGCGGTCGTTCAAGTGTTCCGGGCGTCCGCGCCAGACAAGTCCGATGGCCGGACGGCGCTGGATCGGGGACGACACGTTGTCGAGCGGACGCAAATACCCCCCGGGCGACGGCACATTTGCCGCATCGGTCCGGAAAAGTCCCGGGAGACTGAGCAGCGGACAATGGGCGTCGAAGGGCGGCAGTGGACTTCCATGTGCGATCACCGCATCGACGTCGAGGTTTGCCTGCAGCAGGCGAAGGAGCGTCGGCGGACATTCCAATAGGACGCGCGCGCCCCGCTCCTTCACGAGCCGTGCATAACGGACGAACTGGATCGTATCGCCGAACCCTTGTTCCGCGTGGAGCAGGATGGTTTTGCCCTCCGGGGCCGACCCATCCCACTGGGGCTCCCCGAAGGCGCGGTCCTGGCCCGCGAGCTCCCGCGACTTCAAGCGCCATTCGTGTTCGCGCCAACCCTCGGGGTAACGCCCCTTGAGCAGAAGGACGAGCGAACGGTTCCAGTGGGCCTTTGCATGATCGGGCCGGATCGCGATCGCACGTTCGTACGCCGATAGCGCCTCATCGAGCCGCCCCATCTGGTGCAGCGTGGCCCCCATGTTCGAGTGCGGGACCGCGACGTCCGGCGCGAGGGCGACGGCGCGCTCGTGGGCGGCGAACGCTTCATCCAGACGGCCCATCTCGCGGAGAAGGTTTCCCATGTTCGAGTAGGCTTCCGAGTAATCCGGCCTGACTTCGACGGCGCGCCGATGATGGGCCAGCGCGTCCTCCAAATGGCCCATCTCTCGGAGTACAGTCCCGAGACCGGTGTAGGCCTCGGCGTTGCCGGGCTTCAGCTCGAGATATTTGAGAAAAGCGGCCCGCGCATCCTCCAGCCGCCCCAAGTCCTTCAGCGCGGCGCCGAGATTCGCGTATGCCTCGGCAAGGCCGGGCTTGAGCGCGAGCGCCCTTTCGTGCGCGGCGACCGAATCGGCGAGTTTGCCGCACGAGCGCAAAGCATTTCCGAGATTGGTATGGGCTTCCGCGTACCCGGGGCTGATCTGGATCGCGCCCCGGTACGCGTGGATCGCTTCGTCCGTGCGTTCGAGCTCCGCCAACACCACGCCGAGGTTGAGATGGGCTTCGGCGTAACTCGGCTTCAGCGCCGTCGCCCTTCGAAAGGCGGCGAGCGCATCTTCCGGCCGACCGAGCGCCCGGAGCGCATTGCCGAGCCCGCCGAAGGCCTCGGCGAGCGTGGGGCGGAGAGCGATTGCTCGCTCGTAGGATAAGCGCGCCTCGTCCGGGCGGCCGAGCAGCCGGAGCGCGTTCGCTTCGTTGACGATGGCTTCGACATAGTCGGGTTTGAGGGCGACGGCTTCGCGATAGGCGGCGAGAGCCTCCTCGAGGCGCCCCATCTCCTGGAGGACCGCGCCCCTATTCGAATGGGCATCGGCTTGTCCGGGCGCCGCCGTGATCGCCTTTTGGAAAAACGCGAGAGCCGCCTCAGGGCGCTTTTGCGCCCGCGCGACGAGGCCCATGTTGTTGAGGGCGTCCGCCTGGTCGGGCGACTTCTTGAGGACTTCGCGGTAGAGAGCCTCGGCGCGCACGAAGTCGCCTTGCCGGTGGTAGCCGACCGCCGATTGAAACAGAGAAGCGATATCCGGCGCCGATCCGAGAGGCGGTTCCCCTTTCGGGGGCGCGCGCCGCTCTTTCCTGTTCATGCCGATCCCGTTCGATCAAGTGCGCGGTCGAAGCCGCATCACCATACGCCGAACGGCGGGCTCTGAGAACCAGGCCTGCGCGTGCGCACGCGCCGCGCGTTCGGAGAGCGGATCGGGAAAAAAGCGCGCGAGCTAGCGGGAGTAGTATTCGATCACCAGGTGCGGTTCCATCTGCACCGGATAGGGAACGTCGGTGAATTTGGGTGCGCGCACGAACTTTCCCTGCATCTTCTTGGCGTTGACTTCCAGGTAGTCCGGAATGTCGCGATCCGTCGCCTCGACCGCAGCGAGCACGATCGCGAGCTCGCGCGATTTTTCCTTCACCTCGATGAGGTCGCCGTCTTTCACGAGGAAGGATGGAATATTCACGCGCCGCCCGTTGACCTTCACGTGGCCGTGGTTCACGAACTGGCGCGCGGCGAACACGGTCGGCACGAACTTCATCCGGTATACGACGGCGTCGAGCCGGCGCTCGAGGATCTCGATCAGGCGCTCGGAGGAGTTGCCGCGGCGGCGGACCGCCTCTTCGTAATAGCGGCGGAATTGCCGTTCCGAGACGTTTCCGTAGTAGCCCTTCAGCTTCTGCTTCGCCATCAGCTGAAGACCGTAGTCGGAGGGCTTGCGGGTGCGGCGCTGTCCGTGCTGCCCGGGGGCGTATTCACGCCGGTTGATCGGGCTTTTCGCGCGGCCCCAAAGGTTTACGCCGAGCCGCCGGTTGATCTTGTATTTCGACTGAAGTCTCTTCGTCATGCACGCTCGCTATATTGCCCGCCCGCCGTCGGACGAGCCCCTAGGACAAGGCGGCGGAGTATACGAACCCCTGATCCCTTGTCAAACCCCTTGGCGGCCGGGAAACGGGCCCCTGGCCGTGTTTGGGGCCCAATGTTGGCTGGTCTAAGCCGGGTCGAGCTCGGCGTCCCAGTAGCAGAAGTCCCGCCAACTCTCATGCAGATAGTTCGGCGGGAAGGCACGCCCGTTATCTTGCAATTCGTGGTTGGTCGGCTGATAGGGCGGCCGGCGGGGACGCATGGCGGCCTCGCGCGGGTGGCGGTGACCCTTCCGGAGATTGCACGGCTCGCAGGCCGTGACGACGTTTTCCCAGATCGTGCGGCCGCCGCGCGCCCGTGGAATCACGTGGTCGAACGTCAACACTTCGGTTGGGAAATCGCCGCTGCAGTACTGACAGCTGAACCGGTCCCGGAGGAACACGTTGAACCGCGTGAACGCGGGGCGCCGCGACATCGGCACGTATTCCTTCAACGCGATCACGCTCGGGAGCCGCATTTCGATCGAGGGCGAGCGAACCTTGCGATCGTATTCAGAGACAACGTTGACGCGGCTCAGAAACACAGCCTTAACGGCTTCCTGCCACGACCAGAGAGACAACGGAAAATAGCTCAGCGGCCGGAAGTCGGCGTTCAAGACGAGCGCGGGACTGCTTTCGGCAATCGACGGCAAGCAAAGCTCCTTGCAGAAGCCTTTCGAGCATATAACACGGGCTTAGCCTTTGCCAAACCTTTGTTATTAGGCATGTTTTAGGTCGCCCTTTTGGTCGAGCGAGGCGCCGATCGATTCGGCAAGGAAGCTCATGCCCAGAAGCAATCCCGGCTCGTCGATGCTGTGTCCGAGACCGGGACGAACGTGGCTTTGGACGGGGACGCCGGCTGCTTCGAGCGCAGCGGTCGCGGCCGGAAGGGCTTCCACGGGAAGCACGGCGTCGGCGTCGCCGTGCACGAGGAGGACGGGCGGACGCGAACGAATCTCGGCCGCAAGCGTCTCCGGCCCAACCAGCATCCCCGAATAGCCGATGATCCCAGCGGGCGCGGTCGCCCGCCGCAAGCCGACGTGAAGGGCCATCATCGTGCCTTGGGAAAATCCGATGAGGACGAGCTTGTCTTCGCGAAGACCGAGCGTGCCCAACTGCGAATCGATAAAAGCATCCAGCATCGGCGCAGCCGATCGCACGCCGCGAAGACGCGCCGTGAGACTGAAGTCGTTCAAACTGAACCACTGGAACCCGAACGCGGCCATGTCGAACGGAAACGGAGCATTCGGCGCGACGAACAAGGCTCTCGGCGCGACCTTCTGGAAATAGGGCGCGAGACCGATCAGATCGTTGCCGTCGGCGCCGACGCCGTGCAGAAACATCACCAGTTGCTCGGGCTTTCCCTCCGCAGGAGCGAGGCTTGGACCTTTGAGTTCGGTCATCGCCGCCATATGTTTGTTCCTCGGTTCGGGCGCGTCGATTGACAGGACTCACTCCTAGCCAATTGCCGCGGCGTTGTCACGCGCGTCCCTCGGCCGGCAAAGACCGGAGCGCATCATCAATGGCTGTTGTCACGCGTTTCGCGCCGAGCCCCACGGGGCATCTCCACCTCGGCCACGCGTACGCCGCTCTTTTCGCTCACGCCCGCGCGGCGGAGGCGAGACGGTCGGGCGCGAACGGCCGCTTTATCCTTCGCATCGAAGACATCGATCGCGGCCGGTGCCGCCCCGAGTTCGAGGCCGCGATCCTCGAGGACCTGGCATGGCTCGGCCTCAGCTGGGAAGAGCCGGTCCGACGCCAGGCTGAGCACATGGACGATTACGCGAAGGCGCTCTCGCGGCTCGAAGCCGCGGGCGTGATCTATCCCTGCTTCTGTACCCGGAAGGCGATCGAGGCCGAGATCGCCGCCGCTTCGCACGCTCCCCATGCGCCGCCCGGAGGCGCCGACGGGTCGTTCTATCCTGGCACCTGCCGGCGGCTTCACGCGGACGAGCGCGCACGCCGGGTCCGGGCGGGCGAGCGTTACGCGCTCCGCCTGGACATCGAGCAAGCCCTCGCAACGACGGGCCCGGTCACCTGGTCGGACGCCGTGGCCGGAACGGTTGGCGCCGATCCGCGGGCTTTCGGAGACATTGTGCTCGCACGCAAAGACGTGATGACAAGCTATCATCTCGCGGTGACGGTCGACGATCATCTTCAAGGAGTGACGCTGGTGACGCGCGGGAAGGACCTTTTGCCGTCAACCGATGTCCACCGCGTGCTGCAGGCCCTCCTGGGCCTTCGAACGCCAAGCTACCATCATCATCCTTTGGTGACGGATGCGTCGGGCAAGCGGTTCGCGAAGCGGGACTCGTCGGTGACGCTGCGGGCGCTGCGAGCGGCCGGCCGCACTCCGGCGGAGGTGGCCGCGCTCGCCGGATTCGCGCCATGAGATCCTTAGGCTTCAGTTTTGCGGCCCGGCTTGGCTTCGCCTTCGCGTGCACCCTTCTCGCGCCCGCGCAAGGATCGACAGCCGGCTTTTCTGACCTGGAGATCGGGGGCAGTGCGATCGTGAAGGAGATCGTGGACGGCGACACAGTTGTCCTCGACCCCGCGGTCGATGGACGCACGGTGGTTCGTCTCGTCGGCATACAAGCACCGAAGCTCCCGCTTGATCGGCCGAATTTTCCGACTTGGCCTCTCGCTGACGAAGCAAAGAGCGCGCTTGAACACCTCGTGCTCAACAAGAAGGCGACGCTCGGCTTCGGCGGTCAGCGGACCGACCGCCACGGCCGCCATCTGGCCCATCTGCAGACCGACGAAGGCCTTTGGGTTCAAGGCGCGATGCTGAGACAGGGGATGGCGCGCGTTTATACGTTTGCCGATAACCGGGCGAGGGCCCGCGAAATGCTCGCGATCGAAGCCGAGGCTCGCGCCGCCCGTCGCGGCATCTGGAACCATCCCTATTACGCAATCCGGACGCCCGAGTCGGTTGCGCGCGACATCGGCACCTTCCAGATCGTGGAGGGCCAAGTGGTCGACGCGGCGAAGGCGAAAGGCCGCATCTATCTCAATTTCGGCCCGGACTGGCGAACCGATTTCACGGCCTCGCTGTCGACGGAAGCCGCCCGCCAGTTCCCGCGGCAGGGGATCGAGCCGCTCTCGCTGAAGGGGAGGCAGGTTCAAGTGCGGGGGTGGGTCACGAAATCGAACGGGCCCGCGATCGAAGTCACCCACCCGGAGCAGATTCAGATTCTGGACAAGTGAACCGGCTCCGCTGCAATCTTGTCCGCCATTGCACCTCAATCCATATTCAAATCGATGACGACCATCTCCCGCCTCCGGCGTTTCGTCGCGGCAGCCCTTGCCGGGGCCGCCCTCCTCAACCTTGCCGCGTGTAGCGTCAATCCGGCGACCGGCCGGCAAAGCTTTACCGGCTTCATGTCGCGCGAAGAGGAGCTTCGCATCGGGGCCGAGGAGCACCCGAAGATATTGAAGCAGTTCGGCGGCGAATATGCGGACAGGAATTTCGACGAGTACGTGGCGCGGATGGGCCTCGCCCTCTCCAAAGTCTCGGACGTGCCCGATCTTCCATACAAGATCACCGTGCTCAACGACGACCAGGTCAACGCCTTTGCGCTCCCGGGCGGCTACGTCTACATCACGCGCGGCCTCCTGATGCTGGCGGAAAACGAGGCGGAGGTGGCGGGCGTTCTCTCGCACGAGATCGGCCACGTCACGGCCCGCCATACGGCCGAGCGCTACAGTCAAGCCATGTTGGCGAACATCGGGTTGATGGGCCTCGGCATTCTCGGAGCTTCGGTTGGCGTTCCAGGCGAAGCCGGTCAGTTGGCCTCGTACGGGCTCCAAGCCGCTATCATGGGCTTTTCGCGGGAGCAAGAGCTGGAGGCCGACATGCTCGGCGTCCGCTATATGACGCGCGCCGGCTATCACCCGGAAGGCATGACCAGCTTTTTCCAGAAACTGGAGACCCACACGAAGCTGCAGGCGGCGATGCGCGGCGATCCCCAAGCCGATCAATACAATTTCATGTCCAGCCATCCGCGCACGACGGATCGCATCGCGCAAGCCGTCAAGCTGGCCAATATGGCGGTCCCGCCAAACGCCCGCTTCGAGCGCCAGGCCTATCTGAGCAGAATCGACGGCCTCATCTTCGGTGACGATCCGAAACAGGGGGTGCGCAAGGGGCGCGTGTTCGCCCATCCCGATCTCCGGTTTCAGTTCACCGTTCCCCAAGGCTTCACTTTATTCAACAGCCCGACACGCGTCGTTGCCCTCCATCCGCAAGGCGCCAGCATCCGATTCGATATGGAGGCACAAAACAAAGCGCGGTCCGTAAAGTCGATCAGCGCTTATTTGGCGAATGATTGGGGCCGCTCCCTGTCGCTAAAAAACGTCGAGACGATCAGCGTGAAAGAGAAGCAGGGAGACATGGAGGGAGCCACCGCCGTTGCGCGGCTGCAGACCAAAAGCGGGCCTGCCGACCTTCGGTTGGTGGCTATCCGAGGAGGTTCCGAACAAATATTCCGTTTCATTTTTCTGACCCCGCCGCAACTGACCGGTCAGCTTGCGGCGGAGCTGCAACGAACGACCTACAGTCTCCAGCGGCTGACGGATGAAGAGGCGGCCGCCATCAAGCCGCTCCGCATCAAAGTGACAACAGTGCAAGCGGGCGACACGGTGGAGAAACTCGCCGAACGCATGGCCGTCGAGAAATTCAAAGTCGAGTGGTTTGAGCTTCTGAACAGCGTCAAGCGGACGCAGCCGCTCGTGCCGGGGACGCAGGTCAAAATCGTGGTCGGCTGACGTCGAGGGCCGCGAGATCGGCCCCGTCCGACCGCCGCCCGCGATTTTCTTCGGGAAACGCTCCGGAACTACGCCGCGGCCAGAAGGCCTTCCAGTTTTTCGGTCGCCGCGTCCACGTCGGTCCGCTCAACCGCAGCCAGCTCGCACGCAAGCCGGTCGCGCGCCGCTTCGTAGATTTGGCGCTCGCTGAAGGATTGGTCTGGCTGCCCCACGTTGCGATGGAGATCGCGGACGACTTCCGCGATCGAGATCGGATCGCCGGAATTGATCTTCGCTTCGTACTCCTGGGCACGCCGGCTCCACATCGTGCGCTTGACCCGCGCACGGCCCTTCAACGTCACCAGTGCCGTCTCCATCATTTTCCGTGTCGAGAGCTTGCGAAGGCCCGCGCTATCGACCTTGCCGATGGGAACGCGCAACGTCATACGGTCGCGCTCGAAGGAAATCACATAGAGTTGCAGCTTCTGCTCGGCGATGACGCGCATCTCGATGACGAGGACGCGACCGACGCCGTGGGTCGGGTAGACGACGAAGTCGCCGGGCGAGAAGACGAGGTCATGGGCGCTCGGCCGCTTCTCTTTCTCAGGGTGTTCCGCCTTGCTCGGCTTGACCAAACGAAGCGGCTTCGCCGGCTGCGGCTTCTTCGCCCTCTGGGCAGCCTTTTTCGGCTGCGGCTTCTTCGGTTTGTTCCGTTTTTGTGTACGCACGCTTTTCGGTTTGCGCGCAGGTTTCTTCTTCCGCATGGGGTCCTATACGTACATCCAACGCTTGTTACGAACACCCCTTCTGGTCCGCTATGCTCCTTTGCGGACGCCGGGGCCCAACTGGTTGTATCCCGGAGCCAAAAATCCCATTGGGCGACAACCAAAACCGGCCAAGGCGACGGCCGGTGAAATACATATTACACAAAATAGTTATAAAAACAACCTCAGGCAGTACGAGATGTTGTGGACAAAATGGCAACACGTACGATCTATTGATTGTCAATCATCTTTTTCCTGAGATGGCCGGTCGCAATTCGCGAGGCTGGCCCGGCGTCCTAGATATATAACGCCCGGAGCGGCATGCCAGCCCCACGACGAACGACGCATTTGTTCGGTTTAAAGGGCAACCCCAGGGGGAGCCCGGCGATCCCGCCGAGGCCAGCGTCCGGCACCAACGGCAGCCAGGAATTCCTGACACACGCGGTTGAAAAGCGTCGGCTCCTCAAGATTGATGGTATGCCCGGTCTTCGGAAAAACGCAAAGGCCTGAGCGTCCAAGGGTGCGCTTCAAGAACAAAGCGGGTTCAAGGCAGTTCTCGTCCTCGTCGCCCACCAGGATCAATGCCGGGGTCTGCATCTTCCGAAGCCGCGGCTCGAGTTCGTAAACAGAGGGGCGGGTCCTCGGAAGACCCCGCAAGGTGAGCGCCGACCCAAGCGCAGAGTGCCCTCCGAATCGGCGCGTGAATTCCGCCCATCCGCGCGGGTCCTTGTTTAAAAACTGCACCCTGTTGGGCCGAACCGCGTGGGCTTTCGCCGCCGCCGCGACGCCCGCGCGCTCGAACGCGCGGGTTTCCTCGTCGATGGACTCAAGGAACGTCTTCCGCCGCGCCCTGTTGGACCCATAACCAACGCCCGCGATCACGACCGCGTGCGCCCGTTTCGGGTAGCGGAGCGCGAAATGAAGCGCTGCGTAGCCGCCCTGGGAAAGCCCGATCACCGCCGCCCGCTTGATCTTCAGGTGGTCCAATACGGCGGCCACGTCGTCCGCCGCCCGATTCTGGGAATAGGCCGCCGGATCGTCCGGAACATCGGACGGCGGGTAGCCGCGCGCGTTGAACGCGATGCACCGGTTGCGGCGGCTGAAATAGCGGATCTGCGGCTCCCAGCTCCGACAATCGCCGCCGAACTCGTGCACGAAGATAATCGGGCTTCCGGTACCGGTGTCTTCGTAATAAAGGCGCACGCGGCCGGCGCGGGCAAACGGCATGGCTTCCGTCCTAAAGCGCGCTGCCGACGCGGGCGCGGGGATCGCGCTTGTCCCAGCGGCCCTGTTCGACGAGCGCGAAAAAGTCGTGGCAAGCTTCGTTGAACCAATCCGGTTCCTCGAGATTGACGGCGTGGCCGGATTTCGGAAAAATCCACAATCCGGCGCGCGGAATGACACGCTTCAAGAATAGGCTCGGCTCGAGGCAAGGCTCGTCCTCGTCGCCCGTGATGATCAGGGCGGGCGCGGCGATGCGCCTGATCTTGCGCTCCATCCGATAGAGGGAGGGGCGCGCCTTCTGCACACCGCGCTGCGTCCGCGCCGAACCCTCGGCCGAATGCTCGGCGTACTGGGCGACGAACTCCTCCCACCCGCGCGGGTCCTTGCTGCGGAACTGGATGCGCAGCGGGCCAAGCCCTTGTGCCTTCGCGATCCTGGCAGCGCCCTCGCGCTCAAACGTCCGTGCGTTGTTCTCGATCACAGCGATGAATTCTTTTCGCTTTTCCGCAATGGAGCCGAAGCCCGCACCCGCGACCACGATCGATCGCGTCCGCCGGGGGTGGCGAATCGCGAAATTGACGGCCATGTGCGCGCCCATGGAGAGGCCGACGACGTGGGATTTTTCGATTTTGAGATGCGACAGCACGGCCGCAACATCGTCGGTTGAAATGTCCTGACCATAAGCCGCTTGTTTTTTAGGCACGTCGGAGGGCGGATAGCCGCGCGCGTTGAACGTGATGCAGCGATAGAGCCGCGAGAAATAACGAACCTGGGGCTCCCAGCTCCTGCAGTCGCCGGCGAACTCGTGGACGAAGATGATCGGCCGGCCTTTCCCCGTCACTTCGTAATAGAGCTTCACACCCTTCGATACGGCGAATGGCATAGGCATGCTCCCCTGCTCAACGCGCGTTCGCGCGAGCTTGCCCCCAAGGACCGCGTCGATCAAGCGGCGCAAGCCGCCCGCGCAGGTGTGATGATCGTCACAGTTGCACCGCGTTTCGATTCATCAACCCTTAAACCATCGAGGCTACCTTTCACGACGCGGCCAGACCACCGGCCGCCAACGAGAAGAAAAAACGGGAAGGCAGAGTTCTTGCCTTGGCGGAGCTCCATTCGACCCCGGCCGCGCGTCCTTTGGACGAGCGCGCCGGCCGCGAGCGACAACAGGAGGCCGACACATGGATTTCTCCCAAGCCGCATCCGATCCGCGGGGACTCGCGATCGGCAAAGTCGAGACTGCATCGGGCCAGGTTTTCGTCGTGCGCTCCGACGGCGAGCGCGCCCTGCTGCAAAAAGGCGATCCTGTATTCCAGGGCGACACCATCGAGACCGGCGAGGACGGCGCTCTGTCTCTTACCCTTGCCGACGACAGCGAATTCTCGCTCGGGCAGAACGGCCAGATGGTCATGGATGAGCTCGCCTACGACGCCGCGAGCGGCTCCGGTTCGGCAAACCTCACGGTGCTCACGGGCATGTTCGTTTTCGTGAGCGGCGCGATCGCGAAGACCGGCGTCGACGCCATGATCATCCACACGCCCGTGATGACGATCGGGGTCCGCGGCACGATGATCGCCGGCCGGGCCGGCGCGGAAGGCCACGAGAACGTCGTCACCCTGCTGACGGAAGCAAACGGCGTCGTCGGCGAGATCGCCGTCGTCAATGACGGCGGCGTGCAAGTGCTGAACCAAGCCAATCAGATGCTTCGTCTCTCGAGCTTCTACCAAGCTCCGCCCGCGCCGGTGGTCGCCACCAATGCCGACGTGAAGTCCTTTTTCGGTGCGACCTTCGAAAAAACGCATCACCCTCTCGTGCCCGCCGAGCCCGCGCTTCATCAGCGGGGCGGCGCATCGCACGAGCCGGCGACAAGCGATGCCCTCCATGCCGCCGCCCTGCCGCCGTCCGGAAAGCGCGTTCCAAGCGAGCGGGTTGCCGATGTGTCGGCCGGCACCGATACGGTCGAGAGACCGGACGTTCGGGAGCTGCGGCCGGAAATGGAGGAGTCCTGGCCACCGCTCCGTGCGCAGCGCTTGTTCCCGCACGATGCCGGCGGCGATTACTTCGGCGATCTCTCGAATCCGGTCTTCGGGCTTCTCGAACAAAGCATCGGGACCTCGGCGTTCCTCTCGTTCCTCATCGCGCGCTATCGGTTCTTGAATGCGCTGGAATTTCGTCTCCCCGAGCACCACGCGTTCGACTCCGTCCACACTGACGGGATAGCGTCGTCCTCCGGCTCGCAGCCCCTCGTCCAAATTCTGGGCGATGTGCAGAACGACGTGCTGCACGGGACGATATTCAACGATTACATCGCCGGGAATGACGGCAACGATCAGCTGTACGGCCACGTCGGCAACGATACGCTCACCGGCGGCAACGGAATGGACCGCCTTTACGGCGGCAGCGGCGAGGATGCGCTCAGCGGCGACGCCCATCCGGACATGCTGTTCGGCGAGGAAGGAAACGACCGGCTCTTTGGGGGCGGCGGCAACGACATCCTCGTCGGCGGCCTCGGCCGGGATCTGCTAACGGGGGGCGCCGGGGCGGACGCGTTCCGCTACGACCGGGTCGAAGACGGAACCGGGATTGCCGTCAACGGCACCCTCGGCGAGACCGTGACGACGGACGTCATCGCCGACTTCCAAGCCGGCGTCGACCGGCTCGTGTTCGACGCCGACGTCTTCGGTTTCGCTCCAGGGAGCGCCGTCGAGGGGGTCAACTTCTTCGTCGTCGATGGCCGCTACGATGGCACCAATGCCGGCGGCGGCAGCTACGACGACCACGCGCCCGCCCTCATCCGCGACAACACCGGGACGATCTACTACGACGCGAACGGCAGCGAGCAGGGCTACACGGTCGTCGCCCGCGTCGAAGGGGACGCGCAGGTTCAGGCGTCGGATATCAAGCTCGAGTAAAAGGAAGGCTCACGCCGCGGGGCGCCGCGGGGCCTTTTGGAGATCGATGCCCTCCTCCGTCAACACCTCGCGGGCGAGGCGGAACGCCTCGGAGCCGACTGGTACGCCGCAGTAGATCGTGATCTGAATAAGCGTTTCCCGGACCTCGTCGAGCGTGCAGCCGTTCCGGAGCGCGCCGCGTACGTGGATGCGGAAGTGGTTCGGCCGGTTGAGCGCGGCAAGGATGCAGAGATTGTTGAGGCTTCGCTGCTTCCGGCTGAGGCCAGAGCTGCCCCACGAGACCCCCCAGCAGTACTCGGTGACCATTTCCTCGAATTCGCGGTCGAACGCGTCGACGGTCTTCAGCGACTTCTCGACGTAGTCCTCGCCCAGCACCGCCTTCCGGATCTTGAGGCCGGCTTCGTACAGCTTCGATGGCATGTCTCGACTCCTCGTTGGTCGTCGGTTGAACCGACCCAACGATAGCCGCGACGACGGAAACGAGCGAGTCGAGGAAAACCGGGCGCGTACGGACGAGGTCAGTCGATCTTGCTGCTGGTGTCGATTTTCTCTTCTTTCAGCACTTCACGGGCGTTGCGGAACGCATCGACGCCCGTCGGAACGCCGCAATAGATCGCGACCTGCATCAAGGTTTCCTGAATCTCGCGGACCGTGACCCCGTTGCGCAGCGCCCCGCGCACGTGAGCCTTGAACTCGTGCGGGCGGTTGAGGACGGCGAGCATGCACAGATTATTGAGGCTCCGCTGCTTCCGGCTGAGAGCCGGGCGGCCCCAAACGCTTCCCCAGCAGTACTCGGTGATCAACTCCTGGAACTCGCGCGTGAAGGCGTCGACGTTCTTCATCGCGGCGTCGACGTAGGAATCGCCGAGAACCTCGCGCCGGATCTTCATTCCGGTTTCATACAGCTTCGATGGCATGGCTTCGCTCCTCCTTCTTTTGCAGGGATACGTCCAAAGACACAGAGTTAGATGATGCCACGAAGAGAAGGGGAGTCCGCAAGGCCGGATAGAAGGCCGCGCGTGACGGCGTGCGGAATCGCCGCGCGCACCAGCCGTCGACGACTGCGGGTGGTCAGGTCCCCTTGCCGGGATTGGGGTCCAAGTGCTCGAGCTTGTTCGGCTTGTCCTTCCACGCGTCGGCATCGGGAGGCGAATCTCCCTTGCGCGTGATGTTCGGCCACTTGGTCGCGTAGTCCTTGTTGACCTCGAGCCACTTCTCGATGCCGGGCTCGGTATCCGGGAGAATCGCCTCGGCCGGGCACTCGGGCTCGCACACCCCGCAGTCGATGCATTCGTCGGGGTGGATGACGAGCATGTTCTCGCCTACGTAGAAGCAATCCACCGGACAGACCTCGACGCAATCCTGGTATTTGCACTTGATGCAGTTCTCGGTCACGACGTAGGTCATTGCCTGCTCCGTTGGATCTCAGGTCGGCGGAAACGCGCCGCAGTCGGCGTAGGAGCGCTTGCCTATCATACCCATTTGAGCCTTACAACCCTTCGAAAATTGCGGATATGGTGTGCGGACGATGGTCGATCGACGCCTCCGTTCCGCCGCCACCCAGCGCAACCGCGATCCCATCCTCCGGGTGCTCCGTACCCTGCTACCCCCGCGCGGACTGGTGCTGGAAGTGGCGAGCGGAACCGGCGAGCATGTTGCCCACTTCGCGCCGGCGTTCCCCGATCTCGTCTGGCAGCCGACCGACCGCGATCCGCCCGCGCGGGAAAGCATCGCAGCCTGGACGGCGGAGGGCCAAGAGAACGTGCGGCCACCTCTGGACCTCGACGTCGCGAGCACGGACTGGCCGGTCGCGGCGGCGGACGCCATCCTCGCCATCAACCTCATCCACATCTCGCCGTGGACCGCGACGAGGGGATTGATGCGGAGCGCCGGCCGCATCCTTCCGGACGGCGGCGTGCTCTATCTCTACGGCGCCTATCGGATCGACGGCCGCCACACGGCCCCGAGCAACGAAGAGTTCGATCGCTGGCTCAAGAACCAGAGCCCTGCGTGGGGCGTGCGCGATCTCGAAGACGTTGTTGGAGAGGCCCGCACGCACGGCCTCGGGCTGATCGAAACCGTTGCCATGCCGGCAAATAACTTTTCGGTGGTATTCCGGAAAGGCGCCGCGCCTCGTTCCTGACCTACGCGCGGCTGCGGAGCCGATCGGTTGCGCGCCGCTCCTGCTTGGTCGGCCGGCCGCTGCCGGGATCGCGGCGGGCAGCCTCGTGGGAGGCCGCCGATGGATCGCGGGGCCGCGGGGGATCAAGGTCTTGATAGAGCGTGCGAGCGACGCCGGCCGAACCCCGGCGCGCGACGAATGCCAGCACCTGGATCACGCGGATGTATGGTCCGAGGGGGAACGTGAGCACATCGCCCGAGCGGACCGCGTGATGGGCTTTATGGATGGAGACGGCGTTGACCCGGAGCTTCCCGGAAGCGCAAAAGCGGGTTGCGAGCGAGCGGCTCTTGAAGAAGCGGGCGTGCCACAACCACTTGTCGACGCGCTGGGACTCTCCATCCATGCCGCGCATCAACTCCGGATCCGCAGATCTTTCAGCTTGGCGAAGGCGGAGTGAGATGTAGACCGGCCGCGTTCCCGGGGTTTCTTGGGCTGGCGCGGCACGGCCGGGTGGAAACGGACCGCACCGTCGACCCGCTTCGACCGAAATCCCAGCGCGCCAAGGACGCCTTCCATTTCGCGGGCGCCGCAGCCGGCGAGGGAGAGCAGCGCGGCATCCTCGACCGCCGCGCCTTCGCGCCCGAGCGACCACACGCGGGCCGAAAGACGCTCGAGGATGTCGACGCGGACGGCGATCGAGCCGAGCGGCCGATAACCGACCGCTTCATACCATGAACGGGTTACCCCGGCCTCGACGGGGACGGACATCCGCCCGGAAGCCGGCAGGATCGAAAGGCCGCCGGCATTTTCCCACACCCTCCACAGGAGCGCCCGCATGGCGATCGCCTTCGGCTTCAGCATCGCCGGCATGAAGATGCTTTCGCGGCCGAGGCGAACCCCCAACTTGCGGAGCGTCTCCCGTCCATCGCGGTCGAGGGCAGCGACTTCGGAGGTAGCACGCGCGCGCGGCATGGAGCCGAAAGATTCGCAGAGTTGATAGATGATACCGCGGGCGGGACCCGCAACCCCCGAGCGCGATGCATTGATGAGCGGACCGAGCGTCCGTTCGATCGTCGCTTCCACCAATGCTTTCAGGCGGGTTGCGATGCGGGTGGCATGCGCAGATTCAAGAAGTGTGCTCGAGATGGCTTCGACGCCCGGCGCGAGGCGATCGTTCCGTTTGACGAGGCGGCCGACGGGCGCATTCCGCCAATGGACACAACCGTCGTCGGCGAGCGAGAACGCATCGTCATCGTCGTCCTCGAGGTTTCGCACGCGAGCGCGGATCTCCGGGCCGAGCGCCCGCTCGGCTGCGTTCAATGTCGACTTGTGGGCGGCGCTCGCGCTTTCGGGCGCGGCGACGAACCGGAATCCCTCGAGCGCGCCGACGTTCTGACCCTCGACGATGACCCCGCCGTCGCGATCGATCACGGCGGAAAGCTCGCCCTGCTCTTTCATGCGGCTCATCAGCACGGACGTACGCCGATCGACGAACCGCTGCGTCAGCCGATCGTGAAGGGCATCGGAGAGCCGGTCTTCCACCTGCCTCGTCCGGGTCCGCCAATGGGCGGAGTCCTGAACCCAGTCGCCGCGAAAGGCGATGTACGTCCATGTGCGAATGCCGGCGATGCGCGTCACGAGCGCCTCGATGTCACCGTCCGTTCGGTCGAGCCTGGCAACCTGATCGGCAATCCAGTCCGTCGGGAGCCTGCCATCTTCCTTCATGAGATGTAGAAAAATGCGAGCGAGCACTCGCGCGTGGCCTTCGCTCATGACCTTGCCGAAATCGGGGATTTGGCAGACCTCCCACAAGAGCCGCACGGCGTCGCGCCCCCGCGCGAGGCCTTGAATGTCAGTGTCGGAAGCAAGCAACGCCAGGGCAAGCTCGTCCTCGGCTTCGCGGGCCTTCACCAGGCCCTCCTGCTCCGGCGCGACCTGCAAGCACTTTCGGAGCGCGTCGATGGAGGCAAATTGCAGGTCCGCGTTGCGCCATACAATGAAGGAGAGCGGGTCGAACCGATGGGTCTCGATCCGCTCGATCGTTTCCTCGTCGAAAGAACCGATGTCGGCCGTGGTTCCGAAGGTGCCGTCGTTCATGTGGCGGCCCGAGCGGCCCGCGATCTGGGCAAGCTCGGCGGCGGTGAGGGCGCGCGACCGCCGGCCGTCGAATTTGCGCGTCGCGGCGAACGCGACGTGGTCGACATCCATGTTGAGACCCATGCCGATGGCGTCCGTCGCGACGAGATAATCGACCTCGCCGGCCTGGTACATTGCCACCTGAGCGTTGCGTGTCCGCGGCGACAGCGCGCCCAGGACCACGGCGGCGCCGCCGCGCTGGCGGCGGACCATTTCGGCGATCGTGTAAACGTCCGCCGCCGAAAAGGCGACGACCGCGCTCCGCGGCGGCAGGCGATTGATGTTCCTGGGGCCCGTGTAGGAGAGGGTCGAAAACCGCGGCCGTTGCACGAAATTGATGCCGGGAACGAGCCGCCGGATCAGCGGGCGGATGGTCTCGGCCCCGAGGAACATGGTTTCACCCTCGCCGCGGGCCCGCAGCAGTCGATCGGTGAAGACGTGCCCGCGGTCCGGGTCCGCGCACATCTGAATTTCGTCGACGGCAAGGAAGTCGACGGGCCTGTCGAGAGGCATCGATTCGACCGTGCAGATGAAGTAGCGCGCGTGGGCCGGTATGATCTTTTCTTCGCCGGTGAGGAGGGCTACCTGGGCCTTGTCTTTGATCGCGACTGCCCGGTCGTAGTTTTCGCGCGCGAGCAGGCGCAGCGGGAAGCCGATCATGCCGCTCGGGTGACCGAGCATCCGCTCCATCGCGAGATAGGTTTTGCCGGTGTTGGTGGGCCCGAGGACGGCAACGACGCGCGCCCGGCCGCCCGACGTGTCGATCTGCATGAGAGAAGGATTAGCGCGCGGAGCCCAAAACGCAAGGACCCGCTCGAATTGCCTCAAAACCGCGTGATCGTCAGCAGAGCGGCTTCCGTTCATCCACGATGCGCTCGACCATCGGCACGAAGGCGACGGGCAGCATTTTTTCGCACTCGAGCTTGTCGTCTTCGCCCTTGACGCATCTGTAGAGCATCTGGGTGTCGTGCGGTCTGCCGATGGGGATCACCAAGCGGCCGCCGGGCTTCAGCTGCCGGGCCAGGGCATCCGGAATTCGTTCGGGCGCGGCGGTGGCGATGATGGCATCGAAGGGCGCCTTCTCGGGCCATCCCTGGAAGCCATCGCCATGGCGGACCTCGACATCGCGGTAACCGAGCCGGCGGAGACGCCCGGCCGCGCTCTCGGCGAGCGCCTTTACGGTTTCCACGCTGAAGACGGCGCCGGCGAGCTCGGCGAGCACCGCCGCCTGATAGCCGCAGCCGGTGCCGATTTCGAGCACCCGATCGGTGGGCCCGAGGTCGAGGAGATCGGTCATCAGGGCGACAATGTACGGCTGCGAGATCGTTTGCCCATAGCCGATCGAGCGCGGCCGGTTCACGTACGCTTGGGCGGCGTCCGACTCCGGAACGAAATCATGCCGCGGTACTTTCTTGATCGCTTCCATCACGCGCGGCGAGAACGCGCCGCGCCCGGTCCACGATTCCGTGTCCCGCGCCTCCCGCTCGATTTCGCTGAGCAAGCGGGCTCGGGCCTTGTCGCGCTTCGAATCGTCCACCGCGTTCATCCCGGCCATGAGCCAGCTTGCGGAGGCAGGCGAATTTGGTCAAGCTTTCGCCGTCGATGCCGTTTCGCCTCCAAAGCACCGCCATCCTGGAAGGGCGACCGATCCCGCCGATCTATACGTGCGAGGGCAAGGACATCTCTCCGCCGCTGCAATGGAGCGATGCTCCTGAGGGGACGCTGAGTTTCGCTCTCGTCTGCAGCGACCCCGATGCGCCGGCGGGCACGTGGTACCATTGGGCCGTTTTCGACATCCCGGCGGGTGCGGCGAGTCTTCCGCAAGCGTACGCTCCCGAGGCCAAGGTGGGCGCGACACTGCAAGGCCTCAACGACTTCAAGAAGCTCGGCTACGGGGGTCCCTGCCCGCCAAAAGGACACGGCCCCCACCGTTACCGCTTTGTCCTGACGGCCCTTGGCACGGCTAATTTGAGTCTCTCGCCCGGGGCCGGCGCTCGCGACGTCGAAAAAGCCGCCGCCGAGCACAGCCTCGGGCAAGCCGTTCTCGTCGGCACGTATTCGCGATCACGCTGACCCTCGGTGCTGCTCGGCCGCCCTAACCGACGAGGTGGTGTTTCCCCAGCGGTGTGACGGTGCTCGCCTGAGGCCCTTTCTCGCCCATTTCTTCGACGAACCGGACCAGCGTTCCGACCTTCAACTCCTTGAAACCGCCGTTGCTGACGACGCTGTTGCGATGAAAGTAAATTTCGCGGCCGTCCGAAGACTCGATGAACCCGTATCCGTCGTCCTCGAAGACGCGGGCCACCGTGCCATGCGGTGGCGTTTCATGGGTCTTGACGTCGCCGCGAATCGTCCGCGCATAATCCTGGAGCTGGCGGCTCGCGGCGTTGAACGCATCGCGGATCGCGACGTAGACGTCCCGGTGGGACTCGTCCTTCATGCGATCGCGTCCGACGAGGATGTCCTTCCCGGGCATGGAGAGGTGTAGACGCACCTGATAAAACATTCCGCCGCGCGGCCGCCGGGGCGGACACTCGACCACCACGGCCAAGGCGGTAATGCGATGCGAAAACTTTTCGAGAGCCGCCGCCTTTTCGCGAATAAAGGCCTCGACCGCGGGCGAGGGCTCCGTATGGCGGAACGAAATATTGATCGGAACCTGCATCGGGGATCCCCTTCCTGTTGTTAACGCTCTTATCATCCCGGCGGCGGGAGCGCTGCATTGACTTGCGTCATTCCCCTCTCTTTCGACGTGGGGGTGGCGGATATCCGGGTCAAGGGACCCCTTCGGAGAAAGGTGGCGTCGCCCTTGCGGGGGACAGCGCCGAAACACATATCAGGGGCACTGCAAGAGACCCTTGGGCGTGCAAGTCGGAGAATCATTCGCATGGCAAAGGAAAAATTCTCGTTTCAAGCCGAGGTCAGCAAGCTCCTCGATATCGTCGCCCGATCATTGTACAGCCACAAGGAGGTTTTCCTCCGCGAATTGATCTCCAATGCTTCCGATGCCTGTGATCGCTTGCGCTACCTCGCCCTCACCGAGCCCAAGCTGACCGAGGGAGATCCCGCATTCAAGATTGCGCTCACTCCGGACAAGAAGACGCGCACCCTCACTGTCAGCGACAATGGCATCGGAATGGACCGGACGGAGTTGACCGAGAACCTCGGCACCATCGCGCGCTCCGGAACCCAAGCCTTTCTCACCCAAATGAGCGGCGACAAGGCAAAAGACGTGAACCTGGTGGGCCAGTTCGGGGTTGGCTTCTATTCGGCCTTCATGGTCGCCGACAAGGTCGAGGTCCGCACGCGGAAGGCGGGTTCCGACAAGGCGTGGCTCTGGACATCAGACGGCAAGGGCGAATACACGATCGAAGAGGCCGAGCGTCCGTCGCGCGGGACCGACGTCATCCTTCATCTGTCGAAGGACGACGAGGAATTCGCCGAGCCCCTGAGACTCAAGGTGATCGTCACGCAGTACTCCGACCACATCGGCATTCCCATCGTGGTCAAGGAGGACGGAAAAGAAGAAACGGCGAATGCGGCGTCGGCTCTCTGGACACGCCCGGCCAAGGACATCACGGCCGACCAGCATAGAGAATTCTACCACCACGTCGCCCATGCGGCCGACGACCCTTGGCTGATCATGCACAACCGGGTGGAGGGCGTCCTTTCCTACACGAATCTTTTGTTCGTCCCCTCGGCGCGTCCGTTCGACATTTTCCATCCGGAGCGGCGTCACCGGGTGAAGCTCTACGTAAAGCGCGTGTTCATCACCGACAACTGCGAAGGGCTGCTGCCGGGCTATCTCAGATTCGTGAAAGGCGTTGTGGACTCGGAGGATCTCAACCTCAACGTCAGCCGCGAGATGCTGCAGCGCGACCCGAAGCTCGCGAAGATCCGTGCCGGCCTCGTCAAACGGATTCTCGGCGAGCTCAAGAAGAAGGCGGAAAGCGACCCCGACGGCTACGCCAAATTCTGGGATGCGTTCGGCGCCGTTCTGAAAGAAGGTCTCTACGAAGACTTCGAGAACCGCGACCGACTGCTCGAGATCACTCGCTTCCGCTCGACGCGCGGCGACGTTCGGGTGAGCTTGGACTCGTACATCAAGAACATGAAGAAGGGGCAGGACGCGATCTTCTATATCAGCGGCGAGGATCCGGCCCAGCTTGCCCTCAGCCCGCAACTCGAAGGCTTCAAGGCGAAGGGGATCGAGGTGCTCATCCTCATCGACCCGGTCGATGAATTCTGGCTGCCGGCTCTCGGTGCCTACAAAGACAAGCCGTTTCAGTCCGTCACCCGCGGCGGGGTCGACATGGACAAGATCGAGGGTCAGGTCAAGGAGGAGGCCAAACCCGCGGAGACCGAAAAGGATAAATCAGACGTCGACCTCGATCCGCTCATCAAGGCGTTCACGAGCGCGCTTGGCATGGGCGTCAAGAAGGTCCGGGCGTCGGCCCGTCTGACCGACAGCGCCGTCTGCCTCGTCGCCGACGACGGCGATCTCGACATCCACTTCGAGCGCATGCTGAAAGCGCACCGGCAGCTCGGGGCTCAGGAAGCGGCACCCCGCATTCTCGAGGTCAATCCGCGCCACGCGTTGATCCGGAAGCTCGCCGAGGTTGCGAAGACCGTCGCCGGCAAGGACGGTATCCTCGATGACGCGGCGCACCTCCTGTTCGAGCAGGCGCGCATCGTCGAAGGCGAGCCCGTCACCGACCCCCAGGCCTTCGCGCGCCGTCTCGCCGCCATGCTGGAGCGCGGCCTGACGGTCTAGGGTTCGGTTCTCAACTGGGGCCGGCCGGCCGGATCATCCCGGCCGCATGGATGCGACCGGATTTCGGGGATTGCACGAGGACGGCGCAGCCGCCCCCTGTCTTGATGGCGTCCGGGATCGGCACGCGGAGCTCCCGCGCCTCGCCTTTCCATGTCCCGATCTGGCTGAACTCCCGAACGACGTGATGGTAGCGGATCGTGCGTCCTGAATTCTCGCCCCGCTTGATCGTGGTGTCGCGGCTTCGGTCAAAGCCGACGAGAAAGACAGCCATCTCCTCCCCCGCCGCGCCCTGGGGAAGGCCGACGAGCAGTCGATCTCCTCCCTCCGACGCAAGCACAACGGTGAGCCGTTCCATCTCGCCCGCCGATTTCAGGCGCTGTGCGAGCTCGACCGCCTGGGCACCCGTCGTATCGGATGCCCCCTGCACGACCATCTGCGGCGTGTAGACGTATTGCCGGCCGAGAAATTTGGCATAGTCGCGCTGGCGGGCCGTGTTCGCCGGCAGGGCGAACGGGTCCTTCCAGCCGATGTAGTCCCAATAATCCACGTGAAAGGAGAGCGCCAGGATGTCGTCGCGCTGGCCGAGCTCACCCAGCGCCGCGTCCGCCGGCGGGCACGACGAACAGCCTTGCGACGTGAACAGCTCGACGACGATCAGGGGCTTCGCGTCGGCCGCGAGTGCCGCCTTTCCCAGCAGCAGCGCCGCCACCCCGGCGGCGATCAGCATCTTCAACGTCGTTGTCATTGTCCATTTTTACGCCGTTCTCCCGCTCACGGCCAAATCACTTTAGGGTGAAGGCCGCGAGAAGAAACGGCGGGGACGGCGTCCCCTGCTTGGACGTCAGGCGGATTTGGCCGCCGAGAGATTCCGCAGCACGTATGTGAGGATGCCGCCCGTCCGGTAGTACTCGACCTCGTCGACGGTGTCGATCCGGCAGGTGAGCTTGATGTCGGTCGCCGTGCCGTCCTTCCGGCGGATGCGGCAGGGAACGTCCATGCGGGGCGTGATCCCGTTCTTGATCCCGGTGATCTCGAACACCTCCGAACCGTCGAGCTTGAGCGAGTTGCGGTCGTTGCCGTCCTTGAACTGGAGCGGCAGGATGCCCATGCCGACCAGATTGGAGCGGTGGATACGCTCGTAGCTTTCCGCGATGGCGGCTTTCACGCCGAGCAGGTTCGGGCCCTTGGCCGCCCAGTCGCGGGACGACCCGGTGCCGTATTCCTTTCCCGCGACGACGATCAGCGGCGTGCCCTCCGCCTGGTACTTCACCGAGGCGTCGTAGATCGGCATCGTCTGGCCGGTGGGCACGTGCTTCGTGACGCCGCCCTCGACGCCCGGAAGCATGGCGTTGCGGATGCGGATGTTGGCGAAGGTGCCCCGCATCATGACTTCATGGTTGCCGCGGCGGGCGCCGTAGGAATTGAACTCCGCCGGCCGCACCTGGCGCTCGACCAGATACGTCCCGGCCGGGCTGTCCTGCTTGATGCTGCCGGCGGGCGAGATGTGGTCGGTGGTGACCGAGTCGCCGAGGATGGCGAGCGGCCGCGCGCCGATGACGTCGGAGAAGCCGGCGCTGGCAAAGTTGATGTTGTCGAAGAAAGGCGGCTTCCGCACATAGGTGGAGCCGGGCAGCCACTTGTAGGTCTCGCTCTTCGGCGTCTTGATCTTGCGCCAATTCTTGTCGCCCTCGAACACGTTCGCGTAACGCCGGCGGAACATCGCGGGCGTCAGCGCCTTCGAGATCACCGCCTGGATATCCTTGTTGGATGGCCAGATGTCGCGGAGATAAACCGGCTTGCCGTCGCTGCCGGTGCCGAGCGGATCCTTGTAAAGGTCGACCGTGATCGAACCGACGAGCGCATAGGCGACCACCAGCGGCGGCGAGGCGAGATAATTCGCCTTGGTCAGCGGATGAATACGGCCCTCGAAGTTGCGGTTGCCGGAGAGGACCGCGGCGACCGTCAGATCGCCCTCCTCGATGGCGTCATGGATGTTTTCCGGCAGCGGCCCCGAATTGCCGATGCAGGTCGTGCATCCGTAACCGACCAGGTTGAACCCGAGGCCGTCGAGATGCTTCTGCAGCCCGGCCGCAACAAGATAATCGGTGACCACCTGCGAGCCCGGCGCGAAGGACGTCTTGACCCAGGGCTTCACGGTCAATCCGCGGGCCCGCGCGTTCTTGGCGAGCAATCCGGCGCCCACCAGCACCTGCGGGTTCGAGGTGTTGGTGCAACTGGTGATCGCCGCGATCACGACGTGGCCGTCCTTGATCGAATAGTTGGCGTCCTTGACCCGAGCTTCGCGCCGCTCGGCACGGCCCGAGAGCTCGGCGAACCCCTTCGCAAAGGCCGATGCGGCGGCGCTGAGCGCGATCCGGTCTTGCGGCCGCTTCGGGCCCGCGAGCGAGGGCTCGACGGTCCCGAGATCGAGCTCCATCGAGTCCGTGAACAACGGATCCGGCGTTTTTGCGTCGCGCCACATGCCCTGCTTCTTGGCATAGGCCTCGACGAGCGCGATCCGGTCCTTCTTTCGCGCGGTGAATTTCATATAATCGATGGTGACGCGGCTGATCGGGAAGAAGCCGCAGGTCGCGCCGTACTCGGGCGCCATGTTCGCGATGGTCGATTGCTCGGCGAGCGTGAGCGTATCGAGGCCGGGCCCGTAGAACTCGACGAACTTGCTGACGACGCCCTTCTTCCTGAGCATTTGCGTGACTGTCAGCACCAGATCCGTCGCGGTCGTGCCTTCCTTGAGCCGGCCCGTCATCTTGAAGCCGATCACTTCCGGGATCAGCATGGAGACCGGCTGCCCCAGCATGACGGCTTCGGCCTCGATTCCGCCGACGCCCCAGCCGAGCACGGAAATCCCGTTGACCATGGTGGTATGGCTGTCGGTGCCGACGACCGTGTCGGGATAAGCAATCGTCTTGCGGCCGTCCGCCGAGGTCCACACGACTTGCGCGAGATATTCGACGTTCACCTGGTGGCAGATTCCCGTTCCGGGCGGTACCACGCGGAAGTTGTCGAAGGCCGCCGCGCCCCAGCGCAAAAATTCGTAGCGTTCGCGATTGCGCTCGAACTCGCGCTCGACGTTCTGCTTGAACGCGGCCTTGTTGCCGCTCGCGTCGACCATGACGCTGTGGTCGATGACCAGGTCGACGGGCGCCAGCGGATTGATCTTCTTGGGGTCGCCGCCCATTTTGACCATAGCTTCACGCATGGCGGCGAGATCGGCGACCGCGGGGACGCCGGTGAAATCCTGCATCAGCACGCGGGCCGGAAGGTAAGCGATCTCGCGGTCAGATTTGCGGTTCGTCAGCCAGGCGGCGACAGCTTTAATGTCCTCGACCTTGACCGTGCGCCCGTCCTCGCGGCGAAGCAGGTTCTCAAGCAGAACCTTGAGCGAGTACGGAAGCCTCGAGATGTCCCCGAGGCCCGCCTTTTCGGCGGCCGGAAGGCTGAAATAATCGTATTTTTTGCCACCGACGGTGAGCGTACGGCGGCACTTGAGCGTGTCTTGACCGGTAACGGGCACGAGCGACCTCCTGATTCTGCTGGGAGAGCGCGAACGCCGCACCACGGCGGCCCCGCGCCTACCACTTGTTTTTCATTATAGGGCCGATCCTTTTCCTTTGAACATAGCGAACCCCCGGTCTGAGCGCCCCGGTAGCCGGTCGATACGCGAGGATGGGACGTTTTCGCCGGAGCGGCTCAAAACTTAGCCGGGACTATCCAAGGCATTGAAATTACGAATGAATCCAAACCGTAAAATATGGCGATAAAACCTTAACAGCGGCATAAAGTCGCCACAATTCGGGACTAACCTCACCAGCATATAGACCTCCTCGTCTATAAGAACCAGAGAATCCCCCCCTTCTCTGGTCCCCAAAATCGGCACGCAAGTGCCGACTTTAGCGGCCGGGATCCATCGGATCCCGGCCGTTTTTATGCGTTTGGCGGACGGCGCGACTTCCGACACGGCGGCCGCTTCTTTTCGCTCGTTGTTTCCGTTACGGTCAGGCATTCGCGAGCTTCTGGCGCCTTGGACCCCAGCCCCCTCATATGACCCGCTTCACCGGCGACGACGTGGCTTGCGTGCGGGGGGAGCGGACGGTGTTCTTCGGCCTCTCCTTCCAGCTCGGCGCAGGCGAGCTTCTCCTGCTCACCGGGCCGAACGGAAGCGGAAAGTCGACCCTGCTCCGCTTGATGGCGGGCCTCTCGCGACCGATAGGCGGACGCATTCAGTGGGACGGCGAAGATATTGCGGCGGAGCCCGAGCGGCACCGGTCGCGGCTGCAATACGTCGGACACGCGGACGCCGTGAAGCCTCAGCTGTCGGTCAAAGAGAACCTGGGGTTCTGGGCGAGCCTCGCCCGGGACGGCGTGAGCCCCGGAGCAGCGATCGAGGATGCTCTTGCCGCCTTCGGTATGGAGGCGCTCCGCGACATGCCGAGCAGGTTCCTCTCCGCGGGTCAGCGCCGGCGCCTCGCCCTCGCGCGGATTTTGGTCGCCCCCGCGGCCCTCTGGCTGTTGGACGAGCCTGCGGCATCCCTCGACGACGCGGCCGTTCAAGCTCTCGACCATGCCTTGCAGAGCCATGGGGCAAACGGCGGTATCGCCGTCGTCTCCACGCACATCGGCCTTGCCGGCGAGACGGCAACCCGGGCCCGCGTGCTCGACTTGACACCCGCCCGCGCGCGACCGGTCGTCGGGACTCTCGCATGAGGCGGACTCTCCTTATTCTCCGGAGAGACCTTCGGCTCGCCCTACGCCAGGGAAGCGACAGTTTCGCGGCCGTCATGTTCTTTGTCATGGCCGTCGCCCTTTTCCCGTTCGGCGTCGGGCCCGAGCCCAATATGCTCGCCCGCATCGGTTCCGGAATTCTTTGGGTGACCGCGCTGATGGCATCCATGCTGGCGCTCGAGCGCCTGTTTCAAAATGACTACGACGACGGGAGCCTTGAGCTGCTCGCGCTCGCGCCGCTACCGCTGGAGGCGGTCGTGATCGCCAAGATCGCCGCGCATTGGATCGCGACGGCGCTTCCCCTCATCGCCGCAGCCCCAGTGCTGGCGCTCCTCCTTCACGCTCCGGCAGAAATATTGGCGCCGCTCGCCCTCGCTCTCCTGCTCGGAACCCCGACGATCAGCTTGCTCGGAGCCGTCGGCGCCGCTTTGATCATCGGGTCCCGGCGCGGCGGCGTCCTGCTCTCGCTTCTCGTTTTGCCGCTCGCGATCCCCGTGCTTATTTTCGGCGTCGGCGCCGTCGAAGCGGCTCTCATGGGGCTCCCGGCGCGCCCCTATTTTCTCGTTCTCGCCGCCTTCCTCTTGGCGGCGCTTCCGCTCTGTCCATGGGCGGCCGCCGCTGCCATTCGGCAGGCGCTCGAGTAGGCATTCCCAACCAAGGCAAGTTGGTGTAGCAAAACGCAATGTCGATCCACCGTTTCGCAAACCCGAACAGATTCCTAAAGCTGAGCCGGCGCCTGATGCCGTGGCTCCAGCGGTCGACTCTCGGGCTGATTGCGGCCGGGCTCACGCTCGGGCTCTTCCTTTCGCCTCCCGACTACCAGCAGGGAGACAGCGTCCGCATCATGTACGTGCACGTCCCGGCCGCCTGGATGGCGCTTTTCTGCTACACGGCCATGGCCGGCGCGAGCGCCGCGGCTCTCGTCTGGCGGCATGCGCTCGCCCATGTGGCCGCGCGGGCGACGGCGCCGATCGGTGCGTCCTTCACGTTCATCGCACTCGCCTCCGGTTCGCTCTGGGGGAAGCCCATGTGGGGCACGTGGTGGGTGTGGGACGCGCGCCTCACGTCCATGCTGGTCCTCTTTTTTCTCTATCTCGGTTACATTGTCCTCGCAGGGGCCTTCGACGATCGGGAGCGCGCACAAAAGTCCGCGGCCGTTCTGGCGATCGTCGGTTTCGTGAACGTGCCGATCATCAAATTTTCGGTCGATTGGTGGAACACCCTGCACCAGCCGGCGAGCGTGCTGAAGATCGACGGGCCCTCCATCGATCCGAGCATGCTCGCGCCCTTGTTGCTGATGGCGATCGGGTTCGCGACCTACTATTTCTGGGTCCTCGCGATCCGCATGCAGGACGAGATCATGGCGGGAAAAATCCGCGCTCTGAGGCTTCGCCGCGCCGAGTCCGAAGCAGGGGACCGCAGCTCATGACGCCTTTCCAGGCATTTCTATCCATGGGCGGATACGCGGGCTACGTCTGGCCGAGCTTCGCGATCGCGGCCCTTGCTCTCGGCGCACTCCTCTTCGCAAGCTTGCGCTCAAGGAAGGCGACCGCCGCCGAGCTCGACGCGCTCGAGACCCAGGCGGGAGAGGAGGCGAGTGAAACGTAAGCACAAGCGGCTCGTCTTCGTCGCCGTCGGGCTCGTTTTCTTGGGCGCCGCGGCGGCGCTTATCCTCAGCGCAATGAGGGAGAACATCGTGTTTTTCATGAGCCCGACCGACATCGTTCAGAAGGGCTCGCTCCCGGACCGCCGGTTCCGCATCGGCGGCTTGGTCGAACAGGGAAGCGTGGAGAAGGCCGGCGGCGGGCTCGTCCGTTTCCGCGTCACCGATCTCGCCAACGCCGTCCCGGTCACGTACAAAGGCATCCTTCCGGACCTCTTCCGCGAGGGGCAGGGAATTGTCGCCCAGGGCCGCCTGGTCGGCGGCACGTTCGAGGCGGACGAAGTGCTCGCCAAGCACGACGAAAACTACATGCCGCCCGAAGTGGCGGACGCCCTCAAGAAGTCGGGGCAGTGGAAGGAGACGAAGCCGAAAGCGCCATGATCGTCGAAGCCGGACATTTCGCGCTCGTGCTCGCGCTCTGCGTGGCGTTCGTCCAGGGCGTGCTACCCATAGTCGGCGCCGCGCGCGGCAACGCTGCCTGGATGGCGGTAGCGCCTCAGGCCGCAATTGCCCAATGGCTGCTGGTCGCCGTCGCGTTCCTGGCACTCATGCACGCCTACGTGACGTCCGACTTTTCGGTGCTCAACGTCGTCCTCAACTCGCACACCGACAAGCCGCTCCTCTACAAGATCTCCGGCGTGTGGGGGAACCATGAGGGCTCGATGCTGCTCTGGGTCCTCATCCTCTCGCTGTTCGGCGCCGCGGTGGCGCTGTTCGGAGGCAATTTGCCCGCCGCGTTCCGGGCGCGGGTTCTCTCCGTGCATGCCTGGCTCGCGATCGGCTTCTACTTGTTCATCCTTCTCACATCGAACCCGTTCGAGCGGATGCTGCCGCCGGCCGAGAACGGCCAGGACCTCAACCCGCTCCTGCAGGACCCCGGCCTCGCTTTTCACCCGCCCATGCTCTACCTCGGCTACGTCGGGTTCTCGATGGCGTTTTCCTTTGCCGTGGCGGCGTTGATCGAGGGCCGGGTGGACGCTTCGTGGGCGCGCTGGGTACGGCCGTGGACGCTGCTCGCGTGGTGCTGCCTCACGGCCGGCATCGCGCTCGGGTCGTGGTGGGCGTACTACGAGCTCGGCTGGGGCGGCTGGTGGTACTGGGATCCCGTCGAGAACGCATCCTTCATGCCCTGGCTCGCCGGCACCGCGCTCCTCCATTCGGCGACAATGGTGGAGAAGCGGGACACGCTCAAAGGCTGGACCGTCTTCCTCGCGATCGTCGCGTTTTCACTCAGCCTCCTCGGCACGTTCCTCGTCCGCTCGGGCGTGCTCACGTCCGTCCATGCGTTCGCGACCGACCCCGCGCGCGGGGTCTTCATCCTTCTTCTGCTCGTCTTCGTGATCGGCGGGTCGCTGGCGCTGTTTGCCTGGCGCGGGCCCACGCTCAGGAACACCGGCCTCTTCCAGCCGATTTCGCGGGAGGGCGCCATGCTGCTCAACAATCTGGCGATGATGACGGGCGCCGCCGCCGTTCTGCTGGGCACGCTCTACCCGCTCTTTCTGGATGCGGTCGGCGGAGCCAAGGTTTCCGTCGGGCCGCCGTTCTTCAATGCGACCTTCGTCCCGCTCATGATCCCGATGATCGCGGCGATGGCCGTCGGTCCGTTGCTTGCCTGGAAACGCGGCGACCTCGCGGCCGCCATGAAGCGGCTTTGGGTCGCGGCGGCGGCCGCGGCGATGGTGGCTCTTTTCATCTGGCAGATGCAGGGGGATGGCGCGATCTTCGGCGCTCTCGGGATCGGGCTCGCGACGTGGCTCCTGGTCGGCGTCCTGGTCGAATGGGGCGAGCGGATCCGACTGTTCCGCGCGCCCGCCGGCGAGGCCATCGGGCGGCTCGTCCGCACGCCGCGTGCGTCGCTCGGAATGACATTCGCGCATGCCGGCCTCGCCATCGCCATTGCCGGGATCGCGGCCTCGACGGCATGGAAGGTCGAGAGCATTCAGACCATGAAGCCGGGCGATACCGTCGATGTGGCCGGTTACGCCTATACCTTCCAGGGCGCCCGCCGCGCCGACGGCCCGAACTACACGGCCGTTCGCGGGACCTTCACGGTCCGCAAAGATGACCGCCCGTTTGCGACGCTCGAGCCCGAAAAGCGCATCTACGCGGTGCGCTCCCAGCCAACCACCGAGGCGGCCATCCGGACGACCTTCCTCGGCGATCTTTACGCCGTGATCGGCGATCCGGAAGGGACGGAGGGCGCCTTCGTCACGCGGATCTATTTCAATCCGCTCGTCGCATGGATTTGGGCCGGTGCCATGTTGATGGCCGCGGGCGGGCTGCTCAGCCTATCCGACCGCCGCTACCGGGTTGGCCTCGCCGCAGGGAGGCGACGCGACGCGCCCGCCGACGCTTCGCCCACACGAGCATGAGCGCCGCGGTTTCGTTTCCGATGAAGCGGTTTCTCTTTCTCCTGCCGCTCGCGCTCTTCCTGGTGATCGCCGGCTATTTCGCGATGGGTCTGACCCGCGATCCGCGCGTGCTTCCCTCCGTCTTGATCAACACGCCGGTGCCCGAGTTCGCCCTGCCGTCGATCCAGGGCCGCGACCGCGGCTTCGCGAGCACCGATCTCCAGGGCGGCGTCGCGCTCGTCAACGTGTTCGGCTCCTGGTGTGTCGCCTGCCGGGTCGAGCACGGCTTCCTGATGCAACTGAAACAGCGGGGCGAGATCCCCATTCACGGCATCGACTGGCGCGAGCCGGACCGCGAGGCGGGCCCGCGCTGGCTCGCCAAGTACGGCGATCCCTACGCATTGATCGGCGACGACCCCGAAAGCCGGGGCGTGATCGCCTTTGGCGTGACCGGCGCGCCCGAGACCTTTCTCGTGGATCGACAGGGGGTGATCCGCCACAAGCACGTGGGGCCGCTGACGCCGGAGGTGTGGGACCGGACGTTGAAACCGCTCATCGCCGAGCTGCGGAAGCAATGAAGCTGCGACTCCTGCTCATTCTTTGGACATGGCTCGCCGCGGCACCGGCCCTCGCGGTCGACCCGCGGGAAGTGCTGGCGGACCCGGCCCTGGAAGCGCGGGCCCGCGCGCTCAGCCAGGAGCTCCGCTGTCTCGTCTGCCAGAACCAGTCGATCGACGATTCCGACGCCGATCTCGCGCGCGATCTCCGGAAGCTCGTGCGCGAGCGCATCGCGGCCGGCGACGATGACCGCCGGGTGATCGACTACGTCGTTTCCCGCTACGGCGATTTCGTCCTTTTGCGTCCGCGCCTCACGCCGGCGACCTATCTTCTCTGGTTTGGCCCGCTTGCGATCGTGCTGCTCGGCCTTCTTGCGCTCGCCGTGTTCTACCGCCGCAACCGGGCCGACGATCCCGCCGTGCCGGCGCCGCTCTCGCCCGATGAGCGCCGGCGTCTGGAGTCGCTCTTGAAGGACGGACCCCGGTGACGCTGGCGCTCGTAATTCTGGCTCTCACGGCGGCGACGCTGGCGTTCCTGCTGATCCCGCTCGTCCGCCGCCAACCGCCGCCCCCTTCCCGTGCCGCGTTCGATGCGGCGATTTTTCGTGACCGGCTGAAGGAAATAGATCGCGAGGTGGAGCGCGGCGTGATCAGCGCGGCCGAAGCGGAAGCCTCGCGCACCGAAATCCACCGCCGCCTCCTCGCCGCCGCGCGAGAAGAGCCGGACACAGCCGGCGCATCGCGATCTCCGCAAACGTCCTGGCGGACGATCGTCGCCATCGCGGTCCTCGTTCCGGCCGGCGGGCTCGCCCTCTACCTGGCCGTTGGCTCGCCAAATATTTCCGATCATCTGCTTGCAGCACGGCGCGACACGCCTGCCGCCCATGCGGGCGAGGCAGATGGGATGGAACAAGCGGTCGAGCGCCTCGCCCAGCGCCTTCAGGGAAGCCCGGACGACGTGGACGGCTGGCAGCTCCTCGCGCGCTCCTATGTCTCCATGCAGCGCTTCGGAGACGCAGCGAAGGCGTACCGCCAGGCGATGAGAGCGAGCAGCAACCGCCCGGACATCGCGGCCGATTATGCGGAAGTCTTGTTCGTTACCGCCGGCTCGACGGTGACGGCGGAAGCGCGCGCGATTCTCGAGGCGGTGCAAGCGGCGGACCCGATCAATCCGAAGGCCCGCTACTATCTCGGCCTCGCCATGGCCGAGCGGGGCGACTTCCGGGGCGCGCTGCAGGCGTGGATCGACCTCGCGCTCCTCTCGCCTGAGGACGCGCCGTGGATGCCGTTCGTCCGCGAGAACATCGGCCGCGCGGCAGGCGAGCTTGGCTTGGATGCGCGCTCGATCCCGCCGTCGGCCGAGGCCGTGCGCCTCGCCGGCAGCGGCCGCACCGTGTCCCCGCCACCGAAAGCCTCCGTGCCTGCGCGCGGAGACGCCGTCGCGCCGCCGCTCAAGACCGAGGAAGCAGAGGCGATCGCAGCGATGCCGGAAGCGGAGCGCGCGGCGATGATCCGCGGCATGGTCGAGCGGCTCGCGCAACGGCTCAAGGACAACCCGGACGACCGCGAGGGGTGGCTGCGGCTCGCTCGCGCTTACGATGTGCTGGGGGAACGCGAGAAAGCGAAGGAAGCCCGGGCTCGCGCAGGCGAAGCCAAGTGAAACCGTTCAAGACGAGCGACGATTTCGACGTGAAGGGCAAACGGGTGCTCGTGCGGACGGACCTCAACGTCCCCATGCGCGACGGCCGCATCACGGACACGACCCGCATCACCCGCACCGCCGCCACTCTCGACGAGCTCGCGAAGCGCGGCGCGATCGTGATCGCGCTGTCCCACTTCGGCCGGCCCGAGGGCCGCGCCGTCAAGTCGATGAGCCTGAAGCCGGTGGCGGACGCGCTGTCGAAGGCCCTCGGCCGCAAGGTCACGTTCGTTCCCGATTGCGTGGGTCCGGCAGCCGAGAAAGCGGTGGCGACGGCGCGTCCCGGCGACGTCATCTTGCTCGAAAATCTCCGGTTCCATCCGGGGGAGGAGAAGAACGACAAAGCGTTTGCAGCGAAGCTCGCGTCCCTCGGGGACATCTACGTGAATGACGCCTTCTCGGCCGCACATCGGGCGCATGCTTCGACGGCGGCTATCGCCGAGCTCCTGCCGGCCGCAGCCGGCCGTCTCATGCAGGCCGAGCTGGAGGCGCTCGAAAGCGCGCTCGAATCCCCGAAGCACCCGGTCGCCGCGCTCGTCGGCGGCGCCAAGATATCGACCAAGATCGACGTGATCGGACACCTGCTCGGAAAGGTCGACGTGCTCATCATCGGGGGCGGGATGGCCAACACCTTCCTGCACGCGAAGGGAATCAACGTCGGCAAGTCGTTGTGCGAGCGGGACATGGCGGAGACCGCGCGTCGAATCCTCGCCGACGCGGAGCGGAACAAGGTCGACGTGATCTTGCCGTCGGACGCCGTGGTCGCCCCCGCCTTCAAGGAATGCGTCGAAAGCAAGCCCGTCGCCATCGATGCGATACCGCCGGATTCCATGATCCTGGACATCGGGCCCAAATCGATCGCGGCCCTCACGGCACGCCTGGAGACCCTGAAGACCCTTCTCTGGAACGGGCCGCTCGGGGCCTTCGAAGTGAAGCCGTTCGACGCCGGCACCAACGCGGTCGCCAAGGCCGCCGCGCGCCTGACCAAGGCAGGCAAGCTCACCAGCGTCGCCGGCGGCGGCGATACGGTTGCCGCGCTCGCCAACGCCGGCGTGATCGACGATTTCTCGTACGTGTCGACGGCGGGCGGTGCATTCCTCGAATGGCTCGAGGGCAAGGACTTGCCGGGCGTCGCCGCGCTCTACGCGCGCCGCTAAGGTCAGGCTCGCGAGGGGCCGCCTTTCGCGGGGGGCTTGCGTCCGATCCCCTTCACGTCGCCCCGCCCGGGGCCGCCCGCGAGCGGCTGAATCCGGGACAGGAGCCCGTCCAGCATGTCCTGCAGATGCTCCGACTGGGCAAGCAGGCGCTGGGTCGCCTCCAGGGCCTGGGCCGACGAGGTCGACGCGATGTCGCGGCCGATCTCGTTGATTCGATCGAGCGCGGCCCTCGTCGCTTCGACCGTCGCTTCCGCGCGATCGATGCTCTGGCGAATCGAATCGAATCGGAGGGAGCCGACGTCATCCTGCTTCTCGGGGACCCCGGCAGCCGTCTTCTGGTCCGGAGAGAACAGCACCAGGTTCTCGCCGCCGAGGCCGGGCCGCGGGTCCGCGATCGCCGTGCGAACGGCGAGCAGATTCGTCTGATCGCGAAGCCCGACGACAATGGATTCAAGCTCCTCGATCTTGCCGTTGGCGTCCTCGACGGCCTGCATCAATTCTTCCGTGCGCTCGACCTCGACGGCAGCGATGGTCAGGAACTTGCTGACGTTGGAGAGCTGCTGGGATACGCCGACGATCGAGTCGGGTGACGGGCCGGCGTCCATGGGCACGAGACTCGTTCCCGTGGCTGCCCCATCCGGTGGAGGAGCGCGATAGCGGGGCTCGGTGGGCGCAGGCGCCGGCTCCGTATCCTCGTCATCAGCCAGGGCGGCCGCGGCGAGGGCTTGTTCCAGCCGCGCGGCCGTGGCCTCGAGTTCGGCCCGCAGATGATCGACTTCCGCCATCGTGTCCATCCAGGCGTCGAGAGACCGAGCGAGCACGCCGACCGCGTCCACGTTGCCGCGCGCGGGAATGACGACGCCGCGATCTCCGCCGACGAGGCGCATCGCGGCAGCGGACACGGCCCGCACGGACGATGTGACGCTGCCCATCAGGAGAAGGCCGATCGCCGCCAGCAGAACGACGGCGCCGAGACCCCCACCCGCGAGCATCTGGCGGGCCAGCATACGTTCTTCGTCGAACCGGGCGACGGCGACGGCATTGAGCCGATCGGCAAGGGCGGGCAGTGCTTCCAGGCTTGGCGCGAGATAGATGAAGATGTCTTCGAAGTTTTGCGGATCGACCGTGGGACCCTTCCGCGCCTCCAGGAGAACCGTCATATCCGCGCGGTGCGCGGCAAGCAGGTTCCGGAGCGGCAGTCGTTCGCGGTCGGGAACTGAGCCTTCCTTAAGCCGCTCGGCGAGCGTGTCGTACTCGGCTGCAATCGCCGCGAGGTCGGCTTCCGCAACCGGCAGCCGCAAGCCGAGGCCGCGCTGAACGAGGAGCCCAAGCCGGTCGGCGAGCGGCGCTTGCCCGGCCGTCCTTAGCCTTGTCTGCACGTCTTGGGCCGATGCGCGGACCCGCGCCTGCGTTTCTGGATTCCCGGCGCCCGCCCGCGCCGATTTCACCATCTCGCCGAACTGGGCGCTGTATTGGGCGAGGCCGTCACGAAGCGTCGCCGCGTGCTGCTTCACATCATCCGGGAGGGGGAGCCTGAGAAGCCCGTCCACGGCCGCCGTGATACGGTTAAGGGCGACGTCGTGCGCGTCGGGGGCCGTAAGCTCGCGCCGGATGACGAATTGACGCTCAAGCGCCCGCACCTCGCCGATTTCACGCTCGATGCGGTTGACGAGCCGCACCATCTCGTGCTGCGCGTTGAGATCGCTGATGGCCGCGCTCATGCGGATGTCGACATAGAGGTAAAGGGCCGCCAGGGCGGCGAGCAGGAGGACGGCGGACAATACGAAAAGCCCCGTGCGGGTCGCCATCCGCATCGCGCCGAGGAACGTGACGTCCCGATACCGGTGCGCTTTGAGATCGAGGTATTCGTCGTCCAGGTGGTTTCGATTTGCCATCAAGACTTCGCCGCCCCCTCGGCGAATGTTATTACAATTCGAAGGAGCCTTGATACGAATTCTTGGGTCCTGTCGCGCCAGGCGCCGCCTCGTTGACCCTTGGCCCCACCTTCGTTAGCGTCCGCTCAGCGGATCGATCTTGATTGCGCCGGAATGGAGGGAATCGGAAATGCGCTTGGATCCTTGGCGGTTTCTGTGGAGCGCGCTGTTTGTGGCGGGCCTTTTCGCCGGCCCCGTCGTTGCCCAGTCGATCGAGGACAAGCTCGTGATCATCACGTCCTTCCCGAAGGACCTCACCGGACCTTTCCAGGCCGCGTTCGAGAAGAAGCATGCGGGCGCGAAGGTCGAAGTTCTCAACAAGAGCACGTCGGCCGGAATCAAGTTCCTCGAGGAAACCGCGTCCAAAAACACCACGGACCTATTCTGGGCCTCGGCTCCCGACGCCTTCGAAGTGCTGAAAGGCGCCGGCCTGCTCCACAAATATTCAACAAAGGCGAAGGGAATCCCGGAGAAGATCGGGTCCTATCCGATCCACGACCCGGACGGGCTTTACTTCGGTTTTGCCGCCTCCGGCTACGGCATCATGTGGAATACGCGCTATGTGCAGGCGAAGGGGCTTCCGGTCGCCAAGGAGTGGGACGATCTCAAGAAGCCGGTCTATTTCGGCCACGTCGCCATGTCGGCGCCGTCGCGCTCCGGCACGACGCACCTGACGGTCGAGACGATTCTCCAGGGCGAAGGCTGGGATAAGGGATGGGCGACCCTCAAGGATATCTCCGGCAACTTCAAAACGGTGACCGAGCGCAGCTTTGGCGTTCCCGACGGCGTGAACAGCGGCGATTTCGGCTTCGGAATCGTCATCGACTTTTTTGCGTTCTCCTCCCAAGCCAGCGGCTTCCCGGTTGATTTCGTCTATCCCAAAGTCACGAGCGTGGTGCCCGCCAACATCGGGATCGTCAAGAACGCACCTCACCCGAAGGCGGCCGAGGCCTTCGTCGAATTCGTGTTGTCGCCGGAGGGGCAGGAAATCCTGCTCGATCCCAAGATCCGCCGGCTGCCCGTCAATCCCGCTACCTATTCGAAGGCGCCGCAAGGATTTCCGAACCCGTTCCAAGACAAGTCCATCGGCGCCGGTGTCAAGTTCGACGCCAAGCTCTCGGAGCAGCGGTACCGGGCCGTGAGCGCGTTGTTCGACGTGGTCGTGACCTACCGCCACGAGGACCTCGCGAAGGCGACGAAAGCGATCCACGACGCAGAGGCCGCGCTCGCCAAGAAGCCGAACGCCGAAGGCGCCAAGCTCGTGAAGGAGGCCCGCGCCGCCGTCACGGCCATGCCGATTTCGGCAGCCGAAGCCGCCAAGCCCGAGTTCGCCGCCGTCTTCACCAAGACGCGCGCGAAGAAAGAGGACAAGGCGGCCGGCCGCCAGGCGGAGGTCGAAGAGCAGTGGGACAGCTTCGCCAAGAAGAATTACGCGGACGCCAAGGAGAAAGCGGACAAAGCCCGGTCTCTCGCCAAGTAGCCGTGCCGCGTCGCCGGGCCGTGGGGGTCAGATCGTGATCGCGGAGTTCCGACGCCATCCCGGTCCGGCGGCGGTTTTTTTCGCCGTTGCGGCCTTCCTTGTCGTCTTTCTCGGCGTGCCGGTCGTCAACGTGGTGTTCGTCGCATTCCAGGACCCGGCGACCGGTGCCTTCACGCTCGTCAACTTCGAAGACTTCTTCCGAACATCGCTGTTCCGCGAATCATTCTGGAATTCCATTTACGTCGCGGCGATGACCGTGGTGGTCGCGTCGGCGCTCGCGCTGCCGCTCGCCTACTTCACCACGCGCTTCCACTTCGGCGGGGCCGCGGTGATCCAGAGTCTCGGCGTGGTGCCCCTGATCATGCCGCCCTTCGTCGGCGCCGTCGCCATGCAGCTCCTGTTCGGCCGCAACGGCTCGATCAATCTTCTGCTCGACAGTTGGTTCGGCATCACGATCCCGTTCATGAGCGGACTGAACGGCGTGATTTTTGTCGAGGCGATCCACTATTTCCCGTTCATCCTTTTGAACGTGACCGCGAGCCTGCAGATCATCGACCGCTCCATGGAGGAGTCGGCGCAAAATCTAGGCAGCAGCGGCTTTCGGCTGTTCCGCCGGATCGTCTTCCCGCTCGCCATGCCGGGGTACGTCGCCGGGGCCTCGCTCGTCTTTCTCAAGGTGTTCGATGACCTGGGAACGCCGCTTCTGCTCAACGTGAACAAGCTGCTTGCGCCGCAGGCCTACCTCCGCATCTCGACGGTCGGCGTGACCGATCCGATGGGCTACGTCATCTCGGTGATCCTCGTCGCGTTTTCGCTGCTCGCCATGTGGGCGGCCACCCTCGCGCTCCGGGGCAAGGATTACGCGACCGTGCAGCGCGGCGGCGGCGGCCTCGCGCGGCGCCGGATGCGGCCCTCGGAGAAGGTCGGTGCTTACGCCGTCGTGCTCCTGGTTTTGGTGCTCGTCCTCTCGCCCCACGTCGGTCTCGCGCTGCTCTCGTTCGGGACCGTATGGTCGTTCAGCACCACCCCCGATGCCTACACGCTCGCCCACTACCATAAAATCTTCGAAGACACGCCCGAGTTCGTCACCAACACGGTCCTTTATGCGACGCTCGCGGCGGGCATCGACGTCGTGCTCGGGACGGCGATCGCATATCTCGTGCTGCGCACACGGCTGCCCGGGCGCGTGTGGCTCGACTACATGGCGATGGGGGCGATCGTGGTGCCGGGCCTCGTGCTCGGCATCGGCTATCTGCGCACGTTCCACGGCGTGGAGGCGCCCTGGGGCGGGCAGCCTCTCGCCGCGTGGTGGGGCATCCTGGTCATCGCGCTCGCCGTCCGGCGGCTTCCCTACGCGCTTCGCTCGTGCACGGCGGCCCTCCAGCAGCTCTCCGTCTCGCTCGAGGAGGCGGCCGAAAACCTCGGCGCCGGCAAGCTCCGCACGGTGCGGCGGATCGTGGTGCCGTTGATGGCGGGCGGCATGCTCGCCGGGTTCGTCACCAGCTTCGCCACCGCCGCCGTCGAGCTCTCGACCACGATCATGCTCGTCGCCCGCGAGTCCGACGCTCCCCTCTCCTACGCAATCTACGTGTACATGCAATCGGCGGCAGGACGCGGCCCCGGCGCCGCGCTCGGCATCGTCGCCGTCGTCATCGTGGCGTTGGGGGCGTTCTTCTCTCATCGCGTCATCGAAAGCGAGCGGCGAGAGCGCGCCGTCCTCGCGGCGGCATAGCGGGGCGACGCCATGCACCCGGCACCCGGACGCAGCGCCGCGGTCGGCGTCGCGGTCGAAAACGTGAGCCTCTCCTTCGGCGCCATGCAGGTTCTCACAGACGTCAACCTCGCCATCGAGCCCGGCGAGTTCTTCGCCCTCCTCGGCCCGTCCGGCTGCGGCAAGACGACCCTTCTCCGGCTGCTCGCGGGATTCGAGCGGGCGAATTCCGGCCGCGTCCTGATCGGCGGGAAGGATGTCTCCGCTCTCCCCCCGTGGCGACGAAACGTCGGCATGGTCTTTCAGTCATACGCGCTCTGGCCGCATATGACGGTGCGCCGGAACGTCGCTTTCGGCCTCGAAGAACGAAAGATTCCCCGCCAGCAACTCGCCGACCGCGTTCAGCGCGCCCTCGACCTCGTCGGTCTCGGCGCGCTCGGCGAGCGCCGTCCGTCGCAGCTTTCGGGCGGTCAGCAGCAGAGGGTGGCGCTTGCCCGCACCATCGTCATCGAGCCCGACGTCCTCCTGCTGGACGAGCCGCTCTCGAACCTGGATGCCAAGCTTCGCGTTCAAATGCGCCACGAGCTGCTCACGCTTCAGCGGACGCTCTCCATCACCACGATCTTCGTGACCCATGACCAGGAAGAGGCGAACACCACCGCCGACCGTATCGCCGTTGTGGATCGCGGCGTGATCCAGCAGGTAGGGACGCCGATCGAGCTCTATGACCGGCCCGCCAACCTGTTCGTCGCCAACTTCCTCGGCGTCGCCAACGTCATCCCGGGATCGGTTTCGGAAAGCGGCGGCCGCATGATGTTCCGCTCGCGGGAGGGCGACCTTGTCGTTCCTCTGCCGAACGGACACCGCGACATCCGAAGCGTCGTGTTCCGGCCGCAAGATATCGCGCTCATGGCCGCGGATGCCGCCTCGCCGCCGGACAAAATCCGCCTTTCCGGCGTGGTCAGTCACCGGGAGTTCCTCGGCGGTGTCGTTCGTTATCATGTGGACGCAGGAACCCGCGCGTTCGTCGTCGAAGAGCCCCACCGGCGCAACCACGTCGCCGTTCCGCCGGGCGCACCCGTTTCCCTCGTTCTCGACCCGGCCCATGCCGTCGGCGTGCGTGACTGAACGGCGCTTCGCAACGGGCCGGCGGGGGTCGCACCTTGTGTCCGGCGGTGGAAGACGCCACATTGGGACCATGGCTGCCGAAGATCGCCGCAAGGGACCGTCGATCGAGGCCGTGCCCGATGGAGATACGAAGGCGCGCCTCGTCTGCCCGGAGTGCGGCTACGTCGAATACCGTAACCCGAAGATTGTGGTCGGCGCCGTCTGCGTCTGGGAGGACACCTTCCTCCTCTGCCGCCGGGCGATTCCGCCGAGAAAAGGCTTCTGGACCATGCCGGCGGGCTTCCTCGAGCTCAACGAGACCACGGCCGAAGGGGCGAAGCGCGAAGCCTTGGAAGAAGCGAATGCCCGGGTCGAGATCGACGGCCTCATCGGGGTCTACGAAATCCCGCACGCGAGCATGCTCTACGTGATTCACAAGGCGCGCCTGCTCGCACCCGACGTCGCGGCGGGCGCCGAAAGCGAGGCGGTCGCCTTCTTCCGCTGGAACGAAATCCCGTGGGACTCGCTGGCGTTTTCCAGCGTCGGTTGGGCCCACCGGCAATTCCAGGCCGCCGCCGCGCCAAGCCTGGTCGTGGCGCCTCCCGGATTCTGATTTCTTCCCCTCTTTTTTGAGACTCCGTTAACCATTGGCCCCTTAGGTTCAGCGCCATGACCGCTGTGCCGTCTCTCCCGACGACGTCAACCGCCGAAATTCCCCGCACGCTGCAGACGGTCCGAGACGTTCGGGTGCGGGCAGCCGCGCTGGCGGAACCGGAGACCGAGGGCGAGCGAAAAGCCATGCGCCGCCTCGACCACGTCCTCACGTCGGACGAGCCGTTGAACACCGAAGTTCCGCGAGGCTACTACCTCAACATCCAGGTCTAACTGCCGGTCGACTCTCGTGGTCCGAATCTTTACTGGGATTCTTGCGGCCACGTTCTTGACTTGCTGTGCCGCTCGCGCGGCCGAGCTCAAGATGACGGCGGTCGGTCTTCGATCCGACTCAGGCGTTGTCGAGTTCGCTCTCTATGCGACCCCCGAGTCGTTCCCGAAACGGGACGGCATGATTGCCGGCAGCCGGGTCCGGATCGCCGACGCCAAAGCCGTCGGCATTTTCTCCAACCTCGCCCCCGGGACGTACGCCGTCGCCGTCTATCACGACGAGAACGACAACAACCAGTTCGACAAGGACCTCATCGGGCTTCCGCTCGAAGGGTTCGGATTCTCGAACGACGCTCCGGCCTTCTTCGGGCCGCCGTCGTTCGCCGAGGCCGCCGTCGCGGTTCCGGCCGAGGGTGCGGCCATCACCATCCGCATGAGTTACTGGTAGCCCGCATCAGAAGGACGACCCCGGCCGCGCGAGGAATTCGACCTCGGCCGCGGTTCTGGCGCGCCCGACGACGCGGTTGCGATGGGGGAAGCGCCCGAAGCGCGCAATGATGTCCCGGTGGCGGATCGCGTAATCGATCGAGCCCGGATCGCCCAACGCCGCAAAAAGCAAGACCGAGCGGTCCTGATCCGCCAGGATCTCGCTGTGTTCGAACGGCAAGTAGAGAAAGCGCCGCTCCGTAGTCGAGAGAGCACGGTCGAAACCGTTCGCGACCGCATCTCCCGCGACGACACGTGCCTTCGCGTCCGCCGCAAAGGCCTTGGCCATGCCGCGGAACATGTTGCGCGGGAACTGATCGAGAAGGATGGCGAGCGCGAGGCTCCCGCGCGCCGATGACATGAGCCCGTCGAGGTCGCCCCGCGCGGCCGCCGCGTAGCCATCATGGAAGCGGGCGGAAATGACGGAGTCGAACGCCGCGTCCTTCTCGAACCATTTCGCGCGTGGGCGGCCGTAGTCCGGCGATCCCGGCCGGCCGAACCAGAATTCGAGAACCGCTTCGACCATGTCCATGGGGTCAGACCTCTCTTGCCGTTTTATACGCCGCCCGGAGCCCGAACGCATCTCTTGACCCGGATGCGGGTTGACGGTTCACTCCCGCCTCCACCCGAGGAGACCATCCGATGACACGCGACGATGTCGAAATGGCCCGCGCATGGCTCAAGCGTGAACAAGGCATCGACTTGGACAATGGCTCGTTACTGGATCCATGGGAGGGCTCGGCCCGCATGGGCGAGGTCACGCGCCGCGCTGCCGAGGGCCTGCCGTTGGAGGCGGAGCCGTCCGCCTTCACCGCCGCGCTCGAAGCGCTGGCACCGAAGGGGGCCCGTCGATGAGCGCCGACGATATCGCGCGCCTGAGCCTCACCGAAGTCGCCCGCCTGATCCGAAAGCGGAAGATCTCCTCTGTCGAAGCGACAGAGGCGTCCGTCGGCCGGTTGGAACGCTATGGCGCGCGGTTCAATTGCGTCGTCGAAATCGATGCCGAAGGCGCCCTCAAAGCCGCCCGCAAGGCCGACCGCGAGCTTGCGCGCCGGCAGGCGCGGGGGCCGCTTCACGGGGTCCCGCTCGCGCACAAGGACATGTACTACCGGAAGGGTCGCGTGAGCGGATGCGGATCGCGCATTCGCGCGTCCTTCGTCCCCGATCACACGGCGACCGTCTTGCAGCGTCTGGACGCCGCAGGCGCGCTCGATATCGCGCGCCTCAACATGGTGGAGTTCGCGCTCGGCATCACCGGCCACAACGAGATCACCGGCGACGTCCGCAATCCCTGGAACCCGAAGCACTTGCCGGGCGGTTCGTCGAGCGGCTCGGCGGTGTCGGTCGCGGCCCGGCTGACTTACGGCTCGCTCGGCTCGGACACCGGCGGATCGATCCGCTTCCCTGCCTCGTGTTGCGGGATCGTCGGCATCAAACCGACGTACAGCCGCGTGAGCCGCTTCGGCGCCATGCCGCTCTCGTTCTCCTGCGACACCGTGGGGCCGCTGACGCGCACCGTCGCCGACGCGGCGTTGATACTGCAGGTCCTCGCGGGGCGCGACGCCAACGATCCGACCAGCAGCGCGCGCTCGGTTCCGAATTATTCGGCCGGCATCGGCAAGAGCATCCGCGGCCTCAAGATCGGCGTGCCGGAAACGTATTTCTACGAGGGCATCGACGCGGCCGTCGAAAAGCCGGTGCGCGAAAGCCTGGACGTGCTGCGCCGTCTCGGCGCCAAGCTCTTACCCGTCGCGATGCCGGCCGCCATCGGCGCGACCAACACGCTCACGAGCATGATCATCGTGGCCGAAGCGGCGGCCATCCATAGCCGCTGGCTGAGAGACCGCCCCGACGATTATGGAACGCAGACGCGCGGCCGCATGCTCATGGGGCTCTTCTGCCCGGCGACGCGTTACCTCGAAGCGCTCAACCTCCGGGGACGCCTGCTCGCCGGGTTCGTGGAGAGCGTGTTCCGCAAATGCGACGTGCTCCACACGCCCGTGCTGCCGGTCGAAGTGCCGACGCTGGCCGAGACCGACCTGAAGGCGAACCCCGGCTTTCTCAAGTACGTCGGCCGCATGGGACACTGCACCCGGCCCGTGAATTATCTCGGCTTGCCGGCGATCACCGTTCCTTGCGGGTTTACGCAGAACGGTCTGCCGACGGGCTTCCAGATGGTCGGACGGCCGTTCGACGAAGCGACGCTCTTTCGCGCCGCCTCGGCCTACGAGCGCGCGACCGACTGGCACACGCGGGAGCCCGCGCTGTAGAGTGGAATCAAATCAGATTGAAGCGCCCCCCTCACCCTCCCCTCTCCCCCCAAAGACGTCGGGGGGAGAGGGTTGCTCAGGGTCTGCGGGGAATCCCCCGCAAGTATCCCCCTTGGGGTTGGCACGGCGTCGGCCGCGCCTTATCCGGAGCTGGGTGAGGGGGGCTGATTCCATTTGATCGGATCACGCTTTAGCTTTTGCCGGCGCCCGACGGAGCTCGCGGGGCGTCGGGCATCCGAAACGGCTTTGCCGTCTCGAACGCGCGCGCCGCGCGCAGCACGAGCGCGTCCGCGTGCATGGGCCCCACGATCTGCAGCCCGATAGGAAGCCCATCCTGCGTGAAGCCGCAGGGCACCGAACATGCCGGCTGCTGGGTCAAGTTGAAGGGGTAGCTGAAGGATGCCCACTCGACCCAAACTTTCATCGCCGGGCGCGGGACGTCCTGACCGGCGGCAAAGGCCGCGAGCGGAGTCGTCGGCGTCAGCAGAAGATCGTACGTCGTGTGGAATTGCCGCACATGCTGGCCGAGCCTCGCCCGTTCGATCGCGGCAGCCATGTAGTTCATGAGCCCGATCTGCTCGCCCGCGGCGGCATTCTCCTGCAATCCCGGATCCATGAGCGCCCGCTGGTTCGCATCGAACTGGCTTAGCAGGTAAGCCGCCCCCGCGCGCCAGTGAACAAGGAAGGCATCGAAGGGATTGGCGAATCCGGGATTCACTTCCTCGACACGGGCACCCAAGTCTTCAAATAGCTTCGCCGCCGCGCCGACGCCGCGCGCGATCTCGGGATCGACTTTGACGTAACCGAGGTCGGGGCTGAAGGCGATGCGGAGACCTTTGACGCCGTCTTCGAGACCGTCACGGTAATTTCGCGCTTCGAAGGGAAGCGAGGTCCAATCGCGCACGTCGGGCGCGGCGATCACGTTGAGCATGAGCGCCGCATCCGCGACGGTGCGCGTCATCGGACCAAGATGGGACAGCGTCCCGTACGGGCTCGCCGGCCACACCGGCACGCGGCCGAAGCTCGGCTTCAGACCGAACACACCCGTGAAGCCCGCCGGGATGCGGACGGAGCCGCCGCCGTCGGTGCCGATGTGAAGAGGACCCATGCCGAGCGCGGTCGCGGCGGCGGCCCCGCCGCTCGAGCCCCCGGTCGTGCGCGCCGTGTTCCAGGGATTTCGGGTGATTCCCGTCAACGGGCTGTCGGTGACCGCCTTCCAGCCGAATTCGGGCGTCGTGGTCTTGCCGAGAAATACGGCGCCTGCTTCACGGAGCCGGGCGACGGCCGGGGCGTCCTCCGTCCACGGCTGATCGGGCGAAATCGCGCGCGAGCCCCGCAACGTCGGCCAGCCTTTGCCCAGCACCACGTCCTTGATCGTCGTCGGAACGCCGTCGACCAAGCCCATGGGAGCGCCTTTCATCCAGCGTGCCTCGGACTCTTTTGCTGCTCTGAGCGCGGACGCTTCGTCAACCAGGCAAAAGGCATTCACCGCCTTGTCGTGGGCGTGGATGCGCCGGAACGCAGCCGCCGTCGCCTCGACGGGCGAAAGCGCTTTCGTGCGAAAGAGATGGACGAGGTCCGTCGCCGACATCATGGCGGGGTCGGGATTGGTCATAAGCACAATCTATCCTCCGATTTGCAGGAGCACGAGGCCCGCCATGATGGCGGCCGCCGCCGCAATCCGTTTCGGCCCGAAGGGCTCGTTGAAGCGCAAGGCGCCTATCAACGCCCCAAACAATACGGACGTCTCGCGCAAGGCGGCCACGTGCCCCATGGTGCCTTGTCCGAGCGCATAGATGGCAAGCCCATAGGATACGACCGCGAGGAACCCGCCGACGACGCCCGCTTTCCAGCTGGTTTTGAGAAAGGGCCGGAGCTTGTGCCGGCGGAAAACAATGGCTCCGATAAACATGGGAATCCCATGGATCACCATTAGCCAGGCGATATAGCCCAAGGACGATTCCGCGCTCCTGACGCCGAGCCCGTCCACGAGCGTATAGAGGGCGATGATGACGCCCGTCGCTGCGGCATAGAAGACGGCTTTGGAATCCTGCTCCCGCTTGACTCTGCCGGTGAGCGAGAGGCTCGCGATGCCGCCGGAGACGAGACCGATCCCGGCGGTGCCGAAGGCGTTCGGCCACTCCGCCGCAACGACGGCAGCGAGACCGGTCACCAGCAGAGGCCCCAGGCCCCGCGCGAGCGGATAGACCTGGCTCAAATCGCCGAACCGGTAGGCCTGGATGAGCAACGCGAAATAAGCCTGATGAATCACGAACGACGCCGCGAGATAGGGCCAGGAAGCGGCAGCGGGTGGCTCGACGATGATCAGCGCCGGAAGGCAAACGGCGCCACCGACGCCGATGACCATGGTCAGCGTGAGAAAGCGATCCCCGCTCGCCTTCATCATGGCGTTCCATGCGGCGTGCATGAGCGCCGCCGCGAGAATCAGGAGCACGAGATGAAGCTGCAGGGACATGCGCGGCGGATACGAGGGAGGAGCAACGAAAGGACCGACACTCTACTGCCGAACGACGGGCCGGTCACTCCGACTTAGGAGAGACCGACCAAGCTCCGCGCGAATGCGCCGGCCTCGAACGGCTGCAGGTCGTCGATCGCCTCGCCGACGCCGATCGCGTGGACGGGAAGACCGAAACGCTCGGCGAGCGCCACGACCACGCCGCCCTTGGCGGTGCCGTCGAGCTTGGTCAGCACGAGGCCGGTGACGTTCACCATCTCGCGGAAGGTCTCGACCTGGCTGTGGGCGTTCTGGCCGACCGTCGCGTCCATCACCAGGAGGCAGGTGTCGGGCGCCGCCGGATCGATCTTCTTGAGTGCGCGGACGATCTTCTGCAGCTCGCCCATCAGATCGGCCTTGTTCTGCAGCCGCCCGGCGGTATCGACAAGGAGGACATCGGCGCCCTCCGCCCGGGCCCGCTCCAGCGCCTCGAACGCCACGCCGGCCGCATCGGCGCCCGGCGCCTTGGCCACCACCGGGCAGTCCGCGCGCGTGCCCCAAATCTGCAATTGCTCGATCGCGGCGGCGCGAAACGTATCGCCGGCCGCGAGCACGACGTTCAGGCCCTGCTCGCGAAAGCGCCTCGCGAATTTCCCGATGGTCGTGGTCTTGCCGCTGCCGTTCACGCCGGCGACCAGGACCACGTGCGGCTTTCGCGCGCGGTCGATGACGAGCGGGCGCGCAACGGGAGAAAGGATATTCTCGATTCCCTCGGCAAGGGTCGCCAACACCTCGTCCGTCTCGACCTCGCGGTCGAACCGGCCGAGGCTTTGGACGAGCTTCCCGGCCGTGGCGACTCCGATGTCGGTCTGGATCAACAGGTCTACGATGTCGGCGAGCGCCGCCGCGTCGAGCGTCCGCTTGCGAACGAGGTCGGCGATCGCGGTCTTGAACCTGCTGGACGTCCGGCCAAGGCCGCGTTGAAGACGGGTGAGCCAGTCGGCCTTGGCATCCTCCGTCATGGAGAGCGGGTGCCGTAAAGGGCGCCATCCGCGACTCCGGCCACACGAACCTTGGCGATCCGGCCGAGAGGCGCGTCATGGTCGAGGCGAACGGCGGCGTAATGCTCGCTCAAGCCGGAACGGTTCTTTTCGACCAAGACCTCCGCGGAGCGGCCGACGCGGCTCCTGAGGAAACGATCGCGCAGCCGGTCGCCGAGGGCCCGGAGCGCCGCCGCTCTTTGCAGACGCACGGCCTTCGCGACTTGCGGCATCCGCTCGGCGGGCGTCCCCGGCCGCGCGGAATAGGGAAAGACGTGAAGATAGGTAAGGCCGAGCTCCTCGATGCCGCGGCGCGCGTTCTCGAACATCGCGTCCGTCTCGGTCGGAAAGCCGGCGATCAGGTCGGCGCCGAACACCAGATCGGGCCGTGCCGCGCGCGCGCGCGCGACGAATGCGGCGGCAGCGGCCTGCGAATGCCGCCGCCGCATCCGCTTCAAAATCAGATCGTCGAACGCCTGCAGGCTCAGATGGAGGTGCGGCATCAGGCGCGGCTCGTCCGCCAGGGCTCGGAAGAGCGCTTCGTCCATCACGGCCGGATCGAGGGTGCTCAATCGAAGGCGCTTCAGCTCCGGCACGCTCGCGAGCACGCGGCTCACCATGTCGCCGAGCGTCGGCTGGCCCGCGAGGTCGCGTCCGTAGGAGGCGATGTCGACCCCCGTCAGCACGACCTCGGCGAACCCGGCGCCGACGAGAGCGCGAACATGCCCGATGATGGAGTCCACGGGCACGCCGCGATTGGCCCCGCGCGCGAAGGGAATGATGCAAAAGGTGCAGCGATGGTCGCATCCCTGCTGAACCTCGACGAACGCGCGGGTGCGGCCGTCGAAACCTTGGATGAGGTGTCCCGCTGTCGTCCGAACCGTCATGATGTCGGCGACCTGAATCTTCGCTTCGGCTGAAGCGCCGATCCCGAGAAGCCTGTCGGGATCGAGCTTTTCCAAGTTGCCGACGACACGGTCGACCTCGGGCATGGCTGCGAACCGGGCGGGGTCGAGTTGGGCCGCGCAACCGGTGACGATGATGCGGGCACGCGGATTTTCGCGTCGGGCGCGGCGGATGGCTTGGCGGGCTTGCCGTTCGGCTTCGGCGGTGACGGCGCACGTGTTGACGACGATCGTGCCGTCGAGGCGCCCGCCCGCGCGCTCGCGGATCACTTCCGATTCGAACGCGTTGAGACGGCAGCCGAACGTGAGGACCGTGGGAGCGCTCATGGCCGGGCCCAGAGCGCGTCGTCGAGGGCGCCCGTGAAGCTGACGGCGACAGGACCGGTCATCAGGGCACGGTTGTTCGCATCCAATGCAATCCGGAGCGTGCCGCCGTCGAGCGCCACGTCGACCGCGGCCTCGGTCAATCCGCGCCGGTGGGCAGCTGCGACCGTCGCGCAGGCGCCGCTCCCGCAGGCCTGCGTGATGCCGACTCCGCGCTCCCAGACCCTGAGACGGATGCGCGTGCGGTCCAGCACCTGTGCGGCTTCCACGTTGGTCCGCTCGGGGAACAACGGGTGATGCTCGATCTGAGGGCCGAGGTCGGCAAGAGGAACGGACTCGGCATCGCCGACGAAAAAGACGGCGTGCGGATTGCCGACGTTCACCGCGACCGGATCCTTCAACACACCCATCGCAATCGGAAGGTGGAGCGTATCCGCGTCGCGCGCGAGCGGAATGCGGCGCCATTCGAACGACACGGGACCCATGTCGACGGTGACAAGGCCGCCAGCGTCGCTCCGCGCCTCGAGGGTTCCGGCCGCCGTTTCGACCACGGCACGCGCGGATTTCGCTTCCTGCATGAGCAACGCCGCGACGCATCGGGCGCCGTTTCCGCAGGCCGCGACCTCGCTGCCGTCGGCGTTGCGAATGCGCATGAACGCATCCGCGCTTCCGTTCTTCGGCTTTTCGATAATGAGGATCTGATCGCAGCCGACGCCGGTGTGGCGGTCGGAGATCGCACGCGCCGCCTTCTCGCCGAGCGGAATCGGGGCCTTCCGCGCATCGAGCACGACGAAGTCGTTGCCGAGTCCGTGCATCTTGGTGAACGCGTATCGGGTCATGGCGCGCCTAATATGGCGTCGAAACGACAGAAATCCAATGGTTTCGCGGCACAGCCGACCGATGGTATCCTTCTGCCGGCGGAGCGATGGAGGCCTCATGGTTCGCAAGATGACGTTTACGCGGCTTTCGGACGGGACGCGGGAGGAGTACCAGCAGCTCGCCGCGGTCGAGCATCAAGTGCACGGCCGCATGGTCAACGACGTGCTTGAGGTATTCAGATCCATCGCTTCGTCCGAGAACGGATACGCGCTCGACCCTTACCGGCATAGCCTGCAGACCGCGACCCGCGCCTTTCGCGACGGCGCCGACGAGGAGGCCGTCGTCGTGGCGCTGCTTCACGACATGGGCGATAGGATCTCGCCCGATAATCACGGCGAAGTGGCGGCGGGCGTGCTGCGGCCGTTCGTTTCGGAGAACCATTGCTGGCTTCTCCAGCACCATCCGATTTTTCAGGGGTACTTCTACTACCACCACGTCGGCAAGGATCGGAACGCGCGCGAAAAGTTTCGCGGCCACCCGGCCTTCCAGATGACGGCGGACTTTTGCGAGCGGTGGGATTCTGTCTCCTTCGATCCCGCTTACGACACCATGCCGATCGAGGAATTCGAGCCGATCGTCCGCCGCATCCTCTCACGCGAGCCGTTCGCCAACCGCCGCGCCGCTTAAGACGGGGGGGCGTGGCCGGCGTCGGCGGCAAGAGAGGTCGCGGAAGACACCTGCATTCGCCTGAGCTCCTCGGGCTCGATGTGGCAACAGTAGCGGCGTCCACTTACTCCCTCACGCCAAGGCGGCATCGCCGTTTCGCAGATCGTGCCGATCTTGCGCGGGCAACGGGTGTGGAAGACGCATCCGGACGGGGGGTCGGTCGGGCTCGGGATCGGCCCCTGCAGGCGGATACGGCTCGGCGGCTGCCGAGGAATTGGCAAGCTCACGGCTGATAGAAGCGCTTCGGTGTAGGGATGCAGAGGCGCGGCGTCGAAGGTCTCGGCCGGGCCAAGCTCGACGAGGCGCCCCAAGTACATGACCGCGATTTCGTCCGCAACGTAGCGGACGACCGCTAGATCGTGGGAGATCAGGAGATAGGCGACATGGGCCTCGGCCTGAAGGTCGAGGAGGAGCTTCACGATGGAGGCCTGCACGGAGACGTCGAGCGCGGACAGCGGCTCGTCGCAAAGCACGACTTCGGGCCCGCCGAGGAACGCCCGCGCGATCGCGACCCGTTGCTTCTCGCCGCCGCTGAGCTCGGCCGGGTAGCGGTCGAGATAATCCGGATCAAGCCGGACCCGCGCCATCGCCTGCGCAAGCAGCGGCGACGGATCCCGGACGGCCGGGAGCAGCGCCCGCAGATGGCGGCCGAGATTGCCACGGACCGTGTGCTTCGGGTTAAGGGTGGATTCCGGATCCTGGAACACGACCTGCAGCCGGCGCAGCAGGCTTTGCGGGCGGGCGCGCACGGGCCACGGGACGGGAAATCCTTCGACCGCGAGACTCCCCTCCTCGGCCGTCTCGAGCCCGGCGAGGCAGCGCAGTAACGTCGTCTTGCCGGAGCCGCTCTCGCCGACGAGTCCGAGGACGCGGTTGCGCGCGAGCGCCATATCGACACCCGCGACGGCCTGCACCCGGCGGCCGCCGAGCATGGCAGCCACGCCCCACTCGGAAAAGGATTTGCGCACGCCTTTCGCTTCCATCAGCGTCGAGCCCGGGGATTGAGCGGCAGAAGCGGAGGCGGCTGCTGGCGGGGCCGGCGTAGTGGGGATTTCCCTCCACCGAACGCAGCGGACGCGGTGTCCGGCCGAAGCATCCTCCATATCCGGGTGATCAAGACAAACGTCCGCGCGATGCATGCAGCGCGGCTCGAAGATGCAGCCCGCCGGCAACTGGGTCAGCCGCGGGATCGCACCCGGGATTGCCGTGAGCGCCCGGGTCCGCTTGCTCGCGCCCGGCTGCACGAGGCAATCGAGAAGCGCCCGCGTGTAGGGATGCGTCGGCCGCAGAAACAAAGACTCGACCGATGCATCTTCCACCACCTCACCCGCGTACATGACGGCGACCCGGTCCGCCATTTGCGCGATGACGCCGAGGTTGTGACTGATGTAGACGATGGCGGCGCCGATCCGCCGCTTGATGTCGCGCAAGAGATCGAGAATCACGGCCTCGGTCGTCACGTCGAGCGCCGTTGTCGGTTCGTCCAGGATCAGCACGTCGGGATCAAGGGCGAGCGCAATGGCGATGACGACCCGCTGGCGCTGGCCGCCCGAGAGCTCGTGCGGGTAGCGTGCGGCCGCCGCACTGGGCTCCGGCATGTTGACGCGGCCGAGGTTCTCGACCGCGCGCGCGCGCGCTTCGGCCCATGACAGGCCGGCGTGGTGGCGAAACACTTCAGCGATCTGCGTCCCGACCTTGAGGGCCGGGTTCAGCGTCGCTTGCGGGTTTTGGTGCACCATGGCGATGCGCCGGCCACGGAGGCCAGCAAGTTTCGCGCCCGGCATCGCGAGCAGGTCGTCACCGTGAAAGAGCACGCGACCGCTTGTGCGGCGCGCGAGCGGCGCAAGATAACCGATCATGGCATGGGCGAGCGTGCTCTTGCCGGACCCCGACTCGCCGACGATGCCGAGCGTTTCTCCGCGCCCCAACGCGAGCGACACGGAGCGCACCGCCGGCGCCGGGCCGGCCGGCGTCGCGTAGGTGACGGAGAGGTCGTCGACCGCGAGGACCATCTGATCGCCTTACAGGATCCGGGCGCTTTGCAGCCGCGTGCGGTCCTGCCAGAGGCCGTCCGCCAGCAGGTTGACGGCGACGACGAGAATGCCGATCGCCAACGCCGGAAACATCACGATCCACCATGCAAGCGTGATGTAGTTGCGCCCTTCGCTGATCATCTGGCCCCAGTCGGGCTCGGGCGGCTGCACGCCGAGGCCCAGGAAACCAAGCGACGAGATGAGCAGCAAGCTGTAGGCGAAGCGGACGCAGAACTCGACGCCGACCACGTCGCGCACGTTGGGCAGCACCTCAAACAAGAGGATTCGGCCGGCGTGGTCGCCGCGCAGTTTCGCGGCCTCGATGTAGCCGAGCTTGCGCAACGAGAGAACCGCGCTGCGGGCGACCCGCGCCGACTTCGGGACGAACACGACGCCGATCGCGAAGATGAGGTTTGGCTTGCTCGACCCGAGCCACGTCAGAATCAACAGCGCGAGGAGGAGCGTCGGCAGCGCCATCAGCACGTCCATCCCGCGCATGACGAACTCGTCCGGGCGGCCGCCCCGATAGCCGGAGGCGAGGCCGATTGACACGCCCACCCCGACGGCCCAAACGGTCGCGCTGACGGAGAGGATCAAGATCGTGCTCGTCCCCGCGACCACCCGGCTGAAGACATCGCGGCCGAAACCGTCGGTGCCGAAGAAGTGCTGCCAGGAGGGCGCATTCAACGGAACCATCATGTCGAAAGCGGTCGGCGAATAAGGGACGAGGAGCGAACCAAGGAGCCCGAGAAGCACATAGACGAGAAGTATGGCGAGCGCGGCGCGGGTGGCGAGCGTGCGGCTTCGAAGCCATCCGATTACCCCGCCGTACGCGCGGGTAAAGCGAGACGGCGGTCCGCCCGCAAGCACCGCGGCAGTTCCCTGGTCAGGCATCGCGCGTCCTCGGGTCGAGGAACCGATGGAGCAGATCGGCGAAGAGATTGGCGAACGCGAAGATCCCAGCGACGACCAGGCTGATCGCCTGGATCAACGGCACATCACGGTTCTGGATCGCGAACACGAGGAGCCGCCCGAGGCCGGGATAGCCGAACATGCTCTCGACGATCACGAGGCCGCCCGCCATCCAGCCGATGCAAAGCGCGATGACGTTGAGCGTCGGCCCGAGCGCGGTCGGCAGCACGTGGCGGAAAATGACCATGCGGCGGGGCAACCCCTTGAGCACGGCCGCGTGCACGTAGGCGCTTCCCATCACCTCGATCACGCTCGCCCGCATCATCCGGAGCATGTAGGCGAGAATCACCAGGTTGAGGGAGACGGCCGGAAGGGCAAGGCGATGAACCTGGTCGATGAGGCCCATGCCGGGCTCGATCGCGCTGAACGGCGGGAACCAGCCGAGCCACGTGCTGAGCACGACGATGAGGATCGCGCCGGTCACGAACTCGGGCATGGCGGCGGCGAAGAGGGTGAACCCGGAGAGCACGTGGTCGACGGTGCGGCCGTGCCTGAGGCCGGCGATGACGCCGAGCGCGAGGCCGCCTGGAATGGCGAGAAGGAGGCCGGCGCTCGCGAGCTTGGCGGAATTGACGAGCCGGTCGGCGAGGAGCGACGCGACCGGCCGCTTGAACCGGGTCGAGATCCCGAGGTCGCCCGCGAGGAACGAGGAGAGCCAATCCCAATATTGGACGACCGCCGGCCGGCCGAGGCCCATCTGTTGGCGGAGCGTGGCGAGGTCCTCGGGCGTCGCCATGATGCCGAGGATCATGGTGGCGACGTCGCCCGGCAGCACCTGCGTGAGCGAAAAAATGAGGACGGACACGACAAGGAGCGTGACGACGAGAAAGGCGAGACGGCGGAGGATGAAACTCGCGAACGACATCCCGGGCCTCAGGCAGCGAGCAGTTGGAGAAGCGGCCGGACGTCGGAGGTCAGGTCGAGTGCGCGGCAGCCTTCGATGAATCGCTCGGCGGCGCCGGGGCGAAGCACGCCCGCGGAATATCGGCAGAACTTTTCCTCGATCTCACTTTGCGAGAAGCGCACGCCCGGCTCCGGGTCGCCGCGGAGGCGCGCGACCTCCGCGGTGAAGCGTCGGCCGCCGGCGGTCAGCGTGACGGTCGCCAGCCCCTCTTCAAAGCCGGCCATTCCCGGTTCCGCCAGCTGGCGGGCGATCATCGTCGTCGCCCTTTTTTCCTCGCGGGAGCGCACGCGCCTCATCATCGCCCGTACGTCGGCGCGCGCGATCGTCTCCGGCGCGAGCCACTGCGCGCTGGGCTCGACCCCGAGCGCGACCAAGGCCGCCGTGTAGGGCAGGCTGAAGCTCGCCGTCGGCGCATCCGTCGGATTCCGGTTCTGGTAATGGGGCCCGAGCACGGCGTTCTGAACGCCAATGTCGATATCCGTGATGGCATCGAGGCCGAAACCGGCTGTTCGCGCGGCCGTGATCGCCTGGGCGACGGCGTCGAGGGCCCAGTGAATTTGGCGGGTGCAGGGATACGGCTTGAAGGCCGCGCGGAGAATCCACCAGGGGTGGCCGAATGGTGTCATCGCTGTCGCGGGATGGAATGCGCTCGCCCCGGTCATCGTCCAAAACCCGCTCTCGCCGTCCAGCACTTGGGCATCGCCGGTCACGTCCTCGGCCGCCATGCCGGCGCCGATCACGCCCGCCGCCGCCATCGATCCGTACAGAAGGTACTTGGTCATCGGCATGGGAAACGCATGCCACCATCGCCCGAGCGTCGGCAACGGCGCCGCAAATGCCGTGATGCCAAGGGCATGTGCGGTTCGCCCCGCATCGAGACCAAGGATGCGCGCCGCCGCTGCGCCGGCGCCGAGCGCGAGCCAGCCCTGACCGCCCGCCTTCGACCAGGAAATGGATACCGCACCTTTTTTTTGCGATGCACCGAGGATCGGCATGGCAAGGCCGAGCCGCGCGGCCACCTCGTAGCCCGCCACCACGCCCGTGATCACGTCGCGTCCGCTCCGCCCGTGCGCTTCGGCGACCGCGAGGACGGCCGGGACGACGGCCGCCCCGATGTGCGTGAAGTTACGGAACGTCTCATCGAGGTCGAGCACGTTGGCGAGATTGGCGTTCACGAAGGCCGCACCCGCCGGCCCCATGTTCCCGGCGGATCCCCAGCAGGTCGCCGTCCCGCCGGCCCCGAACAGGCTTGCGGCAGCCGCATGGCGGCGACCTTCGGCGATGGCTCGGGCGCCGAGAGCGCAGCCGACGGTATCCAGGATCAGCTGCTGCGCCCGCTCGCGAACCGCTTTTGGCATGCGCTCGAACGAGAGCGAGGATACCGCCTCGGCGAGGGTCCGCGTCACCCCCTCGCCGCCGGCGGCATTGCTTGGCCGTGCTCGCTTCGTCGCAGCCGGGCGCCGCAGCGCTCGGGCCTGCTTACGCAAGCGAGACCGTTCTTACGTCCACGAGTGCCGTCGGATGGACGATGAAGTCCTTGACGCTCTTGCGCACGGCGGTCACGCGCGGCAGGTGGTAAGCGATGATCGTCGGACCGTCGTCGAGGAACATCTTCTGGACCTCGGCGAAGATAGCCTTCCGCTTCGTGTCGTCCTGTTCCGAGCGCACACCCGCGATGAGGTCGTCCATCGCTTTCGACTTCCAACGGGTTTCGTTCCACTTGGCTTCCGAGTGATAGGCGGTGGAGAGCATTTCATAGAGGGTCGTGCGCCCGCTCCAGTTGGTGATGAAGAAGTTATGCTTGAGCCAGAATTTGGAGAGGAAAATGTCGGCCGGCACCGTTTTTACCGCGATGCGCACGTTGGCCTTCTTCGCCATGTCCTGAAACGCGAGTGCGCCCTCCACGAGCCGCCCGCGTCCCGTCCACGCCATCATCTCGATGTCCATGCCGTCCTTGTAGCCGGCGTCGGCGAGCAGCTTCTTCGCTTCGTCGATGTTCTGCTTGATCGGCGTCTGCTGCATGTACATCGGGCTGGTGGGCGGGATCGGGTGATCGTTGCTCGCCGGCTGCTGCACGTTTCCGAGCACCACCCGTTTCAAGGCGTCGCGATCGCAAAGCAGCTTGAAGGCGCGCCGGACCTCAGGCTTGTCGAAGGGTGGAACATCCACCGCCATGGAGATCGGCTGATAGCCGTAGGTCGGGATTGAATAGATCTGGATGTCCTTGATGGATTCGTAGATCGGCAGCGATTCGGATTTCGGCCACCACGACATGTCGATGCTGCCCGACAAGAGGCCCGCCACGTGGGAGGCTTCTTCCGGCAGGTAAACGAAACGCAGCTCGTTCAGATAGGGCTGCCCGTCCTTCCAATAGGCGTCGTTGCGCGTGAAGACGGCGCGGTCGCCGGGGACGAACTCCTTCAGCTTGAACGGCCCGGTACCCGTCGGGTTCTTGCTGAGGTCGGAGACGTCCCGCGGCACGATCCGCCCCTGCCAGTTGCCGCCGACGAACACGGGGAATTCGGCGAACGGGCCGGTCAGCGTGAACTTCACCACGTACTTGTCCAGCTTTTCGACGTCCTTGATGACGGAGAACGGCGTGCGCGCCGGAGAGGCGGTCGCCGGATCGAGGATGCGCTTATAGGTGTAGACCACGTCGTCGGCGTCGAACTCGCGGCCGTGGTGGAACTTGACGCCCTGCCTGAGGTGGAACGTCCAGACCGTCGAATCGGGCGATCCTTCCCAGCGCGTGGCGAGCTCGGGCGTCGCTTTCAGCGTGTTGTCGGTGAGGATGAGGCTGTCGTAAAGCTGCCGGCAGAGGACGCCTTCCTCTTGCCCCGCCACTTTGTGCGGGTCCATTTGAACCGGCGAGCCGATGAAGGCGACGCGCATGGTGCCGCCGCGCTTCGGCGACTGGGCGAATACCGGCCGGACGAGGCCGGGGAACGCAGTTGCGGCGAGCGCGCCGGCAGCCGCGCCTTTCAGCACTTGGCGACGTGAAGGCGACGAGCCGCTTCGAGAGTTGCTATCAGTCATTGAAAATCTCCCTGTCGGTTATTGTGCCAACATCATCGAATTGACCGGATTATAACAAGTCCTCCGCGTTTCACGAGTCCCTCAGGCCAAGAGCGCGTCCTCCCACGGGAACGTGGAGAGCGGCATGGCGCCGTTCTTGGTGACCAGCACGAGCTGTTCCAATTTGACGCCGTCCGTTCCGCCGGCCGCGCCGATGTAGCTTTCGACGCAAAGCGTCATGTTCTCTTCGATCATGCCGTCGTAACCGCGGCCCTCGAAGTCGCCGGCATAGGGAATGTACGGATACTCCCCGCAGAGCCCGGCGCCGTGGATGATGGACATGTAGCGGTTCGGGTAATAGGCCTCCGGCATCTTCCAGCTCTTCTCGGCGAACTCGCGGAACCCGACGCCGGGCTTCAAGAGCCCGATGTTGTGGTGGACCTGCTCGTGGGCGAGGCCGTAGGCCGTGCGCTGGACGCCCGTAGGCTTGCCGGGGCCGCAGAAGAAGGTGCGCGACATGTCGGCGAAGTAGCCGTAGAGGCCGTACATATCGGAATCGACGGCGACCAGCTCGCCCGCCCGGATCACCTTGTCCGTCGATTCCTGGAACCACGGGTTGGTCCGGGCGCCCGAGCTTAGAAGTCGCGTCTCGATGTACTCGCCCCCGCGCGCGATGTTGACTTGGTGGAGGTGGCTCCAAAGCTCGTTCTCGGTGATTCCGGGCTTCAGCTCTTCGCGAAGCTTGTGGAATGCCGCCTCGCAGACGGAGATGGCGGCATAGAGACAGGCGACCTCGTCGACGGACTTGATCGAGCGGGCGACCTCGATCGCCGGATTGGCATCGACCACCTCGACGCCGAGCTCGGTCAACGCCGCGAGGCCGATCGGATTTACCCGGTCGACGGCGAGCCGTTTGTTGCCGCCGCCGTGGGTTTTTAGAAGATCGGCGAGCTCGGCCGCCCATTTCTTCGCCCGCTCCGGAACCCGCGGGCCCGAAGTGAAAAAGAACCATGTGGTGGCGGGTCGAAGCTCGGTCACCGTTTCCAAGCCCTTCGAGAGGTGGTCGCAGCCGGAGAACTCGAACAGCACCACCGGCCCCTCGGTCGCGACGAAGGCGTAGCGGGCCGTGTGGCGGATCGTCCAGATCTGCATGTTGCGGCTGCCGGTCGCGTAGCGGACGTTGATCCCGTCCATCAGCACGCAGCCGCCGACATCGTGCTTCTTCAGTTGCTCGCGAAGGCGCCGGAGCCGGTGGCCGCGGAGCCGCTTCATGTCCAGCTGGGCCAGCGTGTCGGAAAGAGTGATGCCGGGCTGCTTCCTGGCGAAGAGGTCGGCAGGCATGTCAGGGGTCATGGAGAGGAGTCCGCTGTTGGAGGGCGAGGACGGCCGAACTTTCGGCCGCGAGCCCGGCCCCGTCAAGTCGCCCCGCGACACAAACCCTCCGCCCCTGCTATCATGACCCTGCTCACGAACTCAGGAGATGTCTCATGGCCACCGTCGCCACCGCCAATAACCTTCGCCTCGCCAACGACCCGGAACGCCAGGCGCGAATCGACCTCGCCGCCGCCTTCCGATGGGCGGCCCGGATGGGGCTCAACGAGGGCGCCTCCAATCACTTCACGGCGGCGGTGCCGGGGACCGACAACAAGCATTTCCTCGTCAACCCGCACGGACTGCATTTCAGTGAAATCCGGGCGAGCGATCTCCTTCTCATCAACGCGAAGGGCGAGGTGCTGGCGGGCGAGTATCCGCTCGAGTCGTCGGCGCATCATATTCATGTCCCGGTTCACCTGGCTCGTCCGGACGCGATGTGCGTGCTTCACGCCCACATGCCCCATGCGACGGCGCTGTCGGCGCTCGACGACAGCACGATCATTCCCGTGCACCAGAACTCGCTCCGGTTCCACAACAAGGTCGCCTACTACGATACTTACGGCGGTGTCGCGATCGCGGATGCGGAAGGCGAGCGCATGGCGAAAGCGTTGGGTGACAAGTGGGTCCTGATGCTCAAGAACCACGGCGTGCTGGTGACCGGCCCAACGATCGGCCTTGCCTTCAACGATCTCTATTATCTGGAGCGCGCGGCCCAGGTGCAGGTGCTGGCCATGGCGACCGGGAAGAAGATCAAGCCCATTCCGGAGCCGGAGGCGACCCGCACGGCCATCCAGTACGACAAGGAAAAGGACCTTTACGCCAACGTCCATTTCGAGGCACTGAAACGCATCTTATTGCGCGAAGAGCCGGAGTACGTGGAGTAAGCGCCAGCCGCTGGTCAGCCGAAGAGACGCCTGACCAGCTCTTCCCGTTTCAGTTCGAAATGGGCGGCGACGTCAGCGAGGATGGCCGCCAGCGTCCCTACGCGCAGCGATCAATGCTTCGGGATTGTGATGTGGTGCTCTCCACGCTCGCGGGTGGTCAACCGCATGTGTCCGCCCGTCTCGCGGGTGATCGCGTATCCGAGCCGCCGAAGGGCCGCCGCGAGATCGTGCCCGCTGAGATCGCGCGGGAGCTTCATGCGCTGAGGACTTCGTCCCTCACAAAATGAAGTCTGATGATTTTGGGGGATTGGCCGGCGTCATAATGGCAGTGGACGGCGTCGCGCACCGCCGTCCGAAGGTCGTCGAGCGTGTCACCTTCGGCGAAGATCGAGGGCCCGAGCGCACGCGCTGTGAAGCCGCCCTCCGGGGCGTCCTCCACAACGAAAACGATCTCATTCCTGGCCGGATCGCCCTGCATGCAACGCAATGTGCGGCGCGCGAGCCGCAGGGTCAAGGCAGTTTGAGAGCCTTCTGCACCCCCCAGGCCGCCTTGACTTGGGGTACCCCCGCCCCTAGATTGCCCACGCTTTCTCTGGGATTTGGTCATTATCCCGCCCCGAGGGGTGACGTCCGTCCGCGAGTGTCGCGCACGGACGCGTTTTACGTTGAGCCGATGAGGTCGCACACGTGTTCGACGCGTTGACCGAACGTCTGGGCGCAGTCTTCGACAAGTTGCGGAAGCGCGGCGCGCTGAAGGAAGCCGACGTCGACGCGGCGTTGCGCGAGATTCGCGTGGCGCTGCTCGAGGCCGACGTGGCGCTGCCGGTGGTCAAGGACTTCATCGCCAGAGTCAAAGAACGCGCCGTCGGCCAAGACGTCGTCCGCAGCGTCACGCCCGGCCAGATGGTCGTCAAGATCGTCTACGACAATCTGGTGGAGATGCTGGGCGAGGCGCCGGCCGAGATCAATCTCGTGGGCGTGCCGCCGGTGACGGTCATGGTCGTCGGGCTGCAGGGCTCGGGCAAGACCACCACCTGCGCCAAGCTCGCGAGCCGGCTGCAGACCCGCGACAAGAAGAAGGTGCTGATGGCGTCGGTCGACGTCTACCGCCCGGCCGCCCAACAGCAATTGGCGACGTTGGGCGAGCAAGCCCAAGTGCCCACCATCACCGCGGTCCTCGGCGAACGGCCGCTCGCCATCGTGAAGCGCGCGCTCGACCGGGCCCGCCGCGAGGGGATCGACGTTCTCATCCTCGATACCGCCGGTCGCCTCCACATCGACGAGGCGATGATGAAGGAGGCCGCCGAGGTGCGCGCCGCCGTCAATCCCGTCGAGACGCTGCTGGTCGCCGATGCGATGACCGGCCAGGACGCGGTCACCATCGCCAAGGAATTCCAGGCCAAGGTCGGCATCACCGGCATCGCGCTCACGCGGGTCGACGGCGACGCCCGCGGTGGCGCCGCGCTCTCCATGCGGGCGGTCACCGGGTGCCCGATCAAGCTGATGGGCACGGGCGAAAAGCTCGACGCGCTGGAAGCGTTCCAGGCGGCCCGCATCGCCGGCCAGATTCTCGGCCAAGGCGACATCGTCGGCCTGGTCGAGAAGGCGCAAGCGACGGTCGACAAGGACGACGCCGAGAAGCTCGCGCAACGGGCCTTGAAAGGCCAGTTCTCCCTCAACGACATGGCAGATCAATTCCGCCAGCTCCGCAAGATGGGCAACGTGCAGGGGCTGATCGGCATGATTCCCGGCATCAACCGTTTCAAGAGCCAGATCGCCGATGCCAACATCGACGACGGCATGCTGAAGCGCCAGGAAGCCATCATTCTCTCGATGACGCGGCAGGAGCGGCGCGATCCCCGCGTTCTCAACGGCTCGCGTCGGCGCCGCATCGCGGCCGGCTCCGGCACCACGGTCCAGGATGTGAACCGTCTTTTGAAACAATTCCAGCAGATGAGCACGCTCATGAAGCAGGTGGGGAAGCTCGGCAAGCGCGCGTTCGCGCCCGGCGCGATCCCGCCCGGGTTCAAGCCGCCCCTGCCGCCCGGCCGCTAACGCCTGATACGGTTTTTAGAATCTCATCGACGCACGTAAACCCGAGGAGGAAAACAAAAGCCACATGGCCATGAGAATCCGCCTTTCCCGCGCGGGCGCAAAGAAGCGCCCCTTCTATCACATCGTTGCCGCCGACTCGCGCAACCCCAGGGACGGTCGCTTCGTCGAGAAGCTCGGCGTCTATAATCCGATGGTCCCGAAGGATCACGCCGACCGCCTGGTGATCAAAGAGGAGCGGATCAAGTATTGGCTCGGCGTCGGCGCGCTGCCGACGGACCGGCTCGCCCGCCTCTTCAGCGACCGCGGCTTGACCAAGAAGCCGCCGGTCCCGAAGCAAACCCGGCAACACATTCCGAAAGAGCAGCGACGGGCCGAGAAGAAGAAGAAGGAAGGCGAAGAGGGAACCGCTCCAGCGGCCGGAGCCGCCGCGCCTCCCGCCGCCAAGGCCGCAGCTCCAAAGGCCGACGCCGCTCCCGCCGCCAAGGCCTGAGAACGAACGCCGATCGAGAGAACCGGTCATGGCAACAACCACCGACGAGCGCCGAGTTTGCTTGGGCGTCGTTACCGGAGCCAAGGGGCTGAAGGGCGACGTGCGCGTGCACGCGTTCACCGCCGATCCGGCGGCGGTGGTCGTCTATGGCCCGTTGTCCGACGACAAGGGGCGATCCTTGGGCGTTCCGCGCCTCGCCGAGCGCAGGGGCCAGGATATCGTGCTCCGGTTCGACGGCGTGACCGACCGCGACCAGGCGATGGCGCTGAAGGGCCGGAAGCTCTTCGTGCCCCGAAGCGCTCTCCCCGCGACCGGCGAGGAGGAGTTCTACCACAAGGACCTCATCGGCCTCGCGGCCGAGACGCAAGCGGGCGAGCGCCTTGGCATCGTGAAAGCGGTTCACAATTTCGGCGCGGGCGACCTGGTGGAAATCGAACCGTCGGTCGACGTCTTGCGAAAAGGCGGCGCCGGGCGTTCGATCCTGCTGCCGTTCACCCAGCAAGCCGTGCCGGTCGTGGACATTGCGGGCGGGCGCATCGTCGTCGATCCGCCGGCGGAAGAGGAAGCGCCCCCTCCCGCGGAAGCTCGGAAAACAGGATCGAGGAGCGGGTGAGGCCGTGATTGCCCGGGATGCCAGCAGAGACCCCGAACGCACCGCGTGGACCGCGACCGTGCTCACGCTGTTCCCGGACATGTTTCCGGGCCCGCTCGGGTTCAGCAACGCGGGCGAAGCGTTGCGCGCGGGACATTGGCGGCTGGTGACGATGGACATCCGCGACTTCGCGACCGACAAGCACCGCACCGTGGATGACACGCCGTTCGGCGGCGGGCCGGGGATGGTGATGCGGCCGGACGTGCTGGATGCCGGCATCTCGGCCGCGCGGGCTGCGCGCGGCGCCGAGGAGCCCTTGATCTATCTGTCTCCGCGCGGGCGCGCGCTCGATCAGAGCTCCGTCCAGACCCTCGCCGCGGGATCCGGAGCCATTCTCCTGTGCGGACGTTTCGAGGGCGTGGACGAGCGCGTTCTCGAGGCGCACGGGGCGGACGAAGTCAGCCTCGGCGATTTCGTGCTGTCGGGCGGCGAGCCCGCGGCCATCGCCCTGATCGACGCTTGCGTCCGCCTGTTGCCGGGCGTCGTCGGCTCCGAACAGTCGCTCGACGAAGAAAGCTTCGAACAGGGCTTGCTCGAATACCCGCACTATACGCGGCCGCAGGAATGGTGCGGCCGCCAGGTGCCGGGTGTCCTGTTGTCCGGGCATCACGCGAAAATCGCGGCGTGGCGCCGTGAACAGTCGGAGAGGACGACCCGCGAGCGGCGTCCCGATCTCTGGTCCCGATATCTCAACAAGAAAACTCCGGACGCCGGTGCCGGCAAGCGGAAGAAAGGATAACCCCCATGACCATCATTAAAGACCTTGAGGATACGGCCATCACGAAGATGAACGAGCAGCGGCCGATCCCGAAATTCAGGCCGGGCGATACGATCAAGGTCAGCGTGAAAGTCGTCGAGGGCGAGCGCGTCCGCCTTCAGGCGTTCGAGGGCGTGTGCATCGCCCGCACGAGCGCCGGAATGAACTCGGCCTTCACGGTCAGGAAGATTTCCTACGGCGAGGGTGTCGAACGGGTCTTCCCCCTCTATTCCCCCTCGGTCGCCGCGATCGAGGTCATCCGGCGGGGCGACGTGCGCCGGGCCAAACTCTATTACTTGCGCGGCCGCACGGGCAAGAAGGCCCGCATCCTGGAGCGCGAGTTCTTCGGCGAGGCCGCGGCCGAGGCGCCCGCGTCCGCCGCGGATGCCTCCGCCGCTCCGACGGATGCTCCCGCCTCCGAGACGCCCGCCGGAGAGACATCCAAGAAGAAAAAGAAGAAGGCCAAAAAGGAAGGGACCGGCTCGGCGGCCCAGTCCTGAACCGGGCGACCGACCGGCATCTGCTGGAACACTGCAACTCTCAAAGGTTCGAACGATGGCGAAGCCGAAAACGCTTTTCGACAAGATCTGGGAAAGCCACGTCGTGGATACCCAGGAGGAAGGGACCTGCGTCCTCTACATCGACCGTCATCTCGTGCACGAGGTGACGAGCCCGCAGGCGTTCGAGGGCCTCCGGGTCAACGGCCGCAAGGTCCGGCGGCCGGATGCCACCCTCGCCGTCGCCGACCACAACGTGCCGACGACGGACCGCAAGAGCGGCATCACCGACCCGGAGTCGCGGCTCCAGGTGGATACGCTCACCAAGAACTGCGCCGAATTCGGGATCGAATACTTCTCCATGGCCGACCACCGGCAGGGGATCGTCCACATCATCGGCCCGGAGCAGGGATTCACCCAGCCGGGGCTGACGCTCGTCTGCGGCGATTCGCATACGGCGACCCATGGGGCGCTCGGCGCGCTCGCCATCGGGATCGGGACCTCCGAGGTCGAGCACGTGCTGGCGACCCAGACGCTTTTGATGAAACCCGCCAAGAACATGCGGATCACCGTCGACGGCAAGCTTCCCGTCGGCGTCACGGCCAAGGACGTGATCCTCGCGATCATCGGCAAGATCGGCACCGCCGGCGGCACCGGCCACGTGATCGAGTACGCGGGCGACGCCATCCGCGACCTTTCCATGGAGGGCCGGATGACCGTCTGCAACATGACGATCGAGGCGGGCGCGCGGGCGGGTCTGATCGCGCCGGACGAGAAGACATTCGCCTACATCAAGGGCAAGCCGATGGCGCCGCAAGGCAAGTCGTGGGACCAGGCGCTCGCCTACTGGAAGACGCTGCCGACGGATGAAGGTGCCAGGTTCGACACGGAGGTCACGCTCGCCGCCGCCGCCATCGTGCCGCACGTGACCTGGGGCACGACGCCGGAGCAGGTGCTGCCGATCACCGGGCGCGTGCCCGACCCGAAGTCGGTCGCCGACGTCAACAAGCGGCAGTCGATCGAGCGCGCACTCGAATACATGGGCCTCGCGCCGGGAACCCCGCTCGCCGACGTGCGCATCGACCGGGTCTTCATCGGCTCCTGCACCAACAGCCGGATCGAGGACCTGCGCGAAGCCGCCGCCATCGCCAAGGGCCGCAAGGTGGCGGCGGGCGTCGGCGCCATGGTGGTGCCCGGCTCCGGCCTCGTGAAAGCGCAGGCCGAGAAAGAGGGGCTGCACAAGGTCTTCCTCGCGGCCGGCTTCGAATGGCGCGAGCCCGGGTGCTCCATGTGCCTCGCCATGAACGCCGACAAGCTGAAGCCGCAGGAGCGCTGCGCCTCGACCTCCAACCGCAATTTCGAGGGCCGCCAGGGGCGCGGCGGACGCACCCACCTCGTGAGCCCCGCCATGGCCGCCGCCGCGGCGATCGACGGCCGGCTCACGGACGTGCGGAAATTCCTTTAGGAGAGACCGATGCAAACGTTCACCACGCTCACCGGAACCGCGGCGCCGCTGCCGCGGATCAACGTCGACACCGACCAGATCATCCCGAAGCAGTTCCTGAAGACGATCGCGCGCACGGGTCTGGCGAAGGGCCTCTTCTTCGACCTCCGCTGGGACGAGAAAGGGAAGGAGATCGCCGACTTCGTCCTCAACAAGCCCGCCTACCGGAAAGCGAGCATCCTGATTGCGGACGAAAACTTCGGCTGCGGCTCGTCCCGCGAGCATGCGCCCTGGGCGCTGCTCGATTTCGGCATCCGCTGCGTGATCGCGCCCAGCTTCGCCGACATTTTCTATAATAACTGCCTCAAGAACGGCCTGTTGCCGCTCCGCCTTCCGAAGGCCGAGGTCGAGAAGCTGATGCAGGAATCGACCGAGAACCCCAGCGCCAACGCCAAGGTTACCGTCGATCTGGAGCGCCAGCGCATCACGGCCGCCGACGGACGCACGATCGCCTTCGACATCGATTCGTTCGCCAAGAAATGCCTGATGGAAGGCCTCGACGACATCGGCCTCACGCTGCAGAAGGACTCCAAGATTGCCGCCTTTGAGGCCGCCCAGAAACCTCGCCAACCCTGGCTCTACCGGTAGGTCGTCGGGGCGCACCATGGCCGCTAAGAAGAAGCTCCTCATCCTGGCCGGCGACGGCATCGGGCCGGAGGTGATGCAGGAAGTGAAGCGCGTCATCGAATGGCTCGCGTTGCGGCAAAAGGCCGCCTTCGACGTCGAGGACGACCTTGTCGGTGGGTGCGCCTACGAGGCGCACGGCACGCCGTTGGCGGACAAGACGCTGGCGCGGGCCATGGACGCGGACGCCGTCCTGCTCGGCGCGGTTGGCGGTCCCAAATGGGACTCGCTCCCGTTCGAGAAGAAGCCGGAGCGCGGGCTGCTCAAGCTCCGGAAAGAGATGGAGCTGTTCGCCAACCTGCGGCCCGCGGTCGTGTTCGACGCCCTGGCCGAGGCGTCGACGCTGAAGACCGAGCTCGTCCGCGGCCTCGACATGGTGATCGTGCGCGAGCTCCTGGGCGGCATGTACTTCGGCGAGCCGCGGGGAATCGAAGCCCTTCCGGGCGGCGGCCGCCGGGGCGTGAACACGCACGTCTACACGACCGCCGAGATCCAGCGCGTTGCGCGGGTCGCCTTCGAGCTCGCGCGCAAGCGCACCCGCAAGGTGTGCTCGGTCGACAAGGCGAACGTCATGGAGGCGGGCGTGTTGTGGCGCGAAGAGGTGCAGAAGCTCCGCGACGGCGAATTCCCGGACGTCCAGCTTTCGCACATGTACGCGGACAACTGCGCCATGCAGCTCGTGCGCAACCCGAAACAGTTCGACGTCATCGTCACGGACAATCTGTTCGGCGATATTCTCTCCGATTGCGCGTCCATGCTGACGGGCTCGCTCGGGATGCTGCCCTCGGCGTCCCTCGGGGCGGCCGACGCCAAAGGCCGTTGCCGCGCGCTTTACGAGCCCGTGCATGGGAGCGCCCCCGATATCGCGGGCACCGGCAAGGCCAACCCGCTCGCGACCATCCTCTCCTTCGCCATGTGCCTCCGTCACTCGTTCGACATGGCGAAAGAGGCCGACCGGCTCGAGGCCGCCGTGAAAACCGTCCTTGCCGAAGGCCTTCGGACACCCGACATCATGCAAGCCGGAAAGCAGCAAGTGACGACCCGCGCGATGGGCGAGGCGGTCCTCAAGGCGCTCGATAAGGCGTGAGGAGACCGCGCGCCGGCCTCGGATGCCGCGTTCCCTTGCAAACGGGGCCGCGAAACGGTTTAAATGCGCGAAATACGAGGAGCGGTGGCGGGAGACCGGTGCCGTTCCGCGATCAGGAGTTTGACCATGGGATACAGAGTGGCTGTTGTCGGCGCCACGGGGAACGTGGGCCGCGAATTGATTTCGATCCTGGCGGAACGGAACTTCCCCGCCGATGAAGTGATCGCGCTCGCGTCCGAGCGGTCGGTCGGGAGCGAGATCTCCTACGGCGAGAAAAAGGTCCTGAAAGTGCGCAACCTCGCGGACTTCGACTTCAAGGGCACGGACATCGTGCTGTCGTCGCCGGGCGCCAAGGTATCGGCTGTGTACGCGCCGAAGGCCGCGGCCGCAGGCGCCGTCGTGATCGACAACAGCTCGTATTTCCGGATGGACCCGGATGTGCCGCTGGTCGTCCCGGAGGTCAATCCGGACGCGATCGCCGGTTACAAGAAGCGCGGCATCATCGCCAACCCGAACTGCTCGACCATTCAAATGGTCGTGGCCCTGAAGCCCCTGCACGACGCGGCCAAAATCAAGCGCGTGGTGGTCGCCACGTATCAGTCGACCTCGGGCGCCGGCAAGGACGCGATGGACGAACTGTTCAATCAGACGCGCGGGATTTACGTGAACGAGGCTCCGGCCAAGTTCCAATCGAAGTTCACGAAGCAGATCGCGTTCAACGTGATCCCGCACATCGACGTCTTCATGGACGATGGCTCCGCGAAGGAAGAGTGGAAGATGGTCGTAGAGACGCGGAAGATTCTCGACCCGGATATCAAGGTCACGGCGACCTGTGTCCGCGTCCCCGTCTTCGTCGGACATGCCGAGGCGATCAATCTCGAGTTCGAGCAGCCGATCTCCGAAGCGCAGGCTCGTCGGGTGCTGAAGTCGGCCCCGGGCGTCGCGGTCGTCGATCGCCGGGAGGACGAGGGCTACGTGACGCCCGTGGAAGCCGCGGGCGAAGATCACGTCTACGTGAGCCGGATCCGCAAGGACCCGACCGTCGCCAACGGCCTCAATCTCTGGGTGGTGTCCGACAATTTGCGCAAGGGCGCGGCGCTGAACGCCGTTCAGATCGCCGAAGTGCTGGTCCGCCGGCACATGCGGAAGGCCGCCTAGGCGAACGCGTTTAAGTTTTTTTCGGCGCCAGCCGAACGAGGCTCAATCCTTGCTCGGGTCTTCGTCGGGATTGAACAGCTTGTTGATCTCGTCTTGCTTCATCTTCTGTCCGAGCGCCGACTTGTTATCGCCCGCGGGCTCACCGGAGCCTCGCTTTTCGTTGCCGGTGAACACCTTGTCCCGACGCCGCCGGTCCGGGCCGAAATACTCGCCGACCCTCACGAACCGCCTGGGGCGCTCGATGACCTGGCGGCGTTCCGAAAGGCCGGTCATCATGATGATCGGGAGAAAAATGTTGGGGCTCTTCTTGTGCCGCCGAATGTGGAGCGTAAAGGCGATCCCGTCCATCGGACTCATCATCTAATCGACGATGACGACGTCGGCATGAAACGCTTTCATCACGGTAAGCGCTTCGGTGCCGTCGCGGGCGACCTCGACGTTCTTTGCGCCGAAGGTCGCGAGCACGTTGCGGATGAGCTTCAGCGTGAACGTGTGATCGTCCACGATCAGAAAGTTCACTTTGGTCAGGTAGTCGTTTGACATGCCTTAGGGAGCGTTCGTTTTCGCTTGGGCATCTAAAAAATACGTTCTGCAGCGAACCGGCGTGGAGGATCGATCATTGCGTCCTGAGCCTCGATCAACGTCAGCTCCTGCGCATCGGCCGCGACCGTTGCCTCGATCACCGCAAAGGCCGATGAGACCGCGCGACCGAGCGCGTCCGCCGGATCTCGGCTGTGCAAAAGATAGCCGAGAAAAAGCGCCGTGAACATGTCGCCGGCGCCCTTTGCCCGAAGCGAAAGTGCCGGCGTGGCGACGCTCCAGGCCGCGGATGCGGTGACGAGGAGGGTCGTGGCCGTGCGTGCGGAGTCTTGCCCGGTCGCGGCCGGGACTGATGTGACGACGATCATTTCGGGGCCGCGGGCGAGCATTTTCCGCGCCGCCGCTACGGCACCGGCGGCGCCGGTCACCGGCTGTTCTGCCAGCGCCTCCAGCTCGAAGGCATTTGGGACCAGGATATCGGCGGCGGTCGAAGCCTCCTCGCGGAAGAAGCGGACGATGTCATCGGGCACGTAAAGCCCTTCTTCCCGATCGCCCATGACGGGATCGCAACAGAAGATCGCATGCGGACTCGCCGTTTTGACCCGGCGTGCGGCGTTCACCGCGATACGGCCGGTCGCCGCGGCTCCGAGGTAACCGCTGAGCACGGCCCGGCAGCGCTCGAACGCGCCCCGCTCGGCGACTCCGTCGACGAGGGCCGCAACCGCCTCGGCCCCGACCGCGTGCCCGCGCCGGCTGCCGTATCCCGGATGATTGCTGAGGACCACCGTCGGCACCGGCCAGACCTCGAATCCTAAGCGCTGCAAAGGAAAGAGCGCCGCAGCATTGCCGACGTGGCCAAAGCACACATATGACTGGATGGACAGAATCGCCACGCACCAAACCTTGCCATAGCGCCCGCAAAACCGATAGTAGTGTCAGGCCCTTAGCCCGAGCCGCAGGACCGTAACCCGAAAGGACCGTTCCGATGACCGCCGCACCCCGCCCGCGCCGTAGCGTCCTTTACATGCCCGGGTCGAATGCCCGGGCGCTCGAAAAGGGCCGTGCGCTCCCCGCCGACGGCCTGATCCTCGACCTCGAGGACGCCGTCGCGCCGGACGCCAAGGAAGCGGCGCGAAAGCAGGTCGTCGACGTGCTCGGCGCCGGCGGATATGGGAAGCGGGAGCTGATCGCGCGGGTGAACGGCTTGGATACGCCGTGGGGCGAAGCCGACGTCCGTGCGATCGCGCGGTCCGCCGCGGACGCCCTCCTGATCCCGAAGGTGGAGAGCGCCGACGGCGTGCGCCGCGTCGCCGACATCATGACATCGGCCGGATCCGATCGCATGCCCGTCTGGTGCATGATCGAAACGCCCGAGGGCGTGCTCAACGCCGCCGCCATCGCGCGCGCCAGCCGGCGCGTCGGCTGCTTCGTCATGGGCACGTCGGATCTGGCGAAGGACCTTCGCGCCGCCCACACGCGCGAGCGCCTGCCCATGCTTACGTCGCTCGGGCTTTGCGTGCTCGCGGCGCGCGCCTCGGGCATCGCGATCCTCGACGGCGTTCACCTCGATCTCGCCGACGACGGAGGGTTTGCCTATTCCTGCCAGCAGGGCAAGGAGCTCGGGTTCGACGGCAAGACCCTGATCCACCCGAAAACCGTCGCGGCCGCCAATCGCATCTTCGCGCCGTCGGCGGAGGAGATCGCGTGGGCGAAAAAAATCATCGCCGCCCACGCCGAAGCGAACAAGCTCGGCCAAGGCGTCGTGGTGGTCAATGGCCGGCTGATCGAGAACCTGCACGTCGAGGCGGCCCACCGCCTGGTCGCGCTCGCCGACGCCATCACGGAGATGGAGGCCGGCGCCACCGCTGGATGACCTGCTGGTGTTTCACGCGGTCTTCGGGAAAACGGTCCCCGACGTTTCGCTGAACGCCGTTGCCAACCTCGGCTACGCGGCCGGGGTCTTCGGCGTTCCCGTCTATCCAGGCGACACGCTCGCAGCCCATTCGAGCGTGACCGGTCTCAAGGAGAACGCCGACGGCAAGACGGGGATCGTCTACGTGCGGACGACCGGCACCAACCAGAAGGGCGAGACGGCTCTCACTTATGCGCGCTGGGTTATGGTGCGAAAGCGCGAGCCCGGCCGGTCGGGCACCCCGCCGAGCATTCCTGAGCTCCCGGAATCCGTTCCCGCCGAACAGTTCGTCGTCCCGACGAACCTGAACCTTGTTCGGTATGACGTCCAGGCGGCCGGCAGCCGCCACCGGTGGTCCGATTATCGCGAGGGCGAAAAGATCGATCACGTCGACGGCGCCACCATCGAAGAGTCCGATCACATGCTGGCGACGCGTCTTTTTCAAAACACCGCCCGCGTCCACTTCAACCAACATGCCGAGAAGGACGGCCGTTTCGGACGGCGGATCGTTTACGGCGGCCACGTCATCAGCCTTGCCCGCGCGCTTTCCTTCAACGGGCTTGCCAATGCCTTCCGCATCGCCGCCATCAACGGCGGCCGACACGTGGCGCCGACGTTCGCGGGCGATACCGTCTTCGCCTGGTCGGAAGTGCTGGGCAGGCTGACTGTCCCCGGACGGACGGACCGATCTCGGAGCGCTCCGTATCCGCACGACCGCGACGAAGGATCATCCCTGCCGGGACTTCCCCGCGAAGACCCCTGGCGGCAAGGATCACCCCGCCGTGGTGCTCGAGCTCGATTACACGGCACTTATCCCCAAGTGAGCCCTTGAGTCCAAAGGGACTCGGGCGAGATTCAACCCCTAGGCCTTTGTCAAGGCTTGACTACAAAATCTTGTTGAGTCCGCGAATCGGGCGTGCTAAATAAAAGAGGTGTCAGGGATGGGGGTCCTGGGAAACCCGACATCGCGTACCGCCGAAGCGGCACTCCTGACACCTCGTGGAGCCGGCCAAGGCCCCGTGACGCACGAAAGGCGACGTCACACCCTTCTAAAAACCTTCCTCGTGGGGCGCACCCTGGGCAGAGAACGGCCCCGGCGAGGAAGATTTTGAGCCGCCCCGCGCGCACCCCGTTACCGAAGCACACGCGACGCGGACCGTCGAAGGCGAGGGGCGCCGTTACCGGCACCGATCTCCGAGGACCGTATCGCAAAAGCTGACGCCCCCGCGCCGAAGCCTGGATCGCAAGCGATCCCGGTTCGGAGTCCCCTGCAGCTCGAACAAACCGGCGAAGCCGACCGTTCGAGGCTGCGTACGCCGCCCGCTCCCGCCGCGGCTGCGGCGTCACGAACCGGCGAAGAGATTCCCCTGCACCCGGAAGTGCTGGGGCCTCTCGGTAGCCGTATTGATGCGGACCCGAAAGTCGAGCGCCAAAACGGTCACCGATCCGGAAAACAGAACGCTCACACGATCGTCCCCCGGAGCGTCCATCCCTGCTTCAAGCGTCAACCCCGGAGGAGCCAAAGCCCAGGGCAGGAATAGCCGCATTCGACGCCTTCGCGCGTCAGATGCCATGATGAAATCGCGATCTCTATTTTTCAATCCGACGGAGGCTCGCGATTCAAAATATTCTGTTGATAAATCGCGCGGATTCACACATTCGGCGCACATGTTATCCACAAAAGTGCGCACACGTGCGAAGCGCGCGCCTTTGAATCCAAGCACTTAGCTTTACGGGCGCACGCGATATGGAATGCAGGCGCGCATTCCGGTTGCGCACAGCGACAGCCGGGCCACACGGCCGGCATGCGTGAAGTCCCGGCGCTGCATCTGGTATGCCAGACGACGCGTGATCCCATTCAATGCGGTCCCGCAACATTGACTTGCGGGGTCACGCCGTTTACGAATTGATTCGCCTTGTCTTCGGGAACGCGCGCCGTTCCCAACATTCGCAAAGATTGTCCCATGCCGAAGGGAAGCCGGCCGCTCTCCCCGCATCTGCAAGTCTACCGCCCGCAGATCACCTCCGTCCTTTCGATCCTGCACCGGTTCACCGGCATCGCGCTGGCGTTCGGCGCCCTTCTGCTCGCTTACTGGCTCACCTCGGCCGCCTATGGCCCGGAGGAGTTCGCGCGCGCGCAACGGTTTCTCGCCTCCTGGTTCGGCCAGCTCGTATTGCTCGGGATGACGTTCGCGCTCTTCTACCATCTGGCCAACGGTATTCGGCACCTCGCGTGGGATGCGGGCTACGGCTACGAGCTGCCGGCGCTCCGGATGTCCGGCTGGGCCGTTGTCGTCGCGTCCGTGGTCCTCACGACCATCACCTGGGTCGCCGCCTTCTGGCGGTTGGTGGTGGCCTGATGGAACGCCAGACGCGGCTTGGAAAGGTCCGCGGCCTCGGGTCCGCCAAGGAAGGGGCCGCGCACTGGTGGGCGCAGCGGGTGACCGCCGTCGCGCTCGTGCCGCTGACGCTTTGGTTCGTGTTCGTGGCGGTCCGCCTGATGGGCGCCGATCACGCGACGTTCAAAGAATGGGCGTCGAACCATGGGAACGCGCTTCTGCTCGTGTTGCTGGTCATCGCGCTCTTTCACCACGCGCAGCTCGGAATGCAAGTGGTGATCGAGGACTACGTCCACGCCGAAGCGGCGAAGGTGACAAGCATTCTGGTCGTCAAGTTCGCGGCCTTTGTCTTCGCCGCTTCCTCCATCCTGGCCGTCCTGCGGCTTTCATTCGGAGCCTGAGATCGCGATGGCGGCCTACGACATCATCGATCATCGCTACGATGCCATCGTCGTCGGGGCCGGCGGCGCCGGCCTTCGCGCGACCGTCGGCCTGGTTGAAGCCGGCCTCAAGACCGCCTGCATCACCAAAGTGTTCCCGACCCGCAGCCATACGGTCGCGGCGCAAGGCGGAATCGGCGCCTCGCTCGGCAACATGGCGGAAGACAACTGGGAATGGCACATGTACGACACCGTCAAGGGCGCCGACTGGCTCGGCGACCAGGACGCGATCGAGTACATGTGCCGCGAAGCGGTGCCGGCCGTCTACGAGCTCGAGCATTATGGAATGCCGTTCTCGCGGACGAAGGACGGAAAGATCTATCAGCGGCCCTTCGGCGGCCACATGCGGAACTTCGGCGAGGCGCCGGTCGAGCGCGCCTGCGCGGCCGCCGACCGCACGGGCCACGCGCTCCTGCACACGCTCTACCAGCAGTCCCTCAAACACAAAGCCGAGTTTTTCGTCGAGTACTTCGCGATCGACTTGATCATGGATCAAAGCGGTGCCTGCCGGGGCGTGCTCGCCTGGTGCCTCGACGACGGCACCATTCACCGCTTCCAGGCCCACATGACCGTGCTCGCGACCGGCGGCTACGGGCGGGCCTACTTCTCCTGCACGTCGGCGCACACGTGCACGGGCGACGGCAACGGCATGGCGGCGCGCGCGGGCGTGCCGCTGCAGGACCACGAGTTCGTCCAGTTCCACCCGACCGGCATTTACGGCGCCGGGTGCCTGATCACGGAAGGCGCCCGCGGCGAGGGCGGCTATCTCACGAACGCCGAAGGCGAGCGCTTCATGGAGCGCTACGCGCCGACGGCCAAGGACCTGGCCTCGCGCGACGTGGTCAGCCGCTCGATGACCGTCGAAATCCGCGAGGGGCGCGGCGTCGGCCCCGATAAGGACCACATCCACCTGCATCTCGAACACCTGGGGCCGGAGATCCTGCATTCCAGGCTGCCCGGCATCACGGAGACCGCCCGCGTCTTTTCCGGCATCGACGCAACGCGCGATCCGATCCCGGTGCTGCCGACCGTGCACTACAACATGGGCGGAATCCCGACCAATCACATGGGCGAAGCGCTGCGCCCGACGGCCGAGAGCCCGGACGCCGTGATTCCGGGCCTGATGGCGATCGGCGAGTGCGCGTCCGCCTCCGTGCACGGCGCCAACCGGCTCGGCACCAACTCCCTTCTCGATCTCGTGGTGTTCGGACGGGCGGCTGCCATCCGCACGGCCGCGCTGGTGAAGCCCGGAACCACGCACCGGCCGCTCGCCAGGGACTCGGCGGACTTCGCCCTCGCCCGCTTCGACCGCATGCGCAACGCCCAGGGCTCGCGCCCGACGGCAGAAATTCGACTCGAGATGCAGCGCACGATGCAGAACGACTGCGCCGTGTTCCGCACGAAGCAGGTGCTGGCCGAGGGCTGCCGGCGGCTCGATCAGATCGCGGCGACGCTCGCCGATATCCGGGTGAGCGATCGGTCGCTGATCTGGAATTCGGACCTGGTGGAGAGCTTGGAGCTCGAGAACCTAATGGCGTGCGCCAAGGCGACGATCTATTCCGCCGAAGCCCGCCACGAGAGCCGCGGCGCCCATGCGCACGAGGACTTCCCCAAGCGCGACGATCAGAACTGGATGAAGCACTCGCTCGCCTGGTTCGACGACAAGGGCCGGGTCAGGCTCACGTACCGGCCCGTGCACGCCTATACGCTCAGCAAGGACGTCAAGTACATCGAGCCGAAGGCGCGGGTCTACTGAGGCCGAGGGCGAGAAGGACAGGATCATGGTTGAGTTCATGCTACCCGCCAACTCGAAGGTCGCCGCGGGCAAGACGCACCAGGCGCCCGCAGGGTCGAAACAGGTTCGGCGGTTCAAAATCTACCGCTACGACCCCGACGCGGGCGCCAACCCCAGGCTCGATACCTTCGAGGTCGATCTCGACAAGTGCGGGCCGATGGTCCTGGACGCCCTCATCAAGATCAAGAACGAGGTCGACGCGACCCTGACCTTCCGGCGCTCCTGCCGCGAGGGCGTCTGCGGAAGCTGCGCCTTCAACATCGACGGCACCAACACGCTCGCCTGCACGAAGCCGATCGCGGACATCAAGGGCGACGTGCGCATCTATCCGCTCCCGCACATGCCGGTGATTAAGGACCTGGTCGCCGACCTTTCTGTCCCCTATGCCCAGTACGCCTCGATCAAGCCCTGGCTGCAGGCGGAAACGCCGCCGCCGTCGAGCGAGCGGCTGCAAAGCCCGGAAGAGCGCGCCAAGCTCGACGGCCTCTGGGAATGCATCCTCTGCTTCTGCTGCCAGACGAGCTGCCCGAGCTACTGGTGGAACGGCGACCGCTATCTCGGGCCCGCCGTGCTGCTCCAGGCGCAGCGGTGGCTCGCGGATTCCCGGGACGAAGCGTCCGGCGAGCGCCTGGACGAGATCGACGACCCCTATCGCCTCTATCGCTGCCACACGATCATGAACTGCACCAGCACCTGCCCGAAAGGCCTCAACCCCGGCCAGGCCATCGGCGCGATCAAGGAAGCGATCTTCAAGCGGAGCTAGCGCACCGTTCCGTCGTTCCCGCGAAAGCGGGAACCCAGACTTTTCGAGAATTTGCATTAGCCCTGGACCCCCGCGTCCGCGGGGGTGACGAAGGCGTCATTCCAGGCTGATCTTTCCGGAGATCGTCGTCTTCACGCCGAGGCCGCCCAGCGTCAGCACGACGTCGGCATTCAGCGTCTCGTTTCCCTTGAGCTTGCCCGAGTCGAGGGCGGCGCGCACCGCGGTCTCGATTTCGCGCTGCGAGGTCACGCCGACGTTCTTCAGGAATTTCCGGATCGACATATTGAAGACTTCTTCGTTCATGCAAGCCTCCTTATGATCGCGACGAAATCGGCCGAGGAGAATTTCCGAAATGTTTATACCACGCCACTTCGCCAACGACGACCGGGCCGCCCTCCAGGGCGTCATGCAGGACTACGCGTTCGCGCTGATGATCACGTCGGACGCCGGCCGGCCCTTCGTGACGCACGTGCCACTCATCTTCGATGCGGCTGCGGGAGAGCTGGGCACGCTGCTCGGCCACGTCTCCCGGGCGAACCCCCACTGGCGCGGTTTCGATGGAGTGCGCGAGGCCCTCGCCGTCTTCCAGGGCCCGCACGCCTACGTCTCGCCCTCCTGGTACGAGACGGAGCGCGCGGTGCCGACCTGGAACTACATCGCCGTCCATGCCTACGGCCGCCCCAGCGCGATCGAGGACAAGGAGAAGACCGTCGCGATCCTGAAGCGCCTGGTCGCCCGGCACGAAACGCCCGCGACCGGCCCCTGGTCCATGGACCGGCTCCCCGCCGACTACCTGGACATGATGGTCAAGGGCATCGTCGCGTTCGCGATGCCAATCGACCGCTTGGAAGGCAAGTTCAAGCTCAACCAGAACAAATCCGAGGCCGACCGCCGGGGCGTGATCCGCGGGCTCAAATCCGTCCCCGACGATCCGCTCGCCCGCGAGGTCGCGCGCCTGATGGAAGGCGCGCGTTAATCCGGCGATGCCCCCACGAACGGCTGCGCGAGCATCCGGTGCAGCCAGAGCTCCCGGGGCTCGCGGAAGATGGGGAGGCCGATCGTCATCTTCTCGTGGCCGGCCTCCGGCTGGTCGCGGTAGGTGCCGAAGAGCCGATCCCACCACGGCAGGTTGAAGCCGAAGTTGCTGTCGTGCTCGCGGGCGTGGACGGAGTGGTGGACCCGGTGCATGTCCGGCGTCACCACCACCCGGCGCAGCGCCCGGTCGAGGGCCGACGGCATCCGCACGTTGCCGTGGTTGAAGAGGGAGGTCGCGTTCAGCAGCACCTCGAAGACGAAGACGCCGAACGCGGGGGCGCCTGTTGCCAGGATCATCGCCATCTTGACCGCGAGCGAAAGGGCGATCTCGATCGGGTGGAAGCGGACGCCCGTGGTCGTATCGAAGTCGAGGTCGGCGTGGTGCATCCGGTGCAGCCGCCAGAACATCGGCACGTGATGAGATGCCACGTGCTGGCCATAGACCGCGAGGTCGAGGATCAGGACGGACAGCACGACCGCGAGCGGAAACGGGACCGGAGCCACGTTGAAGAGGCCGATCCCGCGCTCGGCGGCGAGCGCCGCGACGGCGGTGGCACCCAAGGGAAAGACCACGCGGACGAGAAGGGTGCCGGCCAGCACGACGCCGATATTGCCGGTCCACCGGAGCGCGCGCGGCTGGCTCAAGGGTCGTTTGGGCGCCAGCACCTCCCACGCCATCATGGCGAGGAGGACGCCGGCGAAGCACGCGAGCCGGATCGTCGGTTCGCCCGCCAGTGTCGCCTCGATCATGGAGCCTCCGGAAGACGGCGTCATGCCGATGCATTATAATAGTATCCGCCCGAAACGCTCAGGCATACCCATGAAGCTCACCGCCGACCAGGTCCGCGAATTCGAGGAAACGGGCTATCTCTTCTTCCCCAGCCTGTTCCGCCGGGAAGAGATCGACGTCCTCAACGGCGAGCTCCCCGGCATCTTCGCCGAGGACCGCCAAGAGGTGATCCGCGAGAAAGGGACCACGGCCCCGCGCTCGGCATTCTACGTGCAGACCTGGAACCCGGCGTTCGCGGTGCTCGCCCGCCACCCGCGCCTGGTCGAGCCGGGCATCCAGCTCCTCGGGTCCGACAAGCTCTACATGCACCAGTTCAAGATCAACGCCAAGGCGGCCTTCGACGGCGCCGTCTGGCAATGGCACCAGGACTACGCGACCTGGCACAACGACGACGACATGCCGAGCCCGCGCGCCATGAACATCGCGCTCTTCCTCGCCGAGGCGAACGAGTTCAACGGCCCCCTGATGTTCATCCCGGGCAGCCACCGGAACGGCCGGCTCGAAGCGGGCCACGACGTCTCCACCACCAGCTATCCCCTGTGGACGATCGATCCCGCGACCATCACGCGGCTGGTGGACGAAGGCGGCATCGTCGCGCCCAAGGGCCCGTCCGGCTCGGTGCTCCTCTTCCACGGCAACATGGTGCACGCGTCCGGCTCCAACCTGACGCCGTGGTCGCGCTGGATCGTCTATCTCTCGCTCAACCGCTGCGACAATGCGATCCGCCGCTTCCAGCGGCCGACCTGGATCGCCAACCACGACTTCACCCCGATCGACATGCTGGCGGACGACTGCCTGATCCGCTTCGCCCGCGAGCGGCCGCGCGCGGCGGAGTAAGTGGCTTAAGTGCCGACCATCATTGAAGCAGGATACACCCCCACCCCAACCCTCCCCCGTCGAGGGGGAGGGCGCAAATTTTTCTGAGTCCCCTCCCCCCTTGCGGGGGAGGGCTAGGGAGGGGGGTCGCCGCGCGTAGGGATATGAACGCATGAACCTCCACCGACTGCTGCGCGAACGGGCCGAGGCGAACAACCCGATCCGCGTGGGCCTCATCGGGGCCGGCAAGTTCGGCGCCATGTTCCTCTCCCAGGCGCTGCGCACGCCCGGCATCCATCTGTTCGGCGTCGCCGATCTGTCGGCCGCGCGGGCCAAGGCGGCACTCGCCACCACCGGCTGGCCGCCCGAGCGCCTTGCCACGAACCCCGCCGAGGCGCGAAAGCGCGGCACGACCTGGCTCACCGAAGATTCAGGCGCTCTCATCGCCGCCGACGGCGTCGAGGTCGTCATCGATGCGACCGGCGACCCGGCAGCCGGCATCCGTCACGTTCTCCTTTGCTGCGAGCACCGCCGCCACGTCGTCATGGTCAACGTCGAAGCGGACGTGCTGGCGGGGCCGCTGCTGGCGCGGAAAGCGCGCGAAGCCGGGATCATCTATTCGCTCGCCTACGGCGATCAGCCGTCGCTTATCTGCGAGCAAGTCGATTGGGCGCGAACCATCGGCTTCGAAGTCGTCGCCGCCGGCAAGGGCACGCTCTACATGCCGGAGTTCCACGCCTCCACGCCGGAGACCGTGTGGGGCCATTACGGGCTCACGCCGGAGCGCGCGAAAGAGAGCGGGCTGAATGCGAAGATGTTCAACTCCTTCCTCGACGGAACCAAGTCGGGGATCGAGATGGCGGCCGTCGCCAACGCGACCGGCCTCACGCCCGCGCCCGATGGACTTACTTTTCCGCCGTGCGCCGCGAAGGACTTGGCAAAGACGCTGATCCCGGGCGACGCCGGCGGCTGCCTCCACCACAAGGGCCAGGTGGAAGTCATCTCCAGCCGCACGCGCGAAGGCGCCGACATCGACGACCATCTCCGCTGGGGCGTGTACGTGACCTTCGAGGCGCCGACCGATTACGTGAAGCGCTGCTTCTCCGACTACGGGCTCGTCACGGATGCAACGGGGCGCTACTCCGCCCTCTGGCGGCCGTACCATTTGATCGGGCTCGAGCTCGGGGTCAGCGTCGCCTCGGTCGCGCTCCGGGGCGAGGCGACCGGCGCCGCGCAAGGCTTCGTCGCCGACGTGGCGGCGTGCGCCAAGCGCGATCTTGCGGCCGGCGAAGCCCTCGACGGCGAAGGCGGCGCCACGGTCTGGGGCCGGCTCATGCCCGCGGCCGATTCCCTCGCACAGGGCGTGCTCCCCATCGGCCTCGCCCACGGCGTCAAGCTCAAGAACGCGATCCGCGCGGGCGCCATCGTCCGCTGGGCCGACGTGGAGATCAAAGAGACAAGTGACGCGCTCCTGGTCCGGCGCGAGATGGAAGCCGCGTTCGCGCCGGCTGCGACGGTGCGCCCGGCAATGACAGGATGAGCCTGTGCGTAATACCAAGCGCCGCTAATATTGACTCGTCATGCCCGCGCTTGTCGCGGGCATCCACGTCTTAAAAAAGACAATCAGTTCAAGGGTATGGATGGCAGGGACAAGCCCGGCCATGACCATGGGGACGGGTCAGTACCAAAGAGCGCTGGTATTACCCTCCTCCGTTGCGGGGGTAGGGGAATCGCCTCATGGTTCGAGACGGGCGCTGCGCGCCCTCCTCACCATGAGGCTTTCCAAGGCCTTCCTCATCCTTGAGGAGGCCGCGAAGCGGCCGTCTCGAAGGGGGAGGAAGGCCACATGCGATAGCCCTGGTTGCGGGGGCGAGGGTTGCGAAGGAGGGATGGCCGCGTGAGATCACGGCCCCCTGCCAGCGCCTGCGCAGCCATTGGCCTCCGTGAGTGCAGGGCTATTACTCGGAATCGTAAATTCGCAGGACGGGCCTCGCCCTTCGAGACGGCCCTTCGGGCCTCCTCAGGGTGAGGCCCTTAAAGATTCCTTCTCAAAGATAAACCTCATGCTGAGGTGCGCGCAAAGCGCGCCTCGAAGCATGACGATTGACGACTCCAGAACTTGTGCACGCGAGTACTACGCAGCCTTGTGGCGCTCAGGAACCGCGTCGAGCTCGGGCCCGAGCCTCTGCTTCGCGTGCCAGAGGTCGTAGGCAGCCTGCATGTTGATCCACAGCTCGGGGCCGTTGCCGCACAGGCGGCCGATCTTGAGCGCCATCTCGGCGGAGATCGGCACGTCCTCGTTGAGGAGCCGGTGCAGGAACTGGCGCGTGACGCCGAGGTCGCGCGCGGCCTGGCTGACCGTCAGCTTGAGGGCGGGAAGCGCGTCCTCGCGCAGGATCGCGCCGGGGTGCGTCGGGGGCCGCGTCATGCGGCCTGGCTTGTAGAGGGGCATGTCGCTCTCCGTTCTGTTCGCCGCCTCAATGGTACTGCTCCAGGTCGACCGCCGTCACGTTCTGTCCGTCCCAGCTGAAGGTGATCCGCCAGGGGCCATTCACGTCGATGGCGTAGCGGCCCGTCCCTTTCAGCGGGTGGAGGCGGTAGCCGGGGACGTCGATGTTTTGCAGCGTCGTGGCCCGGTTCAACACGTCGAGTCGCTTGACAATGCGCTTCTGCAGGTCGGGGGCGACCCGGCGCGTGGCGCCGGTGTCCAGGAGTTCCTTGAGGCCCCTGTGGCAGAAACTCTTGATCATAGGCAGAAATAGAAATTGTAATCTAACAGATTACATATGTCAACGAAACAGTTTACATACGTTGCGTGCCGGCGGCTCCCGCTCGCCGGAGAGGGGCTTTGGAGAGCGGCTGCTGACCGCCTGAGGTATACCAGGTACCTCGTCCTTTCCCTTTACAAGACGGCCGCGTGCGGGTTACTTCCGGTCACCCGAATCATGGCACAGACGACAGAATCCAACGGCTTCTTCGGCGCATACCGCGGGCTCGTCGAGGCCGGCAACATCCGCTCCGACCCCGACCAGGAAGGCGCGGCGAAGCGGCTGCACGATCTGAACGTCGCACTCGCCGGGTACGCCCCGCAAATGGGCAAGGCCGGCTGGCTGGCGCGCCTCACGATCGCGGGCGGGCAGAAGCCCGCGCCCAAGGGCATCTACCTCTGGGGCGGCGTCGGGCGCGGCAAATCGATGCTGATGGAGCTGTTCTACGGCCATGCGGGCGTGGAGGCGCGAAAGCATGTCCACTTCCACGCCTTCATGCAGGAGGTCCACCGCCGCGTCCATAATTTCCGCCAGGCGGTGAAGGCCGGCAAAGTGCCGGCGACGGCCGACCCCCTTGCCGCGCTTTCCAAGGTGATCGTCGACCAGGCGTGGCTCCTCTGCTTCGACGAGCTTCACGTGACGGACATCGGCGACGCGATGATCCTCGGCCGCCTGTTCGAGTCGCTGTTCGAGCAGGGCGTGGTCGTCGTCACCACATCCAACCGCCCGCCGCACGACCTCTATAAGAACGGGCTGCAGCGCGAGCTCTTCCTGCCGTTCATCGGCTTGATCGAGCAAAAGCTCGACGTGATCGCGCTGGACGGCGGGACCGATTATCGCCTCGAGCGGCTCACCGCCATGGACGTCTACGTGGTCGCCGAGGGCGGGACGGCCGACGCCGCCCTCGAAGAAAGCTTCCGGCGGCTCACCGTCGGCGCCACGCCCGCGAGCCTACGCCTGGTCGTCCAGGGACGCGACCTCGTCGTGCCGCGCGCGGCCGAGGGCGTCGCCATGATGGGCTTCGCCGAGCTTTGCGAGCGGCCGCTCGGCGCCGCCGACTACCTGGAGATCGCGAGCCGCTTCCACACGCTGATCCTGAAGGGCATTCCCACGCTCGGGCCGGAGAAGCGGAACGAGGCGAAGCGCTTCGTCACGCTCATCGACGCCCTCTACGAATCCAAGGTCAACCTCATCTGCTCGGCCGCGGCGGCGCCCCACGAGCTTTACCCGGCCGGCGACGGCGCCTTCGAGTTTCAACGCACCGTCTCCCGCCTGATGGAGATGCAGTCGCCCGAATACATGGCCAGGCCGCACCGCGACTCCGGCAGCGCGGAAAAGCGGGACCGCCGCGAGGGCCAAGTTGGGTTTGCGTAAGGGCTGATTTCACCCCATATTTGGGCTAATTTGAGTGGTTCCGCGGGGGTCGGGGCTGACGCCGTCACCGCGAGATCTGTCATCGTCGGCGACGAAAGGACGGTTTCCATGGAAACCATCGCGCTGCCTGGGAAGGGCGCCACGACGCTCGACAAGCTCGATCCCTCGATCGATGTCTTCGCCGAGATCGAGCGGCTGAGGCGCGAGAAGAACGTCGTCATCCTCGCCCACTATTACCAGGACGCGGAGATCCAGGATCTCGCGGACTTCATCGGCGACTCGCTCGATCTCTCTCGTAAAGCAGCCGAGACGAAAGCCGACGTCATCGCGTTCTGCGGCGTCCGTTTCATGGCCGAGGTCGCCAAGATCCTGAGCCCGGCGAAGACCGTCCTGCTGCCGGACGAGGAAGCCGGCTGCTCGCTCGAGGATTCGTGCAAGGCCGACGAGCTGCGCAAATACCGGGACGCGCACCCCGATACCATCATCGTCACCTACATCAATTCGTCGGCCGAGGTGAAGGCCCTCTCCGACGTCATCGTGACCTCGTCCAGCGCCGAGCACATCGTTCGCCAGCTCCCGAAGGACAAGCCGATCATGTTCGCGCCCGACCGCCACTTGGGCGCCTATGTCGCGCGCGTGACCGGCCGGAAGATGGAATTGTGGAACGGAAGCTGCATCGTGCACGACCGCTTCTCCGCCCGCGAGCTCAGCAAGCTCAAGACCAAGCACCCGAAAGCGCCCGTGGTGGCGCACCCGGAGTGCACGGAAAGCATCCTCGCGTTCGCCGACCATGTCGGCTCCACCCGCTCGATCCTCGACTTCGTCGTGCAGCGGCCGGAGAAGGAATTCATCATCGCGACCGAGCGCCACATCATCCACCAGATGGAAAAGCTGGCGCCCGGCAAGACGTTCATTCCGGCGCCCGGCTCCGACGGCAGCTGCAATTGCGCGAGCTGCCCGTACATGGCCCTCAACACGGTCGAGAAGCTTTACCTCTCGCTCGTCAACATGGCGCCCAGGGTCGAGATTCCGGAAGCGCTGCGCGAGCAGGCCCTGAAGCCCTTGAAGCGCATGCTCGAGATGTCGCCACCCGCGCCGGCCTCGGCCCGAGCCGCGGAATAGGCGCGATGGCGGCCGCGGGGGAGCCGCCCCTTCCCGATCCGAAGGACGTGGCCGCCGTGATCGACGCGGCGCTGGCCGAAGACGTCGGCTTGGGCGACATCACGACGCGCGCGGTCATTCCGAAAGGCGCCCGCCTGAAGGCCGACGTCGTCGCGCGCGAGGAGATCGTCATCGCCGGGCTCCCCATCGCTCTTGAAGTGTTCCGGCGGCTTGCGCCCGATGCGACGATCGCGGTCAAGCTCGCGGAAGGCAGCATCGCCATGGCGGGCGCCACCATCGCCCGCGTCGAGGGGCCGGCGGAAGGCCTGCTCACGGCCGAACGCACGGCGCTCAATATCCTGCAACTGCTGTCGGGGATCGCTACTCTCACGCGGAAGTATGTGGAACGGGTCAAGGGCACGAAGGCCGTGGTGCTGGATACCCGGAAGACGATCCCCGGCCTTCGCAACCTTTCCAAGTACGCGACCCGGGTCGGCGGCGCCACCAACCACCGGATGCGCTTGGACGACGGCGTCCTCATCAAGGACAACCACGTGGCCGTCGCCGGCAGCGTCGGCGAGGCGGTGAAGCGGGCGAAGGCCGCCGGGCTCAAGAACGTCGAGGTCGAGTGCGACACGCTCGACCAGGTCGAAGAGGCGCTCGGCGCCGGCGCCGACCGCATCCTGCTCGACAACATGACCCCTGAGCGCCTTCGCGAGGCGGTGCGCATGGTGAACGGCCGGGTTCCCCTCGAAGCCTCGGGCGGGGTGAAGCTCGCGACGATCCGCGCGATCGCCGAATCCGGCGTCGACTTCATTTCGTCGGGGGCGCTCACCCAGGGGGCGACCGCCGCCGACATCGGGCTCGACTACGTGTTCACCACTTCGTGAATGCGGACCGCCGACATGGATAACGTGGCGGCCTATTTCGCCAGCCTGCAGGGCGCGACGGCCGGGACCGCGATGTCGGAGTTCCTTCCCAATCTGAAGAAGACGAACATCACGAACGCGAATTTCCCGGCCGACTACAAGACCAAGTACACGATGTACGCCGTCGTCAATTATCCGGAGCGGCCGCAGGTGCGGCACCTGTACGCGAACGACGTCGCGCTCAAGGCGGCGCGCGAGGGCAAGCCCATCCCCAACGGGGCGTTTCTCGTCTTGGAGGTCTACACGCCCAAGCTCGACGATAAGAAAGTCCCGGTCAAGGGCGCCGACGGCAACCTGGTGCCCGACACGCTCGCCTTCATTACGACGATGGCGCGGGAAGCCGGCTGGGGCAAGGACATCCCGGAGATTTTGCGCAACGACGACTGGAACTACGCGGCGTTCAACGCGGACCTGTCCGTCCGGGCCGCCGCCAACCAGGCCGAGTGCCTGGCCTGTCATAAGCCGCTGCCGGCCGACAGCTACCTGTTCACGCTCAAGGAGCTGAAGGAAGCGGCTCTGAAGAAGAAATAGATTACAAATCAACGCGTTGAGGGATCGGAGGGGAGACGGCATGCCGTCGTCCCAGCGTCTATAACCACCCGTGAATCCAGGCTTTTTCTTGCCCTGGGCCGCAAATCGCGGTACCACAGGGCGAGTATTGGGGGCCCTGGGCGGGTTTCATTTCCATCGCTTAAAACGTCATCCGAGTGGTGAAGGCCATGGCACGGAACAAAATTGCTTTGATCGGCGCCGGCAACATCGGCGGCACGCTGGCACTCCTGGCGGGGCTCAAGGAGCTCGGCGATGTCGTGCTCTACGACATCATGGAGGGCATTCCCCAGGGGAAGGCGCTCGATATCGCCGAAGCGTCCCCCATCGAGGGCTTCGACGCCGCCGTCATCGGCTCGAACGACTATTCGGCCATCAAGAACGCTGATGTCGCCATCGTGACGGCGGGGATCGCGCGCAAGCCCGGCATGAGCCGCGACGACCTGATCGGGACCAACGCCAAGGTCATGAAAGCGGTCGGCGACGGCTTGCGCAAAAACTGCCCGAAGGCCTTCGTGATCTGCATCACCAACCCCTTGGACGCCATGGTCTGGGCGCTCCGCGAGATCAGCGGGCTTCCCCACAACATGGTGGTCGGGATGGCGGGCGTGCTCGACAGCTCCCGCTTCCGCCACTTCCTCGCCGAGGAATTCAAGGTCTCGGTCGAGGACGTGACGGCCTTCGTGCTCGGCGGCCACGGCGACACCATGGTGCCGCTGGTGCGCTATTCCTCGGTCGCGGGCATTCCGTTGCCCGACCTCGTGAAGATGGGCTGGACCACCCAGGCGAAGCTCGACCAGATCGTCCAACGCACGCGCGACGGCGGCGCCGAGATCGTCAAGCTTCTGAAGACGGGATCGGCCTTCTACGCGCCGGCCGCTGCCGCGATCCAGATGGCGGAGAGCTACCTCAAGGACAAGAAGCGTGTGCTGCCCTGCGCCGCCCATCTCGACGGCCAGTTCGGGCTCAAGGACATCTACGTCGGCGTGCCCTGCGTGATCGGGGCCGGCGGCGTCGAGCGCATCGTCGAGATCGAGCTCAACCCGGACGAACGCAAGATGTTCGACAAATCCGTCGAGTCGGTGCGCGGGCTGATCCAGGCGACGAAGGGGATGATGGGCTGACGCCGGGTTTCCCGGCCTCGCCCAGAACGGGACAAGGGCCTAGTCCATGAACATCCATGAGTATCAGGCGAAGGAGCTGCTTCGCCGCTACGGCGTCAAGGTTCCGCGCGGCAAGGTCGCCTACACGCCGAAGGAAGCGGTCGAGGTAGCCAAGGAGCTCGGCGGTCCCGTCTGGGTCGTCAAATCGCAGATCCACGCGGGCGGGCGCGGCGCCGGCCGCTTCAAGGACAATCCGCAAGGCAAGGGCGGCGTCCGGGTCGTCAAATCGGTCGAGGACGTCGAGAAGAACGCGGGCGAGATGATCGGCCACGTTCTCGTGACCAAGCAGTCGGGCGCGGCCGGAAAGACGGTCAAGCGCATCTACATCGAAGAAGGCTGCGACATCGCCCGCGAGCTCTACTTGGGCCTCCTGCTCGACCGCACGACGTCCCGCATCACCATGATGGCGTCGACCGAAGGCGGCATGGAAATCGAAGAGGTCGCCCACAAGACCCCTGAAAAAATCCTCAAGGTCGCCATCGATCCGGTGACCGGCATGCTGCCCTTCCATGCCCGCCGGCTCGCGTTCGGCCTTGGGCTCGAGGGCAAGCAGGTCTCCGCGGCCGTGCAGTTCATGCTCGCCATGTACAAGGCCTACACGGAGCTCGATGCCTCGATCGTCGAGATCAACCCGCTCGTCGTCACCAAGGCGGGCGAGGTGATGGCGCTCGACGCCAAATTCAATTTCGACGACAACGCCCTCTTCCGCCACAAGGACGTGGCGGAGATGCGCGACACGGACGAGGAAGATCCGGCCGAAGTCGAGGCGAGCCGCCACGAGCTCAACTACATCAAGCTCGACGGCAGCATCGGCTGCATGGTGAACGGCGCCGGCCTCGCCATGAGCACCATGGACATCATCAAGCTCTATGGGGGCTCGCCCGCCAACTTCCTCGACGTCGGCGGCGGCGCCACCAAGGAGCGCGTCACAACGGCGTTCAAGATCATTCTCTCGGACGCGAACGTGAAGGGCATCCTGGTCAACATCTTCGGCGGCATCATGCGCTGCGACATCATCGCCGAGGGCGTCGTCGCGGCGGCCCGCGAGGTGAAACTGAGCGTGCCGCTCGTGGTCCGCCTGGAAGGCACCAACGTGGATTTGGGCAAGAAAATCCTCGCCGACTCGGGTCTTCCCATCGTCTCCGCGAGCGACCTCGCCGACGCCGCCGAAAAGGTGGTGAAGGCGGTCAAGGCGGCGAAGGGGAAGCGCTGATGGCCGTCCTCGTCAACAAAGCCACCAAGGTCATCTGCCAGGGCTTCACCGGCGCCCAAGGCACCTTCCATTCCGAGCAGGCGATCGCCTACGGAACCAAAATGGTCGGCGGCGTGACCCCCGGCAAGGGCGGGACCCGGCACCTCAACTTGCCCGTCTTCGACACGGTCGAACAGGCGGTGAAGAAGACGGGCGCCACGGTCTCCGCCATCTACGTGCCGCCCCCCTTCGCGGCCGACGCCATTCTCGAAGCCATCGACGCAGGGATCGCGCTTGTCGTCTGCATCACGGAGGGCATCCCGGTTCTCGACATGGTCAAGGTGAAGCGGGCGTTGCAGGGCTCCAAGTCCCGGCTCGTCGGCCCCAACTGCCCCGGCGTCATCACTCCCGGCGAATGCAAGATCGGCATCATGCCCGGCCACATCCACAAGCGCGGCAAGGTCGGCATCGTGTCGCGCTCCGGCACGTTGACCTACGAGGCGGTGGCGCAGACGACGGCGGCCGGCCTCGGTCAGAGCACGTGCATCGGGATCGGCGGCGACCCGGTGAACGGAACCAACTTCGTCGATTGCCTCGATCTCTTCCTCGGCGACCGGGAGACCGAGGCGATCGTCATGATCGGCGAGATCGGCGGCGCCGCCGAGGAAGACGCGGCGGCCTTTCTCAAGGCGTCCAAGGTCAAGAAGCCGGTGGTCGGCTTCATCGCAGGCCTCACGGCGCCACCGGGGCGCCGCATGGGACACGCGGGCGCGATCATCTCCGGCGGCAAGGGCGGCGCAGGCGACAAGATCGAGGCGATGAAAAGCGCCGGCATTCACGTCTCGGATTCACCGGCGGCCCTCGGCGCCACAATGGCCAAGGTGCTGAAAGGCAAATAGAGTAGGCTCTGCGGGCAAGCCTGGCCCGACGTATTGAGGAGCACGCCGAGCGAGACATGACAGCGACCGATCCCCTCTCCGTCTTTTACGCCGGCAACCAATCTTACGTTGCCGACCTTTATCGCCGGTATCTCGAGAACCCGCAGTCGGTGGACCCGCGTTGGCAGGAGACATTCGCCGGCTTCGACGACGAGGCGCAGGCGCTGATCGCCGAGATGCGCGGCCCGAGCTGGGCGCCGACGAAGCCCTTCCCCGGCGGCAACGGCGCCGCCGCGGCCGAAACCGTCGAGCACGCCGAAACCGCGCCCGCCGCGGCCCCTGCGCCGCAGGGCCCGCGCTTCGCGGCCGACCGGGGGCGCGACGCGGTCCGCGACTCGCTCCAGGCGTTCACGATGATCCGGTCCTACCGGGTCCGCGGGCATCTGCTCGCCGAGCTCGACCCCTTGGGCCTCTGGGCGCGGGAGGATCATCCGGAGCTCGATCCCGCCACTTATGGATTCACCGAGCGGGACATGGACCGCGAGATATTCCTCAATTTCGTCCTCGGCCTCGAATCCGCAACGATGCGCGAGATCGTCCGGGTCCTGCGCGAAACCTACTGCGGGCATATCGGCGTCGAGTACATGCACATCCAGGGTCCCGAGGAGAAGGCCTGGATCCAGGAGCGCGTCGAGCCGGCCCGTAACAAGCCGCAGTTCACCGACAAGAGCAAGCGCGGGATCCTCGAACGCCTGATCGAGACGGAAGCCTTCGAGAGCTACCTCGACAAGAAATTCACCGGCACCAAGCGGTTCGGCCTCGACGGCGGCGAATCCGTGATCCCGGCGATGGAGCAGATCTTCAAGCGCGGGAGCCAGCTCGGCCTGCAAGAGGTGGTCATCGGCATGGCCCACCGCGGCCGGCTCAACATCCTCGCCAACGTGATGAACAAGCCGTTCCAGGCGATCTTCGCCGAGTTCCAGGGCACGCCCGCCAAGCCGGACGACGTGCAGGGCTCGGGCGACGTCAAATACCATCTCGGGACCTCGGTCGACCGCGTCTTCGACGGGCGCTCCGTGCACCTCTCCCTCACCGCCAATCCCTCGCACCTGGAAGTGGTGAACACGGTCGTGCTCGGCAAAGTGCGCGCCAAGCAGCGCCAGAAGAACGATGCCCAGCGCGAGAAGGTCATGGGCATGCTGCTCCACGGCGACGCCGCGTTCGCCGGCCAGGGCCTGGTGCCGGAAGCGCTTGAGCTCTCCAACCTCGCCGGCTACGAAACCGGCGGCACGATCCATATCGTCATCAACAACCAGATCGGGTTCACCACGTCGCCGCAGTATTCCCGCTCCTCCATCTATTGCACGGACATCGCGAAGGCGGTCTCGGCCCCGATCTTCCACGTCAACGCCGACGACCCGGAGGCCGTCGCCCACAGCGCCCGCATGGCGATGGAATACCGGCAGCGGTTCAAGAGCGACGTCGTGCTCGACATCGTCTGCTACCGGCGCTACGGCCACAACGAAAGCGACGAGCCGGCGTTCACCCAGCCGCGCATGTACAGGAAGATCGCGGAGCATCCGACGACGTCGACCCTTTACGCCGACAGGCTCGTCGCCGAGGGCACGATCACGCAAGCCTACGCCGACGCGGCCCGCGCCACCACGGCCAAGCGGCTCGACGACGCCTTCGACGCGGCGAAAGGCTATAAGGTCAACAAGGCCGACTGGCTGGAAGGCTCGTGGGCGGGATTCACCGTGGCCTACGGCGACGCCCGGCGGGGCGAAACCGGGGTGCCGATCGAGCGCTTGAAGGAAGTCGGGCTCGCCATCGCCCGCGTGCCCGAGAACGTCAACGTGCACAAGAAAATCGTCCGCCAGCTCGAGACGAAGCGGAAAATGATCGAGACCGGCGAGGGCATCGATTGGGCGACGGGCGAGGCGCTCGCGTTCGGGACGCTGGCCGTCGACGGGCACCCGGTCCGCCTCTCCGGCCAGGACTGCGGCCGCGGCACGTTCTCGCAGCGGCATTCCGTCCTCATCGACCAGGACACGGAAGAGCGCTACGTGCCCCTCAACAACATCCGTTTCGGCCAGGCGCCCTACGAGGTGATCGACAGCCCGCTGTCCGAGGCGGGCGTGCTCGGCTTCGAATACGGCTACAGCCTTGCCGAGCCGCAGATGCTGGTGCTCTGGGAAGGCCAGTTCGGCGATTTCGCCAATGGCGCCCAGGTGGTCATCGACCAGTTCATCGCCGCGGGCGAGTCCAAATGGCTGCGGATGTCCGGCCTCGTCTTGCTGCTGCCGCACGGCTACGAGGGCCAGGGCCCGGAGCACAGCTCCGCCCGCCTCGAGCGCTATCTCCAGCTCTGCGCCGAAGACAACATGCAGGTCTGCAACTGCACGACGCCCGCCAGCTATTTCCACGCGCTGCGCCGGCAGCTCATGCGCGACTTCCGCAAGCCGTTGATTATGATGACGCCGAAGTCGCTGCTGCGCCACAAGCTCGCCGTCTCCCGGCTCAGCGAGATGGCCGCAGGCGAAACCTTCCATCGCGTGCTGTGGGATCGGGGCGATGTGCTCGCGGACGCGCGCATTAAGCGGGTCGTCCTCTGCTCCGGCAAGGTCTACTACGACCTCTACGAGGAGCGAGAGAAGCGCGGCCAAAAGGACGCCTACGTCCTTCGCCTGGAACAGCTCTATCCGTTCCCGAAGAAGGCGCTGACCGAAGAGCTCGGGCGCTTCCCCAACGCCGATATCGTCTGGTGCCAGGAAGAGCCGAAGAACATGGGCGCGTGGACCATGATCCGCGAGCCCCTGGAAGAGACGTTGAGCGAGATGGGCCGCGGGGGCGAGACGGTCCGCTATACGGGGCGCGCGGCCGCGGCATCGCCGGCGACGGGGAGCCACAAGAAGCACGTGGCCGAGCAGGCCGCGCTCGTCAACGACGCGCTGACCATCCAGCAGACGGGAGCCAAGGCGCCCCCGAAGGCCGCGAAACGCCGCTAATCGGGCAAACCGCCGCACGCAGAAATTGAGGGGACAAATGGGTGTCGAGATCAGGGTTCCAACCCTCGGCGAATCGGTGACGGAGGCAACCGTCGCCAAATGGTTCAAGCGCGCGGGCGAAGCCGTCGCCCGGGATGAGCCGATCGTCGAGCTCGAGACCGACAAGGTGACGGTAGAGGTCAACTCACCCGTTGCCGGCGCCCTTGCCAACATCGCGGCGGGCGAAGGAACGGACGTGCAGGTGGGAGCCCTTCTCGGCGTGATCGAGGAAGGCGCGCAAGGAACCGTAAGCGCCACCCCGAAGGCTGCGCCGGCGGCGAAGCCGGCCGCCGCCCCCGCCGCAGCGAAACCGGCGGCACCGGCGAAACCCGCTCCGGCGGCAGCGCCCGCACCGGCGCCGCAAGCGCCGGCGGCACAGAAAGCCGCGGCGCTTCCGCTTTCGCCCGCGGTCAGAAAGCTGGTCGATGACAACACCCTCGATCCCGCGCGCATCGCCGCGAGCGGGCCGGACGGACGGATCACCAAGGGCGACGTGCTCGACGCCATCCAGAAGGGCAGCGCGAAAGCCTCGGCGCGGCCGGCGTCCGCGGAAGCGCCGGCGCCGCTGCCGCCGCGCGCCGAGAACCCGCGCGAAGAGCGGGTCCGGATGTCGAAGCTCCGGCGCATCATCGCCCGCCGCCTGAAGCAGGCGCAGGACACCGCCGCCATCCTCACCACCTGGAACGAAGCCGACATGAGCGCGGCGATGTCGCTCCGCGGCGACTACAAGGACACCTTCGAGAAGAAGCACGGCGTGCGCTTGGGCTTCATGTCCATGTTCGTCCGCGCGAGCTGCATCGCGCTCAAGGAATGGCCGGCCGTCAACGGCGAGATATACGGCGACGAGATCATCTACAAGAACTACTACAACGTCGGCGTGGCCGTCGGCTCGCCGCAAGGCCTCGTGGTGCCCGTCCTCAAGGACGCGGACCTGTTGGGCTTCGCCGAGATCGAGCGCCAGATCACCGACTTCGGCCGCCGCGCCCGCGACGGCAAGCTCACCATCGACGAGATGACCGGCGGGACGTTCACCATCTCCAACGGCGGCGTCTTCGGCTCGCTGATGTCGATGCCGATTCTCAACGTGCCGCAGTCGGGCATTCTCGGCATGCACAAGATCCAGAGCCGCCCCGTCGCCGTCGGCGACAAGATCGAGATCCGGCCGATGATGTACCTCGCCCTCTCCTACGATCACCGGATCGTCGACGGGCGCGAGGCGGTCTCATTCCTCGTCCGCATCAAGGAGCTGATCGAGGATCCGAAGCGCATCCTCATCGACGTGTGATGGGCGGCGCTCCTTCAGAGCAAAGGTTTTTGCCATGAGCGAAACATTCGACCTCGTCGTCATCGGCGGCGGTCCCGCCGGCTACGTGGCCGCGATCCGGGCGGCGCAGCTCGGCCTCAAGACGGCCATCGTGGAGAAGCGGGGTGCGCTCGGCGGAACCTGCCTCAACGTCGGCTGCATCCCATCGAAGGCGCTTTTGCAGTCGTCCCACCACTACGAAGTGGCGTCGCACGAGTTCGCGCATCACGGAATCAAGTCGAAGGGCTTCGAAGTCGACCTGCCGGCGATGATGGCGCGGAAAGGCAAGGTCGTCAGCGAGCTCACGCAGGGCATCGAGTTCCTGATGAAGAAGAACAAGATCACCTACGTGGCGGGCGAAGGCGTGATCGCCGCCGCGGGCGAAGTGCAGGTGACGCCGGCGAAGGGCGGCGCCAAGCAGAGCCTGAAGACCAAGAACATCCTGGTCGCGACGGGCTCCGACGTGACCCCGCTGCCCGGCATCGCCATCGACGAGAAGCGAATCGTGAGCTCGACCGGCGCGCTCGATCTGAAGAAGGTTCCGGCGACCATGCTGGTGATCGGCGCCGGCGTGATCGGCCTCGAACTGGGTTCCGTCTGGCGCCGGCTCGGCGCCAAGGTGACGGTCATCGAGTTCCTCGACCATATCCTGCCCGGCATGGACGGCGAGGTCTCGAAGCAGATGCTGCGCACACTGAAAAAGCAGGGCCTCGAGTTCAAGCTCTCGAGCAAGGTGACCGGCGCGAAGGCGATGAACGACGGCGTCGAGGTGACCTTCGAACCGCGGGACGGCGGCGCCACCGACAAGATCAGATGCGAGATCGTGCTCGTCGCCGTGGGCCGGCGCCCCTATACCGAGCGGCTCGGCCTCGACAAGGTGGGCGTGGAGAAAGACCAACGCGGCTTCGTCAAAGTGGACGAGGATTTCCAAACCAATGTCGCGGGCATCTTCGCCATCGGCGACGTGATCGGCGGCGCCATGCTCGCCCATAAAGCGGAAGACGAGGGCGTGGTCTGCGTCGAGATCATGTCCGGGCAAACCGGCCACATCAATTACGACGCCGTCCCGGCCATCGTTTACACGTGGCCGGAGGTGGCGGGCCTCGGCAAGACCGAGGAGCAGCTGAAAGCGAAAAACGTGGCCTACAAGGTCGGCAAGTTCCCCTTCACCGCCAACAGCCGCGCCCGCACCAACGCCGATGCGGAGGGCTTCGTTAAGATTCTTGCAGACGCCCAGACCGACCGCATCCTGGGCGCTCACATCGTCGGCCCGGAGGCCGGAGATCTCATCCAAGAGGTTGTTGTTACAATGGAATTTGGCGGCTCGGCGGAGGATCTGGCAAGAACCTGCCACGGACACCCCGGCCTCTCCGAGGCGGTCAAGGAAGCCGCCCTCGCCGCCCTCGGCCGGGCCATCCATATTTAACCATAATCAATCTATTGCTTGCGGCGGCGGATGCCTGTTAAGTTTGGGTTGCGGACAGCTAGAAAGCCAAGTCCGCGCTTTGGCATTAGATCGTTACGACGGAGGTCAGAATGGCCCCTTCCATAACCGATCCAGGACCGACATTTTCGCCCATACTGCGCGCCATCCTGGAGCGCGAACCCATACGTTCGACGACACCGGCACGGTCTCAAGCGATCTTGGAGCCCGCGTCGTCCGGGGCTACACCTAAGGACGCCAGGTTCTTGGGCGTCCTCACCGACACGTTCGTCGAGGAGCTCACCGCAAAGCTGGAAACCGTCTTCCAGCAAGCGCGCGGCCTCGAGCAATCGCTCGCCGGCTCGCGCGGCGCTGTGTCTCAGAAGCTCCTCGAACTTGCGGACGAGCTTCTCCGCGTCTACGTCCTGATCGCGGCCGTCGCATCGGCAACCGGGAACGAAACCGCTGCCGCGGCGCTGGCCGAGCAGGCGGAAACTCTGCTTGGACGCGCGCCCGAGGCGATCGGTGCCGCGAAAGAAGCGATCCAAGCATCCGACGACGAGCCGGGGGAAGACGGCGAGGAACGCAATGCCGATCTTCTGAAGCTCGTGTCGTCCTTGGCCGCTTCCGCCCGCAGCATCGCCGGCTATGCCGATAAGGCCGCCGAGGACGCCGACGAGGAGGACCGTCAGCAGGTCGGCACCGCGGCCGATCGCGTGCGCGCGCGTGCCGACGCGATCGAAAGAGCGGCTGTGGAGTCGCCGAAGGATGCGGCCGAGCGCGGGACGGTCTCCGGCTCGTCGCGGACGCCGAGCTCGCCGCCGGCGCTCCTGTCGACCGAGGTTTGAGCGGCCGAATCGGCCCGCGGCGCTCGGCCTATCAACGGGCTCCCTTGAGGGTGACTTCGTCGCCCACGCCTTTATTATGCGCCCATGATTCGGGTATCGTCCCCCGTCGCGGTCACCGCCGTTCTTTGTGTCGCCGAGATGGCGAGCATGGCGGGATTCCTCTCCTTTGCCGCGCTCGTTCCGACGTTCATCGAGGCCTGGTCGCTCAGCAATACGGACGCCGGCTGGATCAACGGAATCTTCTACGCCGGCTACCTTTGCGCCGTGCCGGTTCTGGTAAGCCTCACCGACCGGGTGCCGCCCCGCAGGGTCTATTTGTTTTCGATGGCGCTCAGCGCGTCGTCGCATCTGGCGTTCGCCCTCTTTGCGGAGGGGTTTTGGACCGCCATGCTCTTCCGCACCCTCGCCGGGATCGGCCTCGCCGGCACCTACATGCCCGGCCTCAAGCTCTTGACCGACTACCTCTACGGAACCGAGCACAGCCGCGCGCTCGCCTTCTATACGACCAGCTTCGGCGTCGGTTCATCGATGTCGTTCGTGATCGCGGGCGAGATGTCGGTCGCCCATGGCTGGGCTTCGGCCTTCGGCGTCGCCGCGGCCGGTCCCGCGCTCGCCATCGTGCTCGTGATGGCGTTCCTGCCCGGCAAGGACCCGATTCCGCAAGAGTCGCCGGATACGCACCTCCTCGACTTTCGCCCGGTCCTCCGGTGCAGGCCCGCTATGGCCTACGTGCTCGGCTACACGGCCCACAATTTCGAGCTGTTCGCCTTTCGCGCCTGGCTCGTCGCGTTCCTCGTGTTCGCCAGGGATTTCGATCCGGCCGGCGGTCCGCACTGGAGCGCGACCACCCTCGCCGCCGCTGTCAACCTGATCGGTGTCCCGGCCAGCATCTTGGGCAACGAGGTCGCCAAGCGATGCGGGCGGCATGCGACCATCCTGGCGATGATGGTGGCGTCCTCCGTGCTCGGCTGCTTGCTTGGCTTCTCCGTCGGATGGCCGTTTTGGATGGTGGTCGGCTTCTGTCTGATCTACGCCGTGGCCATCGCCGGCGATTCGGCCGCCCTCACCGCCGGGGTCGTTGGCGTGGCACCGGAAGGATACCGGGGAGCAACCATGGCCGTGCATTCGTCCATCGGTTTTATCGGCGCTTTCCTTGGGCCGCTCGCCGTCGGGGTGGCGCTCGATCTCACGGGCGGCGGGCAATCGGCCTGGTCGTGGGGAATCGCGTTCGCCGCCGTGGGTTTGACCGTGGCCCTTGGGCCCCTCGCGTTCCAGGCGTTGAGCCGGGGGCAGCGCCGCTAGCGGCTGCGCGCGCGCGGGTGCGCGTTGCGGTAGACGTCAAGCAGATGCGCCTGGTCCACCTCGGTGTAGCGCTGGGTCGTGGAGAGGGACGCGTGCCCCAGCAACTCCTGAATGGTCCGGAGATCGCCGCCGCCCGCCAAGAGGTGCGTGGCGAAGCTGTGACGGAGCGCGTGCGGTGTCGCCGACTCGGAAAGGCCGAGCAACGCGCGGAGACGCCGCATCTGGCGCTGCACGACACCCGGGTTGAGGGCGTCGCCGCGGACGCCCAGGAACAACGGCCCGTCGTCGCCCGGCTGGTACGGGCACGCCTGGACGTAATCGGCAATGGCGGCGCGGACTTCCGCGAGGACAGGCACGAGGCGCTGCTTCCGGCCCTTGCCGGTGACGACCATTGTGTCCCCGGTCGGCAGATCGCGGCGCTTGAGGCCAAGGGCCTCTCCGATCCGAAGCCCGCATCCGTAGAGAAGCGTGAACAGGGCCGTGTCGCGCTTGGCGACCCAGGGCTCGTCGCTCAATTCCGATGCCGTTTCCACGGCTTCGAGAGCTTCTTCCGGGGTCAGGGCCTTGGGGATGGACTTCGGCACCTTCGGCGTTCGCACCGCCGCGAGAACTGCGTTATCGGCGAGGCCGGCGCGCGTGAGAAACCGGAAGAAACCCCTGATCGTCGACATCGCCCGCGCCGTCGACGTGCGGGCAAGCCCGGCGCTTGCGCGCGACGCGAGATAACTGCGGAAGTCGGTGGCCCGGAGGGATGCCAGATCGTCGAGTCCCGGCGGGTGCCCGAGATGCTCGGCGAGGAAAGCGAAAAAGGCGTGGATGTCGTGGGCGTAGGCTTCCGTCGTGCGGGCGGACATCCGGCGCTCGTCCGCGAGCCACGCCTGCCACCGTCCCATCGCACTGAGAACGGCGGGCTCGGCGACGGCCGGAGTCACCTCCTGCCGTCCCACACCCGGTGAATGCAGCCCTCGACGACCCGCGCCAGAAACCCGAGCAGCTCCGTCCCTTGCCCGGGGTGAAAGATCGTGCCGCGCGAGCCCAGCGCGAGCAGCCCCATCGGCATGCTGCGGCTCGGCCTGAGGCGGGCCATCGCCGCCGAGCGGATGAGGCCCGCGGCGGCGTCGAACACGGTGCCGTCATCCGTCATGTCGCGCACCAGGAGGACGTTCCGGTCGAAGCCGAGCACCCGGTCGACGGTGCCGGCCGCCAGGGGCCGGATGTACATCGCGTTGATCGGAACGGCCGTCGGCTGATCGCGCTCGAAGCCAAGCGTCACCATGTCCACGTCCAACAACAACGGGAGATCGTCGGTGACCACCTGTGCGAGCCGGTCGATGCTGTTGACGGCGAGCAGAGCCAGCACCGCCGCATGGGTGCGTGTTTGCACGCTCATATTGCCGCGGCTCGTCTCGATCACCTGCTCGGCGCACGCGCGGAGATCGTCGATCGCGCCCTGCTGGCGATCCAGCAGCACCTTCTGCATGTCGATGACGCCGTCGCCGCTCCAGCGCTTCGGCGCCTGCATGGCGACGAGAACTTCGGTATTGCGGATGAAAAAGTCAGGGTTGCGCAGCAGGTAGTCCGCGACTTGTTCGGGCGATAACGCGTTGGGCGCCGGCGCGACCTCAAGGCCGCTCTCGGCAGCCGTATTCTCCTGGATGCCACTCATGCTGGGAACGTGATCGAACCCCCGGATTGCCCCGACGGCGCGCCGGTGCGCGCTCGCGCGCCGCAGCCGATTCGCTTTAGAGTGTATCTCATGGATTCACCTCAATCCAGCGCCGAAGGGCCGAATACCCAACATATTGCGGCGCGCCAAGTCGCGGTCCTACTACCGCTGCCCCTGCCCCCTTACGATTACCGGGTGCCCGACGGGCTCGCGCTGACCCCCGGCGACCTCGTCGAAGTTCCGTTCGGCCGGCGAAGCGCGATCGGGGTCGTCTGGGGAGACGCGGCCGGCGGGATCGCGGAAGCGCGGCTGCGCGATGTCTCCGGGCGGGTCCAGGCGCCGCCTCTCCCCGAGGTTTCGCTGCGATTTGTCCGCTGGGTGGCCGACTACACGCTCCACAGCGCGGGCGCCGTCCTCAAGATGGTGGTGAGCGTGCCCGATGCGCTCAAAGCCCCGAAACCGACCGTCGCCTACACGCAGGGCACGCTGCCGTCCGATTTCCGGGTGACGCCGGCGCGCGCGCGCGTGCTCGCGATCGCCGCCGAGGGACCGCCCCGCGCCGCGATCGAGCTCGCGCGTGAAGCCGCCGCCGGACCTTCAGTGGTACGGGGGCTGGTCACCATGGGCGCGCTTCTCCCGGTCACGCTCGCCGTCGAGCCCGCGCCCCCGCTCCCCGACGCCGACACGCCCGGGCCGACCCTCTCGCCCGAACAGGCCGCCGCCGCCCAAGCTCTCGAAGCCCGGGTGCAGGCGGGCGGCTTCAGCGTCACCGTTCTCGACGGCGTCCCGGGCGCCGGAAAGACCGAAATCTATTTTCAGGCCATCGCCAGGGCGCTCGGCGCGGGCCGTCAGGCTCTCGTGCTCTTGCCGGAGATCGCCTTGAGCGTCCAGTGGCTCCAGCGGTTTCGCGAGCGCTTCGGGGCACCGCCGACGGTCTGGCATTCGAACCTCACCCAAGCCGAGCGGCGGGCCAATTGGCGCGCGGTCGCACTCGGGCGAGCGCGCGTGGTCGTCGGCGCCCGCTCCGCGCTCTTCCTGCCGTTTCCCGACCTCGGCCTCCTGGTGGTGGACGAAGAGCACGATGCCGCGTTCAAGCAGGAAGAGGGCGTCGTCTACAACGCGCGCGACATGGCCGTCGTCAGGGCGCAGCTCGGCCGGATCCCGATCGCGCTCGTCTCGGCGACACCGTCCCTCGAAACGGTCATCAACGTGCGGGCCGGGCGCTATCAGGCCCTCCACCTTCCCGACCGCCATCTGCGCGCCCGCATGCCGGAGATCTCCATCGTGGACATGCGGCAGGACCGGCTGCCCGCCGGCCGCTGGCTTGCGCCGGCCCTTGCACGGACGCTCAAGGAAACGCTCGCAGCCGGCCAGCAGGCGATGCTGTTCCTCAACCGGCGCGGCTATGCGCCGTTGACGCTTTGCCGGGCGTGCGGCCACCGGCTCCGGTGCCCGCAGTGCACGGCTTGGCTGGTCGAGCACCGCCGCCAGGCGCGCCTACAATGCCACCACTGCGGCTACGCGGCCGGCCTGCCCGAGCTGTGCCCGGGGTGCGGCGTCGCCGGGCGCTTCGCCGCCTGCGGGCCGGGAGTCGAGCGGCTGGCCGAAGAAGCGGTCGCGCTCTTGCCGGGGGTCCGCCACGTGATCGCCGCCAGCGATACCGTGGAGACGCCGCGCGCGGCGGAAGAGCTCGTGCGGCGGATCGAGGATCACGAGATCGATCTCGTCATCGGGACCCAGATCGTCGCCAAGGGATATCATTTTCCGCTGCTGACCCTGGTCGGCGTGGTGGACGCGGATCTCGGGCTCTCGGGCGGCGATTTGCGCGCCGCCGAGCGAACCTATCAGCTTCTCTATCAGGTGGCCGGCCGGGCCGGCCGCGCCGATCAGCCGGGGCGGGTCCTCTTGCAGACGTACATGCCGGAGCATCCGGTGATGAAGGCGCTCGCGTCGGGCGACCGCGAGCGGTTTCTCGACGCCGAGGCCGACGCCCGCCGGCAAGCAGGAATGCCGCCGTTCGGGAGGCTGGTGGCGCTGATCGTTTCGGGAACCCACGAGGCAGAGGTCGACAATGCGGCGCGCGTCCTCGCCCGCGCCGCGCCGCGGACTTCGGGCATCGAGGTGTTCGGCCCGGCGCCGGCGCCGCTCGCGCTTCTCCGCGGCCGTCACCGGCGGCGCCTGTTGATGAAGACGCCGAAAGACGTGGCACCGCAGCCGCTGATCCGCCAATGGCTCGGCGCCGCGCGCGTCTCCGAGCGCATTCGCGTGCAAATCGACGTCGACCCGTACTCCTTCCTCTGAGCCGCGGAATTCCGCCGTTTTCCGTTATTTTTCGGGTAGGATGTTCGGTTGCATGGTGGAAATGGGTATGCTAGAGAACCACGCACTTTGGAGGGGTCCGGCATGGGCGAGGTCTTTGAAGGTCCTCGTCGTCTTGCCGCCGGAATTCCCTGAAACCGGAATCGGGACGTCGCGATCGTGGTGACGGAAACATCAGGTGCTTCCGGGCTTGCGGCCCGTTATGCCGCGGCGCTGTTCGATTTGGCGGAGCCCGAGGGCGCCCTCGACCGCGTGGCTCAAGACCTCGCACAGCTCCGCCAGATGATCCGCGAAAGCAAGGATCTCGGGCGCGTGATCCGGTCGCCGATCATTTCGCGCGACAACCAAAAGAACGCCGTCCTCGCCGTGCTCGACAAGGCGGGTGTCCACGATCTCACGCGCCGTTTCGTCAGCGTGGTGACGGCCAATCGGCGCCTCTTCGCGCTGCCGGACATGATCGCCGCCTACCTTGCGCGGCTCGCGCATCACCGGGGCGAAGTCACGGCGGACGTCCGGTCGGCCGTGCCGCTGAATGACGCCCAGCTCGATGCGCTGCGGGAATCGTTGAAGCGGGCCCTCGGCGCCAAGGTCGCGGTCGACGCCAGCGTCGATGCGAATCTTCTCGGCGGGCTCGTCGTCAAAATCGGATCGCGCATGGTCGACAGCTCGCTCAGCACGAAGCTTGAACGCCTGCGGTTTGCGATGAAGGGAGTAGGATAATGGAAATCCGCGCCGCGGAAATTTCCGCAATTCTCAAGGAACAGATCGCCAATTTCGGCGCCGAGAGCGAGGTCGCCGACGTCGGCAAGGTGCTCTCCGTCGGGGACGGCATCGCCCGCGTCTACGGCCTCGACCAGGTCCAGGCGGGCGAGATGGTCGAGTTCCCGGGCGGCATCAAGGGCATGGCGCTCAACCTGGAGACCGACAACGTCGGCGTCGTGATTTTCGGCGACGACCGCACGATCCGCGAGGGCGACACCGTCAAGCGGACCCACACCATCGTCGACGTTCCCGTCGGCAAGGAGCTTCTCGGGCGGGTCGTGGACGCACTCGGCAATCCGATCGACGGCAAGGGCGACATCAAGGCGAAAGAGCGCCGCCGCGTCGACGTGAAGGCACCGGGCATCATCCCCCGCCGCTCCGTGCACGAGCCGATGCAGACCGGCATCAAGGCGATCGACAGCCTGATCCCCATCGGCCGCGGCCAGCGCGAGCTGATCATCGGCGACCGCCAGACCGGCAAGACCGCCGTGATCATCGACACCATCATCAACCAGCGCACCATCAATGAATCGGGAAGCGAGAAGGAAAAGCTCTACTGCATCTACGTCTGCATCGGCCAAAAACGCTCGACGGTGGCCCAGCTCGTGAAGACGCTGTCGGAGTACGACGCGCTCAAGTATTCGATCGTGGTCGCGGCGACGGCGTCGGAGCCGGCGCCGTTGCAATTCCTCGCGCCCTACGCAGGCTGCTCGATGGGCGAGTATTTCCGCGACAACGGCATGCACGCGGTGATCTTCTACGACGATCTTTCGAAGCAGGCCGTCGCTTACCGGCAGATGTCGCTTTTGCTCCGCCGCCCCCCCGGCCGCGAGGCATTTCCGGGCGACGTGTTCTACCTGCATTCGCGCCTCCTGGAGCGCGCGGCCAAAATGAGCGACAAGCACGGCGGCGGCTCGTTGACCGCGCTGCCGGTCATCGAAACCCAGGCCGGCGACGTGTCCGCCTATATTCCGACCAACGTCATCTCGATCACCGACGGCCAGATCTTCCTGGAAACCGAGCTCTTCTATAAGGGCATCCGGCCCGCCGTGAACGTCGGCCTTTCGGTCAGCCGCGTCGGCTCGGCCGCCCAGATCAAGGCGATGAAGCAGGTGGCCGGCTCGATCAAGCTGGAGCTCGCCCAGTACCGCGAGATGGCCGCGTTCGCCCAGTTCTCCTCCGATCTCGATCCGTCGACACAGAAGCTGCTCGCCCGCGGCGCGCGTCTCACGGAGCTTCTGAAGCAGCCGCAGTACAAGCCGTACCCGGTCGAGGAAGAGGTCGTCACCCTCTACGCGGGCGTGCGGGGCTACCTGGACAAGGTCGCGCTCGCGGACATCACGCGCTTCGAGGCCGCGCTGTTGAACGAAATGCGAGCGAAGTCCCCCGATGTCCTCGCCGCCATCCGCAAGGAGAAGGCCATCTCCGAGCAGACGGACGCCAAGTTGAAGCAGATCCTGTCCGCTTTCGCGCAGAACTTTGCGTGAGAATCGGATGCCTTCGCACCGTTAGCTACCGCCTGACGCGAACGAAACCCCATGCCTAGTCTCAAAACGCTGCGCCTCCGCATCCGAAGCGTGAAGTCCACGCAGAAGATCACTTCGGCCATGAAAATGGTGGCCGCGGCGAAACTTCGGCGCGCGCAGGAAGCCGCCGAAGCCGCCCGGCCCTACACGGAGCGCATGGACCGCATGGTCGGCTCGCTCGCCAAGAGCTTTGCCGACGCGGCCGGAGCGCCGCCCATGCTGCGCGGGACGGGAAGCGACCAGACGCACTTGATCGTCGCCTACACGACGGACCGCGGCCTCTGCGGCGCCTTCAATTCGTCCATCGTGCGCCAGGTGCGCACCATGGCCCATGCGCTCCGGCGCGACGGGAAGACGGTCAAGATTCTTTGCGTCGGGCGCAAGGGCAACGAGCTTCTGCGCCGAGATTTCGGCAACGCGATCGTGGGCGCCATCACCGGACTCGGCCGGAAAGTGATGGTCTACTCCGAGGCGCAGGCGGTCGCGGCGAAGATCTCCGAAATGTTCGCCGCCGAGGAGTTCGACGTCTGCACCGTCGTCTACAACCGCTTCAAGTCGGCGATGACCCAGATCGTGACGGCCCAGCAGCTGATTCCGCTGCCGGTCCCGAAGGCCGATGAGGCGGCTGCGGCGAAGGGCCCGCAGGCCGTCCCGATCTTCGAGCCCGACGAGGACGACATCCTCGCCGAGTTGCTGCCCAGGAATCTCGCGGTGCAGCTGTTTCGGGCCCTGCTCGAGCACGCGGCGTCCGAGCACGGCGCCCGCATGTCCGCCATGGACAGCGCCACCCGCAACGCAGGCGACATGATCGATCGCCTGACCCTCATCCTCAACCGGAGCCGCCAGGCCTCCATCACCAAGGAACTGATCGAAATCATTTCCGGTGCGGAGGCGGTCTAGCCGTTACGAAGTCGAACGTCGACAAGGAGCATCAACGATGGCCAAAAACACTGTCGGAGTCGTCACCCAGATCACGGGCGCCGTCGTGGACGTGCGATTCGAAGCCGACCTTCCGCAGATCCTGAATGCGCTCCACTGCGAAAACCAGGGGAAGATCCTGGTGCTCGAAGTCGCCCAGCACTTGGGCGAGAACACGGTGCGCACGGTCGCCATGGATTCGACCGACGGCCTTCAACGCGGCATCAAGGTGACGGATACCGGCGACTACATCCGCGTGCCGGTCGGCCCGGAGACTCTCGGGCGCATCATCAACGTGATCGGCGAGCCGATCGACGAGCGCGGCCCCCTGAAAACCAAGATGACGCTGCCCATTCACGCGCCGGCGCCGAAGTTCGTCGATCAATCGACCGAGGCCGAAATCCTGGTCACCGGGATCAAGGTCACCGACCTCATCAGCCCGTACGCGAAGGGCGGCAAGATCGGGCTCTTCGGCGGCGCCGGGGTCGGCAAGACCGTGATCATCATGGAGCTGATCAACAACATCGCGAAGGCCCACGGCGGCTATTCCGTGTTCGCGGGCGTGGGCGAGCGCACGCGCGAGGGCAACGACCTCTATCACGAGATGATCGAGTCGGGCGTGATCAAGCTCGACGGCCCCGGCTCGAAGGCTGCGCTCGTCTACGGCCAGATGAACGAGCCGCCGGGCGCGCGCGCGCGCGTGGGCCTCAGCGGCCTCACCCTCGCCGAATACTTCCGCGACCACGAAGGCCAGGACGTGTTGCTCTTCATCGACAACATCTTCCGGTTCACGCAAGCCGGCTCCGAAGTGTCGGCCCTTCTTGGCCGTATCCCGTCGGCGGTCGGCTACCAGCCGACGCTGTCGACCGACATGGGCAACTTGCAGGAACGCATCACATCGACCAACAAGGGCTCGATCACGTCCGTGCAGGCGATCTACGTGCCGGCCGACGATCTGACCGACCCCGCGCCGGCCACCTCGTTCGCGCACTTGGACGCGACCACGGTGCTGTCGCGCCAGATCGCCGAGCTCGGCATCTACCCGGCGGTCGACCCGCTCGATTCCACCTCGCGCATGCTCGACCCCCGCATCGTCGGCGAGGAGCACTACAACGTCGCGACTCAAGTTCAGCGCATCCTGCAGACCTACAAGTCGCTGCAGGACATCATCGCCATCCTCGGGATGGACGAGCTTTCGGAAGAGGACAAGCTCACCGTCGCGCGGGCCCGCAAGATCCAGCGCTTCCTCTCGCAGCCGTTCCACGTCGCCGAGGTGTTCACCGGCACCAAAGGCGTGCTCGTGCCGTTGGAAGAAACGATCCGCGGGTTCAAGGGGATCGCCGCCGGCGAGTACGACCACCTTCCGGAGTCCGCCTTCTACATGGTCGGCACCATCGACGAAGTGATGGCGAAGGCGAAAAAGCTCGCGGCCGAAGCCGCGTAAGGACAAGGGGTGATGGCCGAACGCATCGAATTCGAGCTGGTCTCGCCGGAGCAGCTGCTCATCTCCGAGCCGGTCGAGATGGTGGTCGTCCCCTGCACGGAGGGCGACATCGGCGTGCTGCCCGGGCATTCGCCGCTCCTGGCCATCGTGCGCCCGGGCGTCATCGACATTCACGAAGGCGGCAAGGTCAAGGACAGCATCTTCGTCGGCGGCGGGTTCTGCGAAGTCAATCCGGAGCGCTGCACGGTGCTCGTCGAAGAGGCGCTCCCGATTTCCTCGATCGACCGCGGCGAGGCCGAAAAGCGCCTCACCGACGCCAAGGCCGCCTTCGAAGCGGCAACGGACGCAGCGGCCAAGAAGGCGGCCGAGACGGAGATCAAGACCGCAGAAGCGATGCTCCAGGCGTCGGCGAAGCAGCTGCACTAAACCCTCGTTTCGTTTGGTTTTGCCGTAGACTTAGTCCACGACTTAGTCTACTCTTAGGGAATGGCTGTCACCGTCAACGTCCACGAAGCGAAGACCCATTTTTCCAAGCTCTTGGAGCGCGTGCGGCAAGGGGAGGACGTGGTCATCGCCAAGGCGGGAAAGCCGGTCGCCAGGCTGGTCCCGATCGACCAGCGACGACCGGACCGCAAGCCGGGCAGCGCACGGGGCAAGTTCATCGTTCACGATAGTTTTGACGATCCGCTCCCCGAAGACATTCAAAAGTACTTCGAGGGGCGCGGCGATTGAGAGCGCTTCTCGATACGCATGCCTTCCTCTGGTGGATCAATCTCCATGAGCTTGTCTCAGCGGCCGCGCGTGAGGTCATTGGCAATTCCGATGCAGAGATATTCATTAGCAGCGTGACCGGCTGGGAAATTGCAATCAAGGCCAGGCTCGGGCATTTTCAAATGCCGGCTCCGCTCACGCCCTTCATCAAAAAAGAAGTGACGCAAAACGGTTTTCAAGTGCTGCCGGTGACTCTCGACCATGCCCTACGCGTGCATGAATTGCCGACGATCCGAGGCCACAAGGACCCCTTCGACCGCCTTCTCGCGTGTCAGGCGTTGACCGAGAAGATGGCGCTGGTGAGCAACGACCGCGCGTTCGACCACTACGGCGTCGAGCGCATCTGGTAGGCCACCAAGGCGATCCGGCCTCAGCGGCGCGCCCGGCGCTGCGCCTTCCTGTTCTGCTTCGCCTTCATCCGCCACTCGCCGCCGGCCTTCGGCGCGACTCCCGGACGGCCGAGGCCGAGGTCGAAGGCTTCCAGGCGGCGGAGCTCGTCGCGGAGCCGGGCCGCCTCTTCGAACTCGAGCTCGGCCGCCGCCGCGCGCATCCGCTCCTCGAGATCGCCGACGACGCTCTTGAGGTTGTGGCCGATACGGTGGATGTCGCCGGCGACGCCGGTGTCCACCGTGACGTAATCGTGCTCGTAGACGGACTGCAGCACGTCGGAAATTCCCTTCTTCACGCTTTCCGGCGTGATCCCGTGTTCCGTGTTGTAGGCCGTCTGGCGCTCGCGGCGGCGATTGGTCTCGGCGAGCGCGTATTTGAGAGACGCGGTCATGACGTCGGCATAGAGGACGACACGGCCGTCCAGGTTGCGGGCCGCTCGCCCGATGGTTTGAACGAGGCTGGTCCTGGAGCGGAGAAAGCCCTCCTTGTCGGCGTCGAGGATGGCCACGAGCGCGCACTCCGGAATATCGAGCCCCTCGCGCAGGAGATTGATGCCGACGAGGACGTCGAAGGCGCCGAGCCGGAGGTCGCGCACGATCTCGATGCGCTCGAGCGTCTCGATGTCCGAATGCATGTAGCGCACGCGGACCCCATGCTCGTGCAGGTACTCCGTCAGGTCCTCGGCCATCCGCTTGGTGAGCGTGGTGACGAGCGTGCGCTGGCCCTTGGCCGCCACCTCCTTCACCTCCTTCAGGAGGTCGTCCACCTGGCTCTCCACCGGCCGGATGATGCAGAGCGGGTCGATGAGGCCGGTCGGCCGCACGACCTGCTCGACGAATGCGCCGGCCGTGCGCTCCATCTCCCACGGCCCCGGCGTCGCCGAGACGAACACGGTCGGCGGCCGCATGTGATCCCATTCCTCGAACCGAAGCGGCCGGTTGTCGATGCAGCTCGGGAGGCGAAAGCCGTACTCGGCGAGCGTCGTTTTGCGGTTGAAGTCGCCGCGGAACATCCCGCCCAGCTGCGGGATCGTGACGTGGCTTTCGTCCACGATCAGGAGCGCATTGGACGGCAGATATTCGAACAGCGTCGGCGGCGGCTCGCCGGGATTGCGGCCGGTGAGATAGCGCGAATAGTTTTCGATCCCGCTGCAGTGGCCCGTGGTCTCCAGCATCTCGAGATCGAACGTCGTTCGCTCCTCGACCCGCTGCGCCTCGATCAGGCGGCCGGCCGCCGTGAGCTCGGCGATGCGCTGCTTCAGCTCCTCTTTGATCTTGGGGATCGCCTGCTGGAGCGTCGGGCGCGGCGTCACGTAGTGGCTGTTCGGGTAGACGACGATCTCGTCGAGCGGGGCCAGCTTGTCGCCGGTGAGCGGGTCGAATTCGACGACCTCCTCGACCTCGTCGCCGAAGAGGGAGATGTGCCACGCCCGATCCTCCATATGGGAGGGATAGATTTCGACGACGTCGCCGCGGACGCGGAAGGCGCCGCGGAAGAACGCCATGTCGTTCCGCCGATACTGCAGCTCGACCAGGCGGGCGAGCAGCGCGCTGCGCTCGATGCGGTCGCCGGGCTTGAGACGGAGCACCATCTCGGCGTAGGTCTCGACCGCGCCGATACCGTAGATGCAGGAGACCGAGGCGACGAGGATCACATCCTTCCGCTCCAGAAGCGCACGGGTCGCCGAATGCCGCATGCGGTCGATCTGCTCGTTGATGGAGGCGTCCTTTTCGATATACGTGTCGGTCCTGGGGACGTACGCCTCCGGCTGGTAGTAATCGTAGTAGGAGACGAAATACTCGACCGCGTTCTCGGGAAAAAAGGACTTCATCTCGCCGTAAAGCTGGGCGGCCAGCGTCTTGTTGGGGGCGAGCACGAGGGTCGGCCGCTGCACGTTCTGGATCACGTGGGCGATGGTGAACGTCTTGCCCGACCCGGTGACGCCGAGCAGGACCTGATCGCGCTCCCCGTTCACCAGGCCTTCCGTCACGGCCGTGATCGCCTGCGGCTGGTCGCCGGCGGGCGCGAAGTCCGACGCGAGCTTGAAGCTCGCGCCTTCCGTCATCGGCGGCCGCTTCTGGGGCGTGAAGATCTGCGGGTTCACGAAGGTGTGGGACATGGCGCTTATATAGGCGCGGGGACAGCCCGGTGGCCAGGGGAACGACTCCGGCAATTCACCGTTTGCCGGATGGCAAGGCCTTTTCCAAGTTCGCCACCAGTTGGGGCAAACATCCGGTCACGATCGTCCACACGCTGTCCATGTCTACGTTCGCATAGTCTTCGATGAGGCGGTTCCGAGCGCTTATAAGTTCGTCCCACGGAACGACGCGCTTCCGTTGCCGGAAATCAGGAGGAATATGCCGTGCAGCTTCGCCGATCCTCTCGACGAGCCACTGCAACGCGAGGACGAGCATCCTGTCCTTATCGAGATCAGCTCTGACACGACCGTTGCAGAAGCCGACGGCCTCGCGCGCTGCATCCAACATGTGACGGAGCCGAACGTGAATGTCATGCTTTGACAGCTTCAAGTCGATTGCCCGTCGCACAGCATCGGCGAAGACGTCCAGACGCGCCTTGTCGGCCAGCAGGGCATCTCTAAGGCCTTGCGTGATTTCCAATTGAGCGCCAACGCCTGTGCGCCCTCTGTTGCAGATATTATAACGAATGACAGCCGCGTAGGAGCCGTGGGTAGAAACCCTGGCCCTGAAGCCGACGCTTCGTAGATTTTCACGTATCTGATCGCGAAGCTCATGATCCCGCCCACCGATGTCAACGCCCTCACGCGCACCTTTGAGACCGTGCACGGCCACGACCACATCACAGCGAGTAACCAATTCCAGGCATTGTGGCTCATCGAAATTCGTCGACATGATGTGAAGATTGCGGTTCGCCCGCCTCTTGCGCCCCTCGAAGCAGTAGAGGTTATACGTGTGGGCTGCTATGGCAGCTACTACCTCCGATGTTCCCGGTTCAATCTTCCCTCCGTGCGGCGCGATAACAGCGGCAGGCATAACTCCCGGCTCCATGCGAATAGCAAAAGCCACTCCTTCACGCTCATATTGACGGAGATCGTTGAAGTTCCTGTATTTATCGCTGGACAAACCGCCCTCCGCGCACATCGTTCGAGCGGGCAATGCATGGTCACGGATTATCATAAGCGGAGTCGCGAGTGAACCGCGATGAATTCGCCCCCGTCACCCCCGGCGAGATGCTGAAGGAGGAGTTTTTGGCCGAGTACGGGCTTTCGCAGAACCAGCTCGCCAAGGCGATCGGCATTTCTCCCAACCGGATCGCCGAGATCGTCAACAACCGCCGCCGCATCACCGCAGACACGGCGCTCCGGCTCGCCCTCTGTTTCGGCAATAGTCCGGAATTCTGGATGAACCTGCAAAGCCGCTACGATCTCAAGATGGCGCGCCGCAATTTGCAACCGCAAGACATCAGGCGAATCAAGTCGCGCCGCGCGGCGTAACGGGCCTCCTTCTCCCGTTGCGCGCCCCCGGAGCCTCGGCGTACTGTTGATGTTTCCGGCCGTTTCGGCCGCGTTGTTACCGCATCAAGGGAATTTCCACGATGGCTTTTCTTGCCGACGTCATGAAACGGGTGAAACCGTCCGCCACCGCCGCCGCGGGGATGCTCGCGCGGAAACTGAAGACCGAGGGCCGCGACATCATCAGCCTGAGCGCGGGCGAGCCCGATTTCAACACGCCCCAGCACATCGTCGACGCCGGCAAGGCCGCCATCGACAGGGGCGAGATCCGCTATACCGACGTGATGGGAATGCTCGAGCTGCGCAAGGCCATCTGCGAGAAGTTCAAGCGCGAGAACGACCTCGACTACACGCCGGACCAGATCACCGTCGGCTGCGGCGGCAAGCAGACCCTCTTCAACGCCCTCTTCGCCTCCCTCAACCCCGGTGACGAGGTCATCGTTCCAGCGCCCTACTGGGTCTCCTACCCGGATATGGCGCTCATGTGCGGCGGCACGCCCATCTTCGTCAAATGCCCGGCCGAGAAAGGCTTCAAGCTGCAACCCGCCGACCTCGAGCGAGCGATCACGCCGAAAACCAAGTGGCTGGTCGTGAACTCGCCCTCCAATCCCACCGGCGCCGCCTATTCCTACGACGAGATGAAGAAGATCACGGACGTGCTGGTGAAGCATCCGCACGTCTGGGTCATGACCGACGACATGTACGAGCACCTGGTGTTCGACGGCTTCAAGTTCGTGACTCCGGCGCAGGTCGAGCCAAAGCTGAAAGAGCGCACGCTCGTCTCCAACGGCATGTCGAAGGCCTATTGCATGACCGGCTGGCGCCTCGGCTTCGCCGCCGGCCCGACCGAGCTCATCCGTGCCATGAACATCGTGCAATCGCAGAGCACGACGCACACCTCGACGATCGCGCAGTTCGCGGCCGTCGCTGCGCTGAGGGGCCCGAAGGATTTCATCGCGAAGAACAACGCCGTGTTCAAGCAGCGGCGCGATCTCGTCGTCAGCATGCTGAACCAGGCGAAGGGTCTCCAGTGCGCGACGCCGGAGGGCGCTTTCTACGTGTATCCGAGCTGCAAGGGAGTCATCGGCAAGCAGACCCCGGCCGGAAAGACGATCAAGACGGACGAGGATTTCGCCATCTACCTCCTGGAAACCGAGGGGGTCTCCGTCGTCCACGGCGCCGCGTTCGGGCTGTCGCCCTTTTTCCGCATCTCCTATGCGACCGCGACGGAGCTGCTGGAAGAGGCCTGCCAGCGCATCCAGCGGGCCTGCGGAGCGCTCAGGTAGGCCCGGCTAACGGGAGCGGGGACCCCCGGGCCTTTTTCGCTTGCATCCTGTCCAGGGCATTATACGGTTTTTGCGGGAGGCCCGTGGCCGCCAGGCACCGGTCGCAATGTGCCCACGGACCGCGGGTCGACGTCGCCCTTGGGAGGTAGACCCGTGACCAAAAAAGCTCCGTCCGCGCCCCGCACCGCTGCCGTCGTCGGTCCCTATCTGTCCGGCAAGACCACCCTCCTCGAAAGCATCCTGTTCGCGACCGGCAAGGTCCCCCGCAAGGGCACCGCCAAAGAGGGCAATACGGTCGGCGACGGCTCGCCCGAGGCCCGCGCGCGCCAGATGACCACCGAGCTCAATGTCGTCAACACCGAGTACTTGGACGACAAGTGGACGTTTATCGACTGCCCGGGCTCGATCGAGCTGGCCCAGGAAGCCCACAACGGATTGATCGTCGCGGACGCCGCGGTCGTCGTCTGCGAGCCCGACCTCCATAAGGCGATGACCGTGGGGCCGCTCCTCAGGAGGCTCGACGAGCATCAGATCCCGCACATCCTGTTCATCAACAAGATGGACACCGCGCAGGTCGGCGTGAAGGAAGTCTTGGAAGCGCTGCAGGCCGTTTCCTCGCGCCCCTTGGTCTTGCGCGAGATCCCGATCAGGGACGGCGACAAGATCACAGGGCATGTCGATCTGGTGAGCGAGCGAGCCTTCCGATGGAACGCCAACAAGCCTTCGGACCTGATCCAGATTCCGGACTCCGTGACTCAGCTCGAGAAATCGGCCCGGACGGAAATGCTGGAGTCCCTCGCCGACTTCGACGACAAGCTTCTCGAAGCGCTGCTCGAGGATTCGGTTCCCTCGACGGACGACATTTACCGGAATCTCACGAAGGACCTGCAGCAAAACTTGATCGTGCCGGTGTTCTTCGGCTCCGCGCTCCATGACAACGGTATTCGCCGCCTCTTGAAGGCCCTGCGCCACGAGGCGCCGGAGCCTGCGGTCACGGCCGCGCGCTTGAAGATCGACGTCAAGGGAGCCGGGCCGGTCGCCCGCGTGTTCAAGACGCTGCACGCCGGGCACTCGGGCAAGCTTTCGTACGCGCGCATCTGGCGGGGCGAGATCACGGACGGCACGACGCTCGGCGGCCGTCGCGTCAGCGGCCTTTACCACACCCTCGGCCAGAAGCACGACAAGACGCCGAAAGCCCTCGCCGGCGACGTGGTTGCCCTCGGCCGCCTGGAGGACGTCAAGACCGGCGACCTGCTCGGGGCCGAGAACGGGGCAGCGGCGGGCGTCTGGTCGAGGGTGCTGAAACCGCTCTTCTCCCTCGCCATTCATGCCGAGCAGCGGGCCGACGAAGTGAAGCTGAGCGGGGTGCTTGCCAAGCTCGTGGACGAGGATCCGTCCCTCTCCTACGAGACAAGCCAGGACACGGGCGAGCTCCTGCTTTGGGGCCAGGGGGAGATTCATCTCTTGATCGCTCTCGACCGGCTCCGCAACCGGTTTCACCTGTCGGTCAAATCCCAGCGGCCCCAGGTTCCCTACAAAGAGACGATCCGCAAGCCCGTGTCCCAGCACGCGCGGCACAAAAAACAAAGCGGCGGGCACGGCCAGTTCGGCGACGTCCACATCGACATCAAGCCGCTGCCGCGGGGATCGGGCTTCGTGTTCGGCAACTCGGTCACCGGCGGCGCCGTGCCGAAGCAGTACATCCCGGCGGTCGAGGCCGGGGTGCTCGAGTATCTGGCGCGCGGCCCCTTGGGCTTCCGCGTGGTCGATCTCTCGGTGACCCTCACCGACGGCCAGTATCACACGGTCGACAGCTCCGAAATGGCCTTCAAGCAGGCCGCCATGATGGCCATGCGCGAAGGGATGCCCGGTTGCAACCCGATCCTGCTCGAGCCCATCTTCCACGTGGACATCTCGGTCCCGAATGATTTCACGTCCAAGATCCAGCGCCTTGTCAGCGGGCGGCGCGGACACATTCTCGGGTTCACCGCGAAGGATGGATGGGCCGGCTGGGACCAGGTGTCCGTGCAACTCCCGCAGTCGGAGATGCACGATCTGATCGTCGAGCTCCGATCGATCACGCAAGGGGTCGGCACGTTCGAATGGCGGTTCGACCACTTGCAGGAGTTCGCGGGGAAGCTCGCCGACCAAGTCGTCTCGCAACGCCAGCAAGCGCATACCCCGCACTGAGCCGAGACGTTCCACACGGGGAATCGGACGCACAGCGGGGCATCACTCGCGTAACCCGCGTGCCGGACTTACCGTGCGCCAAAAAAAGCCGGGTCTAAAAAGACCCGGCGAGTTTAACAGGGAGGCTTCACGTCTGGGAGACGTAGGGTCCGTTGAAACAACGAACCCCGGTTCCAGGCCTTGCGCCCGGAACCACCAACGATGTTGCGCTGCAACATCGCCATACATTGCTATATAGAGGCATCCAGGCTCCTTAACTACCCACAATCCAGCAACCCAGACATGACTCTAGAGCATAGCAACGCCCTGCATCGGCGGCGCTGTGCACTCTCCCACCACTAACTTGGGAATTTTATAATAGCTATAAACGCGTATGTTCACGTCCTGAACGCAAATCCTGGGGCCGAGATCACTCGCCGGCCTGGGCTTGCCGCAACGGCTCGAGCTTCCGCCGTTGCAGATCGTCAGCCGCGACCTTCAAAATGAGGAATTCGCGGAAGACCGCGATGCGCGCCGAGTTCCGGAGTTCCTCGGGATACACGAAAAACGTGTCCACGATGGGTCCACGGATTTGCGGCAGCACTTCGACAAGGTTGCCGGCTTCCTTGCTCATGTAATCGGGAAGCGCGCCGACGCCGACCCCGCTCTGCACGGCACGGAAGATGCCGTAGATGCTGTTCACCTTGAGCGCGGACCGCCGCCGGACGCCCGGCTTGGCGCCCGCTTCCAGGAGCCAATTGAGATTGGGCACCGCGGGCCTGGCGTCGTCGCCGTAGACGACCAGCCGGTGGCGATCGAGATCTTCCGGCGTCTGCGGCACCCCGTGCGCCTTCAGATATTCCGGCGCGGCGTAGACCCGGTAACCGATGGTCATCAGGTGCCGCTGGATCAGATCCGGCTGGCTCGGCGGCGCAAGGCGGATTGCCACATCGGCCTCGCGCATCGAGAGGTCGAGCTCGGTGTCGGCGAGGACGAGCGACACATCGATGTCCGGATACAGGTTGATGAACTCCTTCATCCGCGAGGTCAGCCACACCGATCCGAAGGCCACCGTGGTCGTGATCTTGAGCGCGCCTTTGGGCTTGTCCTTGCTGTCGCCGATGCGGGCTTCGACCATCGCGAGCTTGGCGAACACTTCGCGCGCCGTCTTGTTGAGGAGCTCGCCTTGCTCGGTGAGCTTGAGGCCGCGCGCATGCCGGTGGAAAAGCGGCACCTTCAGGCTTTCTTCGAGCCCGCTGATCTGGCGGCTCACGGCGGACTGGCTCAAGTTCAGCGCTTCGCCCGCCCGCGTGAAGCTGCCCGCGTCGGCGACGGCGTGAAAGACTCGGAGTTTATCCCAATCCATATCGATGGCTCCGGGCGGGCGGGCTATTCGGCGGCTTCGGCCGTGGTTTCGTGCTCCGCGAGGAATCGGCCGGCATCGAGCGCCGCCATGCATCCTGTCCCCGCCGCAGTGACGGCCTGACGGTACACCTTGTCCTGCACATCACCCGCCGCGAACACGCCTTGAACGTTGGTCAGCGTGGTTCCCGGCCTGGTGAGAAGGTACCCCTCGCGGTCCATGTCGAGCTTGCCCCGAAATAGCTCGGTGTTGGGCAGATGCCCGATCGCAATGAAAATCCCGTGCACCGGAAGCTCCCGCACGTCGCCGCTTTTCACGCCCCGAATGCGGGCGCCCGTCACGGCGCGCGGCTTTTCGGAACCGACCACCTCGTCGAGGACGCTGTCCCAGACGACCGAAACCTTCGGGTTGCGGAAAAGCCGGTCCTGCAGAATCTTCTCGGCTCTGAGCGCGTTGCGCCTGTGGACGAGGGTGACGCTCTCGGCAAAATTGGTGAGGAACATCGCCTCCTCCGCCGCCGTATTGCCACCGCCGATGACGGCGACCTTCTTTCCCTTGAAGAAAAAGCCATCGCAGGTGGCGCAGGCCGACACGCCGAACCCCTTGAATTTCTCCTCGCTGGCGAGCCCGATCCAACGGGCGCTCGCGCCGGTGGCGACGATCAGCGTGTCGCCGACGTAGGTATCCCCGGAATCACCTGTGGCCGTGAACGGCCGGCGTGTGAGGTCCACGTCCACGACGACGTCGTCGAACAGCCGCGCGCCGACGTGCTCGGTCTGCGCCTGCATCTGCTCCATCAGCCAGGGTCCCTGGATCGGGGCGGCGAAGCCCGGGTAGTTCTCGACGTCGGTGGTGATGGTGAGCTGGCCGCCCGGCTGCAGCCCCTTGACCAAAACGGGCTTCAAGTTGGCGCGCGCGGCGTAGATCGCAGCCGTATATCCGGCCGCGCCGGAGCCGACAATCAGAACCTTGCTCGAGTGGCGGGCAGACATAGCGAGAGCGCTCCTGCTTGTTGCTGATGTACGGGCGCCGATGACGCGCGGCTCAGACCGTCAGCCGTACTTGACCTCGACGACTTCATACGACTTGCTGCCGTTCGGGGTCGTCACTTCCACCGTATCGCCGACCGTCTTGCCGATGAGCGCGCGGGCGAGCGGCGACGTCACAGGCAGCCGGCCGGTCGCGATGTTGGCCTCATGGCTGCCGACGATCTGGTAGCGGACTTCGGCGTCCGTGGCGCCGTCGGCCAGCATGACTTTGGCCCCGAAGCGGATCACGGTCCCCGTCAGCGTGGACGGGTCGATGACCTGCGCTCTCCGGACGACGTTCTCGAGCTCGGCGACGCGCCCTTCGATGAAGCTCTGCCGCTCGCGAGCCGCATGGTATTCGGCGTTCTCCGAAAGATCGCCGTGAGTCCGCGCCTCGGCAATCGCGCGAATGACGGCCGGGCGTTCTTCGCTTTTCAGACGCTTGAGCTCCTGCTCAAGCTCATGAAAGCCTGCTGCGGTCATCGGCATCTTGTCCATCGCTCGTCGCCCCTGCGTCCAACGAGAAAATCGGGCGTTCCGTCGATCGCACCCGGCGCCGGTTCGAGCCTTGAAACGGGGCAGCGGCTTCGAAAAGCCGCCCCCGCTCGCGGACTCGGGGCCACGTGTCACCGTCTGTGAAAGGGACACATCGGCGCCTAAGACCGACGCAAACTGCGATTATCGTACCCTAGAACGCTTCCGAAAAATACGACTGCAGCGGCGCCACATCAAGAGGCCCCATTGACAGGGCTTCGATGGCGTCGACGGCAGCGGCCGCCGCCGTCATCGTGGTGAAGTGGGGGATGTTGTTGATGAGGGCCGAGCGCCTGATGGAGAAGCTGTCGGAGATGGCCTGCGTCCCGGCCGTCGTATTGATCACCATCTGGATCTCGCCGTTGATGATGGCGTCCTGGCAATGGGGCCGCCCCTCCAGAACCTTGTTCACCTGCCTGACGTCCAGGCCCTGAGCCGCGAGATGGCGCTGGGTCCCGGTCGTGGCCATGAGGTCGAACCCGAGGCCTTTCAGCCGGATGGCGATGCGCGCGGCGATATCCTTATCGCGGTCCCTGACCGAGATGAAGACGCAACCCTTGCGCGGAAGGCGCGTGCCGGCGCCCAGCTGGGACTTGGCGAAGGCGCGGCGGAAGTCGACATCGATGCCCATGACCTCGCCCGTCGACTTCATCTCCGGCCCCAGCAGGATATCGACGCCGGGGAACCGCGTGAACGGGAATACCGCTTCCTTGACCGCCGTGTGCGCGAGCGGGCGCTCGTGGGAGAGATGGAAGGACGCCAACGGCTCGCCCGCCATCACGCGTGCCGCGATCTTCGCGATCGGCACACCGGTCGCCTTGGCGACAAACGGCACCGTGCGGCTGGCCCGCGGATTGACCTCCAGAATGTAGATGTCCTCGCCCTTGATGGCGTACTGGACGTTCATCAATCCGACGACCGAAAGCGCGTGCGCGAGTTGCTCTGTCTGCCGCCGGATGTCCTCGATCACTGCGGGCAGAAGCGTATGCGGCGGCAGCGAGCAGGCCGAATCGCCGGAATGGATTCCCGCTTCCTCGATGTGCTCCATGATCCCGGCGACATAGACGGTTTCGCGGTCGGCGAGCGCATCGACGTCCACTTCGATCGCGTCCGCGAGATAGGAATCGATCAGCACCGGGCTCTTGCCCGAGACCTTGACCGCTTCCCGCACATAGCGCAGCAGACCCGCGTGGTCGTGCACGATCTCCATCGCCCGGCCGCCGAGGACGTAGGATGGGCGGATGACCACGGGATAGCCGATCTTCTCGGCCACCCGCTCGGCTTCCGGGACCGAGCGCGCGACGCCGTTTGCCGGCTGCTTCAATTTGAGCTTGCGAACGAGCTTCTGGAATCGCTCGCGGTCCTCGGCAAGATCGATGGCGTCCGGCGACGTGCCGAGGATGGGAATGCCCGCCGCCTCCAGCGACTGGGCAAGCTTCAAGGGCGTTTGCCCGCCAAATTGGACGATGACGCCCAAGAGTTCGCCCTTGCTGCGCTCGACGCGCAGGAGCTCGATCACGTCCTCGTCCGTGAGCGGCTCGAAGTAAAGCCGGTCGGACGTGTCGTAGTCGGTGGACACCGTCTCCGGGTTGCAGTTGACCATGATGGTTTCGAATCCCGATTCCCGGAGCGCGTAGGACGCGTGGACGCAACAGTAATCGAACTCGATTCCCTGGCCGATCCGGTTGGGGCCGCCGCCAAGGATAGCGACCTTCCGCCGGGCCGACGGCTCGGCCTCGCATTCAGCCGCCCCGATGCCGTCGCCCTCATAGGTCGAGTACATATAGGGCGTGCGCGCCGGGAACTCGGCCGCGCACGTGTCGACGCGCTTATAGACGGGATGCACGTCGAGCTCGCGCCGTAGCCGGGTCACGTCCGCGGGCGGCTTGCCGGAGAGCTCGGCCAGACGTTCGTCCGAAAAGCCCAGCTTCTTGAGCGCGAGAAGACGCTGCCGGTCGGCCGGCAGACCCTCGGCACGGACACGGGCCTCGCTCTCGACGATGCTCTTGATGTGGTCGAGGAACCAACGGTCGTATTTGCAGGCGGCATGAATTTCGTCGATGGTCAGACCGAACCGAATCGCTTGCGCGATGACGAGGATGCGGTCGGGACGCGGCTGGGCGAGCGCCGCCAGCACGGCGTTCTTGTCGAGGGCCTTCTCGGGGCCCGGTCCGCGCGTGCCGGCGGCGATATCGCGCGCGGGCGGCGCCGAAATATCGATGTCGTTCAGCCCCGTGAGCCCGGTCTCCATGGACCGCAGGCCTTTTTGCAGGGATTCCGCGAAGGTGCGGCCGATCGCCATCGCCTCGCCGACCGACTTCATCGACGTGGTCAACACGGCCTCGGCCCCCGGAAACTTCTCGAAGGCAAAGCGGGGGATCTTGGTGACCACGTAGTCGATGGTCGGCTCGAACGAGGCCGGTGTCGCCCCGGTGATGTCGTTCGTCAGCTCGTCGAGGGTGTAGCCGACGGCGAGCTTCGCCGCCACCTTGGCGATCGGAAAGCCGGTCGCCTTCGACGCCAGCGCCGATGAGCGGGAAACGCGCGGGTTCATCTCGATGACGACGAGCCGCCCGTTCTCCGGATTGACGGCGAACTGCACGTTCGACCCGCCGGTATCGACCCCGATCTCGCGCAACACCGCGATCGAGGCGTTGCGCATGATCTGATATTCCTTGTCGGTGAGCGTCAGCGCGGGCGCGACCGTGATCGAATCGCCGGTATGGATGCCCATCGGATCGATGTTCTCGATCGAGCAGACGATGATGCAGTTGTCGGCGCGGTCGCGCACGACCTCCATTTCGAATTCCTTCCAGCCGAGCACCGATTCCTCAACGAGAGTCTGGTGCACGGGGGAGATCGCAAGCGCGTTGGCAATGATGGATTCAAACTCGGCCGTGTTGTAGGCGACGCCGCCGCCCTCGCCGCCCAGCGTGAACGACGGCCGGACGATCACGGGGAGGCCGATTTCCGTGAGGGCTTGGCGCGCCTCCTCGAGCGAGCCGACGAGCCTGCTCTTCGGAACGTCGAGCCCGATTTTTATCATCGCTTCGCGGAACAGCAGCCGGTCCTCGGCCTTGGCGATGACGTCGGCGCGGGCGCCGATCATCTGGACGCCGAACCGGTCGAGGACGCCCTCCTTGTGGAGGAGCACCGAGGCATTGAGCGCCGTCTGCCCGCCCATGGTCGAGAGCAGCGCGTCCGGCCGCTCGCGCTCGATGATGCGGGTGAGCGTCTCGAGCGTGATCGGCTCGATGTACGTCGCGTCCGCCGTCGCCGGATCGGTCATGATCGTCGCCGGATTGGAGTTGACGAGAACGACCCGATAGCCTTCCGCTTTCAGCGCCTTGCAGGCTTGCGTTCCGGCGTAATCGAACTCGCACGCCTGGCCGATGACGATCGGCCCGGCGCCGATGATCATGATGGACTTGATGTCGGTCCGTTTAGGCATGCGCGGGCTCGCAATTTAACGGCACATGGTATAATTTCAGAGCCATGACAAAGCTTCTCGAAAAGGCGTTCGAGGAGGCGCGCAAGCTGCCGCCGGAAGGCCAGGGCGCGCTGGGTGCGATCATCCTTGATGAGATCGCAGACGAGGCGGGCTGGGCGAAGCGATTCGCGGAAACGCAGGACCAGCTTGCCCGCTGGGCCGACGAAGCTCTCGCCGAATTAAAGGCGGGGAGAACGACGCCGCTGGAATTTCCGCGCCGGAAATGATCGCGCGAACAACCGCGTAAGTACGGCGTCATTTGTAAGCCTTCCGACCAATGCGAGAATCGCTTTTGTCTTCCCTCCCCCCAGGGGGCAATTGCGGGGGACACCCCCGCAGACCCCAGGGAGGGGGAGGGTTAGGGAGGGGGGTATCGGACAGCGATTTGCGAATTAGCTCCACGACCCCTGCGGAGTTTCTAAGTACCTCGTTATTCCAAAACCGCAGCACCCGATACCCTCGATCTTCCAACCACTGCGTCCGCAGAGCGTCTTGCTCCAAACGCGCGTCGTGCTGCCCGCCATCAACTTCGATGATCAGCTTTTGGGACGGACAAAAGGAATCGGCCACGTACGGGCCGATCGGCGCCTGACGGCGAAAGCGGTAACCCTTCAGTTGCTGGCGCTGCAGAATCGACCACAGCTGCTTCTCAGCGTCGGTCAGGTTTTTGCGTAAGTTTTGTGCGATCAGCGAGGCCATCCGTCAATCTTCCAACAATCTTCCTTTTTGCCGCACCCCCCACCCCAACCCTCCCCCTCCCTGGGGTCTGCGGGGGTGTCCCCCGCAATTGCCCCCTGGGGGGAGGGAAGCGATTCGGCGATTACTTTTTACTCTCCATCATCCGGACGAACCGCTCGAAGAGGTGGTGGCTGTCCTGCGGCCCGGGAGACGCCTCCGGGTGGTACTGGACGGAAAAGACGGGTCGGCCTTCCAGCTTCAGGCCCTCGACGGTGCCGTCGAACAGCGAGCGATGGGTTTCGACGACGCCTTTGGGCAGCGTCTCGCGCTCCACGGCAAACCCGTGATTCTGGCTGGTGATCTCGACCTTGCCTGTTTCCAAATCCTTGACCGGCTGATTGGCCCCGCGGTGGCCCATGTGCATCTTGTACGTGCGGGCGCCCAAGGCGAGCGCGAGCAACTGATGGCCGAGGCAAATCCCGAACAGCGGAATTCCGCTCTTCAGCACGCCTTGGATCATCGGGACCGCGTATGTCCCGGTCGCGGCGGGATCGCCGGGGCCGTTCGAAAGAAAGATGCCGTCCGGGCGGTGCGCGAGGATTTCGTCGGCGGTGGCGGTCGCCGGCACGACGGTCACCCGGCATCCGGCCGAGGCGAGGCAGCGGAGGATGTTGCGCTTGGCGCCGAAATCGACGGCGACGACGTGATGGCTGGGGGACGTCTGGCGGCCATACCCTTTCCCGAGCCGCCATTGCGTCTCGTCCCACGACATCGTCTGCGCGCAGGTCACTTGTTTCGCGAGATCCATGCCTTCGAGCCCCGGCCACGCGCGAGCTTTCTCCACCATGGCCGGGATATCGATCTCGCCCAGCGGCGCGTGCACGATTGTCCCGTTGGGCGCACCGCCATCGCGAATGCGCCGGGTGAGGCGGCGGGTGTCGACGCCGGTCACCGCCGGAAGGTCATGGGATTTGAGCCACTCATCCAGGTGCCTGGCGGCGCGCCAGCTCGCCGGGTCGGTGATCGACGCGCGCAGGACCACGCCGCGGACGGCGGGCGTGATCGATTCGATGTCCTCGGGGTTGGTCCCGACGTTCCCGATGTGGGGAAATGTGAACGTGATGATCTGACCGGCGTAGCTCGGGTCGGTGAGGATCTCCTGATAGCCGGTGAGCGCGGTGTTGAAGCAGACTTCGCCCACGGCAACCCCGGCCGCGCCTGCACCGCGCCCCCAGAACACCGTGCCGTCGGCGAGCACCAGCGCCGCGTTCGCCTCGGCGGGACGCGTCTCCGCCGGGGCCGGCGCGATTTTATCGATGGTTTCGGTCATGAACGGCAGGAGCCTCGGACCGCTAGAGGGTGTAGGCAACCGGGCTGTATGTACGCAATAGGGCCGCCGAGGTCAAGCCAGGCGCAAGGAATAATTCCGTTACATTTCAAAGGCTTAATAAACTTTTCCCGGTTGCCTTTGCGGGCCAACTCGGCTACCCTTGGGGTTTCTCGCAGTTGCAGCACAAATTCCATGCTCCGCACCCGGCTGAAGGAGTCCCTGATCGTCGCCATGAAGGCGAAGGACGAGCGGAGTGTCTCTACGCTCCGGCTTATCCTTGCCGGCGTCAAGGACCGCGACATTGCCGCCCGCTCCAAGGGCAACAAGGACGGCGTCAGCGACGAGGAGCTTCTCGGGCTCTTCCAATCGATGATCAAGCAGCGTCACGAGAGCATCCGGCTCTACAAGCAGGGCGGCCGTCAGGACCTCGTCGACCGCGAGACGCAAGAGATCGCCGTCATCGAGACGTTCCTGCCCCAGCAGATGAACGCCGACGAGGTGGCGGATGCGGTCGGCAAACTCATCGCGGAAATCGAGGCCAAAAGCCTGAAAGATATGGGGCGGACGATGGCCGCGCTCAAGGAGCGCCACGCCGGACGCATGGATATGGCGAAGGCGAGCGCGCTCGTGAAGCAGAAACTCTCCGGCTGATCTCGGCGGCTGATTCCCCACGCGATTTTATGAGCCGCGATTTCATTAGAAACGGTCGCTCGTCTGGTCTATTAAGGAGCCGGCCTTGGGCGCTCGAGAGTGGCTGAAAGCTCCTGATGGCGTTTTCACCCGAGTTTCTTGACGAGTTGCGCGCGCGCGTCGGTCTCGCCGACGTGATCGGCCGTCGCGTTCGTCTCGTCCGCAAGGGCCGCGAACATTCCGGCCTCTGCCCCTTCCACAAAGAGAAGACGCCCTCCTTCACCGTCAACGAGGAGAAGGGGTTTTATCATTGCTTCGGCTGCGGCACGCACGGCAGCGCGATCGATTTCGTCATGGCGGTTGACGGGCTCGGGTTCCGGGAGGCCGTCGAACGCCTCGCGGAACAGGCCGGGATCGAGATTCCGGCCGACACGCCGGCCGCCCGCGAACGGGACGAGAAGAGAAAAACCCTCTACCAGGTCATGGAGGCCGCCGCGGCCTATTTCGAGCGCTGCCTCCGGATGCCGGAGAGCCGAGGCGCGATGGAGTACCTGCGCGGGCGCGGGCTTGACGACGCCACCATCAAGCACTTCCGGCTCGGCTTCGCGCCGGACTCGCGGAGCGGCCTTAAGGGAGCCCTTCTCCGCGAAGGCTTTCCCGAGGGCCTGCTGGCGGCGGGCGGCCTCATCATCCAGCCGGACGACGCAGCGCGCGCGAGCTACGACCGGTTCCGCGGCCGCATCATGTTTCCGATCACCGACCGCGGCGGCCGCGTGATCGCCTTCGGGGGCCGTATCCTCTCCAGCACGCCGAAGGAGAACGAGCCCAAATACCTGAATTCGCCGGAAACACCGCTCTTCCACAAAGGCCGCGTCTTGTACGGCCTCGCCCAGGCGATGCGGCGTGTGCGCGACGCCGGATCGGTGATCGTCGCCGAAGGCTATATGGATGTGATCGCGCTCTCGCGGGCGGGATTCGAGCACGCCGTCGCGCCGCTCGGAACTGCGTTGACGGAAGAGCACTTGGTCGAGCTTTGGCGGCTTGCCCGCGAGCCCGTCCTCTGCTTCGACGGCGACGCCGCCGGCCAGCGCGCGGCGGCGCGCGCCGCCGAACGCGCGCTTCCCCTCCTGAAGCCCGGATTCGGGCTCAGGTTCGCGGAAATCCCCGCCGGCGAGGATCCGGACACTCTGATCGCAAAGCGCGGCGGCCGCGCGATCGAAGACGTGCTTGCGCAAGCGTTCCCCGTCTCGGAAGCGCTCTGGCGGATCGAATCGGGAGGAAAGCTGCCGGCCACACCGGAAGCACGCGCCGCCTTGCAGCAGCGCCTACAGGACCACACGCGGCGCATTGCGGACGCGACCGTGCGCACCCACTTTCTGAAGCATTTCAATGATCGGATATGGCCGCCCAATGCCGACCGCGGCCGGGGACGACGGGCGCCCGCCAGCGTGAGCGGAGCCACACCCGCGAAGGCCGGGAGCACGCGCGTGGACCCGCTCCGCGAGGCCCAGCAAATTCTCATCGCCATCATGGTCAACAACCCGCGTTTCTTCGATCGCGGTGGCGAGGAGCTCGGCTCGGCGGAATTCCCGGATTCCACTCTCGACCAGGTCCGGCGGACGATCGTATCCCTTCTTTCGGAAGACCCGCAGCTGGCACCCGAGCGCTTGCGGGAGCTGTTGACCGCACGCGGATACGGCGACGTTCTCGATGCGCTTTTCGCAACGCCCGTCGTCAAAGGCCACCGCCTGATCCGCTGCGATTCCCCCCCCGAAGAGGTACAGGAAACCTGGGTCCAACACCTCAACGCCGTGCGGCTTACCGGCGCCGCCGAGGAAACCCGGCAGGCCGCGCGCGAGCTGGAGAGCGACCTCAGCGAGGAGAATTGGGAGCGTCAGCGCGCCCTGATCGAGGCGCGTCTGACCGATGGGGCGGATTGGCGTCCGGAGCCCACCGAACCGGGCTCCTGAGCACGCTCGACCGCTCCTTCGTCTTGACAAATCATGGGGGCAGCGGTTTATAGGCCCTTCTTTTCAAGTGGGCACTTGACTCCATAGGATTAACACCCACCTCAGGCATAGTTTTTGGGCATTTGCCGCTTATCTTAAGAATTGGGGGATGGCGGTTAGCTCCGTTCCCTGGCGCGGCGATTGCGAAGACCGAATTTCACACGTGCGCGACGGCGCGGTGGCGGAACGGGAGTGGGCGAGCATGGCGAAAGCCGCAAAGAAAGCAGATGGCGGCACGGTAGCGAAACCGGCCGCAACGGGTGCGCAGGGGTCGGAGGAGCCTTCCGACAGCCCCCTGCTCGATTCTCTCGGGGCCAGCGTCAAAAAGATGATCGCCCGCGGCAAGGAGCGGGGTTACGTCACGTATGACGATCTGAACGCCGCGCTTCCGCCCGACCAGGTCTCCTCGGAGCAGATCGAGGACACGATGGCGATGCTGTCCGAAATGGGCATCAACGTCGTCGATGCGGAAGAAGCGGAAGAAACCCAGCAGCAAGCGAAAGAAACCGGAGAGAGCGAATTCGCCGCACCGGCCGGCGGCAACGTCGACAGCGACGACCTCGGCCGGACCGACGATCCCGTGCGCATGTATTTGCGCGAGATGGGCAGCGTTGAGCTCCTGTCGCGGGAAGGCGAGATCGCGATCGCGAAGCGCATCGAGGCCGGTCGCGAGATGATGATCGGCGGGATCTGCGAAAGTCCTCTCACGATCAAGGCCATCGTCGGCTGGCATGACGCCCTCATCAAGGAAAAAATGCTGCTCAGGGACATCATCGACCTTGAGGCGACCTACGGGGTCACCCCGGGAACGGGAATCCCGATCGCGGCGGCGGCGCCGGGCGGCCCCGTGAAGGACGGAGCAGCGGCCCCGGTCATTGCCCCCATTGCGCTCGTCGAGCGGAAGCCGCCCCAACCCGTCGTCCCTGCCGTGCGCGCGAACGGCGAGGACAACGCCGCCGATTCGGGCCAGCCCAAGCCGGCGGGCGAGCAGCCCGAAGACGGCGAGGACGCGGAGTCGGAGGAGATCAATCTCTCTCTCGCCATGCTCGAAGCCAAGCTGATGCCGGACGTCCTCCAGACGTTCGAGCAGATCGCCGCGACCTACAAGAAATTGCACAAGCTGCAAGTCATCCGGATCGAAGCGTTGCAGAAGGGCGGCACGCTGAAGCCGGCGCAGGAAAGGCGCTACGAGAAGCTGCGCCACGCGCTCGTCGAGCTGATGGAGGACGTCCATCTCAACAACGCGCGCATCGAGCAGCTCATGGAGCAGCTCTACGAGATGAACCGGCGGCTCCTCGGTCACGAAGGGCGCCTGCTGCGCCTTGCCACGGCGTGCCAAGTCGAGCGGGAGGAATTCCTTCGGCACTATCACGAGGCCGAGCTCGACCCGGCATGGCTCGAGCGCGTGGGCAAGCTCAGCAAGGCCTGGAAGAAGTTCGCGACCAAGCACGAGCGCGACATCGAGGAGCTGCGCACCGCGGTCGGGGTCGTCTCCCGCGAGGCGGGGCTTCCCATCACCGAGTACCGCCGCATCGTCATCACCGTGCAGAAGGGCGAGCGGGAGGCGAGCAAGGCCAAGAAGGAAATGGTCGAGGCCAACCTTCGGCTCGTGATCTCGATCGCGAAGAAGTACACGAACCGCGGCCTTCAGTTCCTCGATCTGATCCAGGAAGGCAACATCGGCCTGATGAAGGCGGTCGACAAGTTCGAGTATCGCCGGGGCTACAAGTTTTCGACGTATGCGACGTGGTGGATTCGCCAGGCCATCACCCGCTCGATCGCCGATCAGGCCCGCACCATCCGCATCCCCGTGCACATGATCGAGACGATCAACAAGCTCGTCCGCACGTCGCGCCAGATGCTGCACGAGATCGGGCGCGAGCCGACACCGGAGGAGCTCGCCGACAAGCTTTCGATGCCGCTCGAGAAGGTCCGCAAGGTGCTCAAGATCGCGAAGGAGCCGATCAGCCTCGAAACCCCGATCGGGGACGAAGAGGACAGCCATCTCGGCGATTTCATCGAGGACAAGAACGCGGTGCAGCCGCTCGACGCGGCCATTCACGCGAACCTGCGCGAGACCACGACGCGGGTCCTCGCGAGCCTCACGGCGCGCGAGGAACGGGTGCTCCGCATGCGGTTCGGCATCGGGATGAATACCGACCACACGCTCGAGGAGGTCGGCCAGCAGTTCTCGGTCACCCGCGAGCGCATACGCCAGATCGAAGCGAAGGCGCTGCGCAAGCTGAAGCACCCCTCGCGGAGTCGGAAGCTCAGGAGCTTCCTCGACTACTAGTCCCCCGCCTTCAGCGGACGGCTTTCCCAGGCAGACGCGCGCGATCGGCCGCAGTGGTTTTACGGCTGCGCGTCATTCGCTGTATGCTGACGGTGCCGATTCGCTCGGGCCCGTAGCTCAGTTGGTTAGAGCCGGCCGCTCATAACGGTCTGGTCGCAGGTTCGAGTCCTGCCGGGCCCACCATTTTCCCCGCGCAAGAAAAAAGGGGCGGTCCGTTGACCGCCCCTTGCCGATTCCGATGACTTTACGGGCGCAGGCTTACTTCAGCTTCCAGGTGTTCCACTGTTCTTCCATCTTGGAGAGGTTTTCGGACCACCAGGCGTCGCCGAAGCGGATCATCGTGCCTTGCTGGAAATAGTAGCTCGGCATTTCCTTCTTCTCCGCGTCGGAGAGATGGTCGAGCGCCTTCGTATTCGCCGGGCCCATGCCGGCGGCCTTTGCCAATTGCGCCTGGAGCTCCGGCTTGTTCATGTAGCTGATGAGCTTCATCGCATTGGCCTTGTTCTTGGCGCCCTTCGGCACCGAGAGCCAGTCGATGGTCATCATGCCTTGGTTCCATATGATGTCGACGGGCACATTCTCAGCCTTCTTCAGCGTTGCGACCCGCGTGTTGGAGGTGTGCGCCAAGACGATTTCGCCGGCTCCGAGCAGCTGCGGCGCCTGCGGCCACTGCTTCCACCACACGTGGACCTTGGCCTTCATGCGGTCGAGGGATTTGAACGCACGGTCGACGTCGAGGGGGTAGAGCTTGTCGGGTGCGACGCCGTCGGCCATCAGGGCGATTTCGAGCGAGTATCGGGGGCCGTCGAACATGCCGCGGGGCCCCGGAAACTTCTCGGTGTTCCACAAGTCGGCCCAGGTCTTCGGCGCCTTGCCGGGCGGGAAAGCCTTGGTGTTGTAGGCGAGAATCTGCCCGAACGTGGAGTTGCCGAGCGCGTACTTCTCGACCATCGCGTCGGGAACGCCGGTCCTGTCGATGACCTTGTAGTCGAGCTCCTCCCACAGGCCTTCCCTTTGACCTTGGGGAACCCACATGGCGATATTCTGGACGACGTCCCACTCCACGTTCTTCGCTTCGACCATGGCCTTGATCTTGGCGATGCCGACGCCGGGAACGTCGATCACCTTAATTCCCGTCGCCTTCTCGAACGGGTCAAACACGAGCTTTCTCTGATTTTCCTGCATCCCGCCGCCCCAGCCGGCGTACACCACCGTCTCGGCGGCGTTGACCGCGACGGAACCCGCAAGCCAAGCGCCTACACCCAAGACCAAGCTCAAGGCCTTTAGGCCGAAACTTCGTCTTTCCTTCTTGTTCGTGAACATCGAAGCCTCCGTTCCCTTGGGGTGCGATGCCGAAGGGCCCGAGCCGTCCGGCGATAGTCCTCCACTGGCGTTATTAGGCATTTATTTTTTCAGCTTGGCATGTTTTCGGCCCCTTGGAAACGTGAGGCCTCTTAGTACCCGCGCTCGGGCTGGACGACGTTCATGGGTTCGCGGCCGGCCAGCAACCGGCGGAGAATCCGGCAGACCAGGTCCATCGTGCCGTCCATGTACGTGTCCAGGTCGTCGGAACAGACATGGGGGATCACGATCAGGTTGCGCGCCGACCACAGCGGCGACGACGCGGGCAGCGGCTCGGGCGAGAACACATCCAGGATCGCGCCCTCGACGTGGCCTTTCTTCAAGAGGTCCGCTAACGCGTCGTAGTCCATCACGTCGGCCCGGCCCATATTGAAAATCTTCACTCCCGGTTTCATGGCCCGCAGCACGTTCCGGTCCAACAAGTGGCGCGTATCGGGCGTCAACGGTATCGCCACCAACACGAAATCGGCAGACTTCACGGCCGTGACGATCTGACCCGAGCGGTAAACCCGTTCCACCCCCGGGACCTTCTTTCCCGAGCGGCTGACGCCGATCACGCGCATGCCGAGATCCCGCGCCGCCCGTACGGCCGAGCGCCCGAGCCGGCCGAGGCCGACGATGGTCACCGTCTTGCCGCGAATCGCCGACGTGAAAATCTGCTCCCAGTGTTTTTTGCGCTGGTTCTCGAGGATCGCCGGCAAGCGGAAATTCAACGCGATGAGGCCCATGGTCCAGGATTCATAGGCCTTATCCGCATGGACCCCGCTGTTGTTGGTCAGCCGGACGCCCGGCGGCAGCCAATCGAGCGGCAGAACCCGTTCGACCCCGGCGCCGATCAGGTGGATCACCTTGAGCCTGGGCGCCACGTCCTTGAGCGAGGCCATCGGGAATTTCGGATGCAGGATGACGTCCTGGGACGTGAGCAGCATGTGTGCGTTCCGCATCTTCTTATCGAACGTCCGGAAGTCCTCGCCCACGGTGAAGTCGACGTGGCGCGCGAGGTCGGGGTGACGCTTTTGGGCCGAACGGGCCAATTGCGGCGTCAATGAAAAGACGGCTGGTTTCCAGGACAGGTTTTCCAGGTGCAGGTGAAGGCGGCCGTTCCGTTTTATCATCGTGTCTCCGGTCATGTTCGTTGTTCAGGGGCGGCCGTGGTTTCGGCGAGCGCAGCCTTCACGTTTTTCGGTGCCATCGTCGAAAGCTCGAGGGTCGTCGCAAGAAAGCGGAGAAGTGCCACGCCCAAGAGCCAGAACAGGATCTGCCACGCCCAAATCGACGGCACGCCGAAAAGCCAGCCTCGCGGCCCGCTGTCGGGCGAGCCGAAAATGTCGTTTCCGACGACCGCTCCCGGTCCGACCCCGAAGAACAGCCAGACGACGACGAGTATCCAGGCGAGCGGCTTCAGACGCTGCTTGGCGGCCGGCAAGCTCGCATGGTCGCGCAAGTAGCGGTGGTAAGCCAAGCGGCGCCCGAGCGCGGCTTCGTCCTGGGTGACCGCGGAAACCGCCAGGCACGCAACGACGTTGGCGAGAATTCCCCATCCGGCGGAATGAATCGTCCACGGCCAGCGGCCCCAGATCTCGAGACCGATCAAGCCCAGCAACGAGACGCCGGCGCTCTCCGTCACCACGACCCCCGCGATCCCGCAACACAAGCCGACCGTCGCTCCTTTCCGCGTGATCCACGGCATCCAGCAAATCGCCATGAGGGGTAGCGCGAGCTGGACGCCGACGGGAAAGGCGAGACTCGCGATCGCGAGGAGCGAGCCGGTCGACGTGGTTGCCCATAGAAGCGCGGCGGCGGTGACCATGACGGTGAAGGTCCGCGCGGCCGCGACCTGACGGCGGTCGGACGCGGTGGGGTCGAGATAGCGGCGGTAGACATCGCGGCTCAGGATCGTTCCAGCGGTCGCCATCAGGAGGCCCGCGATCGCCTGAAGCGCGGCAACGATCCCGACCGCGAGCAACGCGAACAGCCAGGGCGAGGCAAGCCCGAGATAGGTCGGCACCAACGGGCTGAAAAAGAACGCGAACGGCGGCGCATCGGGCGGGGCCGCGACCGCAGGGAGCACGGCCGAGACGGCGAGGCCGGCCGCCGTCACCCGGGCATCGGCACCGAGGACGTGAGCGGCCGTCCCGGCGATCGTGCCGAACACGAACAAGACGAGTCCCGCGAGAAAGCCGGACACCCAGACCTGCTGCGTTGCAAAGGGCCCGGGACTTCCGCTCGCGAACACGCACATGCTGGCCAATGGCGTGCATACGATGCCGGCCATGGCCATGAGCACCGTCAGGCCCATCACCCCGGTCCATAGGCCGCCCAGGGGAGTTTCCTTGCCGAGGCCGAGCGTGAACTGAAGCGCCCCCGGAACGGCAAACGCCGCGTTGTAGTTTCCGCCGCCCCGGCCTTGCGTCGTGCCCCATGGGCCGACAGCGGACGCACCCCATTTCGCGAGGGCCGCCTGCAACATCTCCCATCCACCGACGGCGTTCCATGCGATCAGGCCGACGACCGCGAGGCTCGCCAGCAGAAGGACGCTCTGCAAAGCCGCCCCCCTGGCCGCTGCGGCAAACCCACCCGAGACGACCGACAGGACAAGAACCGCCGCCAGAATCGCGGCCGCGGCCGCGGGCCTCGACCACGGTTCCGGAACTCCGGCGGCCCCCGCGATCGCGCCGAAGAATTGGCCGACCGCGAGCAGGATCAGTCCGAGATAGGGAACCGCGAACAGGAGCGTGACGGCGACCATGAGAACGCGGAGACCGTCGCCGCCGAAGTAGTCGGCGAACATCTCGCCGGATGTCAGGTAACCGTACCGGCGCCCCAGCAGCCACTGTCGCTTAAGAAACAGGAGACCCGCGAGCGGCGCGACGACGACGATGAATGAGAGAACGGCGTAGGGGAAACCGTCACGGTAGATGAGGGCGGGGTGCATCAGCACGACCCATCCCCCCAGTGATGCAGCCGTGAACGCGAGAATGAAGGTCCACTTCGGCACACCGGTGCCTGCGAGAGCGTAGCCTTGCAGGGTAGCGGCGGCGCGAAACTGCCGGACACCCACGGCGAGGCAAAACGCCCAATAGGCGGCGAGAAAGCCGACCAGCCACACGGTCTTCGCGCCCACGCGAACCTCCCCTGCCCCTTGTCGCCGTCCGGCGGCACGGCCGCGACGGTCCTCGCGTCTTGGATTTCAGTCCGTCCGCAGCCGCAGGCTCTTCTTCGGTGAACGCTTGCGAAAAAGGGGCTCCCGCATCGATACCACTTCGTCCGGCCGGGGACAACGCAAGCCGGCGCGGCCCGGGGCGCGGGAGACGCTATATTTAGGGCTTGGCAAAACGGTCTCACGGTTTCCTTACGTTGCGAACCAATTGCCGAACCGCTATCAAGAGCGCCAGCCGGCCCCTCGGGACGCCCTCGTTGGGAGCCTCCCACTCACCGTCCAACCCGGAGCAATGCGATGCCCGCCTACCAGTACTCTTACGTCATGAAGAACGTGAGCAAGGTTTTCCCCGGTGGGCGCGAGATCCTGAAGAACATCACGCTCTCGTTCTTCCCAAAGGCCAAGATCGGCGTGCTCGGCGTCAACGGCGCCGGCAAGTCCACCTTGCTCCGCATCATGGCCGGCCTCGACACGGATTTCAGCGGCGAAGCATGGGCCGCCGACGGTATCCACGTGGGTTACCTGCCGCAGGAACCCGACCTCGACCCGAACAAAGATGTGCAAGGCAACGTCACGGAAGGGCTGGGCGAGGTGAAAGCGCTGCTCGACCGGTTCAATGCGGTGAGCGCCCGCTTTGCCGAGCCGATGGAAGACGACGAGATGAACCGCCTCCTTGCCGAGCAGGCGGAGTTGCAGGAAAAGATCGACGCCGCCAACGGCTGGGAGCTCGACCGCACCATCGAAGTGGCGATGGACGCGCTGCGTTGCCCGCCCGGCGACAGCGACGTCGCAACGATATCGGGCGGCGAGAGGCGCCGGGTGGCGCTCTGTCGTCTGCTGCTCCAGCGCCCGGAAATTCTGCTGCTCGACGAGCCGACCAACCATCTCGATGCCGAATCGGTCGCGTGGCTCGAGCGTTTTCTCAAGGAGTACGAGGGAACCGTGATGATCGTCACCCACGATCGCTATTTCCTCGACAACGTGACGGGGTGGATCCTCGAGCTCGACCGCGGCCGCGGCATCCCCTACGAGGGCAACTATTCCGCCTGGCTGGAGCAGAAAGAGAAGCGCCTGGCGGTCGAGGAAAAGGAGGAGTCGGCTCGCCAGCGCACGTTGAAGCACGAACTCGAGTGGATCCGGCAATCCCCCCGCGCTCGCCAGGCAAAAGCCAAGGCGCGGATCACGGCCTACGATAATCTCCTGGCCCAGGCCGAGAGCGAGGATGTCGGCGCCGCGCAAATCGTCATCCCGGTCGGCGCGCGTCTTGGCGAAGTGGTGATCGAGGCCGAGAACTTGAGGAAAGGGTACGGCAATCGGCTCCTCATCGAGGACCTGAGCTTCCGGCTCCCGCCCGGCGGCATCGTCGGCATCATCGGGCCGAACGGGGCCGGAAAGACGACGCTGTTCCGCATGATCACGGGCCAGGACAAGGTGGATAGCGGCAAGCTCCGCATCGGGGAGACGGCGGTTCTCGGCTATGTCGATCAGTCCCGCGACGCCCTTTCGCCCACCAGCACGGTGTGGGAAGAAATCTCCGGCGGGCTCGGCGAGCTCTCGCTCGGCAAGCAGCGCATCTCAAGCCGGGCCTATGTCTCCCAGTTCAACTTCCGCGGACCCGACCAGCAAAAGAAGGTCGGCCAGCTTTCCGGCGGCGAGCGCAACCGCGTTCACCTGGCGAAAATTCTCAAGTCCGGCGTCAATGTCCTTCTCTTGGACGAGCCCACGAACGATCTCGACGTCGAAACGTTGCGAGCGCTCGAGGACGCGCTCACCGCCTTCGCGGGCTGTGCCGTGATCATCAGCCACGACCGCTGGTTTCTCGATCGTATCGCGACCCACATGATCGCCTTCGAGGGCGACAGCCAGGTCGTCTGGTTCGAGGGCAACTACGCGGCGTACGAGGCCGACCGGCGCAGGCGCCTCGGGGCCGAGGCCGACCAGCCGCACCGGATCAAGTTCAAGCCGCTCGTGCGCGGCTAACGGCCCGCCGACGCCGTCGCGTCAGTTCGAGGCTTGGCGGAGCTCGGCCGTCTTCTCGCGCATGACGGCGAGCAGCGCGGCAATTTTCCCGTCCTTCTGGCGGATGATCGAGCCGTAATCGGAACGGAGTGTCTGTCCCATGCTCGTTCCCTCGACCACGACATCGACCACCTTGAAGGGTCCGAACTTCTTGCTGACGACCCAGTTCACGTGAACCAAGTCTTCCGACTGCGGACGCGTCATCTCGGAGAAGACGGACACCCGCTCGGGCGTATCTGCCAGCACCCTCAAGACTTTGAGCTTCTCGCCGGCATACCCGGCAAACCGGTCGACGTAGGATACGACGAGGAGATCGACCAGCAACGCGAGATACTCCTGGCGTTCCTCTTCGGTCGCCAAATTCCAATGGCGGGCCAGAATCCATTTGCCGATCTCCTCGACCGCGAAGTGCGACCGGAAGAGCGAGCGGAAGTTGTTCACGCGTTGGGGACGCGGCACTGCCGGGTCGGTGAGCGAACGCACGGCCTCCTGGGCCATGTCCTCGATGAACTTTTGCGCTTCGGTCTCGACACCGGTTGCGCGCGCCGGGGCCGCGAAAACGGTGCTGCCGATCAGAAACACGAATACGACAAGAGACCGCAGGAGCCTTGACGTCATCGCCTTATACCCTTCGTCTGTGACGCCCCTGTGCCGCTTCCATGGCTTTTGGTGTTTTGAACGTGCATGCACAGGTCAACAGATCGGTCGTGACGACCTGGATGGATTCCTTCTGGACGCCCATGGCGTTCGCGATCGGGACACTCGCCCCCCGATCACGATCGATCCAACGTCTGGCTATCACACGACTGGTTAAAAAACTAGCGTACAAGCCGTGACCGGCCCCCACTGGGTGGTCCAAGCTGAATGTTAGTGCATTGTGTCCTCCTTCGCCATTGCCGGCTGTAGGTGGAGCGTAGCGGAGCCGGAAGGCGGCAATGGCGGTATCGCGGGGACCGACTATTCGGCGTCGACCCGGCGATAGTAGTCGCGATCGAGGAGAACGAGCTCGGAAAGCGTGCGGCGGCGGCTGTGGCAGCCTTCCTGGACCACTTGATAATGCGGGATCGGATCAAAGGTGCTGCCGCGTGAGGCCA
>SHVQ01000038.1 GCA_009694195.1 Rhodospirillales bacterium
AAGTCGACATCGAGGCTCAGGACGAAACCTCTTTGGGGTTTGCGACGAATTCAGAATGTGGCGGCGCGGCCTATGGCGAGGCCCTCAAACGGGCCATCGGCCGACTTCCGCCGAAGCAGCGCACCGCGGTAGAGTTTCTGAAACTGAGGGAGATGTCGCTGAAAGAAGCATCGGCCGCGAGCGGGATGAGCGTGGCGGCCCTCAAGGTTGCTAGCCACCGGGCGCTGAAAACACTCCGGCTGATGCTCTACAGATAAGGTCGAGATGGAAACGAAGCACGTGATCGACGCGTTGGTGGCCGACCTTGAGCCGGTAGACCGGCTGGCGCCGCCTTGGCGGCGATTGGCGACGTGGCTTGCGTTCGCGCTGCCGGTGGTGGCGCTTGTCGCCGCCGCGATGGGGTTGCGCGCCGATGTCGTGGTGAAATTCACCGATCCGCTGTTTGTCGCTCAGGAAATTATGATGATCGCGACCGCGGTGATCGGCGGATGGGCAGCACTGTCGGCGGGGATACCGGGGACGCGGCGCTGGATATTGTGGCTCCCCGCGGTTCCGCTTCTCGCTTGGCTGTCGACGATGGGATACCAGTGGTGGCAGGAGTGGACGTCCTCGGCGCCGAACGGGATGGAGTTCGGCCTGAGTCTTCACTGCCCGCGCGGCATCGCGATCGCGGGAATCGTGCCGGTCGTCGCAATGATCGCGATGGTGAGAAAGGGTTCCCGACTCGATGCCTGGGTTTCGGTTTTTTGGGGCACATTGGCGTCGGCCGCCCTCGGGAACGCCGGATTACGCTTCTTCTGTCCTTTGGACGCGGCCCTCATCGTCATCGTGTGGCAGTTCGGAACCGTTCTCGCGGTCACGGCGGCGGCCATGCTCGTCAAAGAACGTCTCGTGCCGCCTCAGCGGACGGTTCAGGCCACGAGTTAAATTCATCGCCCGTCCACGCGCCGGAAGCAGGCGCGGCCGCGGCGGGCTTCGAAAGATCGACGCCCAGAATCTCCGCCCCGATCGCCTTCGATATCGGCCGATATTCGACAATCATGCAGTTGCCTTTCACGCCCCGGAGGGCCCGATGATGCGCCGGAGGTGGCGGCGGGGTCAACGCGGCTAACTGGAGACATTTGCTTCGCATTCTTGTAAGGAACTCTCCTATTCATCAAAGGAGGCCCGGCCCATGAAAATCCCCGCGCTGCCGTTCACCCTCACCGATTGGAGCACCGTGCCCGCGAAGCAATTCCCGGGTGAAACAGGGCACGCCACATGGCGCACGATCGATGTCGGCGACGTTCGCGTGCGCCTGATCGAGTATTCGCCCGGTTATCTGGCCGATCATTGGTGCGACCGCGGGCACATCAACTACATCGTGGAAGGCGAGATGACCACGGAGCTCAAGGACGGCCGCACCTTCAAGCTCACGCCCGGCATGAGCTACATGGTCTCCGACCACGGCGACCCCGCGCACCGGTCCTCGACCAAGACCGGGGTGAAATTCTTCTGCGTCGACTGAAGCCGCGTCTGTCACCCCGGCCGAGCGAAGCGAGAGCCGGGGTCCAGCGCTTAAAAGTCTGGATTCCCGCTTTCGCGGGAATGACGGCATGGGTCTCCATTCCTGCCCCTCGTGCTGAGCGAGGTTGGAGGAAGGGGCTCCACTTATCCCCCCAATTTCCCTCTTTTCCGCCCCGTTAAGCGGGTGAATACTGGCGGCCGAGGACGTTCGGAAACCATTAGCGACGGGGGTTCGTCCATGACCGGTATCCGCGCCTTCGTCGCCGCGCTTGCGGCGGTTGCCCTGCTCGCCTTCCCGGCGGCGGCGCAGAAGAACGTCGTCAACGTCTACAACTGGTCGGACTACATCGACGAGGCGGTGCTCAAGGAGTTCGAGAAGGAGACCGGCCTCAAGGTCGTCTACGACGTCTTCGACTCGAACGAGCTCCTGGAAACGAAGCTCCTCGCGGGCAAGTCGGGCTACGACGTGGTGGTGCCGAGCGCCACGTTCATGTCGCGCCAGATCAAGGCCGGCGTGTTCCGCAAGCTCGACATGAGCCTGCTTCCGAACCGGAAGCACATGTGGGACGTGATCCAGCAGCGGGTCGCCAAGTACGACCCCGGCAACGCCTATTCCATGAACTACCTCTGGGGCACGACCGGCATCGGCTACAACGAAGCCAAGATCAAGCAACGGATGCCGAACGCGCCGGTCGACTCGTGGACCCTGGTGTTCGACCCGGCTATCATTTCCAAGTTCGCCGACTGCGGCATCCACATGCTGGACGCGCCCGACGAGATGATCGCCGCCGCCCTCAAGCACATCGGCGAGGACCCGGCGAGCCAGGACCCGAAGGTGATCGAGAAGGCGCTGAAGCCGCTGCAGGCCATCCGCCCCCACGTGCAGAAGTTCCATTCGTCTGAATACATCAACGCGCTCGCCAACGGCGACATCTGCCTCGCGGTCGGCTGGTCGGGCGACATCTTCCAGGCCGGGAACCGGGCGAAAGAGGCGAAGAAGGGCGTCGAGGTCACGTACATGCTGCCGAAGGAAGGCGCCCAGATGTGGTTCGATCAGATGGCTGTTCCGGCGGACGCGCCGCACCCGCTCAACGCTCACCGGTTCATCAACTACATGATGAAGCCCGAGGTGATCGCGCGCTCGACCAACGTCGTCCAGTACGCGAACGGCAACAAGGACAGCCAGCAGTTCGTCGACAAGGAGGTCCTCGCCAATCCGTCCGTCTACCCGACAACCGAGGTGATGGCGCGGCTCTATACGATCAGCCCCCTCGGCCAGAAGGCCCAGCGCGCCGCGACTTCGGTGTGGACGAAGGTGAAGGCCGGGAAGTGACCCCGGCCCCCAGGGTGGGGAGTTAATGCGCTCCCGTCTCCACCATCGCTTGATCGCCGTCGGGAAGCGTCTCGGCATCACCGGCCGCGGGCTCGCGATCGCGGTGCCGTACGCTTGGCTGGCGGCGTTCTTTCTGGTGCCGTTCGCGATCGTGCTGAAGCTGAGCTTCTCGGAGGTCGTGATCGCGATTCCGCCCTATCTGCCGCTCTTCGAATGGGGCGAGGACGGGAGCTTCACCGTCAACGCCCGGCTCGACAACTACATCACGCTGTTCACCGACGACCTCTATTGGCGGTCCTATCTCGGCAGCCTCAAGATCGCCGCGATATCGACCGCCGTCGCCCTTCTCATCGGCTATCCCATCGCCTACGGGATGTCGCGGGCGCCCGCGGCCTGGCGGCCGGTTCTCGTGGTCCTGGTCATCCTGCCGTTCTGGACGTCGTTCCTGATCCGCGTCTATGCCCTCATCGGCATCCTCAAGAAAGAGGGCCTGCTCAATCTCGCGCTCACGTCGCTTGGGCTGATCCGCGAGCCGCTCACCATCCTCAACACCGACATCGCGATCTATATCGGCATCGTCTACTCCTATCTGCCGTTCGTGGTGCTGCCGATTTACGCGTCCCTCGAGCGGTTCGACCTGACGCTGCTCGAGGCCGCCGCCGATCTCGGCTGCCGCCCGACCAGGGCCTTCTGGACGATCACGCTGCCGCTTTCGCTGCCGGGCGTCGCCGCCGCCGCGCTGCTCATTTTCATTCCGGCGGTCGGCGAATTCGTCATCCCGGACCTGCTCGGCGGCTCGGAAACGCTGATGATCGGGAAGACGCTGTGGTCGGAGTTCTTCAACAACCGCGACTGGCCGGTCGCGTCGGCCGTTGCCATCGCGCTTCTCGTCTTACTCGTCGCCCCGATCGTCTACTTCCAGCGGCTGCAAGCCAAGGTTGCCCACGGCGAGCGTTGGTGAGGCCATGCAGCACGGCTTGAGCCGGTTCAACGTCGTCTCCCTCACCCTCGGGATCGCGTTCCTCTATACCCCGATCGCGCTCCTCGTTCTCTTCAGCTTCAACGAATCGCGCCTCGTCACCGTGTGGGCGGGCTTCTCGACGAAATGGTACGCGCAGCTTCTCCGCAACGAAGGACTGATGAATGCGGCGTGGGTAAGCCTGCAGGTCGCCTTTGTCTCGTCCACCATCGCCACCGTCCTCGGCACGCTCGCCGGCGTCGTGCTCGCGCGCTTCGGAAGGTTTCCCGGCCGCACGTTGTTCTCCGGCCTTATCGCGGCCCCGATCGTGATGCCGGAGGTGATCACGGGGCTCGCCCTCCTGCTCACCTTCGTCGCCATCTCCCTCGACCGCGGCGTGCTGACCGTCATCGTCGCCCACGTGACGTTCTCGCTCTGCTTCGTCGCCATCGTCGTGCAGTCGCGCCTCCTTGCCTTCGACCGATCGCTGGAAGAGGCCGCCATGGACCTGGGCTGCCCGCCCGTCCGCACGTTCCTCACGATCACGCTGCCCTTGATCATGCCGGCGGTCGCCGCGGGCTGGCTCCTTGCCTTCACCCTTTCCCTCGACGACTTGGTGATCGCGAGCTTCACCTCCGGCCCGGGCGCGACAACGCTCCCGATGAAGATCTACAGCCAGGTGCGGCTCGGCGTGACGCCCGAGATCAACGCGATCTCGACCATCATGATCGGCATCGTGGCGGCCGCGCTCGCGATCGCGTCGCTGATCGGCAAGCGACGCATGAATGCGGAACGATCCCAATGAATTCGTCATGACCGGCCTTGTGCCGGTCATCCACGCCCATCAAGACGTGGATCGCCGGGACACGCCCGGCGATGACGGACGAGGGTTATCGTGGCTTAGCCGGTCTCGGTCTCGCCGTCGGCCGTGGTGAGCGCGCCGTAGAGATCGGGCCGCCGGTCGCGGAAGACGCCCCAGGCGGCGCGGGCCTCGCGGATTTCATCCAAATCGAATGTGGCGGTGAGCACGCATTCTTCCGTGCGCCCGGCCTCGGCGACGATCTCGCCGGTGGGCCCCGCGATGAACGAGGACCCGTAGAACGTGATCGCGCAACTCTCGCCCTGCTCGCGGCCGATCCGGTTGGCGGCGACGAGGGGAACCATGTTGGCGCCCGCGTGGCCCTGCATCACGCGCTGCCAGTGGGCGCGGGAGTCTAGGTTGGCGTCCTGGGGCTCGGAGCCGATGGCGGTCGGATAAAAGAGGATCTCGGCCCCCTTCAGCACCATCGCGCGGGCGGCCTCCGGGAACCACTGGTCCCAGCAGATGCCGACGCCGACGCGGCCGAAGCGGGTCGGCCAGGCGCGGAAGCCTGTGTCGCCGGGATTGAAGTAGAATTTCTCGTGGTAGCCGGGACTGTCGGGGATGTGGGACTTGCGGTAGACGCCCAAGCGCTTCCCGTCCGAGTCGACGACGGCGACGGCGTTGTAGTGGGCGGCGTTCGCCCGCTCGAAGAAGCTCACGGGCAAGACGACGCCGAGCTCCGCCGCGAGCCCCTGGAGCCGCTTGACCGCCGGGTGCGCCGATGCCGGGTGCGCGAGCCGGAACAGCTCCTTCTTCTGGTCCTTGCAGAAGTAGGGCGTCTCGAACAGCTCGGGCAGAAGGATGATTTGGGCGCCACGGCCGGCGGCCTCGCGGACGAAGCCCTCGGCCTTGGCGACGTTGGCTTGGGAATCCGGGCCGCACGCCATCTGCACGGCGGCGACGGTGACGGTGCTCATGTGCTCTTCCTCGCCGGGAGCGGCTCCTGTTGGGTGATGCAGTGGATGTTGCCGCCGCCGTGGGAAATCGCGAGGCTCGGCACCTGCACGATCTTCCGCTCCGGGAACGCGCGCCGGAGGACGTCGGCCGCGTCGCCGTCAACAGGCGAACCGAACCCCGGCATCACGATGCCCCCGTTGGCGATGTAGAAGTTCATATAGGAGAGCGCCATCGACTTGCCGTCGTCGCCCTCGCGCGGCCGGGGAAGCGGCATCGAGAGGATTTTAAGACGGCGCCCCGCCCCGTCCCGCGCCGCATCCAGCCGGCGGCGGTTGTCGTTCATGCGCTGCGCGTTGAGATTGGCGGAGTCGCCGCCGGCGGCGAGCAGCACCACGCCCGGCCGGACGAAGCAAGCGACGTTGTCCACGTGGCCGTCGGTCTCGTCGTTGACGAGGCCTTGCCCAAGCCAGATCACCCGGCGGACGCCGAGGTAGGCTTCGAGGATTTCTTCGATCTCGCGCCGGGTAAGGGAAGGGTTGCGGTTCGGATTGAGCAGACACTCCTCCGTCACCATCGCGGTCCCCTCCCCGTCCACCGAGATCGCGCCGCCTTCCATGACGATGGACGCCGGGAAACACGGCAAGCCCAGGCGGCTGATGATGAACGCGCCGGCCTCGGCGTCGTGCGCGTATGGCCGATATTTTTCGCCCCACCCGTTGAATCGCCAGTGCACGCCGGCGACGTTGCCCGAGTCGTCCGTCACAAAGGTGGGGCCGATGTCGCGCATCCAGGAATCGTCGAGCGCCGCAGGAACGACCTCGATGCCGGCACCGAGAGCACTCACTGCATCGCCTGCGTCCTCCGGTCGCGCGAGGACGGTCACCGGCTCGAAGTCGCGGATCGCGCGCGCGACGCGGGCAAACGCCGCGCGGGCTTCCTCGCGGTGGCTTCGCCACAGCTCCTCCCGGCACGGCCACGCCATCCAGCAACGGGCGTGGAGCGACCCCTCGGCCGGCATGCGGAAACCCGCGGCCGCGGGCGTCTTCGCGGCGTCCCGCGCCGTCTGGCTTTTGGCGTTCATCTCGCCTAATGTCGCGCCCACTCAATCACCCGATCTGCTGTCCCAAAGAAATGTAGTGTGGGAGGACGCGCCGTGCACCTTTCCCGATATCCGCGAGCGCAGCTTTGCCACCGCCCGACGCCGCTCGAGCCGCTCGACCGGTTGAGCAAGCTTCTCGGCGGTCCCAAGCTGCTCGTCAAGCGCGACGACTGCACCGGCCTCGCGATCGGCGGCAACAAGACCCGCAAGCTTGAGTTTCTCATGGGCGAAGCGCTTCAACAGGGTGCCGATACGGTGATCACGCTTGGCGCGACCCAGTCGAACCACGTGCGCCAAACGGCGGCGGCGGCCGCGCGCCTCGGCCTCAAGTGCGAGGTGCTGCTCGAACGCCGGATCGAGGGCGCCGGAACGGATTACGAAGAGAACGGCAACGTGCTTCTCGACCGCCTTTTGGACGCCCGCATCCATAGCGTGCCCGGCGGCGCCGACATGAAGGCCGAGGCCGAAGCCGTCGCCGGCAAGGTCCGCGCACGCGGCGGCAAGCCCTATATCATCCCGGGCGGCGGCTCGAACACGGTCGGCGCCCTCGGTTACGTGGACGCGGCGATGGAGCTCGTGACCCAGGCCAACGATGCCGGGATCAAGATCGATGCCGTCGTGCACGGGTCCGGCAGCACGGGCACGCAAGCCGGCCTCGTCGCCGGGTTGCAAGGCATGAACAGCGGCATCCGGGTGATCGGGATCAGCGTCAGCAAGCCGCGCCAGACCATGGAGCAAGCGGTGTTCGAGCTGACGGAAGCCACCGCCGATTTCCTCGGCATCAAGGGCGGCATCGCGCGCGACTCCGTCGAAGTGAATTCCGATTACGTCGGCCCCGGCTACGGGCGGCCGACCGACGGGATGAAGGAAGCGGTGACGCTGATGGCCCGGCAGGAAGGAATCCTGCTCGACCCCGTCTACACCGGCAAGGCCATGGCCGGGCTGATCGACTATTGCCGGCGCGGGTTGTTCGGCAAGAAAGACACGGTCGTCTTTCTCCACACCGGCGGATCGCCCGGGCTCTTCGCTTACCGGAGCCAGCTCGCCGGTCTATGAGACGCCTTCTCGCTCTCGCGCTGGCCCTCGCGGCGCCGGCGGCGGCGCACGCGGCCGAATGCCCCGGCGACAAGGCGCAAGCCGAGGTGCGGTTCTCCACCCATACCGGCAAGGTCGTCCTCCACAACGAATACGACCGCGATCAGATCCGGCGAATGCACGAACAGCAGCGCACCATGGCCAAGGGCTGGCACCCGATCGGACTCACGCGGGGCGAGATCAAGCTCACGATCAATGTGAACGTGCGCTCCTACGCGATCGGCAAGAACAAGTTCTGCTCGCGCCTCACCACGGTCGAGACCAAGGTCGGCCACGAAGACCTGCATGTTTACATCGCCAGCCGCTACCGGCCGGGGACCTGCCAGCACCAGTCGATCCTCGCCCACGAGCAACTGCACGTGCGGGCTTTCGAGGACGCGATCCGCAAGCACGCGCCGCGAATGGAGGGCCATCTCCGGAACGTCGCCCGCGGCATCCCGCCGCTGGTCTCGGCCTCGCCCGAGAGCGGCGCCGAACGGTTCAAGGAACGCATGCAGAAGGAGCTGCAGCCCTTCTTCCGCGACATGAACCGCGATATCGACGCGGTGAACGCGACGATCGACTCGGAGGAGAATTACCGCCGCGAGCAGACGCAGTGCCCGTCGTGGTAGGGCGCCTTCACGTGCCTTCCACAACGGTAATTACAGAAGGCCCGTGGCCCGCGCGGTAATGCTCCCATATCATCCGGTAGGCCGTCTCGAGATTCTGGACGAAACGCGGCGTATCGAACAGCGGCGCCGTCCGCCGATTCGCCTCGACCGCCTGCCGCATCATCCGCAATTGCGCCGGGTCGCGGGCGAGCTTCAAGGCGAGCGCCTTGTACTCGCCGAGGGTGCCGGTGACCAGCTCGGGAAGGCCGATGGATTTCAGCAGGCTCGAGCACACGCGGGAGGCGAAGTGGTTGCCCAGCATCGTCACGACGGGAACCCCTGCCCACAGCGCGTCGCTGGTTGTCGTGTGCCCGCCGTACATTCGGGTATCCAGCATCAAATCGGCCAGCCGGGCGCGCGCAAGATGCCGGTCCTTCGGAAGCTTATCCGAAAATACGAGACGTTCCGGTTCCACGCCGCGCCTTGCCGCTTCGCTTCGCAGATTGTCGTCGGCAACGTCGTTCAGAGCCAGCAGCCAGAGAACGCTGCCCTGCTCATCCCGCAGCAGCTCCATCCACACGCCGAACATCAGGGGATCGATCTTGTAGGGCTGATTGAACGAGCAGAAAACGAACCCGTCGTCGGGCAGCCCGAAGTCGGCGCGCATGAAGACCTTCTCCGAGATGGCCTGGCGGTAGTCGTTGGCTTGATAGCTGTGGGGGAGGTAAACGAGCTTCTCCGAGAAGAACGATTCGTGCTCTTCGGGCGCGACAATCCTGTCGACGATCGCGTAATCGATGAAGCTCGCGCCGGTCGTTCCCGGATAGCCGAGGTAAGTCGCGATGACCGGCGCGGGTCGCAGAGCCGCGATGCCAAGCCGAGCGCCCCGAGTCCAACCGTTCAGGTCGATAAGGATGTCTACTCCCTGGTCGTGGATCAGTCGAGCGATCTCGGCATCGCTGCGCTCGCGGACCAGATCGAAGCGATCACAATCCTGCTGGATTTGTTTCCGACAGTCGCTCGCGTCGTCGGGACCGTGAGAGTAGGCGTGAACCCCGAAAGCGCGGCGGTCGTGTAGCCCGAAGACGTTACGCATGAGATGACCGATCGCATGGTCCTGAAAATCCGATGACAAGTAACCAAGTGTGATCTTGCCGCTCTCTGCCTTTCGGGCGGGCGCTGGCAGACGTGACGCACGAACGAGCGCCCGCTGCCCGATGTCGCGGCTTCGGGCTGCCGCGATCCGGAGATTGCGCGCAGGGTCGTCGCAGCGGGAGATGTTCATGAACGGTGTCTCACCCGGCATCCCGCCCTGGGCAAGGACTGCGTCCGTGAGCCGGTCCACGGTCGCCGCGAGATGCGCCAGCCCGTCCCACGCGCAGCCGTTGAGACACGCATGCAAGAGCTCGGCGGCGGCGACGTCGTCATCGGGGTCGAGTTCGAGCGCGCATTCGAACGCAGCAATCGCATCTTTAAGCCGGCCGAGAGCGATGAGCGCCTGGGCGAGGTTGCGATACGCGCTCGCGTACGTGGCATCGAGGGCCAGGGCCAGACGGTAAGCGGCGACGGCGCCTTCGAGATCATTGAGCTCCTTGAGCGCGTTCGCAAAGTTGTTGTGAATGCCGGCCCGTCCGCCGTCGATTTCGAGCGCCCGGCGAAACGAATTCGCGGCCTCGCGAGCATTGCCAAGGTCCAGGAAGGTGAGGCCGAGTCCATTGTGAGCATCGACCGATCGGAAATCCCCTGTCAGCGCGCGGTGGTAGGCGCTTTGAGCCTCGGTCAGCCGGCCCTGGCGACGCAGGATATTCCCAAGCCCGATGGCGGCACTCGAAAGCGCGGGCTGAAGTTGCAGAGCCTGCCGGTAACTCGCTGCCGCCTCCTCGTGCTTGCCCTGGCTTTCGAAGAGCTGGCCGAGATTGTTGTGCGCGTTCGCCGTCCGCGGGTCGATCGCGAGCGCGCGCCGATAGCTCGCCACGGCCTCGTCGATGCGCCCCGCATCCTTGAGCGCATTCCCGAGGTTGACGTGAATATCGGGCGCGCGGGCATCGATGGTCGCCGCCGTCCGAAAGGAGGCGATTGCTAGTTCAACCTCGCCCAAGGCGTGGAGAGCGTTTCCGAGATTGTAGTGGGCGAGCGCGAAGCCCGGCGCGAGGGCGAGCGCCCGTCGAAAGCAATCGGCGGCGTCCCGCACACGACCTAACGAGCCATAAACGCCGCCGAGATTGCACCACATATGCTCGTTGGGCGAGCCGTTCCGCACACACCGTTCGATCAATTGCACAGCCTCTTCGAGGCGACCGGTCTGGCTTGTCAGCACGCCGAGGAGGTGCAGCGCATCGGCGTTGCCGGGCTCGCGTCCGAGGACATCCCGATAGATGCTCTCGGCCTCCGCGATGCGGCCCGCCTGGTGATGCTGCAAAGCCGCCATGACCTCGCCGCGGAGCGCGTCCGGCTTTGCCGCACCGGAGCGGGCATCCCCTTTTTGTCTGCTGCGACGTTCTTTCCTGTTCATGCGGCGTTATGCGAGCGAATACCCATCGCGGTCTTACATCACAACCGGGAAACGAAGTCGATACGGGGATTCAGCGGCCGCCGCCCCGCCTGAGCGACCGCCCTTTTCCGATCGCGCCCAAGCCGAATCGGCGGCGGACGTCGTCGATCGCCCGCTCCACCTTGGCGCGCCTGGTCTTGATCGGGTCGATGAGGTCGGGCGCGTCGGCATCCTCCGCATCCACGAACCGGCTCGCCCCGATCCCGATCAGCCGGAACCGCCGGCCATCCGTTTCCACTTCCAGAAGCGGCAGCGCGTTGCGGTAGATTTCCTCGGCCAGCATCGTCGGCTGGCCCAGCTGCCGGCTTCGGGTGATCAGCCGGAAGCGGCGGGTCTTGAGCTTGAGCGTGATGCCGCCGGCGCCGAGCCGCACCTTCTTGAGACGGTCGGACAACCGCTCGCACAGCCGCCACAGCTCGCGCGCCAGCACTTTCGGGTCGGCGAGATCGGCCTCGAAGGTCGTTTCGGCCGAAAGGCTCTTGGCCGGTCCTTCCGGATCGACGCCCCGGCCGTCCTCGCCCGCCGAGAGTCGCGCCAGCCGCCCGCCGACCGTGCCATAGCGCTTCGTCAGCGCCGCCTCGCCGTGGCGGGCAAGATCGCCGATGAGGCGGATGCCGTCGTCGGCGAGCTGTTTCTGGAGCACTTTGCCGACGCCGGGAATGAGCCCGACCGGCCGCTCCTTCAGGAAATCGACGGCCTCGGCCCGGCCGATCACCGCGAAGCCGCGCGGCTTGTCGAGGTCGGAGGCAACCTTGGCGAGGAACTTGTTGTAGCTGAGACCGACGGAGACGGTGACGCCGATCTCGGTTTCGATTCGGAGCGCGAGCTTTGCCAGCGTTTCGGCGGCGCTGCCGCCGTTCACGCCCTCGGTGCCCGCAAGATCGAGGAACGCCTCGTCGATCGAAAGCGGCTCGACCAGCGGCGTGGTCGCCTGCATGAGCGCCAAGATCTGCCGGCCGACGGCCGCATATTTCTGCATGTCCGGCGATATGACGACCGCTTCCGGGCAGCGCGCACGCGCCTCAAACATGGGCATGGCCGAGCGCACGCCCTTGATGCGGGCAATATAGCAGCAGGCCGACACGACGCCCCGCCGCCCACCCCCGACGATCACGGGCTTTCCGCGGATGGCCGGGTTGTCGCGCTTCTCGACGGCGGCATAGAAGGCGTCGCAGTCGATATGGGCGAGGCTGAGGCGGGTGAGCTCCGGATGGCCGACCAGGCGGCGCGAGCCGCAACGCGGGCACCGTCCGGAGGGTGCCGGGGACGATTCGAGGGCCGTGCAATCGCGGCAAAGGGTGGGCATGGGCCGTCCTATTCCGCCATTATCGCCGCCGGCGGCGCCTACCGCCAGGGGCGGCCATTCTTTCCCGGCTCTTGACGGCGATAGGGGGGGTCGCGAGGATGATGGCGACGAACGGAGCGGAAACGGCGTTCCATGGCCGACGAGACACCCGCCGATGAGTTGCACACGGCTCAGACGGAGCTTCGCCATCTGAAGCACACGATCGGCGCCATGCGGGACGAACTCGAGCGTATGCGCTACGATAAGGACCAGGCGGTTCAGGAAGCGGTCGCGGTGCGGAATGACGAGATTATCCAGCTCAAAGCCACGGCGGTCGCCCTTCGAGAGGAGTTTGAAAAGCTCAGGATCGACAAGGAACAGAGCGTGCAGGCCGCGGTCGCCGAGGCCAACGGCGAGATCGTTCAGTTGCGCGAGACGGCAAAGGCGCTGCGCGAGCAGCTGGAATCGATAAAATTCGGATATGAGGACAAATTGCAGAATAGCGAGCGCGCCGCCCGCGACGAAATCGGGCAGCTTCAAAAGACCATCGTTGCCTTGCGCGACTCCTTGCAATCAACGCCCCCGCCCAGGAAATAACGGAGCGGTCGATCGAGGCATCCATGGCGGTCCGTGAAAAAAAAGACGAACCCATCGTAAGCGTCGGCGATCTCGCGAGCCGGCGGCTGCGCGGGTCGGTCGAGACGCCGCCGCCCGGAGGCGGAACCGCTCCCAGGAAGGCAGACGCGAAACCGCAAAACGCCACGCCTCGCGTCGCGCCCCAGATGGCGCCCGAACGATCGGCTTCACCCCAGACCGAGCTCAAGCTCAAGAACGCAGAGACCCTTCTCAATATCTCGCGCCGGGTCGCGGCAATCGAATCGCTGGACGAGATTCTGAAGACGCTCGTCGAGATGACGACGTGGGAGCTCCAGGCCGAACGCGGCACGCTCTTCCTCAACGACTTCCAGACGGGTGAGCTCTACTCGCGCGTCGCCCAGGGAAATTTCCAACGCGAAATCCGCATTCTCAACACCACCGGCATCGCCGGCCACGTGTTCACCACCGGCCAGGGCGAGATCATCCACGACGGCTACGCCGATGCCCGGTTCAACCGGACGGTCGACGAGCAAACCGGCTACACGACCCGAACCATCCTCTGCGCGCCGGTGCGCACCGTGAAGGGCGACGTCATCGGCGTCACCCAGATGCTGAACAAGAAGGAAGGGCCGTTCACGCAGGAAGACCTCGATCTCCTGGAAGCGATGACGACGCAGGCGAGCATCGCGCTGCAGAGCACCCAGTTCGTGGAGAAGATGAAGAAATCCCGCGAACAGGAGATGGAATTCCTCGACATCGTCGCCGACGTCACTTCGGAGCTGGACCTCGGAGCGCTGCTCAAGAAGGTGATGGCCGAGGCGACGCGCATGCTGCAGGCCGACCGCTCGACTCTCTTCCTCAACGACGAGAAGACGAACGAGCTGTTCTCGCGCGTCGCCATGGGCGAAAAGGTGGGCGAGATCAGGCTGCCCAACCACTTGGGCATCGCCGGGACGGTGTTCACGTCCGCAAAGACGGTGAATATCCCCTACGCTTACGCCGATCTCCGGTTCAATCCGGCGTTCGACAAGAAGACCGGCTACTTCACCCGCTCGATCCTCTGCATTCCCATCGTGAACAAGAAGGGGAAATGCATCGGCGTGACCCAGGCGCTCAACAAGAAGGGCGGCCCTTTCAGCGACGAAGACGAGAGCCGGCTGAAGGCGTTCGCCGCGCAGGTCTCGATCGCCCTCGAAAACGCCAAGCTATTCGACGACGTCCAGAACATGAAGAACTACAACGAGAGCATGCTGGAAAGCATGTCGAACGGCGTCATCACCATGAACGAGGACGGCAAGATCATGACGTGCAACACCGCCGGCCTCAAGATTCTGAAGGCGAAGCAGGCGAATGTCGTCGGCCATAAGGCCGAAGAGTTCTTTTCAGGCGCCAATGCCTGGGTCATGGAAAAGGTACGTCAGGTCGAAGAGAGCCAGAAATCCGACATCTTCATGGACGCCGAGCTCACGATCGGCGAGGACAAGGTCTCGGTCAACTTGACCGTGCTGCCGCTCATCAGCGTCGATCAGAAAAAACTCGGCTCCATGTTCATGATCGAAGACATCAGCGGCGAGAAGCGGATGAAATCGACCATGGCCCGCTACATGGACCCGGGCCTCGCCGAACAACTCCTGCAGAAGGGCGAAGACGCGCTCGGCGGCAAGAGCGTGGTCGCGACCGTGCTGTTCTCCGACGTGCGCGGCTTCACCACCATCAGCGAGGCGCTGGGGCCGCAGGGTATCGTCGCGCTGCTCAACGAATACTTCACGATCATGGTGGACTGCATCTCCAAGGAAGGCGGGATGCTGGACAAGTTCATCGGCGACGCCATCATGGCCGTGTTCGGGCTGCCGTTGCCGCACACGGACGACGAGGACCGGGCCGTCCGCGCGACCATCGCCATGATCAGCGGGCTCCGCAAGTGGAACAAGGAGCGCATCGCCAACGGCCAGCTCACCATCGACATGGGGATCGGGCTCAACACGGACACGATCGTTTCCGGCAACATCGGCTCGCCGAAGCGGATGGACTATACCGTGATCGGCGACGGCGTGAACTTGGCCGCCCGCCTGGAAAGCGCCTGCAAGCAGTATTCGGCCCGCATCCTCATCAGCGAAAACACCTACAAGAAGCTGAAAGGGACCTATCGGGCGCGCGAGGTCGACTTCGTGGTGGTCAAGGGCAAGACCGAGCCGGTCTGCATCTACGAGGTGCTCGACTACCACGACGACGAATCGTTCCCGAACATCATGGAGGTCCTCAACCAGTTCAAGAGCGGCCTCAAGTACTACCGCGAAGGCCACTGGGACAAATCGACGGCCGCCTTCGAAGAAGCGCTCAAGCTCAATCCCGAGGACAAGCTCGCCAAGACTTACATCGAGCGCTGCGAATACCTGAAGGCCCACCCGCCCGAGGACTGGAAGGGCGTCTGGGTGATGAAGGAGAAGTAGGGGGACTATACTGTTCCAGTTGGCCAGAACATATGCGTTACGAAGAATAGCAGCTTCATACTGCTACGGATCGTGTCTCACGTCGTTCCCGCGCAAGCGGGAACCCAGACTTTTCAGATGTGCGATTGCTCTGGACGCCCTCTTTCGCGGGCGTGACGATAAATTCAAAAGCCCGCTGGACTGACCGGAATGCCGTCATGATGAAAGATGTTACCGAAGTGCAACCCCTGGATGGCTTCCGGCTCTTCGTTCGCTTCGAGGACGGCGTGTCGGGAGAGATCGACGTGCAGGAGATCACGGGCCTCAAAGGCGTATTTTCTGCACTCCGCGACCGCAGGGCATTCGCCGCAGCGAGCGTGCATCCGGATCTCGGCACAGTCGTCTAGCCCAACGGGGCCGACCTCGATCCGGACGTGCTCTATGCGAGGATCACCGGCAGACCCGTTCCCTCGCTTGCGGCCTTGGCCGAGAGCGAGTGACAGGACCCGGATGAGCTGCCCCTGTGGAACCGATGACGGGCGGACGATTCCACCTACCGTCGAACCGCGCTAAACTCGAAGCCGATTCGCTCCACGGGGCTTTCATCTCCATATGCCGGGCGTTTCCAAACGTGCCGGACCCGTCCAGCTCGGCCTTCCGTTCGGCCCGGCTGGCGCATCGCGCCGTCTCATCCTCACCGCCGCCGAAGCCGCCTGTCTCGACGCCCTCAGGCGCGGCGCCGATAGGAAGACGCCTGTCGCCATTCGGGCGAAGCTCGATCTCCGAACCGCGCAGGCCGCACTCGAAAGGCTGGCGCATGCCGGCTTGCAAAAGCAAGGGACGGATACCGCTGGAGCCTCACGAATCGGGGACGAACGTGCGCCTTCTCTGTCGTTCCCGATGCGAAGCGGCGGTTGGGCGGCAAGCGTTTCGGAAAGCTGATCGAAGGCGCGGCGGCGACCCGCCTGCTCGAAACGCTCGAGCGGCCGGTGGACGGGAAGGAGCTGGCCGCGCGTCTCGGCGTCACCCCGCAGCGGGTTCACCAGATCGTCGTGAAACTGCACGCGCTTGGGCGTCTGCGAATCGGCGACCCGGCACACATTCTCCACGTCGTTGCGCGCGCGGACGATCCCTCGATCCTGCTCAAACGTGACGAGGAGCGGGTTTTGTCCGCGATGCCGGACGAAGATGCAACGACCGCGCCTCGGCTGGCGGTGGCGGGCCACATGGCGACCTCTCGGGTCGAAGCCTCGGTCGTGCGCCTCCTACGGGCCGGCCTCGTCGAGAAGGCCGGAACCAGCCGGAACTACACGCTGTTCCGCATCACCCCCAAGGGAAGCCCCCACTTTCAGCGGCGCTCGGCTGCCAGACACGCCGATCCGGCACCGCTGAAGGTCAAGTCCGACCGCGTCCGCCGCGTCCTATCGTACCTCCGACGCAGGGGCCGAGCGCGGGTCCTGGACGTGCAGAAGGCGCTTGATGTGCCACAGGCGCCAATGAATGCGCTGATGCAGTACCTCAAGCGGAGAGGCCTGGTGCGGAACGTCAGCGGCGAGCGGAGGGCGCCATACGAGCTCACCGCCGAAGGACAAGAGACTCTGGCCGAAATGATTCGGAGGGGCCGGCGTTAGGCCTGCGAGAGAGAGGGGGGCGGTTGCCGTCTTCAAAGACGCTGTGTCGCTGTGCCGTCAGCCCACCCGCCGGCTGGGATTGGCGCTTCCCGGCAACGAACCCGGGCCGGCCGCGCGGCGGAGCTTCTCGAGAGTCGAATCGCCGTTCGCGGCCGCTGCCGTCGGCTCCTGAACGTCGTCATGGAACTCCGGCACCGGGGCGAAGGTCGTCAGCACCCGGGTGATCGCGGTAATGCGGCCGTGGATCCGATCTATTTCCTGCCGGTGCGCGGCGGCGCGCCCATGCAAATCCCGCGTGCGCCCATCGGTGTCGTGAACGCTTTCGCGGAGGCGCTGGAGCTCCGCCGCCATCTCCTGCTGGTTCGCCGCAAGGGCTTTTGCGTTGCGCTCAAGCGCCGCGACCGATTTCCAGATCGCCGTGGTGCTGGCGTCGATCACCTGCTTGGCCTCGGCGAGCACGCGCTTCGAGAAATCCGCCACGAGCCACATGGCGACAATCCCGACCCAGAGACTGACGAGACCGATCCCAATCGCGACGGTGGCCGTGTCAACCATGCCGATATCTTGGCAGCGTCGACAGCCGGCCGCGATGATATTCGTCACACTATTGTAAGGTTGGCGGCGACGCGCCAGAGAATCTTTGCATCACAACTGGTTAGGCAGAGACGGCCTACTTGGAGGTGGCCACGTAGACGCCGTTCCAATCGGCTGCCAGCGGGTTGACCTTGTATTCCTCGATTCGTTCCTCGTAGAGGTCGTAGAACCCGCCCATGTCGTAGAAGGGCAGGCAGAGCTTCCGGCAGATCGCCATCTTCTGCTTGGCCTCGTCCCATTTCTGCGCCCGGTAGACCTTGATCATCTCGTCGTGGGTCTGCTCGAGCTTGGCGAAGCCGGGGTCTTGGCGCATGGTTTCGTCGCCGAGGAGAGTAAAGATCTGCAGCGCCTGGGTCTTGCCCTTGACCTGGAGACGGTCGAGCTCGAGGGTGGCGAACTCCGGCACCGAAGACCGGGTGACCGGCCCGATCACGATGTTGACGCCGTAGGCCTTCGACTGGCCTTCGAGACGGGAGGCCGTGTTCACGGTGTCGCCGAGGCAGGAGTAGTCGAACCGCTGCTCCGACCCCATGTTGCCGACGACGGCGGGGCCGCTGTTGACGCCGATGCCGATCTTCAGGGGCACGTGCTTGCGGCCGTCGGCAATGGCCTCGGCTTCGAGCTTCACGTTGAGCGGCTCCATCAGCTTCATCATCTCCATCGCGGCGGTGCAGGCGTGGCGCGCGTGCTTGGGATCGTCGAGCGGCGCGTTCCAGAACGACATGATGGCGTCGCCCATGTACTTATCGACCGTGCCGAGGTGCTCCAGGATCTTGTCGGTCAGCGGCGTCAGCAGCTTGTTGATGAGCCCGGTGAGGCCGACGGGCGTGAACTGCTCCGAGATCGTGGTGAAGCCGCGGACGTCGAGGAACAGGAGCGTCATATCCCTCTGCTCGCCGCCGAGCTTGAGCTCGCCCGGGTTGGCGGCGACGCGGGCCACCATGTCGGGCGACAAGTACTTGGAGAACGCGTCCCGCGTCTGGCGCCGTTGCGTCTCCTCGCGCGCGTAGCTCATGTACGTGAGCACGGTGTAGAGGAACAGAATCGAGATGATCGCGAATCCGGCATCGAACAAGAGTCGGCCGTCGAATTTGAAGCCTCCGACGAGCGGAAGCGGTCCGATGTCGATCCCGGCGAAAAGGAACCACGACGTCGCGCCCGCCCCGCTCGCGATTGCCAGAAACAACAGCACCGTCCACTTGGCGCCGACCCACGGCACCAGGACGATCATCAACAATCCGCCGACCAGAATGAGCATGAGCTCGGCGCCGTCCATGTAGGCGGGGCGGAAGAGATAGGCCTGGTTGGCAGCGACCTCGATGAGCTGGGCATGGACCTCGACCCCGGGGATGATCGGCTCGGTCGGCACGGCCCGAATATCGAGGAGGCCGACGGCCGAAGTCCCGAGGATCGTAAGCTTGCCCTTGATGAGCTCGGACTTGGCGGTGCCCGCGAGCACGTCCTTGGCCGGCACGTATTTCGCCTTGTCGGATCTCGAGAAATAGGGCCACGTGCGGCCGCGTGCGTCCGTCGGGATGATGAACTGCGGCGTCACGCCGACGGACACCATGCCGAGCTCGTTGTAGTTGGCGAGCGTGGTCTGCCGCTGGAACGCGACCCGCAGCATCTCGATCGACAATGCCGGGAACACGTGCCCGTCATAGGCAAACAGCAGCGGCACCCGCCGGATGATGCCGTCGATTTCGGGCTCCAGCGAGAAGATGCCGTGGCCGCCGTTGGGATTGGCAGCCGCCTGCTCGAGCACGGGGATGTTGCGCACGAGGGACGGGAAATTCGGCAAGTGCAGCTGCAGCGGCGGCGCCGGGTTCTTCGTCAGTTTGCGCTCGGCCACCGATTTTTTAACGGGCGGACCCTTCTGCGTATTCAACTGCTCCCAATATCCGACTTGCCCGAGCACCACGCGGGTTTTCTTGATCACCTCGGCAAATACTTCGTCGTTGCCCTTGAGCTTGGCGAGCTTGTCGCGGGTCTCGTCGTCGATCCCGGCGAGCGCCTTTGCGATGTCCTTGGGATTCATGCGGTCGGGCTCGGCGAACACCATGTCGAATGCCACCACGACCGCGCCCATCTGGAACAGGTTCTGGACCAGTTGCGCGATGGTGTTGCGCGGCCACGGCCACTGGCCGATCTCCGACAGGCTCGCTTCGTCGAGATCGATGATGGTGACGGGCTTCTTTTCGGGGGGCGGAATCGGCCGCGGCTTGACCCGCTGGTACATATCGAAGGTTTTCAGACGCAGGAACTCAACCGGATAAGGGTTCCAGGCATAGACCACAAAGAGTGCCGCAAGCAGCGCATAGCCGAGGACCCGATCGAAATTGAAGGCAGCTTTGAGGAACCGCTTGGCACCGCCCCACACCCGCCTTCCCAGCCGCGTCAAAGTGCCGGGCTCCCCAGTCCGCTGGCTTCCGGCCGCCGGTGGCGCTGTATCCGATGCTCTCGCGTCCATGGTCCCCGCTCCCGGGCGCGCGGCTTTGTGGGGTGCTTCCCCTGCCCAAATACCTGCGGCCGTCCAAGATTGCCCCCCGGCCCCCGCGCGTCTGCGCGGATTCCGGTTTCGCGGATTATGAAGGGCCGGGCGCCCGCGAGCAAGCAGGGGGGCCGGTCTTCCGCGAGGTTTTGTTGATGTCCTTCTTCGTCAACATGCTCGCGCTGGCCATTCCCATTTTCGTCCAGCAAGTCTACGACCGCGTGGTCGCCCACGGCACAACCGGAATCAACACGCTCTACGGGCTGATGATCGGCATGATTTTTGTGCTGATCTTCGATTTCGTGCTCCGTTAAGCCCGCGCCCGCATCTTGCAGACGGTGGCGCTCCGCATCGACGTGGTGGTGGGCGAGTATCTGTTCGACAAATTCATGGCCGTTCCACTCCACCTTCTGGAATCGAAGCCCGCCAACTACTGGCAATCCCTCTTCCGCGACGCCGACACGGTCCGCAACACGCTTTCGGGCGCTACGGCCTTGCTGGTCGTCGACCTTCCGTTTGCGGTTCTCTTCCTCGTGGTCATTCTTCTCGTGGCCATGCCCGTCGCGTGGGTCCTCATGGTGATCCTTCCGATTTACATGTTTCTCGCGTGGCGGTCGGCGAGCGTCATGGCGTCGGCCAACAAGGCCGAGCGCGACAGCGCCATGACCCGCGACAGCCTGGTCGCCGAGATGATCGGCGGGCGCACGACGATCAAGGCGCTCGCGCTCGGCCGCGCCATCCGGCCGCTGTGGGAGAACAAGCACGCCCAGAACATCGAGCAATCCGTTACGCGCGGCGCCAAGACGGACGCCTACTCCAACCTCGGCGCGTCGCTCACCATGGTCACGTCCATCGCGATGACCGCCGTCGGGGCCATCGCCATTATCGGCCAGGGCCTGACCATGGGCGCGCTGATCGCCGCTAACATGCTGAGCGGGCGCCTGCTCGGCCCGCTCAACCAGCTCGTCGGCCAATGGCGCACCTACAACAGCTTCCGGCAGTCCGTCGAGCGGCTCGGCGAGTTGTTCAACACCGAGGGCGAACGGCTCACGAGCGAGGTCAAGCTCGACCGCCCGAAAGGCGAGATCGTCTGCGAGTCGTTGACATTCACGTATGCCAAGAACCTGCCGCCCATCTGCGACAACATCTCGATCACGATCAAGGCGGGCGGCATTCACGCGCTCGTCGGCCGCAACGGCAGCGGCAAGACGACGCTTCTCAAAATGATCCAGGGGCTCTACACGCCGACGAGCGGGCGCGTGCTCCTCGACGACGCCGACATCAGCCAGTTCACGCGCGAAGAGCTCGCCCGCTGGATGGGCTATGTGCCGCAGGAGTGCGTGCTGTTCGCCGGCTCCGTCCGGGACAACATCATCCATCGCTTCCCCGATGCGAAAAACGACGACATTCTGCGCGCAGCGACCGCGTCCGGGGCGCACCAGTTCATCATCGATCTCCCGGACGGCTACGCGTCCGATATCGGCGAGGCCGGGCGTCGTTTGTCGGGGGGGCAACGGCAGCGGATTGCGATCGCGCGGGCGCTCTTGGGCGACCCCGCGGTCCTTCTCCTGGACGAGCCCTCGAGCAGCTTCGACCGCCAGGCGGAACAGGAACTGCGCCAGACGCTGGTGCAGATCGCGAAGGAGCGAACGGTCGTCGTCGTCACGCACAGTCCCATCCTGCTCGCCGCCTGCGACGATCTCGTCGCCCTCGACAAAGGGAAAGTCGCTTTGGCGGGCCCCTCGAAGGAAATCCTGCCGCGCCTCTTCGGCGCCGGGCCGAAGCCCCAGGCCGCGTCTGCACCGACCGCCGCCCCCGTCCGTCCGCAAGTGGTCCCGAGCCCGGCGCCGGCGTTGCCGGCCGCCGCCATGGCACCCGCGGCGGCACCTTCGCGCCCGGCCGCCCTGCAGGCGCCGCGCCCGCTGCCGCCTCCTCCTTCCGAGCAACCGGCGCAGCCGGTCCCGCTCGCGCGCCCGGCCGCCGCTCAGGCCCAGGCCCTGCGGCCGCCGGT
>SHVQ01000012.1 GCA_009694195.1 Rhodospirillales bacterium
CAACTGGAAGCGTGGGCGGCGATGTAGCGTTCGGCCGCTTCCTTGAAGGTTGTGGCACTGGCCTGCTTAACCGCTAGGGCGTTGGCCTGCGAGCGTGCGGACTCAATTGGGTCTGTGCCCTCGCTTAGGGTCTTTCTCGCGTCGGCGGCCTTCCTGCGGGCATCTGCGAGGGTTACGTCCGCCGCCCCTCCCAGGCCCATGTAGCGGCGCTTTCCGTTGAGTTGGTACCGGAATATCCAGGAACGGGCCCCAGATGCGGTAATCTGCAAATAGAGGCTGCCGCCGTCGCTGTAGAGGCCGCGCGCCTTGGCCCGCGCAACCGCGAGCGCCGTGAGTTTTCCGGGTTCCCTTGCCATGTGTCCGCCCTCTCCGTACCCACCACCCTACCCACCACTTAGGTCTGGATTGTACGGGACTTAGACGGACGAAACTAGACAGATATCCCTATTTTTCCTCGATTATGGTGGTGGGTAGAAACAGTACGGGACGCTCCAAAACGCTGCTTCGACGGACACCCCATCCGCCAACTTTCCTATATTAACATTGTAAATTCAATTAGTTACATCAAGACGCGTCGTTCCGCCCACGAATCAACCCACGACCGTAGCGCCCTCAACGTTGCCGATCGGAGTGGTTCCAAGTGGTACGGCGGCCCATGGGGAAGTAGCCTCGCGCGCTGGTGATCCGGGTTTCAGACGATGAGCACTGTCAGCGATTGGTATTTCGGAGAACTCCGCGCGTGAACCTTCCTTCCCACGCACGCATCGTTGTGATCGGCGGCGGTGCGGTCGGCTGCTCCATTGCCTATCACCTCGCCAAAGCAGGCCAGCGCGACGTGCTCGTCCTCGAAAAGAGCGGGCTGACGCACGGCTCGACCTGGCATGCCGCGGGACTGGTCGGCCAGCTCCGCAGCAAGCGGAACCTCACCCGCCTGATGCAGTACAGCGCCCGGCTCTACGGTCGTCTCGAAGCCGAGACCGGCCAGGCGACGGAATGGAAGCCGGTCGGCAGCCTGCGGCTTGCCTCGTCGGAGGAACGCTGGAGCGAGCTCAAGCGCATGGCGACCACGGCGCGCAGCTTCGACTTCGAGCTGCACACGCTGTCGCCGAAGGAGGCACAGGAAAAATTCCCACTGATCACCCTCGATGGCGTCGTCGGCGCGGTGTTCGTGCCCAACGACGGCTCGGTCGAGCCCTCGAGCCTCACCATGGCCTATGCCAAGGGCGCGCGGGCGGGCGGCGTGCGCATCGTCGAGGGCGTGTTGGTCACCGGCTTCGAGTTCGACGGCCGACGCGTGACGCGCGTGCTGACCGGCCACGGCGCCATCGCGTGCGAGATCGTCGTCAATTCAGCCGGCATCTGGGCGCGCGACGTGGCGAAGATGGCGGGCGTGCAGGTCCCGGCCGGCGCGGTCGAGCATCAATACCTGATCACCGAAAAGAGCGACGCCATCCCCATGGGCCTGCCGACGCTGCGCGATCCCGATAATATTTTTTATCTCAAGCCTGAACCGGGCGCGCTGGCCGTCGGCGGCTGGGAAAAGGGCACACCGACCTTCGGATCGGAGGGTGTCCCCTTCTCGTTCGGCCGCGCGCTGTTCCAGGCCAACCAGGACCGGCTCGAGCAGTTCATGCTGCCGGCCGCCGAACGCCTGCCGATCCTGAACGAGCTCGGAATCCGCACGGTGGTCAACGGGCCGATCCCGATCTCGCCCGACGGCGAGCCGATCATGGGTCTGGCCCCGGAGCGCGACAATTTTTACGTCGCCTGCGGCTTCACCTCGGGCATCGCGGCCTCCGGCGGCGCCGGCAAGGCGATGGCGGAGTGGATCGTCGAGGGCGAGCCCGGCCTCGATCTCTGGGCGTTCGACGTGCGCCGCTTCGGCAACCATCACATGAGCGCCCGCTATCTCGCCGAGCGCAGCGTCGACAGCTACTGGCGCTACTACCAGATCCACTATCCCATCGAGGAACTGTCGAGTGCGCGCGGCGGCCGGCGCTCGCCGCTCTACCCGATGCTGCAGGCGAAGAACGCGGTGTTCGGCTCGCGCTTCGGCTGGGAGCGGCCGAACTGGTTTGCCCCGGCGGGCAGCGAGCCGGTCGACACGCCGTCCTTCGAGGGCCGGCCCAACTGGTTCGGCCCCGTAGGCCGGGAATGCCGTGCCGCGCGCGAACGTGTTGTGTTGATCGACCAGAGCTCATTCTCGAAGTTCGAGATCTCCGGACCGGGCGCATCGGCCGCGCTGCAACGGCTGGCCGCCAACGACCTCGACAAGCCGGCCGGTGCGCTGATCTACACACAACTCTGCAACGAGCGCGGCGGCATCGAGGCCGACCTCACATTCGCGCGGCTCGACGAGAACCGCTTTTACGTGGTGACGGGCAGCGCCTTCGGCGCGCGCGACATGGCCTGGATCAGGAAGCACCTGCCGACCGACGGATCGGTCGTGGTGCAGGACATCACCTCGGCCCGCGCCACGATCAATCTTGCCGGTCCGTTGTCGCGCCGCGTCCTGGAGCAGGTCGCCGATTCAGACGTGAGCAACGCGGCCTTCCCCTACATGACCGCGCGCGAGCTGCGCATCGGCTTCGCGCCGGTGCTGGCGCTGCGCGTCACCTACCTGGGCGAACTCGGTTGGGAACTGCACCTCCCGACCGAATACGCCGCGCATGTCTACGAGCTGCTGTGGGCTGCCGGCCGCGAGCTCGGCATCGCCGACGCCGGCTACCGCGCCATCGATTCGCTGCGCCTGGAGAAGCGCTATCTTTACTGGGGCTCCGACATCACACCCGACTACACGCCCTACGAGGCCGGCCTGGGCTTTGCCGTGTCGCTCAGGAAGACATCCGACTTCATCGGCCGGGCCGCCCTCGAAAAGGCCAAGGCCGCCGGCCCGAAGCGCAGGCTGATCACGCTCACCGTCGACGCCCCGGTCCAGCTCTATGGCGGCGAGGCGATCCGCCGCGACGGCAAAGTGCTGGGCGTCACCTCGAGCGCAGGCTGGGGCCACACGATCGGCCAAGCCATCGCCTTCGGCTATGTGCCGGCCGAAGAAGCGGGCCACGACGACTACGAGATCGAGGCCTTCACGCGTCGCCACGCCGCCCGCCGCATCGCGGGCGCTGCGGTCGATCCGGAACGGAAGAAAATCCTCGGCTAACGCGCGCCGAGTTTCTCCGCGACGTTTCACCGCCGGCAACGCTCCAGAATGCCTCGCCGACACCTTGTCCGTCATTTGATTTCGCTTGCGAGCAGGCACATGATGGCGCCGAAACGCGCCCTTGGAGAGGGACCGCCATGACTCCCGCGTATGAGCCGCGCATCGACCGCGTCGAGACGGCCGAAGACGGCGGCGTCCTCGCCGTGCAATGGAGCGACGGCTCGCGCTCCCGGTATCACGCCCTGTGGCTCCGCGACAACGCGCTCGACGCGGCGACGCGCGACCCCGTCGGCGGCCAGCGCCTGATCACCGTGCTCGACCTCGACCCGGATATCCGGATCGCCGGCGCGTCCGTCACGCCGGCCGGGGCCGAGGTCGCGTTCCAACCGGGCGGCCACCGGACGACTTTCGCGCCCGCGTGGCTCTACACGCACCGATACGACGCCCACAACCGGCAGGGCTGGGGCGCGCCCGCGCCGTGGGTTCAGGTTTGGAGTTCCGGCCTCGCGGACATGCTTCCGGCCATCGATTACGGAACCGCGCGCGCCGACAAGCGAGCGCTCGCGGACTGGCTCGCCGCGGTCCGCCGGTATGGTTTCGCGACGATGCGCGGCGTGCGTGCGGAGCCCGGGGCCATCGCCGAAGTGGTCACGCTTTTCGGCTTCGTTCGCGAGACCAACTACGGCCGCATCTTCGACGTGCGTTCCCAGGTGAACGCGGCCAATCTCGCCTACACCAGCCTTCCGTTGCCCGTGCACACCGACAACCCTTATCGCAATCCGGTCCCGACGCTCCAGCTCCTCCACTGTCTCGCGACGGACGCGGAGGGCGGCGATTCGATCCTGGTGGATGGCTTCCATGCCGCTCAGGTTCTTCGCGCGGAGGCCGCAACCGACTTCGAGCTGCTCACCCGTTACAGCGCTCCATTTGCGTATCGCGGCGCGGGCGACGTTCATCTGGAAACCGCCTCCCCCGTCATCCGCCTGTCGCCCGAGGGCGAGCTCGCGGGCATCCGGTTCAACAGCCGGTCGGCCGGGCCGCTGATGGTGCCCTTCGACGTCATGCGCGCTTACTACGGAGCCTACCGCCGCTTTGCCGCCGTTCTCGAACGGGCGGTTCTCCGCGTCCGCTTCCGGATGGCGCCGGGCGACCTCTTCATCGTCGACAACGAGCGCGTGCTGCACGGGCGGACGGGCTTCGACGGCTTTGGCTCGCGCCACTTGCAGGGCTGTTACGCCGACCGCGACGGCCTCTACAGCACGCTTGCGGTCATCGAGGCGGAGCTCGGCCGGGCGGCGGCATGAAGCGCCCGACCGCCGATACGGTGATCGACTACATCGTCGAGATTTTCGAGCGGCGGGGGGCGGAGGCCTATCTCGGCGACGCCGTCACCATGTCGGAGCACATGCTGCAGAGCGCCGCCAACGCCGAGCGGACGGGGGCGCCCGCGGTCGAGGTCGCCGCCGCGCTGCTCCACGACGTCGGCCACTTCGCGGGCGAGTTCCCGGAGGACATGATCGAAGCCGGGGCCGACAACCGCCACGACGCCGTCGGCGCCCGGATCCTCCAGCCCTTCTTCCCGCCCGGCGTCACCGAGCCGGTCCGCCTGCATGTCGCCGCGAAGCGCTATCTTTGCACCGTCGATGCGTCGTACTTCGGACGCCTTTCGCCGGCGTCGCAGGAGACGTTCCGTCTGCAAGGCGGGCCCATGACCCCGGACGAGGTCGCCCGCTTCGAATCCGAGCGTCACCGCGGCGCCGCCGTGCGCGTCCGCATGTGGGACGACGAGGGCAAGAGCGTCGATAGCGAGCCCAGGCCCCTCGCCCACTACGTCCCGTTGCTGCGCTCGCTTCTCGTGTCGCCGCCGGCGGGCCGCCGCTGACCGCGACGGCCCGTTCCCATTCGTCGCGCGTCAATTCCTTGCCAGAACGACAACCTGCCCGCGCATCGACGGCGGATGATCGGTGCAGACGAACGTGACGATCCCCGGCTTCGCGGCCTTGAACGACACGGTCATTGTCGTGCCCCGCTTGACCGTGACGGGGTTTTCGACGCCTTCGACGGAGATCTGGTGCGAGCCGCCATGGATGCCGACGAAGTGCAGCCGGACGTCGTCGCCCTGCATGACCGTGACGTGCGAGGGATCGAAGACGAAGGCACGCACGGCCCAGTCGCCATTTGCCTCCGGCCCTTTCACCCACATGCCTTGGCCGGATTCGAAGGGCTTGGCGGGGAACGGCTCAGGCTTGTGGGTCGCGTCGCCTTTGGCGTTGGTCTTGCCGTCGTAATGGACGGTCACGATGTAAAAATCGCGCACCTCCGCGCTCGCCGGTACGGCGACGCACACGAACGACGCGATGGCGATGAAGAAATAGGCTAAACTCATCAACTTTCGGGCGAAGAACATGTTGGTCGCTCCTCCGTTCGAGGTTGGCAGGGGTCGCCGGCGATGGCCGGACAGGAGTCAAGACTCCGGTGTGCGGGGATTTATTCACGCCGGAGGCGGAGCGCCGTGAATAAATCCGGCCCCGGGCGAGTCTTTCCCTGGGGAGAGTGACGGAAGAGACGCGCGAATGGGCGATCGCACCGAATTCGAACGGCTGTTCCTGCCCCATCTCCCGGCGGCCTATAACCTCGCTCGATGGTTGACCCGCCATCCGGCCGACGCGGAGGATATGGTGCAGGAGGCTTATCTCAGGGCCTTCCGGGCGTTCGACCGCTTTTCCGGCGATGACGGCAAGGCCTGGATATTGACCATCGTTCGCAACGCCTGCCTGACGTCGCTGAAGCGGGACAGCCGCTGGCGAAACGTCGTCAGGCTCGATACCGTGGACCCTCTCGAGCTTCACGCTCTCGTCGGACAAGCCAATCCCCTCGGCGATCCGGAAAAACACCTGTTCGCCAAGCGGGACGGCGAACGCGTCCGCGCGGCGATTGCGCGTTTGCCGGAAGACCTGCGCGAGATCATCGTGCTGCGCGAATTTGAGGAGCTGAGCTACGCGCAGATCGCGCGCGTGGTGGACGTGCCGGTCGGCACGGTCATGTCGCGCCTATCAAGAGCCCGCGCGCACTTGAGGGAGTTGCTCACGGAGAAAGCCGAGCATGGACAGACGCATAAGCTGTGAGGAGCTCACGGACCTGATCAATCCCTACGTCGATGGGGAGCTGTCCGCCCAAGATCGAGATGCATTCGAGCGGCACGTCGCGGCCTGCGCCAATTGCTCGCGCGCGGTCGCGGAAACGATGGCCGAGAGCGCGATGGTTCGCCGCCTCGGCCGGCACCCGACGCCGCCCGGACTCGAGGATCGTGTTCGCGCTGCGCTCGACGCCGACGCCGGGCACAAGCCCCGGCCGCGGAGGATGTCCCTGGACCGTCGCCTCTATGTCGCCTCCCATCTGGCGGCGTTGGTCGTGGGCGCCATTGCCGCCGTTCTTTGGACCACGGGGCCGCCGAAGCCAGATCCGATCGGCGAAGTGGTGTCGGGACACATCCGCGGCCTGCTCAACGAGCAGTTCAAGGTCGTGGATTCGAGCACCCCTCATACAGTGCGGCCCTGGTTCGCGGGCAAGGTGGAATTCGCCCCTCGCGTTCCGGATTTGAGCGAGTCCGGATATCCGCTCCTCGGCGGCCGGGTCGATTACCTCGCCCAACGGACCGTCGCCGTCCTGATGTATGGCCGGCGCGAGCATCGAATCACGCTCTTCGTCTTGCCCAACGCGACGCGCACGCATCGAGAACCGACGACCGGAGGCGAACGCGGCTTTCACGCGGTCGGCTGGTCCGACGCCGAGTTCGCATATTGGGCGGTTTCCGATCTCAACGCGCGGGAGTTGAGGGACTTCTCCGACCTCGCGCGGAACGCCACCGCGACGACGGCACGCCGCGCCGCCGGTGCCGCGCCTTCAACGCCCTGAACTCGCCCATGACTCGTGCGCAGCCGTGCGCTAATCTCGCGCAGCTTTTCATCGACCCAACGGGGAGGATACCCATGGCAAAAAAGAAGCCGTTTGCCGATTTTCCGCAGAAGGAATACGAAGACCGCTACCGCCGCGCCTGGAAGCTGATGAAGAAGCACGGGCTCGACGGCCTCCTCGTCATGTCCGAGTCCAACTACCGCTACTTCACCGGTCATCGCAGCCAGTTCTGGGTCAGCAACGCGCGGCCCTACTTTGCGGTCATCGTGCCCGGCCGGAAACCGGAGGTGCTCGTCACGGTCAGCGAAGGCGAGGCGTTCAAATACAGCTCGTGGCTTCCGCCATGCCGCACCTGGCTCGGGTTCGCCGACGACGCCGTCCCCCACCTCACCGACGTCTTCAAGGACCTGGGCCTGAAGAAGGCGCGCGTCGGCGTCGACTTCGGGCTCGAGATGCGGCTCGGCATCCCGATGACCACGTTCCAGAAACTCCAATCCCTGAACAAGGGGATCAAGTTCGTCGACGGCTCGCCCCTTTTGTGGGAGCTGCGCCTGATCAAGACGCGGGGCGAGCTCGACTACATCAAGAAGGCCTGCTACGCGGCCGGCGACGGCATCGACGCAGGCTGGAAATACACGCGCATCGGCATGCCCGAGAACAAGATCCGCAATTACATGGCGGCCAGGATGATCGACGCCGGCGCCGACAAGGTCGGCTGGCTGCCGCTCACGTCGGGCCCTGGCAACTACCGGCGGTTCACCATGGATCCGACCGACCGCAAGGTGAAACGCGGCGACATCATCTGGACGGACGCCGGCTGCTCGGTCAACGGCTACTGGTCCGATTTCAACCGCGTCGCCGCCGTCGACACGGCCAGCCCGGAGCAGAAGAGCGCCTACAAGGTCGTCTATGAGCTCACCTACGAAGTGCTCGACTCGATCCGCGCGGGGGTGCGCACGAAGGACGTCGCCAAGGAAAACACCGACGCCCACAAGCGGCGCGGCATCAGCACGCCCGGCAATATCCCCGGCCGCGTCGGCCACGGCTCCGGCATGGACATGACCGAGCCGCCCTCGGTCGCGGCGTTCGATTCGACCGTGCTCGAGCCCGGCATGGTCATCCACATCGAGCCCAAGATGATCTACGACTACGGCCCCTTCCAGCTCGAGGAAGTCGTCGCCGTCACCAAGACCGGCTACGAGCTCCTGTCGCCGGGGGCGCCGAAGTCGCTGCCCGTCACGGGCTGAGAGGATTGGGGGGAATGTCGGGAGCAGGAGCGCCCTTCAGCGCCTTCAGCGGCTGTTCGTCGGGCGCCACGGCGATCGAATACGCCTTGATCGGCGCTGGAATCTCCATCGTGATCGTCGCCGCAGTCCTCCTCATCGGCGATGCGCTGGAGGAGATGTTCAACGCCGTCGTCGCCGCGTTTTGACGCGGACACGGCGGCCATCACGGGGGCGCGTGGAAAGTCGCGTATGCCGACTTCGTCACCGCGATGATGGCGTTCTTCCTTTTGCTCTGGCTCCTCAATTCGGTGACCCAGGAGACGCTCGAAGGCATCTCCAATATCTTCGCGCCGATCACAACTTCCAAGTCGGCGACCGGTTCGGGGGATATCCTCGCCGGCAAGACCATCGCCCAGGAAGGCGTCGCGGTCGACCTGCCGCCGCCGAAGGCGGGCACGGGGGGCGAGGCACAAGACACGCCCAAGGATCAGCAGGAAGCCAAGAAGCAGGAGGACCAGCAGTTCCAGGAAGTCGAAGAGAAGCTGCGCCAGGCGGTGGAAGCGTTGCCGCAGCTCCGCCAGCTCAAGGACAGCCTGCTGATCGACAACACGCCGGAGGGGCTTCGCATCCAGCTGATCGATCGCGAGGGCTTTCCCCTCTTCCCGAGCGGCAGCGCCGAGCCCCACCTGCACACCAAGCGGTTGCTCGAACAGGTCTCCAAGGTCATCCAGACCATGCCCCAGCAGCTCTCGATCTCCGGCCACACGGACGCGGTGAAGTACGTCACCGAGCGCGGCTACAGCAACTGGGAGCTGTCGGCGGATCGTGCCAATGCGGCCCGCCGCTCGCTGGTGGACTTCGGGACGCCGGGCGAACGGGTAAACCAAGTCGTGGGCAAGGCCGAGACCGAGCCCCTCGTCGCCGAGAACCCGAAAGACGCGCGCAATCGCCGCCTCGCGATCATCATGCTCAGGGGCACGGGCACCGGCGCCCAGGGAAAGCAGTCGGGCGAGGGTCCGCGGAAGTTGAAGGAGACGCTGCCGGGCCTCGACCGCATCCGTGAGCAGCAACTGAAGGGGGAGACGAAATCCGACGCCGCCCCGGCGGCAACGCCGCCAGCGGCACCGGCACGCGCGCCTGCACCGGCGGCCGCTCCGCCGGCGCAGCGCCCGCGCCAGTAGTGAGCGCGCCCGGCGCCCAGGATTTCAGGCACTGGACATCCGCCTTTTTTGTGGCGCACCATCGCGGTTGGATGAGGCGATGAAGCACCAACCGATCGACAACATGCGGTTCTTTTTCGCGACGGCACCCCTGCCGTGCCCGTATCTTCCCGGCCGCGTCGAGCGTCGGGTCGTCACGGAGCTGGTCGGGCGCAACGCCGCGACCCTGCACGATTCCCTTTCGCACGCGGGCTTCCGGCGCAGCCATCGCATCGTCTACGCCCCCGCCTGCCCGGGCTGCAACGCCTGCATCGCGGTGCGCGTGATCGTCGATGAGTTTCAGCGCTCGGCTTCGCAGCGCCGTGTGTGGAACGGCAACCTCGACATTCGGGCGGCCGAGAGCCCGGCGACGGCGACCGAAGAGCAATACGCTCTCTTCGCCGCTTACCAGAATTCCCGCCATGCCCAAGGCGACATGGCGAAAATGGATGTCCTCGATTACCAGGCCCTGGTCGAGGACACGGTCGTCGACACCTTCGTCGCCGAGTTCCGCGACGCAGACAGGCGGCTCGTCGCCGCCTGTCTGGCCGACCGGCTGAAGGACGGCCTCTCCGCCGTCTACAGCTACTTCGATCCGGCGCTCGCCCGCCACTCGCTCGGAACCTACATGATCCTCTGGCTGATCGAGCGGGCGCGCGAGCTCGGTCTCGCGTACGTGTACCTGGGCTACTGGATCGAGGACTGCAAGAAGATGTCCTACAAGGCCAAGTTCCGCCCCGTCGAAGCTGTCGGGCCGGACGGCTGGTTCCGCATGCCCGAACCTGCGGAGAGCTGACGCGCGCTTCGGGTCCGGGGGGACCAACATGCAACGCCGAAAGTTCCTGAAGAGCGCGACCGCGGTCGGGATCGCCGGCGCCGCGAGCCTGCCGAAGCCGGCGCTCGCGCAAGGCCGCCGCGAGCTCCGGATGGCGCTCTCGTGGCCGAAGGATTTCCCGATCTTCGGCGCCAGCGCGGCCCGCATCGCGGCCCGTATCAGCGCCCTCAGCGAGGGCAAGCTCGCGGTCAAGGTGTACGGCGCGGGCGAGCTGGTGCCGGCCTTCGAGGTGTTCGACGCCGTCGCGGGGGGAGCGGCCGACCTCTATCACTCGGCCGCCTATTACTTCGAGGCCCGCTCGCGCGCGCTCAATTTTTTCACCACGGTTCCGTTCGGTCTCACCGCCGCCGAGATGTCGGCGTGGCTCCATTACGGCGGCGGCCAGGAACTGTGGGATGAGGTCTGCAAGGGATTCAACCTGAAGCCCTTCGCCGCCGGCAACACGGGCGCCCAGATGGCCGGCTGGTTCGTGAGAGAGGTCAACAGCATCGAGGACCTGAAGGGTCTGAAAGTCCGGATGGCGGGCCTCGGCGGCGACGTGCTGCGCCGATTCGGCGCCACCGTGGTGAACCTCCCGCCGGCGGAAATCCTGCCGGCGTTCCGCTCCCGCGCGATCGCCGCCGCCGAGTGGATCGGACCCGCGAGCGATCTCGCGCTCGGCCTCCATACGGCCGCCAAGCATTACTACTACCCGGGATTTCACGAGCCGAGCGGCGCGGTCGATCTCTCGATCAATCTCGCGGTCTGGAACAGCCTCGCCAAGGATCAGCAGGAGATGATCCGGACCGTGGCGGCGGCCGAGAACGATCTCGTCCACGCCGAGTGCAACGCCCGCAACGCCGAAGCGCTCGACACCCTCGTCACCAAGCACGAGGTCAAGCTGCAGCGCTTCGCCGACCCGATCCTCGCCGCCTTCGGCCAGCGCGCGGGCGAGGTTATGGCCGCGCTCGCCGCCGGCGATCCCCTCGCCAAGAAGGTCTCCGACAGCTTCATGGCGTTCCGCAAAGGCGCGCTCCGCTGGGCGCGCTACGGCGACCTCGCCGCATCCCAGGCCCGCCTGCTGCCCTTCAAGTACGGGTAGGGCCCTGTCGTCACCCCCGCGGAAGCAGGGGTCCAGCACTGGATTCCCGCTTGCGCGGGAATGACGAGTCGAGACGTTTATACGCCGTTTCGAGCATCAGGTCCTTCCGCGGCCCCCGGACACGCCAAACCACTTGCCACGCATCCGCGCTCGCTGCGGTATAGCGCCCCTCGTACACGTCGGGCGCGCACGCGTGCGTCGCGTCCCAGGTGCCGTTCGACAGGTCGAGGTCGTGGAAGGCGGAGCCGTCCTCGAACATGACGAGAGCACGGGCGGGTGCCGGAAAGACGTAGCGGTAGGCGCGGAAGGCTTCGCCTTCGTAGGCCTCGACGAGGAGGCGCCCGGTCTCGAAATAGCGAAGATCGTCGCCGTCCGGCGCGAACATGGCTGCGCCTTCGAACGCGCCGGTCGTTGTGCGGGCGCGGTCCTCGATCGCGCGACTGACGGTCCAGCGGCCGGTGAGGTAGCGGCGGAGGTCGGGAACCGGGAAGCCGCCCGCGTTCAAGTCTTGGCGCGGCCGAGCAGGGTCCAGGCGAGCGGCATGACCGCCGCAGCGAGAGCGAGTTTCACGACCGAGGCGAGGATGAACGGCGTCACGCCGACATCGATGGCTTTGGAAAACCCGAACAGTACGGCGAGCCAGGCCACGCCCGGGATAAAGAGTAAGACGGTGCCAATCACCATGGCGCTGACCGCCAACGGCACGTTCCGGTCCCACCCGCGCTCGGCCAGCCACCCCACCGCCGCCGCGGCCACGAGAAAGCCCAGCAGATAACCGCCGGTCGGTCCCATCATGTAGGGAATGCCGATGCCCTTCTCGGGCGTGCCGGCGAATACCGGCAGTCCCGCTGCACCCTCGGCGAGATAGAGCAGCACCGTCGCCGCCCCGAGCCGCCAGCCATAGGCCATGCCAATGACGAGCACGGCAAAGGACTGCATCGTCATGGGCACCGGATAGAACGGCACCTGCACCTTGGCCGAGAGGGTGAGCAGCAGGCTTCCCGCGACCGCGAGCGCGGCCAGGCGGAAAAGCTTCGTTCCCTCGCCCGCCGGCCAAAGGGCGGACGCAAGCGTGACCGATGGTGTCGCGGCGACGGTCATGGGTGTTTCCCTTTATTGGTCGGCAACGTCAAAACTTGGAGAGCCAGGCGTTGAACTTCTCCTGGATTTCCTGGATGTGATCGGCCCACCACTCTTCGTTCCGGACGACCACCTTCGTGTTGGCCATGTTCATTGGCGCGGTCGCCAAATTCGGCAGCATCTTGGCATCCACATACTGGAGGGCCGATTTGCGCGAGGGCCCGTAGGGGATGACGTTCGCATAACGGCCCATGACCTCGGGCCGCAAGCTATAGGCCGCGAGCTTGAGCGCCTCGTCCTGGCGCGGGCCTTTCGGGATGATGATCGTCTGGAAGGCCTGGAGCTGGCCGTCCCAGATAATGACGAACTTCTTTCCCTCCTGATTGGCGGGATAGACGCGGCCGCTGATGGTGGACGTGAAGGCGACCTCGCCGTTGCCGAGAAGCTGAATGGCTTGCTCGTTCCGGTCGTAGAACAGCAGGTCCTTCTTCATCGATTCGGCTTTCGCGATGAAGCGCTCGTAGCCTTTTCGCTTGTCGATCTCCTCATAGATCTTGTCCGGCGCGACCCCGTCGGCCATCAGGGAGTGTTCGATGAAATTCTTGACCCGCTTGCGGATGCCGCGCTTGCCCGGAAACGTCTTGGTATCGAACGCGTCCTGGATGGTGGTCGGGATCTTGCCGCCCCACTCCGGCGGGAGCCGGCCGGAATCGTATGCCATGATCGCAGCGAACACTTCCGAGCCGACGCCGCATTTGTGGAACATGCCGGGAAAATAATCGCTGCGGTCGCCGAGGATGCTGTCCGGAATCTCGACCAGCAGGCCGAGCTCGCAGCCGGCAATCGCGTGCTCGAGGTCGGCGAGCAGCATGTCCCAGGTGACGTTCTTCGCCTCGACCTGGGCTTTCACCTTGGCGAACTCGCCGTTCCAGGTGTCGTCGAGCACGCGGACGCCGGTTTCCTTGCTGTAGGGCTGCCATATGGCGACGCGCTCGGCCTCCTGAAGCCCGCCGCCCCAGGAGACGACCGTCATTTTGCGCTCCTGGGCCGAAGCGGGCGCGGCCTGCGCGAGACCGAACGCGAGAATCGTTGCGCACATGGAAAGCGTTGTTCTGAGTGCCATGGGAATGGATCGCCTTCTTGGGTTGGTTATCCTGAGGGAATGTGTGGGGATGGTACACACAGCCGTGCCGGAAGCTCAAGTAAACCGGTTCGCGCGGGGGAAGCCCTTCGGCACCACGCGGCCGGCTTGGCCGCGCTTGCCGATCCAGAACTTGATGTCGGTCTCCGTGTGGTCGCCCTTGCCGCCGGCCCGCCAGGTAAGCCCCTGTTTCGTGTTGAGGGTGGTGACGTCGGCGAGCGTGCCCTCGGCGTAGCGCTGCAGGATGACGCCGCGCCCGCGCGTCATGGTCGGAAGCTCGTCCAGCGTGAAGATCAGGAGCTTCCGGTTGGCGCCGAGGACGGCGACGGCGTCGGCACCCTCGGCGATTGCGGTCGCCGCCTCCGCCTTCTCGCCCTCGCCCAGGTTCAACACCTGTTTTCCGTTCCGGGTCTGGGCGACGACCTCGCTCTCCTCGACGATGAAGCCGCGGCCGGCGTCGGAGGCGACCACGAGCTTGCGCCCGGGCGAATGCACGAACATGGCGGCCAGATCGTGCTCGTTCGCGAGGTCGATCATCAGGCGGATCGGCTCCCCGTGGCCGCGCCCGCCCGGCAGCTTGTCGCAGCCAAGCGTGTAAAAGCGCCCGTTGGTCGCGAACACCAGGAGCTTGTCGGTGGTCTGGGCGTGGAGGAAGAAGCGCGGCCGGTCGCCCTCCTTGTACTTGATCTCCTGGTCGTCCTGGACGTGGCCCTTGATCGCCCGGATCCAGCCCTTTTCGGACGCCACGACGGTGATCGGCTCGCGCTCGATCATCGCCTCCACAGGCACGTCGACTTCGGCGGGCGCGGTTCCGATCTCCGTCCGCCGGCGGCCGAGCGGCGTCTTCGGCCCGAACGCCTGCCTGACCTCGGCGATATCGGCCGCGATCGCCTTCCAGCGCTTGTCCTCGTTCTTGAGCAGGCTCCGGAGGCCCGTGCGCTCGTCAGTCAGGGCCTTGTGCTCGGACTTGATCTCCATCTCCTCGAGCTTCCGCAATTGGCGGAGCCGCATGTTGAGGATCGCCTCGGCCTGGACCTCGGTCAGCTTGAACGCCTTCACCAGTTTCGGCTTCGGCTCCTCGCTCTCGCGGATGATCTTGATCACCTTGTCGAGGTTGAGGTAGGCGATCAAGAAACCTTCAAGGATTTCAAGGCGATCTTCGATCTTCTTCAGGCGGAACTTGCTGCGCCGGACGAGCACGTCGTGGCGGTGGTCGAGGAACGCCTGCAGCGCCTCCCGCAGGTTCATCACGCGGGGCGTGTTGCTGGCGTCCAGCACGTTGAGATTGAGCCCGAAGCGGGACTCGAGCTCGGTCTGGCGGAAGAGCTGCTCCATCAGGAGCTCCGGCGCGACCAGGCGGCTCTTCGGCTCGAGCACGATCCGCACGTCTTCGCTCGACTCGTCCCGCACGTCGGCCAGCAGCGGCAGCTTCTTCTCCGACAAAAGCTCCGCCATCCGCTCGATCAGCCGCGATTTCGGGACCTGATACGGAATCTCGGTGACCACGATCTGGTAGACGCCGTGGCCGAGTTTCTCAACCGCCCATTTGGCCCGCACCCGGAAGCTCCCCCGTCCCGTTCGGTAGGCCTCGACGATGGCTTGGCGGGCCTCGGCGAGCACGCCGCCGGTCGGGAAATCGGGCCCCGGGATCATTTCGACCAGCTTGTCGAAGGTCGCGTTCGGGAACTTGATCAGGTGGAGAAGCGCATCGCAGAGCTCGCCCGCGTTGTGGGGCGGGATGTTGGTCGCCATGCCGACCGCAATGCCTGAGGACCCGTTCGCCAGCAGGTTCGGGAAGCGGGCGGGCAGGACGACGGGCTCGGCGTCCTCGCCGTCGTAGGTCGGGCGGAGATCGACGGCATTCTCGTCGATGCCTTCCAGGAGGAGCGCGGCGACCTCGGTCATCCGCGCTTCCGTGTATCGCATGGCCGCCGCGTTATCGCCGTCGATGTTGCCGAAGTTCCCCTGCCCGTCCACCAGCGGATAGCGCTGGGCGAAGGTCTGGGCGAGGCGGACGAGGGCGTCGTAGACCGCCACGTCGCCGTGCGGGTGGTATTTGCCGATCACGTCGCCGACCACGCGGGCGCATTTCTTGTAGCCGGTCGCCGGGTCGAGGCGGAGCTGGCGCATGGCGTAGAGAATCCGGCGGTGGACGGGCTTCAAGCCGTCGCGCACATCGGGGAGCGAGCGCGCCATGATCGTCGAAAGCGCGTAGGCGAGGTAGCGCTCGCCGAGCGCGTCGACGAGCGGCGTTTCGCGGATGGATTCGGCGGGCAAAGCGTTCATGCATGAACTCCATCTCGTCACCCCCGCGAACGCGGGGGTCCAGCCTTAAGACTGGGTTCCCGCTTTGCCTACTCCGCCGAAGCAGCCGCTTCGGCTGCGAAGGCGGGACGCGGGAACGACGAAGCGTTACCAGCTATAGTACTTAAAGAATGAAAAGCGTCAATTAATCGCGGGACTCGAACATGGGTTCGAGCCTCTGGCGGGCCGCCGGCAGGCCCCGGTCGCGGTGGGAATAGACGTGCTGCTCGAGGAAATGCCGGGTGAGCTTCAATCCGTTCGCAACGTCAACAGGCGCGAATCCGTCTCCCCCGCCGATCAAAAAAGCCGGCAGCAGGAACAGCCGCTCGCGGTAGGGCGCCCCGGCGGCTCGCGATACGGCGCGCCCGGTCTTCGGAGAGACATAGGCGAGATCCTCCCGGGCACCGGTCGCCGCGCAACGGGAAAGATCGAGCCCGTAGCCAAGGTCGGTGAGGAGCGCGATCTCCCAGCGCACGTAGGCCGCGGGCCACGCGTCGTCGGCGAGCGCCGCCAGCAGACCCGAAAGCCCTTCGTAGACGGCCGCGTGGGCCTCGCGCTCGGGGAGCGTGGTTTCGGCGACGGCGAGGGCCGCCGTCAGGCCCGCGAGCTTGAGCCGGTCGTCGAGGAACGCCGCGCCCGAGGCGGCCATCAGCTCCAGGGTGTAGGTGCCGAGGTGTTCGGGCAACCGGGCCCGCCAGCGGGCCTGCACCCGGTTGCCGGGTTGCAGCACGCCGCGCGCCCGCTTGCCCGCCCCGCCCCTGACGAGGCCTGGGTGCCGCCCGTGCTCGCGGGTGAGCACCGAGACGATCGCCGCCGTCTCGCCGTGCTTCCGCGCCGCCAGCACGATCCCTTCGTCGGTCCAGTCCATGGGGCGAGTGTAACGGAGTGGCCCAAGCCCCACGACTCGGAGTATTGAGTATCCTGGCAGCCCGCGTGTAGGATTGGGCCATGGAGCACGAACACCTCGGGGGGAAAGCAATGAAATCGAAGATAAACCGGCTGACGGCTTGCGCGCTTGTTTTGGCTTTGCCGCTGCTTGCGGCATGCGCCGGCGAATGGGACTCGGCAGCGGTGCGCAACATGCCGCTGAAGGGCAACGACTTCACCAAAGCCCTGCACAAGGAATACCTCGCGCTCGCGGAGTATGAACAGGGCGAAGTCGACTGGCGTGGCGTGTCCTTCTACAACACGCGCGCACGCATGGCGGGGGACGGCGAACAGGTTTACCCGACCAAGCTCGATGAGCGCGGCATCCCGAAGGACAAGGAGCAGGAGCTCAGCGAGGCCCGCAACAAGCTGATGAACGCCTACTACGGCGGTGGACCAGCCAAGGCCCCGGCGCAGATGGCCAGGGCGCAAGCGATGTTCGACTGCTGGATGGAACAGCAGGAGGAAGGTCACCAAGCCGCGGATATCGCCAAATGCCGCATCGGCTACACGGCTGCGATGGACGCGTTGTGGAAGGTCGTTAATCCGCCTGTGGCGGCCGCCGCGCCGGCGCCCAAGCCCGCGGCGCCGGCCCCGGCGCCGGCACCCGCTCTCAAAGCGGAAACATTCGCGGTGTACTTCCCCCACAATAGCGCCAAGCTGGACCGGGAAGCGAAGATCGCGGTCATCAAGGCCGGGGCTTATGCAGGCGGCAAGAACATCACCGCCGTCGTCATCAGCGGCCACGCCGACCGTTCGGGCAATGCGGCCTACAACCGCGCGCTCGCGGAACGGCGCGCGATGGCCGTCGAGAAGTTGATGAAGGACATCGGCGTCAATCCGCGGATCACCGTCCAAACGTTTGGCGAGGACGAGCCGGCCGTGAGTACGGGCGACGACGTCAAGGAGCCGCGCAACCGCCGCGTCGAGATTCGCGTTCAGTAGCCGCTCTCGTTCGAGAAACCGTGGAACGGCGCCGGCCCTTCTGCCGGCGCCGTTTCCATCTGCACGCGGACCCGTTTCGGCCGGTAACGTCAAAAGGTTTGTGTCAGGGCGAGAGGGGATGCGACGCCCTGGTTGTGGTTTTCGTGCCGGCACGATTCCTTCGTCGGTCCCGTCCATGAGGGGATTAGAACGGAGCGAACGAGCGCTTCACGCCGCTCCCGGCGCCATCGTATAATCGACCGATCGCGCCCATAGTCATGAGTGAGCAAGAGCGACAAAGGCCGGCGGCAGCCCACCACCGGACGCGGGGGATTCAAAGCCATGAAAGTCAGCGACATCTTGAAGGCGAAGGGGAACCGGGTCGTCACCGTGCGCCCCGACGAAGCCGTTTCCACGTTCATCAAGCGACTCAGGCTCGAAAAGATCGGGGCCATGGTCGTGACCGAGGACGATGTCACGGTCGTCGGCCTGATCACCGAGCGCGACGTGGTGCATGGCCTGGCCAGCGAGGGAGCCGGGGTGCTCGCGAAGCAAGTCCGCGACTTGATGACGCGAACGGCCGTCACCTGCGCGCCCGATGACAGCGTCCAGGAGGTGATGGTCAAGATGACCCAGCGCCGGACGCGCCATCTCCCCGTGATCGACGGCCATAGGGCTCGCCGGCATGATCAGCATCGGCGACGTGGTGAAAAGCCGGCTTGAGAACGCGGAGCTGGAGGCGAACGCGCTCCGCGACTACATCACCGCCAGTTAATTGATATCGGGTGAGCGCGCGTCACGCCTTGAAATCCAGCCCCCAGTCGCGGAAGCGCTCGGGGTCGTTGCCCCAGTTCTCGCGCACCTTGACGAACAAGAAGAGGTGCACCTGGCAGTCGAGGATGGCTTGGAGCTCCTTCCGCGCGGCCGCGCCGATCGCCTTCACCTGGCGCCCGCCCTTGCCGAGCACGATCGCCTTTTGGGAATCGCGCTCGACGTAGATCACCTGGTCGATCTTGACGCTGCCGTCGGCGCGGTCTTCCCAGCGCTCGGTCTCCACCGTCGCCTTGTAGGGCAGCTCCTTCCGGAGCTGGAGGTAGAGCTGCTCACGGGTGATCTCGGCCGCCATCAGGCGCTCCGGCATGTCGGAGAGCTCGTCCGAGGGGAACAGCCACGGCCCCTCCGGCATGCGCCCGGCCAGCGCGGCGACCATGTCGTCGACGCCGTCCCCGGTCGTGGCCGAGATCATGAACGTCTCGGTAAAAATACCCTCGCGGTAGAGCGGGTCGGCGAGCGCCAGCAGCGCCGGCTTATTCACGGCGTCGACCTTGTTGATCGCCAGCACCACCTTGCGGCGGCTTTGCTTCAGCCGCTCGACGATCGCCCGGGTATCCCTGTCGACCCCCCTGACGGCGTCGACCAGGAGCACGATCTCGTCGGCCTCCGACGCCCCCGCCCACGCCGCCGCCACCATCGCGCGGTCGAGCCGGCGTTGCGGCTTGAAGATGCCGGGCGTATCGACGAACACGACCTGCGTCTTGCCGGTGATGAGGATGCCGCGCACGCGGGTGCGCGTTGTCTGCACCTTCGGCGAAACGATGGAGACCTTGGCGCCGACGACGCGGTTGAGCAGCGTCGACTTGCCGACGTTGGGCGCCCCTATGATGGCGATGAAGCCCGCGCGCGCGCCTTCCGCGGGCGTCGGGGGGGCCGCCGCCGGCGACGCCTCAGCCACCGTCCCCTCCCGCACTTTGGCCTTCCCGGATGCGGTCCAGCAGGATCTGCGCCGCCGCCTGCTCCGCCACCCGCTTCGATGCGCCGACGCCGACGGCGGGCTCTTGGCCGGCGACCGCGACCTCGATCGAGAAGGTGGGCGCGTGCGACGGGCCCTCGCGCCCGCGCTCGCGGTACTCCGGAAGCGCGAGGCCGCGGCCCTGCGCCCATTCCTGCAGCGCGGTCTTGGCGTCTTTCGGGGCCGTCGGATAGGCGTCGAGCAACGGCGCCCAGTGGCGCTCGATGAACCGGGACGCCGTTTCGAACCCGCCGTCCAGGTAGAGCGCGGCGATCACCGCCTCGCAGGTGTCGGAGAGGAGCGCCGGATTGCGCCGCCCACCCATCTCCTCCTCGCCCGGCGACATGATCATGTGGGGCGCGAGGCCGATCGCCGCCGCCACCTGCGCCAGCGTCTCCCGCCGCGTGAGCGCGGTGAAGCGCGACGCGAGGCCGCCCTCGGGCTCGCCCTGAAACTTGCGGAACAGGAGCTCGGCGACGACGAGCCCGAGCACCCGGTCGCCCAGGAACTCGAGCCGCTCGTTGGACGGTGAACGCGGCCACCCGCCGCCCGCGGTGCTGGAATGCGTCAGGGCCTGGGTCAGGAGATCGCGGTCGCGGAAGACATGGCCGAGCGCGGATTCGAGCGCGTTCCGGCCGTCGCCCGCGTCGCTCATTCGATCGCCTTGAAGAACCGCTCGAAGCGGAGCGAGTCCGGCCAGCGCCAGAACTCCCAGAGCTTGCCGTCGACGGAGAAGAACAGGAACTCGGCGCGCCCGACGAGGTTCTGGCGGGGCACGGTGCCGACCTCGTCGAGGAAGCGGCTGTCGCGCGACCGGTCGCGGTTGTCGCCCATGACGAAGTAATGCTTCGGCGGCACGGTGTAGACATCCGTCGTGTCCGACGGGCTGTCCTCCGTCGCCTCGGTGATGTGGTGGGCATGGCCGTTCGGAAACGTCTCGAGATAGCGGGGAATGCGGCGGAACTTGCCGGCGCCGTCGCGCTCGACAAGGTCTTCGGCGCGCTGGCGCTTGACCGGCTCGCCGTTGATGTAGAGGACGCTGTTGCGAAGCTGCACCGTGTCGCCGGGAAGCCCGACCACGCGCTTGATGTAGTCGGTGCGGTTGTCGGTCGGCAGCTTGAAGACGGTGACGTCGCCGCGCGTGGGTTCCCGGAAGAAGACGCGCTCAGGAATCAGCGGCAGGCTGAACGGCAGCGAGTAGCGGCTGTAGCCGTAGGAGAACTTGGAGACGAACAGGTAGTCGCCGATCAGCAGCGTCGGAATCATCGAGCCGGACGGGATGTTGAACGGCTCATAGGCGACCGTGCGGATCGCGAGCGCAATGAGGATCGCGTAGATGACGGTCTTGATCGTCTCGGCGAAGCCGCTGGTCTTTTTCGGGGCCATCCGCAACAACCGAACGTCTCAGGGCCTCTGCGGCGACGTCGCCGAAAACCGCCTGAAAATCAGCCCCCCACGGGGCCTTTGGGGCGGCCGATCAAGCCAGCCGTGCCGGCCGAAGTCAAGGCGCATCGTCATGCCGGACGGCCGAAATCAACACGACGGCCTGGGCCATCGGGTACTCGTCGGTGAGCGTCACGTCGATCTGCGCCCGCATGCCGCTGGGCACGAGCCGGCCGAGCCGCAGGAGCGCTCCGCCCGAAAGCGTGAGAAAGGGCTTGCCGGACGGAAAATTGTCGACCGCCATGTCGCGCCAGAACACCCCCTCGCGGAAGCCGGTGCCGAGCGCCTTCGCGCACGCTTCCTTCGCGGCATAGCGAATCGCGTAAGCCGCCGCGCGGTCGCGCCGGCGCTCCGAGCGCTCGCGCTCGCGGGGCGTGAAGATGCGTTGGGTGAAGCGGTCGCCGAACCGCGCAAGCGTGCGCTCGACGCGGCGGATGTCGCAGAGGTCTGTGCCGAGGCCGATGATCATGCAGAATGTGCCGGAATCACGCCGAGCGCCGGCCGACCGCGTCCGAGCGCGCCTTGTCCATCAGCGCCCGCATGCGTTTGATCACGCTCTCGAGGCCGCCGAAGATCGCCTCGCCGATGAGGAAGTGGCCGATGTTGAGCTCGACGATCGTCGGTATGGCGGCGACCGGCGCCACGGTATCGAACGTGAGACCGTGCCCGGCGTGACATTCGAGACCGATCTCTTCGGCGTGCGCCGCGGCCTTCACGATCCGCTCAAGCTCGCGGGCCCGTGTCGCCACATCCTCCGCCTCGCAATAGGCGCCCGTGTGAATCTCGACCACCGGCGCGCCGAGCTTGACCGCCGCGTCGAGCTGCCGAGGATCGGCCTCGATAAAGAGCGAGACGCGGATGCCGGCGTCCTTCAGCCGTTTTACCACCGGCGCGAGATGGTTATGACCGCCCGCCGCGTCGAGCCCGCCCTCGGTCGTCCGCTCCTCGCGTTTCTCCGGCACGAGGCAGGCGGCGTGCGGCTTGTGCCGGACCGCGATCCCGACCATCTCGTCGGTCGCCGCCATCTCGAAGTTGAGCGGCACCTTCAGATCGCGCATGAGGTGCTGGATGTCGTCGTCCACGATGTGGCGGCGATCCTCGCGCAAGTGCGCGGTGATGCCGTCGGCGCCCGCCTGCTCGGCGAGAAGCGCCGCCCTGACGGGATCGGGGTAGCGACCGCCGCGCGCGTTGCGGACGGTCGCCACGTGATCGACGTTGACGCCCAGGCGAAGATGGCGAGAGCGCACCGGCCCGCCCGTCCTACTTCACCACGCCGCAGGCGATGCGGGCGCCGCCGCCGCCGAGGGGCGCCGGAGCGTCGGAGTAATTGTCCTCGCCCGCGTGGATCATAATCGCCTTCCCGGCCGCGTCCTTCACCTTGAGACGCGGAGCGAGCACCGGCACCGTGGCCGTGCCGTTCGCGTCCACGATCAGCACGGACATGTCGCCGAGGTGCCCCGCTTTGTTGTGGGGGCCGTGATGCGTGCCGGTTTTCTCGGGATCGTAATGGCCGCCCGCCGCGAGGCCGGGCGCCGGCTGGCCTTGGGGATTGGGGCCGGGGCCGCAGTCACCCTTCTCGTGCAAGTGGAACCCGCGCGTGCCCGCGGGCAAGCCCTTCAGGTTCGGTTCGACCACGAGTCCTTGCTTCGAATCGCGGAGCGTGAGGGTGCCGATCGACGCCCCGACGCCGGTCGCGCTGATCGTATTGACGGTGACGGTTTTGGTCGCCGCCTCGGCCGTCCCGGCCGCGACGACGCCGCCCGCAATCAGGGCGATTCCGGTCAAAATAACCTTACGCATGAATACCTCCCATTGGTTGATGGAGCCCGCCCGCGTGTCACCTTAGCGCGACCGAAAGCGGGTACGAAAGCCCTTATCCGCGTGCGCGCTCGACCGCATTGATGTTGGGGTTCGCCCGCAGCGCGGCGATGATCTCGGCCAGGTGCTTCACGTCGCGCACCTCGATATCGACGTTGAAATCGAAGAAGTCGGTCGAGCGGTTGGTGATCTTGAGATTGGTGATATTGCCGCCGTTTCTGGCGATGACGGTCGAGAGCTCGCCGAGCGTGCCCGGTGCGTTGAGGACGGTCAGATTGATGCGGCCGACGTGAATTTTGTCGCTGTCGGAATCCGCTTCCCAGGAGACATCCAGCCAACGCTCCGGCTGGTCGTGGTAGGTCTCCAGCGTCTCGCAGTCGATGGTGTGGATCGTGACCCCTTTGCCGGTCGTGACGATCCCGCAGATGCGGTCTCCCGGCAGCGGATGGCAACAGCCGGCGATGTGCATCGCCATGCCCGGAATGAGCCCCTTGATCGGGACGCCGCTGCTTTTCGGCTTCGCGTGAGGGCGCTCGAGGGGGACGACCTTGCCGTCGTCGAGGCGCTTCTTCTTGGTGCGGGGAAAGACGGCTTCGACCACCGCGCGGCTGGTGATCAAGCCGGAGCCCACGTGGGCCACAAGATCGTCGACGGCCGGCACGTTGAACACCTTGAGCACGCCGTGCACGGCCTTGTCCGAGTATTCGTAGTCTTCCTCGCGGAACGCCTTTTTCAGGATCGATTGACCGAGCTTCAAATACTGCTCGCGTTCCTGCATGCGGACGAAGCGGCGAATGCGGGCGCGCGCCTTGCCGGTGACGACGAACCGCTCCCAGGTCGGCGACGGCGTCTGCGCCTTCGAGGTCACGATCTCCACCTGGTCGCCGTTCCGGAGCTCGGTGCGGAGCGGCATCATGCGGCCGTTGATCTTGGCGCCGACGCAATGGTCGCCGACCGCCGAGTGCACGGAATAGGCGAAGTCGACCGGGGTGGCTCCGCGCGGGAGATTGATGAGGTCGCCCTTCGGCGTGAAGCAGAACACCTGGTCCTGGAACATCTCGAGCTTGGTGTGCTCGAGGAACTCCTCCGGGCCCGCCGCGTGCTCGAGAATTTCCAAAAGCTCGCGGAGCCATCGGTACTGGCGGCCGTCGACCTTGGCGCCCTGCTTGTATTGCCAGTGGGCGGCGACGCCGAACTCGGCGATCTCGTTCATTTCGCGCGTGCGGATCTGGGTCTCGATGCGCTGGCGCTCGGGGCCGAAGACACCCGTGTGGAGCGAACGATAGCCGTTCGGCTTCGGGGTCGAGAGATAGTCCTTGAACCGGCCGGGAACCACGGAATAGGCGCCGTGGATGACACCGAGCGCCCGGTAGCAGTCGTCGAGCGACTCGACGATGACCCGGAACCCCATGATGTCCGAGAGCTGCCCGAAGGCGATGTCCTTCCGCTGCATCTTCCGCCAGATGGAGTACGGCGTCTTCTCGCGGCCGAAGACGGACGCCGTCAGGCCGGATGCTTTCAGCGTCGAGCGGAGCTCGTCGAGCACGCGCTCGACCACGTTCTCGCCCTGCGAGCGGAGGAAATCGAGCCGCCGCACGACCGAGTTGCGGGCATCCGGATTGAGCTGCGAGAACGCCAGGTCCTCGAGCTCGTTCTTCATCTCCTGCATGCCCATGCGTTCGGCCAGCGGCGCATAGATCTCCATCGTCTCCATGGCGATCTTGCGGCGCTTTTCCGGGTCCTTGACGTGCCCGAGCGTGCGCATGTTGTGGAGGCGGTCGGCGAGCTTGACGAGGAGGACGCGGATGTCCTCGGACATCGCGAGCACGAGCTTGCGGAAGTTCTCGGCCTGCTTCGTCTGATCCGACTGGAACTCGATCCGCGTGAGCTTGGTCACCCCGTCGACGAGGCGGGCGACTTCGGGCCCGAAATGGCCCTCGATCTCCGAAAGAGTCGCGCTCGTGTCTTCGACGGTGTCGTGCAGGAGCGCGGTTACGATGGTGGCCGTATCCACCTTGTAGTTGGTGAGGATGCCGGCGACCTCAATGGGGTGGGAAAAGTAGGGATGGCCGGAGGCCCGCTGCTGGGCGCCGTGGGCCCGCATCGCGAAGACATAAGCCCGATTGAGGGCGTCCTCGTCGGCGCCGCCGTCGTAGCTCTTCACCTTTTCGACCAGCTGGTACTGACGGATCATCGCGGCCCTCGGGTTACGGCGCCACGCCGGGCCCTCGACGGGAGGGCGGGACCGATAGGCGGCGCCGCCTCAGCGATTACGGCGCCGACGACTCGCTCGCGTCGTCTTCTTCCGCAATACCCAGGGACGCATCCTCGGCCATTCCCTCCGGCATGATCTCGCCGAATTCGTCCATGGCCGCCGCATCGTCTTCGAAACGCATGGCATCGATGCCGTCGGCGGCGGCACCCGCTTCGCCCTTTTCGGCCTGAGGCTCCGCCTGAATCGCGGCCAAGTCCATTTCTTCCTCGACCGGCTCGTCCATCTCGACGATTTTCTGCATCCCCTTCACGAGGTTGCTCTCGATCTCCTTGATCGAAATCGATTCCGCCGCGATCTCGCGGAGCGAAATAACCGGGTTCTTGTCGTTGTCGCGATCGACGGTGAGCGGGGCGCCGGCGGCAATCTGCCGGGCGCGCTGCGCAGCCAACATCACCAGCTCGAACCGGTTCGGAATCTTGAGGACGCAATCTTCGACCGTAACGCGCGCCATTCGGGACCCTCCTTGCGAGCGCAATCACATGAAACTGCTGAGTTTATATATTGCGCCCCGCACGGCAAAGCAAGGCAATTGGCCGCGATTCAGGGCGATATAGGGTTAACGGGCTCGGTTCGTCGTTCCCGCGTCCAGCCTTCGCAGCCGAAGCGGCTGCTTCGGCGGAGTAGGCAAAGCGGGAACCCAGTCTTGTCTTAAGTGCTGGACCCCGGCTCTCGCTCAGGGTCTGCGGGGAATCCCCGCAAGAGGCCCCTTGGCTCGGCCGGGGTGACGAGGGAGGGAAGTCACCGCGTCTCCCGCCAGTCGGTTCCGAAGCGACCCTTGCCGGGCTGCATCGGCACGGCGTCTCCGGAACGTCCCAGCTCCTCCAAAAGCTCGGCGGCGGTCCGCTTGAGAACGGGATGACGCCAGTCGGGTGCGAGGTCCGTCAACGGGACCAGCACGAACGCGCGCTCGTGCAGTCGCGGATGGGGCAAGATGGGGCCGCTGTCGCGGCCGTCCGTAACGCAGTCGTCATAGGCGAGCAGATCGAGGTCGAGCACCCGGGCCACGTTCGCCACGCCGCGGATGCGCCCGAAGTCGCGTTCGACCGCGTGCATGAGGGCGAGGAGCGCCGACGGCGCAAGCTTCGTCCGCACCTCGACGGCTGCGTTGACGTACCAAGGCTGATCGGAGGCGGGAACCGGCGCCGACCGGTACCAGGGCGACGCGCGGGTGACAGTGACGCCGCCCTTCGTCAGCGCCGCCAACGCGGCTCCGCACGTGGTCCGCGGCTCGCCGTACCGCAGGGTCGGCAGGTTCGCCCCTATTCCGATGAAGATCAAAGCGGTAACCCTCGGGCGCCCCTTGTCGAGCTCTCGGCTGCCACTTAAACTTACATTTATCATACACCTTCAAATCCGGTCCGCTCACGGCAAGGCCGGAGGGTGCGCTATCGATCCTCGCGTAGTATTTTAGAAATTGGTCGTAACACAATAATAAAAATAGGTATTTATAATGAACTTTTACCCCCAGGACCGCATCGCTCTCTTCATCGACGGAGCCAACCTCTATGCCGCAACGCGGGCCCTCGGCTTCGACATTGATTACAAGCGTCTGCTCAATCTCTTCGCCTCAAAGGGCCGCCTCGTCCGCGCCTTCTATTACACGGCGCTGATCAACGAGCAGGAGTATTCGCCGATCCGCCCCCTCGTGGATTGGCTCGACTACAACGGCTACACCATGGTTACCAAGCCGACCAAGGAGTTCACCGACGGCGACGGGCGCCGCAAGATCAAGGGCAACATGGATATCGAGCTCGCCATCGACCTGATGGAAATGGCCGAGCACCTCGATCATGCGGTGATTTTCTCGGGCGACGGCGACTTCCGCCGTCTGGTCGAAGCGGTCCAGCGGAAAGGACGCCGCGTGAGCGTCGTCAGCACGATCCGAACCCAGCCGCCGATGATCGCGGACGAGTTGCGCCGGCAGGCCGACAACTTCATCGAGCTGCAGGATCTGCAGCCGCAGATCAACCGGACCCTGGCGACGCCCAACGGCCCCCGGGCCGAGCCCGTTCTCACGCCTCCATCCGAGATGGAATCCGTGTAGTATCGGCCGACGTTTCGTTCGTCATTTGGCCGAGAGTACGCCCTGCATGGCCACGCGCCTGCTCACGCCTCCGCGCGGCTGTTCCCTTTGCCCCCGCCTCGCCGAGTTCCGCGAGAAAAATCGCGCGGCGTTTCCGGCCTGGCACAACGCGCCGGTGGAGGCCTTCGGGCCCGGCGACGGGCGGCTCGACCGCGCCAAGCTCCTCATCGTCGGCCTCGCCCCCGGGCTCAAGGGGGCCAACCGCACGGGACGCCCGTTCACCGGCGATTTTGCGGGCGATCTTCTCTATCCGAGCCTGATCAAGTTCGGGCTCGCCGAAGGGGCCTACGGCAGGCAAGCCGCGGACGGCCTCACGCTCACCGACTGCCGGCTCACCAACGCGGTGCGCTGCGTGCCGCCCCTCAACCGCCCGACCCCCGCCGAGATGAAGACCTGCCGCAAGTTCCTCGCGAGCGAGATCGCCGCCCTGCCCGCGCTCCGCGCCGTTCTCGCGCTGGGCGCGATCGCGCACGAGAGCGTGCTCGCGGTGTTCGCGCAGCGGAAATCCGCGTGGCCCTTCAAGCACGCGGCGGTTCACCGCTTGCCGGGCGCGCCTGTTCTCGTCGACAGCTACCACTGCTCGCGCCAGAACACGAACACCGGCCGCCTCACCGAAGCGATGTTCCACGCCGTGATCGCGGAGGTCCAGCGGATCGTTCGATAGTAAGCCGTCCCCCCCCCCCACATGGAGACCGCCATGGCCGCGGAGATCGTCAATCTACGCCGGCACCGGAAAGGAAAAGCCCGCGCCGAGAAGGAACAGGCGGCGCGGGAGAACCGCGTCCGCTTCGGCCGCACGAAGGAACAGAACGCGCGGCTTCGATTCGATCGCGAGCGGCCGGAGAAGGCGCTTTCGGCGAAGCGCTTGGAGGAAAAGCGCGACGAGCCCGAGTCCTAAAGTCTCATGCTTCGAGACGCCGACGATGTCGAGCCTATCGGTATCGACGAAGGCGAGCCCCTGGGGATCGCGGACTTCGCCGCCGAACACCAGATGCAACAGGGATTTCGCCATGCAACCTCCTTCCGTCCGCTCCGGCGGCCAAGGTATCATGCCCTGAAGAACGTTCGGCGGACGAAAGGATCCTCGGATGATCGATCTCTACACTTGGCCGACGCCCAACGGGCACAAGGTCCACATCATGCTCGAGGAAGTCGGGCTCCCGTACACCATCATTCCCATCAACATCCGGGCCGGCGACCAGTTCAAGCCGGACTTCCTGAAGATCAGCCCTAACAACAAGATGCCGGCCATCGTCGACCGCGAGGGTCCGGGGGGCAAGCCCTACTCGGTGTTCGAGTCGGGCGCGATCCTGATGTATCTCGCCGAAAAGACCGGCCGCTTCATGCCCAAGGACACGGCCGGCCGCTACCAGGTCATCCAGTGGCTGATGTTCCAGATGGGCGGCATCGGGCCGATGCTGGGCCAGGCCCACCATTTCCGCGAATACGCGTCCGAGCAGGTCTCCTATGCCGTCGAGCGCTACACGAAGGAGGCGGGCCGGCTTTACGGCGTGATGGACCGCCGCCTGGGCGAGGCTCCCTACCTCGCGGGCGACTACTCGATCGCCGACATGGCGTGCTATCCCTGGCTGCGCTCGTCGGAACGGCAGGGGCAGAGCCTCGATGATTTCCCGAACGTGAAGCGCTGGTACCAGGCGATCGAAGCGCGCCCCGCCGTGCAGCGCGGCCTCCAGGTGCTCGCCGAGCATCAGCGCAAGCCCAACCAGAAGATGACGGAGCAGGAGCGCTCGATCATGTTCGGCAGCGAGCAGTATGCCCGGCGGTAACGACCTCTCCATCGCCCGATGACAAGTCTCCCACCCGACGCAGGGGCGGGCCCCATCCTTCGACTGGCGCTCATCATCCTGAGCATCGTCGAAGGACCCGCCTTCGCGAAGCCCGCTTCGGCGGGCGAAGGAAGGGAGGAGCGCGGCTCAGGATGAGGCCCGCCCCCGCAAACACGTCGCCCGCGCCCGCCGGGTCTCATCCGGCTGCGACCGCATGGTGGGCGCTCCTGGTGACGACGGTGATGCAGGCGACGATGTCGTTTGCCTTGCTGGCCCCGACCGGCATCGCGCCGGAGATCGCGGCCGCCGTGGGCGTGCCTTCGTCCTACGTCGGCTATCACGTGTCGCTCGCCTATGGCGCCGGCATGGTGATGTCATTGTACTCGGGCCTGATCATCCGGCGGTTCGGCCCGGTGCGCGCGAACCAGGCCGCGGTCACGTTCGGCGCCTTGGGAAGCCTGCTCGCCACCGCGGGCGTTCTGCCGTTGATGGCGTTGGGTTCGCTCGTCATGGGCGTCGGCATCGGGCTCACGACGCCCGCCGCCTCGCACCTGCTCGCCCGCTTCACGCCCGCCCACCGGCGCAACCTCATCTTCTCCATCAAGCAGACGGGCGTGCCCTTGGGCGGCATTCTCGCGGGGATCGTCGGGCCGCCCATCGCCGTCGCCTTCGGCTGGCGGTGGTCGCTCGTCGCGGTCGTTGCCTTCGCGATTGCAGTCGTGCTCGCGGCGCAGCCTTCGCGCGACCGCTGGGACGACGACCGCGACCCGAACGTGCGCCTGCGCGGCAATCCGTTTCATGATCTTGCGATCGTCTTTCGGGTGCCCGCGCTCAAGTGGCTGCTGATCGCCGGGTTCTGGCTCTCGCTCGTGCAGCTTTCCTTCGTCGGCTTCCTCGTCACCATCCTGGTGGAGGAAATCGGGTTCACGCTCCTGGCGGCGGGATTCCTGCTCTCGCTCTCGCAGGCCGCGGGCGTCGGCGGCCGCACGCTCTGGGGCTTCGTCGCCGACCGCGTGCAGAACGGCCTCGGCGTGCTCCTCGTGCTCTGCTCCGCGAGCTTCGCAGTCATGCTGGCGGCGATGACTCTCACCCCGGCTTGGCCGCCGCTGGCCGTGCAGATCCTGTTCGTGCTGCTGGCGCTCACGGCGGTCGGCTGGAACGGTGTGCACGTGGCGGAAACCGCGCGGCTCAGCCCGCCCGGGCTGGTCGGCGCCGCGACGGGCGCGTCCGTGTCGCTCGTGGGCCTGGGTGCCCTGGTCGGGCCGTCGTCGTTCGCGACCGTCTACAACATCATCGGCAGCTACGCCCACGCGTTCGGGCTGCTCGCCGTCGCCGGTGCATTCTCGATCGTCTGCCTCTGGCTCAGCCGCGCGGCCGCCAAGGGCGACGCTTAATACCGCCGCGTCGTTCCCGCGAAAGCGGGAACCCAGAGCATTCCGCAATCAAGTTGGACCCCGGCTCAAGAATGGCCGGGGTGACGAAGCCGTCCTAAATCAACCCGGCGAGCGGCGACGACGGATCGGCGTAGCGCTTCTTCGGCATCCGGCCGGCGAGATAGGCGAGCCGCCCCGCTTCGACAGCGCATTTCATCGCGCGCGCCATCTTGACCGGGTCCTTGGCCTCGGCGATGGCGGTGTTGACGATGAGCCCGTCGCAGCCGAGCTCCATGGCGATCGCCGCGTCAGACGCGGTGCCGACGCCGGCATCGACGAGCACCGGCACCTTCGCCTGCTCGATGATCATGCGGATCATCACCGGGTTCTGGAGGCCGAGGCCGGAGCCGATGGGCGCCGCGAGCGGCATGATGGCGCAGCAGCCGAGCTCTTCCAGGCGCTTCGCCATGATCGGGTCGTCGTTGCAGTAGACCATGACCTGGAAGCCCTCCTTGACGAGGACTTCGGCCGCTTCCAGCGTCTCGATCATGCGCGGATAAAGCGTCTTCGGGTCGCCCAGCACTTCCAGCTTGACCAGGTCCCATCCGCCCGCCTCGCGCGCGAGCCGGAGGGTGCGGAGCGCCTCGTCGGCCGAGTAGCACCCGGCCGTGTTGGGCAGGTACGTGTATTTCTTCGGGTCGATGTAGTCGACCAGCATGGGCTGCTTCGGGTCCGTGAGGTTCACCCGGCGGACGGCGACGGTGACGATCTCGGCGCCCGAGGCTTCGAGCGCGCGCGCGTTCTCCTCGTAGGTCTTGTACTTGCCGGTGCCGACGATGAGGCGCGAGCGGAAGCGCCGCCCGGCAACCTCCCAGGTATCCTCCGGGGCAGCCGCGTGTGCAGATTTCGGCGCATCGTCAGGGGCGCCGCCGCCGATGAAGTGCACGATCTCCAGCCGGTCGCCCTCGCCGAGACGGGTCTCCGCGTAGCGCGACTTCGGCACGATCTCGAGATTGCGCTCGACCGCCACCTTGCGGCCGTCGAGGCCGATGCGGCCGAGAAGCTCGGCGACCGTGAGCGGCCCGTCGAACGTTTTCGGATCACCGTTGACCGTGAGCTGCATCGATCCGTCCTGTCGGCTAAACCACCCCTAACCTATGGCGATGGCTGGGCGCTTTCAACTGCCTGGGTAAGCGTTCTCCCCGTCACCCCCGCGAACGCGGGGGTCCAGTCTGGATGCCCGCTTGCGCGGGCATGACGAAATGGGGGCGGAAACGCGAATGTTTTTGCCGCGCGCAAGCCCATGCTATAAAGCGGCCAATCTCTGAAGGGGCTTCCCGCCGACGATGCCGAAGAAAATTCTGGTCCTCAACGGACCCAACATCAACCTCTTGGGCAAGCGCGAGCCGTCCATTTACGGCCGCGAGACGCTGGCCTCGATCGAGTCCGCCTGCCGGAAACGGGGCACGGCGCTCGGGCTGGCGGTCGAGTTCCGCCAGAGCAACCTGGAAGGCGAGCTGGTCGGCTGGATCCAGGACGCGGCCTACGGGGGCCCGAAGGGCAAGCAGACCTTCGATGCGATCGTGCTCAATGCCGGCGCCTACACCCACACCTCGATCGCGATCATGGACGCGCTCAAGGCGGCCGCGCTCCCGGTCATCGAGGTGCATCTTTCCAACGTCCATAAGCGCGAGAAGTTCCGCCATCGATCCTACGTTTCGCCCGTCGCCGAGGGCGTGATCTCCGGTTTCGGCGGCCACGGCTACGAGCTCGCGCTCGAGGCGGCGGCACGGCGCCTGAAGCCGTCCGGCCGCCGGCGATAGAGAGAGTCCAGATGGCGAAGACGGGCAAGCCCTCCTCCGATATCGACGCCGACCTCGTCCGCAAGCTCGCGCGCCTCCTGGAGGAGACCGGGCTCTCGGAGATCGAGTTCGGCAAGGAGGACTGGCACATCCGCGTCGCCAAGGGCGCGTCCGTCTCGGCCGTGGCGCCGGGCGCGCCGGCTGCTGCGCCCGACGTCGTCACCACCCAGCTCGACGGAGCGGCGGCGGCGATCGCCGATGCCGCGGCGCTCGCCAGCCATCCGGGAGCCGTCACCTCGCCCATGGTCGGCGTCGCCCATCGGTCGAAGGACGCCGGCAGCGCGCCCTTCGTGACGGAAGGGGACGCCGTCCGCGAAGGCGACACGCTGCTCCTGATCGAGGCCATGAAGGTCTTCAACCCCATTCACGCCCCGCGCTCCGGCAAGGTCGTCCGCATCCTGGTCGAGAACGGAACGCCCGTGGAGTTCGGCGAGACACTCCTGGTCATCGAGTAGCCATGCTGGAGAAGGTGCTCATCGCCAACCGCGGCGAGATCGCGCTCCGAATTCTCCGCGCCTGCCGCGAAATGGGCATCAAGACCGTCGCCGTCCACTCGACCGCGGACGCGGATGCCATGCACGTGCGGCTGGCGGACGAATCCATCTGCATCGGCCCACCACCCGCCCGCGACAGCTATCTCAACATGACGGCGGTCCTCTCGGCCGCCACCATCTCGAACGCGGACGCCATCCACCCGGGCTATGGGTTCCTTTCCGAGAACGCCGACTTCGCCGAGATGGTGGAGGAGCACGGCTTCACGTTCATCGGGCCCTCGCCCGACCACATCCGGCTGATGGGCGACAAGATCGCGGCGAAGCGGGCGATGCGCGCGGTCGGCGTGCCGACCGTGCCCGGGTCGGACGATCCGGTCAGCGACGCCGACGCCGCCGCGATCGCCGACGAGATCGGGTATCCCGTCCTCATCAAGGCGACGGCCGGTGGCGGCGGCAAAGGCATGAAAGCGGCGACGTCGCGCGACGAGCTTAAATCGGCCCTCGACCTTGCGCGGGCCGAGGCGCATGCCTCTTTCGGTAACAGCGACGTTTACTTCGAGAAGTTTCTCGCAACCCCCCGCCACATCGAAGTCCAGATCCTGGCGGACCATCATGGCGCGGTCGTCCACTTGGGCGAGCGCGATTGCTCGATCCAGCGGCGCTACCAGAAGCTGGTGGAAGAGGCGCCCTCGCCGGCCCTCAACGAAAACCAGCGGCGCGAGATCGGCCGCGTCTCCAGCGAAGCCGTCCGCGCGCTCGGCTACCGGAGCGCCGGCACCATCGAATACCTTTACGAGGACGGCCGGTTCTATTTCATCGAGATGAACACGCGCCTCCAGGTCGAGCACCCGGTCACCGAGATGATCTGCGGTCTGGATATTGTCCGGGAAATGGTGCGGATCGCCGGCGGATCGTCCCTTGGCTTCACCCAGGACGAGGTCCGCTTCTCCGGCCACGCGATCGAGTGCCGGATCAACGCCGAGCACCCGTTCACCTTCAAGCCGTCGCCGGGCCAGGTCGAGACCTACCACGCGCCCGGCGGCCTCGGCGTGCGCGTCGATTCGGCGATCTACTCCGGCTACAAAATCCCCACCTATTACGACAGCATGATCTCCAAGCTGATCGTCCACGGGAACAACCGAAACGAGTGCCTGATGCGGCTCCGGCGCGCGCTCGCCGAGTACGTGATCGACGGCATCGAAACGACGATCCCGCTCCATCAACGGCTGATCGCCGAGCCCGCCTTCGTCAACGGCGACTACCACATCCGCTGGCTCGAGACCCTCGTCCAGAGGATCGGCCGTGAGTAGGCCGGGCGCCCCCCGCTACCGCCTCACGCCCGAGCTCCTGCTGCGCGCCTATGCCGCCGGCATCTTCCCGATGGCGGAGAGCCGGCACGACAAGGCAATCTTCTGGGTCGACCCGCGGCGGCGGGGGGTCCTGCCCCTCGACCGCTTTCACGTGCCCCGCAAGCTGCGCCGGACCGTCCGCCAAGCGCCGTTCGACATCCGCTGCAGCACCGATTTCGAGGCGGTGATCGCGGCCTGCTCGGAACCCGGCCAGGGCCGGCGCAACACGTGGATCAACGACGAGATCCTGCACGCCTATGTAGAACTGCATCACCGGGGCTTCGCCCACTCGGTCGAGTGCTGGCGCGACGACCGCCTGGTCGGCGGGCTCTACGGGGTGAGCCTGGGCTCCGCGTTCTTCGGCGAAAGCATGTTTTCGCGCGAAGCGGACGCGAGCAAGATCGCGCTCGTCCACCTCGTGGCGCGGCTCCGCATCGGGCGGTTCCGCCTCCTCGACACCCAGTTCGTGACCGACCACCTGCGCCAGTTCGGCGTGGTCGAAATCTCCGGGCGGGAATACCTGGGGCTGTTGGAAGACGCGCTCCGCTATCAGGCGGCCTTCTATTCGGGCGCCGATCCCTTGGTGCTCGGTGACACGCTGGAGGGCTTGTTCCGGCAGTCGAGCACCCAGACGTCGTAGACGGCGTGCTCGAGCGCCGAGAGCGCCGGGCTGGACGCGAACATCCAGCCGCGGAAGACGCTGACCGTCGGCTCGCCCCGGCGGACCTCCCAGATGTCGAGAAAGGCGACGCTCTCGGGCGTCTCTTCCGGCGGCCGCTTGTCGCAGGTGCGGGCGATGATCTCGAGGGTCCCGAAACGGACCACGTCGCCCAGCGGCACCTCGATGGTGGAGACCCGCGCGGTGACCTTGTCGAGCCCTTGCAGGACGGCCACGTCGTAGGGCGCCGCCTGCACCGCAACCGCCGCCAGCGTAAGACCGCCCGTGAGAGCCGCGGCGAATAATTTTCGGTAACCGTCAGACCACATGCAATCGCGATTGAATTTTGTTTCAAGGACTTGAGGAGAATTCCTAAGACACCACGGAAGCATGGCGAACATAAGGCAACCGACGGCGCCCTTCGAGTCGCTTGGAAGAAACTAGGGTTCGCGCCCGGCCGGTTTCAAGGCCGAAAAGCGGAGTCGGACGTAGTCGGCCCGCCAGCCGCCGTTGGGGTCCCGCAAGACCGGCCGGGCGGCGGCCTCCACGTCGGCGATGAGGGCCGCCCGCTCGTCGTCGGCGACCGCCGCGAGAAAGCTTTCGCAGAATGTCTCCACCCAGGCGCCGAGCGCGCCCGGAAGCGGCGTCATGCGCGGGATCAGCGCGATCGCGCGAACGGTGAACCCCGCCCGTTCGAGCTTCCCGCCATACTCGGCCTCGTCCGGGAAATACCAGGGGTCGAGGCGGGCGGCGTCGATGCCGCGCCGCGAAAGCGCTTCCTTCAGCGCGGCCATGATGGCGACGATGTTGCCCTTGCCGCCCATTTCGCCCACGAAGCGGCCCCCGGGCTTGAGCGCGCGGAACACGCCCGCGATGGCGGCGTCGGCGTCCTTCACCCAATGGAGCGTCGCATTGCTGAACACGGCATCGAACTCGGCCGCGAACGCGAGGCGCGTGGCATCCATCACGTGCGCATCGAGGCCGCGCCGCCGCGCCGCCTCCACCTGGTCCGGGCTCGCGTCCACGCCGACCGCGCGAACCCCTCCCTGGACGAGCTTTTCCGTGAGCGCGCCGTCGCCGCAGCCGAGATCGAGAACGCGCTCGCCTGCGGCGGGCGCCAGAAGATCGAGGACGGGGGCGCCGAGATCGGAGACGAAGCGGGCGTTGCGGGCGTAACGGTCGGGGTCCCAATGCTGGGTCCCGCGGGTGAGCGCCTTACTTTTTTGCGTTATTGCCGCCACTCGCTTCACCGCCCGTGGCGAGGAAGATGATCTCGCCCACCTGGTCCTCGAGCGAGCGGAAATCCCGGGTTTGCGAGATCTTCCCGCCGGGCGGTAGGTAGGTCGTGGCCTTGCCCGGGTCGAGGCGGACGTACTTGTTGCCGACGATTCCCTCGCTCGCGATGAGGGCGACCGTGTCGGTCGGCAACTTGACCTCGGCCGCGATCGACATGGTGACCACGGCGTCGAACGTCTTGAGGTCGAGGCGGGTGTCGGTCACGGTCCCGATCTTGATCCCGCTGATGCGGACGTCGCCGCCCTTGTTGAGCCCGCCGATCTTGTAGAACGACGCCGACACCGGATAGCCCGAGACGGACCGCACTTCGGCCGTCTTGTATGCGAAATAAAGAAACATGGCGGCGACCACGAGCACCACTCCGCCGAGAATCGATTCGACCGCGTGTTTTCCCATGGGCGCCTCTTCCTCTGTTCCGCCGCCTCCCCCTTCGAGACGGCCGCCTCAGCGGCCTCCTCAGGGTGAGGCAGTTTTTTTGTTTCCTCATCCTGAGGAGGTTGCGAAGCAACCGTCTCGAAGGATGAGGCCGTAAAAGAAATCCCCGTTAGGGCGATTTTTTCCGCTTCGATTTGCCTTCGGCGATGATCATGTCGAGGAGATCGCTGACGATCACGGCCTCCTGCGCGTAGGAGATGTGATCGCCGTCCTTCAGATGTTCCTCTTCGCCGCCCGGCTCGAGGACGACGAATTTGGACCCGAACAGTCCGTCCGTATGGATGGCGACCGAGGTGTCGGCCGGCAGGCGCACCCAGGAATCGATCTTGAACGTGACGACGGCGCGATAGCTCTGATCGAGCGCCTGGCGATCCACCCGGCCGATCCGGATGCCGCCGAGCTGCACCTGGTCGCCGGTGAGCAGACCGTCCACCTTGTTGAAGGTGGCGGTCAGCCGGTAACTGCCGCCCGCGGCCTCGGCCGTCCATTCGCGGCCGCCGTAGAAATAGACGAACACGAGCGCCAGGACCGCGACCGCGAGCGCGCCGGCGAATATCTCTTTCGTTTGCTGGCTCATGCTCGGGCTATTCGGGCCGCCAGGGCTCGTAGTCGCCCGTCGCCGGCGCCCGCCGCCCGCCCTTCAGCTCGTGGCCCCGCGGCCGGTAAGCCTCAGCGGTCCCCGTGAGATTGGGCACATGCCGTTTCTGCCAGGACTTCGCCTGGGCCGCGGCCTGGCTCAACGGCTCGTCGGTCGTGTAGTGCAACCAGGCATGCCATTCCGGCGGCACGGTCGAGGGGTCGGGCGTGCCTTTGTAAACCACCCACCGGCGCTCGCGCCCCCAGAGGGGGTGGTGCTTGCTCCGGTAATAGCGATTGCCGAACTCATCGACGCCGACAAGCTCGCCCCGCAGCAGCGTGTAGAGCAGTGTCCCGATATCCATCCCACTCAGCCTTGCGACCCGTCGGTTCTCTTTTTGTCATGCCCGGCCTTGTGCCGGGCATCCACGCCTTTAAGACGTGGATCGCCGGGTCAAGCCCGGCGATGACGAGGATTGGAGTTCCGCCCCCGCTGGAATATCGCATTTGGGCTCCCCCAGGTCCAGCCCGCGCGCCCGAGCTTTCGCTTTCGTCACTCCCGCGACGGCGGGAGTTCAGGCAACTTGGGGATGCTGGAAAGGACTGGGTTCCCGCTTTCGCGGGAACGACGAATCTCCGGGGGTGACGAAAAAATGGTCCTGCGCGTGAGCGATTCGCGAGTCGCGAATGCCGGGCGCTCGCTCACACGGCAGTGCAAAGCGGACCCACAAATCCCTCATTCGCTCGGCATCTTTCGGCCGTGACGACCATAGGCGGGAAATCTGCCGCGAGGTCGGTCGGCGGAGCTCAAAATCGCTTCGACTTAGATGTTTATAAAACCTGTCAAACCGCTGACTCGCAAAGATATCCACAGCCCTATTAGTAGCTGATTTAACATAAACGTCACAAAATCTGGTTGCGGCGATTCTTTCTTTACGCTACATCTAGAAGCTCTTCTGGGATCGACCCCCGGACGCGAAACGAGGAGGCACGGGCGGCAAAGAGCCGGCCGGGCTGCGGCGGGGGTCTCAAAAAGGGCCGGTCTTCGGCCACGCATGCAAGTTTACGTCGGGGGGCGTATGCGAATCTCGCGATTCTACACGAAACAAGACAAGTCGCCGTACGACGCCATCGAATTCCGCAAGGGCTCGAGCGAGATTCGCAACCCGGACGGATCGGTGGTGTTCAGCTTGGCCGACATGGAAATTCCGGCGAGCTGGTCGTCGATCGCCGCCGACGTGCTGGCGCAGAAATATTTCCGCAAGGCCGGCGTCCCCGCGCAATTGAAGAAAGTCGAGGAGAACGATGTCCCCTCCTGGCTGTGGCGGCGCGTCCCCGACGAGAAGGCCCTCGCCCAACTGCCGGCCGACAAGCGCTACGGCGGCGAGACGAGCGCCAAGCAGGTGTTCGACCGCCTGGCCGGCACCTGGGCCTATTGGGGCTGGAAGGGCGGCTATTTCGATTCGGAAGCCGACGCCCTCGCCTACTACGACGAGATGCGCCACATGCTGGCCATCCAGGTCGGCGCGCCGAACTCGCCCCAGTGGTTCAACACGGGCCTCCACTGGGCCTACGGCATCGACGGGCCGGCGCAAGGCCACTCCTATGTGGACTTCAAGACCGGCCGGCTCATCCGCTCGACGTCCGCCTACGAGCACCCGCAGCCGCACGCCTGCTTCATTCAGAGCGTCGCCGACGATCTGGTGAACGAAGGCGGCATCATGGACCTCTGGGTCCGCGAGGCGCGCCTGTTCAAGTACGGCTCAGGGACGGGCAGCAACTTCTCCCGCCTCCGCGGCGACGGCGAGTCGCTCTCGGGCGGCGGTCGCTCGTCCGGCCTCATGAGCTTCCTCAAGATCGGCGACCGCGCCGCCGGCGCCATCAAGTCGGGCGGCACCACGCGGCGCGCGGCCAAGATGGTGGTGGTCGACATCGACCATCCGGACATCGAGGAATTCATCGACTGGAAGGTGCGCGAGGAGCAGAAGGTGGCGGCTCTCGTCGCCGGCTCGCGCTTGGCCCGGAAGCACCTGAACGACGTGATCAAGGCCTGCCACGAGAACAAGGACGAAAACCGCTTCGATCCCAAGCACAACCCGGCCCTCAAGGTCGCGGTGCGCGCGGCCCGCAAGGCGATGATCCCGGAGAACTACGTCCAGCGGGTGATCCAGTTCGCCCGCCAGGGCTACAAGGAGATCGACTTTCCGGCGTTCGACACCGACTGGGATTCCGACGCCTACCTCACGGTCTCCGGCCAGAACTCCAACAACAGCGTCCGCCTCACCAACGATTTCCTCGATGCCGTGCAGAAGGGCGGCGACTGGACGCTCACGCGACGCATCGACAAGCGCCCCCACAAGACCCTGAAGGCGCGCGATCTTTGGGACAGGATCGGCCACGCGGCGTGGGCCTGCGCGGACCCGGGGCTGCAGTTCGACACCACCATCAACGACTGGCACACCTGCCCGCAGAGCGGCCGCATCAACGCGTCGAACCCGTGCTCGGAATACATGTTCCTCGACGACACGGCGTGCAACCTCGCGTCGCTCAACCTGATCCAGTTCCAGAAGGCGGACGGCAGCTTCGACGTCGCCGCCTTCGAGCACGCGGTGCGCCTGTGGACCATCGTGCTCGAGATTTCCGTGATGATGGCCCAGTTCCCGTCCGCCCGCATCGCGGAGCTGTCGTACGAGTTCCGCACGCTCGGCCTCGGGTTCGCCAACATCGGCGGCGCCCTCATGGCGGCCGGCATTCCCTATGATTCGGACACGGCGCGGGCGATCTGCGGCGGCATCTCCGCCCTGATGACCGGCGTTTCCTACGCCACGTCGGCCGAAATGGCGGCCTCCATGGGCGCTTTCCCCCGCTTCGACGAGAACCGGGAGTCCATGCTGCGCGTGATGCGCAATCACCGCCGGGCGGCCTTCGGCATGCCGGACGGCTACGAGGCGCTGCAGGTGGCGCCCGTGCCTCTCAATGCCGCCCATTGCCCCGACCATAAGCTCATCGAGGCGGCGCGGGCCGCGTGGGACCGGGCGCTGGCGCTCGGCCAGGAGCACGGCTACCGCAACGCGCAGACGACGGTCATCGCGCCGACCGGCACCATCGGCCTGGTCATGGACTGCGACACGACGGGCATCGAGCCCGACTTCGCCCTCGTGAAGTTCAAGACGCTCGCCGGCGGCGGCTATTTCAAGATCATCAACCGGATGGTGCCTGCCGCCCTCGCCCGCCTCGGCTACGGCGAGACGCAGGTCCACGACATCATCCGCTATGCGGTCGGCACCGCGAGCCTGAAAGGCGCCCCGGGGATCAATCATGAGAGCCTGGCCAAGCGCGGGTTCTCCGAGGACGTCCTCGCCAGGATCGAGAAAGCGCTGACCGGCGCCTTCGACATCAAGTTCGTCTTCAACAAGTGGACGCTCGGCGAGGACTTCTGCGCGAAGACCCTCAAGATCGACTCCCGGCGGCTCGACGACGTGTCCTTCGACATGCTGGGGCACCTGGGCTTTTCGAGGCCCGAGGTCGACGCCGCGAACGCCTATGCGTGCGGGACCATGACGGTCGAGGGGGCGCCGCACCTGAAGGCCGAGCACCTGCCGGTCTTCGATTGCGCCAATCCCTGCGGGCGCACGGGCAAGCGCTGCCTTTCGGTCGAAAGCCACATCCGGATGATGGCCGCGAGCCAGCCGTTCATCTCCGGCGCCATCTCGAAGACCATCAACATGCAGAACGCGGCGACGGTCGAGGATTGCAAAAACGCGTACATGCTGTCGTGGCGCCTCGGCCTCAAGGCCAACGCGCTCTACCGCGACGGCTCCAAGCTGTCGCAGCCGTTGGCCTCCTCGCTCCTCGACGACGACCGCGATCACGACGGCGAGACGCTCGCCGAGAAGCTGGCCGATCAGCCGTTGGCCGCCCGCGCGGAGATCATCGCCGAGCGCATCGTCGAACGTGTGGTCGAGCGCGTCGAGCGCCTGCGCCCACCGTCCCGCCGCAAGGGCTACACCCAGAAGGCCACCGTCGGGAACCACAAGGTCTACCTCAGGACCGGCGAATACGAGGAAGGCCGCCTCGCCGAGATCTTCATCGACATGCACAAGGAAGGTGCGGCGTTCCGGAGCCTGATGAACAACTTCGCGATCGCGATCTCGATCGGGCTCCAATACGGCGTGCCGCTCGACGAGTTCGTCGAGGCCTTCACCTTCACGCGGTTCGAGCCGGCCGGCCTGGTCACCGGCAACGACACGATCAAGATGGCGACGTCCATCCTCGACTACATCTTCCGCGAGCTCGCCGTCTCCTATCTCGGCCGCAACGATCTCGCCCACGTCGAGCCCGCCGATCTCGCGCCCGACAGCATGGGCGGCGGCAGCCAGGAGGGCAATCTCAAGGCCGGCCCGGCGCACATCGACATCCAGCGCGCGGCGAGCCAAGGCTTCGTCCGCTCGAAGCTGCTGGTCATCCGGGGCGCACGGACAAACGGGGGCGCTACCGCCATGGTCGCCGCCGGCGGCGCCGGGGCGGCGACCGTTGCCCGCGCCGAAGCGGCCGCCGCCATTGGCCTCTCCCATGAGATCATGAGCGGCGTCGACACACGGCTTTCACAACTCCGCGAGGCGCGCCTGAAGGGCTACGAGGGCGACTCCTGCGGACAGTGCGGCAATTTCACGCTCGTCAGGAACGGCACGTGCCTCAAGTGTCAGACTTGCGGCTCGACGTCCGGGTGTTCCTGATGGGGAAACGGTTGCTTGACGGTCCTCCCTGGGAAACTTGGGACGGGTTTCGGGGCTCCCGCTCCGGACCCGTCCCGTTTTTTTGAAGCCAGGGTCTCGTTCTTCTGCGTCATGATGTCCGAAGTGTAGGGGCGGGTTTGAAACCCGCCCCTACGACCAGCATCCTTGGGCTGTAAGGACAGCGTGGCCGCCCGGCGAGTCGTCTCCCTGATCCCGAGCGCAACCGAGATCGTCGCCCTGCTCGGCTGCGCCGACCGCCTGGTCGGCCGCTCGCACGAATGCGATTTCCCGCTCGGCGTCGAACGCCTCCCCGTCTGCACCCGGCCGCGTCTCAAGCTCGAGGGCACGAGCGCCGAGATCCATGCGCGCGTGCAGGAGACCCAGGCCGCATCCCGCGCGGTCTATGAAGTCTTCGAGGACCGGCTGCGCGCGCTCGCGCCCGATCTCATCCTCACCCAAAGCCAGTGCGCGGTCTGCGCCGTCAGCCTCGAGGAGGTCGAGGCGGCGGTGCGCGCGTGGGCGGGCCGGCCGCCATCCGTGCTCTCGTTCTCGCCCGTGCGTCTCGAAGACGTGTTCTCCGACATCGCAACCGCCGCGCGGGCGCTCGCGCGGGAGGCCGAAGGCCGGAACGCCGTGCAGGCGCTTCGCGCGCGCGTCGATGCGGTCACGCGGGCGACAAAGGGGCAACGCCCGAGCGTCGCCTGCATCGAATGGACGGACCCCCTGATGGCGGCCGGCAATTGGGTGCCCGAGCTGGTCGCAATGGCGGGCGGGCGCGACCCTTTCGGCAAAGCCGGCGAGCACGCGCCCTGGATCTCGTGGGAGGCGCTCGCCGCCGCCGATCCCGACGCGATCGTCTTCATGCCCTGCGGATACGGCCTCGCGCGGACGCGCGACGACGCGCGCGGGCTTGCCGCGCGGCCCGAATGGCGCCGGCTCAGCGCGGCTGGGAGCGGCCGCGTCTACGTCACGGACGGAAACGCATACTTCAACCGGCCGGGGCCGCGACTCGTGGATTCGCTCGAGATCATGGCAGAGATCCTGCACCCGGATGTTTTCGCGCCCGCCCATCGCGGCGCCGGCTGGGTGCCGCTCGCGGGAGACTGACGAGATCAGCGGGAAACGACGCGCTCGCGCGGCAAGGCGAGCGTGACGCGGGTTCCGAGCCCGACCTTGCTCTCGATCGCGATCGCCCCGCCGTGGAGCTCGATCAGGCCCTTGGTGATCGCGAGGCCGAGCCCGAAGCCGTCGTGCCTGCGGGTCACATTGATGTCCCCGCGGCGGAACGGCTCGTAGATCTGAATCAGGTCGGCGGCGGCGATGCCGATGCCGGTGTCCTCGACGACGATGGCGATGCCGTTCTCCCCCGTCGGCACCGACACGGTCACGCGGCCGCCGGGCCCGGTGAATTTCACCGCGTTGCCGAGCACGTTGAGGACGGCTTGCGTGAGAAGGCGTTCGTCCGCCTTGATCAACGGCAGCGCGCCGTTGGATTCCTTCCGGATGTCGACTCCGCGGGCGGCTGCCTGCTCCTTGACCATCGAGTGGCAGCGCTCGATCACTGTTGCGATCTGGACGTGCTGTTCGTTCAAGTGCACCTCGCCGACATCGATGCGCGAGAAGTCGAGAACGTCGTCGACCAGGCTCAACAGATGCCGCCCGGCCGCGTAGATGTCCGACGCATAGCCCCGCTGCCTGTCGTTGAGCGCCCCCCAGTATCCCTTTTCGAGGGTCTCGGAGAACCCGAGGATCGCGTTGAGCGGCGTCCGGAACTCGTGGCTCATGGCGGCGAGGAACTTGTCCTTGGCCCGGTTCGCGGCATCCGCGAGGCGCGCGGCCTCGCGCGCGCGCCGGACGAGCCTCTGCTCGCGCCGCAACTGACGGGCGAGGAGCCCGATGAGGAAGGCGACCGCGACGACGGCGGCGCCCGTGCTGCCCGCGATCAGGAGGGATTTTTTCCGCCAAGAGGAGAGGGCGGCGCGCTCCTCGAACGTGACCATGATGGTCAGCGGATAGCTCGAAATTCGCTTGGCGGCGACGAGCGTCGGCAGTCCGTCCGCCGGATTCTTGAGGACGGCAATGCCGTCCGTCGCCAGCGTCAACAGCGTTTGCCAGGGTGCCGCGCCCTTCCCTGAGTCGACGAACATCTCTTCGTCGCCGGGGTGGAGATACAAGAGCGCGCCATCCGACTTGAAAAGGCCGATACGGCTGCCCTCGCCGAGATGAATGGATCGGTAGAGATCGCGGAAGTACCCGACGTCGATCACGGCGACCGCAAGGCCCGCGAAGCGGCCGTCGTCGGAGGGCAAGCGCCGCGAAAGGACGATGGACCACCGGCCGGTCACCCGGTTGAGGACTGGCTCGCTGATCTCGATGGCTTTCGCATCCCCAATCCGCTGCCTTTGGAAAAAAAGACGATCCGCGATATTGACGGGCGGCGTCGGCCATGCCCGCGAGCTGTACGTCACGGTGCCATCGGTCCCGACGATCGTGACGGCGTCGATGTGCGACATTCCGGCGATTCGCTCGCGCAAGATGCGATGCATGGCCGCCCCATCGGCCCCTTCGCCACCGCTATCGGGCCGGTAGCGCTCGACGGTCGCCCGGAGAACGAGATCCGCGCCTTGAATCGCGCGCATCGTCTGCTCGGAGAGGACGACGGTGAACTGCTCCATGTTCCGTCTCACGTCGGCGAGGACCTGGTCGTGAAACTGCCAGATGATGAAGGTCGCTCCGGTGATCAGCGTGAGGATGAGCGCTGTTCCGGAGAGGAACAGCACGCGCACGCCCTTGCTTCCGAGCATCCAAGCAAGAATGCCAAAGCGGCGGGCCGCGTCGTGTATCCGGCGACGAGGTACGGCTAACACAGCCTTGACGGGTAAATCCGATCCCACAATCTCGCCCCACGGCTGCTTCCGCGTGTGTGTGCTTAGAGATGCGACGGACCTTTATTTTCCCCGCAAAGTCCGCTGTTTCGTACTTTACGCTACGTTATTTTCGTTAAATCAGCTCTTTATTCAGCAGAAAGTCGCATAAAACGGATAGCGTGTCCACATATTCGGGCTCCGTCTATTCGCAGGACCGTTCGGGCGGCCAAGCCCCATTTATGGTCCCTTCACCGTCCTCCCGCATTCGTGGATGATCGAACCGGCCACCCCTGAACCCATTGGAGGAACCACCATGCTGAAGATTCACAACCCGAAAACCGTCGCCCCGCCCTTCGGCAAGTACAGCCACGGGGTCAAGGTGCCGGCCGGCGCCGAATGGCTTTACATCTCCGGCCAGCCGGGCGTGATGGCGGACGGGAAGATGGCCCAGGGCATCGAGGCGCAGTGCCAATGGGCGTGGAAAAACCTGCTTGCGATCCTCGCGGACGCCGGCATGGGCCTCGACGACCTGGTGAAGATCACCGTCTATCTCACCAACGCGGACGACGTGGCTGCCTACCGGAATGCGCGCGACGCCGTCATCGGCAATGCGCGGCCTCCGGCCGCCACCCTCGCCGTGATCCCCAGGCTCGCGAGCCCGGATTGGCTGGTCGAGATCGAGGCGATCGCCGCCAAGTGACGGATTCTCGCCGGCTTTCGCGAGCGCGACGGGGGGCGTTCAAGCGGGCATCGCGACGCCAAGCTCGCGGGCGAGCGCCGCGGTATTCTCCCACACGAATTCGTAGATCGGAACCTTGCCTTCGCGGAGGGATTGCGCGCGCCGGGCGAGCGAGCGCTCGCCCGGAACCCGCACGCCGTCGGAGCCGGGAGCCGGTTTCGTTCCTTTGATCTCCGCGAGATAGCGGTCGGCGCTCGCGTGGAATGCGCCCGCGTCGCCGAAGGCGGCCGGGTCGATCGCAAGAAAGAAGTGCCCCTTGCGGCCGACCGTCTTGGGGGAGCCCGCCGCGGTCCATCCCATGCCGACCATGGCCTTGCCGACCGAGCCGCCCATCAGTACACCCGAGAGCAGCGCTACGCTGAAGCTCAGCCCAAAACCCTTATGGCCGCCGAAGGTGTCGAAGGCGCCCTCGCGCGCTGCCTTCGGCTCCCGCGTCGGCAGCCCATCAGGGCCGAGGGCCACATCGGCCGGGAGCATGTCGCCGAACTGAAGGGCATGCCGGACACGCGACGCCGAGAAGGCGCTCGTCGCAAAATCCACCACAACGGGATCATTGCCGCCCCTCGGGAAGGCAAGTCCGATCGGATTCGTGCCGAGCACCCGTTCCATGCCACCCGTCGCGTGTGCATAGGGCGCGGAATCCGAGGCCACGAACCCGATGCACCCGCCCCGTGCCATCTGCTCGACGTAGTAACCGATCATGTACATGTCGCCGCTGTCGATTACGCCCACCACTGCGGCGCCCGACGCTTTTGCTTTCTTTACCGCGGTGTCGGCGGCGAACATGCCGGTGATCGGGCCGGGCCCGCGATTGCCGGTGACGAGCACGGCTGCGTCTCCTTCCCGCACGATCTCCGGTCTCCCATCCGGCCGGATAATTCCGCTCGTGAGACAGCGAAGCAGCGTCGGCATGTGATCGAGGCCTTGCAAGGGATTGCCGCGAAGCTCGGCTTCCCAGAACACGGTGGCCGTCTCGGACGCGGTCTCCCGGCTGCACCCCGCCCCGACCAGCAGGCGCTCCATAAGGTTGCGAAGAACGTTGATGTCGAGCATCCGCGACGGTCGGTTCGTCATGATGGTGTCTCCCTTAATGCCGGCCAGGAATGGTATCGCAACTTACTTGTCCAAAGGTCGGATCATTCTAGCCGCGACACGACGCCGCGCTAGACCATCGTCCAGAGGGCCTCGATTGAAAGCGAGGAGCCGCGGAGATGCTTCGCTTGTGGATAGAGGCAGGAGAAAGTAGGTTATGCGCCGGCTGAACGAAGCGCTGCACGGCGGGGGACCTAATGGAGCTGCGATTCTGGGGTGTCCGCGGATCGATCGCGTCCCCAGGGGCGAGCACCCAGGGGATCGGTGGCAACACCACCTGCGTGAGCATCCGTCACGAGGACTACCTTTTCATTTTCGATGCCGGCACCGGCCTCCGGCTCCTCGGCGAGCATCTGCTCGCGCAAAAAGCGGCCCCGTGGCGCGGCAGCATTTTTCTCACGCACTATCACTGGGACCACATTCAGGGACTTCCGTTCTTCACGCCGGCCTTCATCAAAGGCAACGCCTTCGAGCTGTACGGCGAGTCGAAGGACGGATTGGATGTCCGCCAGATCCTCAACAACCAGATGCTGGCGCCTTATTTCCCCGTGCCCCTCGACCTCCAGCAGGGGCTGATCACGTTCAAAGGCATCGAATCCGGCGAGCGGGTGGAGCCGGCGCCGGGGTTCACGGTGCAAGCGGGATCGTTGCTGCATCCGAACAAGGCGATCGGATTCCGCCTCGAGTCCAAGACGGCCTCGGTCACCGTCATCACCGATCATGAGCATCCGGCCGAGCACTTGGATCCGGTCGTCGTCGAATTCTCGCGCGGAACCGACGTTCTCATCCACGACTCCCAGTACACGCCGGAGGAAAAGCTCGGGCCGCGGAAGGGATGGGGCCACAGCTCGTGGGAGGATGCCGCGCGCACGGCGAAAGAAGCCGACGTCGGCGTGCTCTACATAAGCCACCACGACCCCAAGCGGTCGGACGCGGACGTGATGGAGATTCTCGCGAAGGCGCGAAGCATCTTTCCGCGCACCGAAGTGGCGACCGAGACGACAGTCGTCGATCTCGCCTCCTGCCGCCGCTGAAGAAAAAACAACCTCCCCGTCGTTCCCGCGAAAGCGGGAACCCAGTTCTTTCTGCTCCCCTTGTCAAGTTGGACCCCGGCTCTCGCTCCGCTCGGCGGGGATGACGAAGCATTCAGAGGCTCGGAAGCGACCGGCGAGCCAAGGCTTGCGGATTCAGTTGTCCAACCCGATTATCCGGAGGGCGCAGCAAGCGCGAATGAGCAAATGGTGAAAACCAGTGCCTGATGGCCGCGAAGGCTTGTCGGTCAAGGTCCTCCGCTCAATCGCGGACGCCAAGCCCGAGGCGTGGGACGCCTGCGCCGGTTCCGACAATCCGTTCATCAGCCACGCCTTCCTCTCCGCCCTCGAGGACAGCGGATCGGCGACCGCGAAGACCGGCTGGCTCCCGCAGCACCTCGCGATCGAGGACACGCAGGGCGGCATTCTCGCGGCGGCGCCCCTTTACCTGAAGAGCCATTCCTACGGCGAGTACGTGTTCGACTGGGGGTGGGCCGAGGCCTACGAGCGGGCGGGCGGGCGGTACTATCCGAAGCTGCAATCCGCCGTGCCGTTCACGCCGGTGACCGGCTGCCGGCTGTTGGTGCGCCCGGACATCCCGGGCGAGCTCAAATCCGAGCTGGCGGACGCCCTCATCAATGCCATGGTGCAGCTGGGCCAGCGTCTCTCGGTCTCATCGCTGCATGTCACCTTCCCACCGGAGGACGAATGGGCGCGGTTCGGGCGCCACGGGTTCCTGCAGCGGGTCGGGCAACAGTTCCATTGGGAGAATCGCGGCTACGCGACGTTCGACGACTTCCTCGCGACACTTTCCTCGCGAAAGCGGAAGGCCATCCGGAAAGAGCGCGAGTCGGTCGCGGCGGACGGCGTCGTTCTTCGGGCGCTCACCGGGCGCTCCATCTCGGAAGCCCATTGGGACGCCTTCCACGAAGGCTATTGCCGCACGTCCGACGGCAAGTGGGGTCCGACGTATCTCACGCGGGACTTCTTTTCCCTGCTCTCGGAACGGCTCGGCGACCGCGTGTTGCTCGTCGCGGCGGAATACGAGGGCCGGCCGATCGCGGGCGCGCTCAATCTCGTCGGCGGGCGCGCGCTCTACGGCCGCAATTGGGGATGCACGCGGGAGTTTCGGTTCCTCCATTTCGAAGCCTGCTACTACCAGGCGATCGAGTTCGCCATCGCCCGCGGGCTCGACCGGGTCGAGGCGGGCGCGCAGGGGCCGCACAAGATTCAGCGGGGCTACCTTCCCTGCCCCACCTACAGCGCGCACTGGATCGGCGATCCCGGCCTGCGCGCGGCGGTCGCCCGGTTCCTCGCCCAGGAACAGGCGGCCGTGCAGGACGAAATGACCGAGCTCGCGGGTTATTCGCCCTACCGCAAAGGCGACGCGGACTGACCGATTTCTTACCGCTTCTTAACCATTCCCGCTCTACGCTTTCCGCATGTCATTCGGCAGGACGGCCTTCCTGGTGAGCTTGGCGGCGCTTTGGCCCGCACAGGCGGGCGCGCCCCTCATCGCCCCTTCAAGCTCCAATCCCCTCGCCGTTCACGCGAGCGAAAGCCGCTGCGTCCGCCTCTTCAAGTCGGGCGGCCAGGAAGTCCTGGTGAACGCCTGTCAGAGCTGCCGGATCGTGAAGGTCATCCGGTCGCGGCCGTCGGCCGAGGTGCCGACCACCCGCGACTTCACGGTCCTCGGCCAGGCGAAGCTTCCGTTGACGTTCAAGGGACCGGGCCAGTCGCGAGTCACGTCGGACGAGCCCTGCGAGAGCGCACCGGGGTCCTCCCCCAACCTTGTGGAACCGCTGAAGCCGATCGTCGATCCGCAGGTCGGTCAATGCATCCGGCCGCGCCGGGCGGAGAACGGAGCCGTCGCGTTGGTCAATCACTGCGCCGATTGCCGCTCCGTCCTGATCGAGCGGAACGGCACGCGCGGCGGCACCAGCCATCACGCCTACGTCGTCGGCGGCCGCGCGCACCTGAACCTCGAGGCCGACGGCTCCACGGGCGCGCGCATCCTCAAGGAAACCGCGTGTAAGTGACGCGCTCTCCGCGCGTCACCCCCGCGAACGCGGGGGTCCAGCTTGATTGAAGGCTGGATGCCCGCTCCTCATCCTGAGCCGCGCACCTCTCCTTCGAGACGCTTCGCTCCTCAAGGATGAGGTGCGCGAGTCGAAGGACGCGGGCATGACGAAAGCTACTCGACCAACGCCGGGAGCTTGTCGCCCCGACGCTTGACCGGCAGCTGCCGGTCCTTCGGGTCGGGGTAGCTGAACACGATCTTGCCGTCGGCGACGGCGACGATCACGACCCCGCCCTTGGCGAGCCTGCCGAACAAGAGCTCTTCGGCCAGCGGCTTCTTGATGTGCTCCTGAATCACGCGGGCGAGCGGCCGAGCGCCGAACAGCTTGTCGTAGCCCTTCTTGGCGAGCCAGTCGCGCGCCTCGCTCGTGAGCTCGATGACGACTCCACGCTCTTCCAATTGCAGCTCGAGCTCGATCACGAACTTGTCGACCACGCGCGCGATCACCTCCGGGGCCAGGCTGTTGAAGCCGATGATCGCGTCGAGCCGGTTGCGGAATTCGGGCGTGAACATGCGCTCGATGGCTTCCGTATCTTCGCCGATCCGCATCTCGCGCTCGAACCCGATCGCCGGTTTCGCCAGGTCGGCCGCGCCCGCGTTCGTGGTCATGATCAGGATCACGTTGCGGAAATCGACGGCCTTGCCGTTGTGGTCGGTAAGCTTCCCGTGGTCCATGATCTGCAGCAGGATGTTGAAGACATCGGGGTGCGCCTTCTCGATCTCGTCGAGCAAGAGAACGGTGTGCGGGTGCTGATCGATGGCGTCGGTCAAGAGGCCGCCCTGGTCGAAGCCCACATAACCGGGCGGCGCGCCGATCAGGCGGGAGACCGAATGGCGCTCCATGTACTCCGACATATCGAAGCGGACGATATTGATGCCGAGGATGCGCGCGAGCTGGCGGGCGACCTCGGTCTTGCCGACGCCGGTCGGTCCGGAGAACAGATAGCTGCCGATCGGCTTGTCGCCCTGGCGAAGGCCGGCGCGCGCGAGCTTGATCGCGCTCGCGAGCGCCTCGATCGCCTTGTCCTGGCCGAAAACCACGGCCTTCAGGTCCTGGTCGATCGTCTTCAGCGCCTTCTTGTCGTCGCTGGAAACGCTCTTCGGCGGGATACGCGCGATCTTGGCGACCACTTCTTCCACGTCTTTGACCGTGACCGTCTTCCGCCGCTTCGATTCCGGCAGCAGCATCCGGGACGCGCCCACTTCGTCGATCACGTCGAGGGCCTTGTCGGGGAGCTTGCGGTCGTTGATGAAGCGGGCCGACAGATCGACGGCCGCGCGGATCGCCTCGGCCGTGTAGCGCACCCGGTGATGGCGCTCGAAATAGGGCTTGAGGCCGCGAAGGATTTTGACCGTGTCCTCGAGCGACGGCTCATTCACGTCGATCTTCTGGAAGCGGCGGACGAGCGCGCGATCCTTTTCGAAGTAACTCCGGTATTCCTTGTAGGTGGTCGAGCCGATGCAGCGCATGTTGCCGCTCTGCAGCGAAGGCTTGAGGATGTTGGACGCATCCATCGAGCCGCCGGACGTGGCGCCGGCGCCGATCACCGTGTGGATCTCGTCGATGAAGAGAATGGCGCCCGGCCAGTCCTCCAGCTCGGAGATCACGTTCTTCAGCCGCTCCTCGAAATCGCCACGATAGCGCGTGCCGGCCAGCAGCGATCCCAAGTCGAGGGCGAAGATCGTGGCGTCCTTGAGGACCTCCGGAACTTCGCCGAGCGTGATCTTGCGCGCGAGGCCCTCGGCGATGGCCGTCTTGCCGACGCCCGGGTCGCCCACGAACAGCGGATTGTTCTTGTTGCGGCGGCAGAGAATCTGGATCGTGCGCTCGATTTCCGGCTCGCGGCCGATGAGCGGGTCGATGCGCCCGTCCTTGGCCTTTTTGTTGAGATTGATGCAATAGGTATCGAGCGCCTCGCTGCCTTTCCGAACGACCTTGTCGGGCCCGCTCTCGTCGTCGGCGCCGTGCACCGTGCGGGTGCGCGACTGGCCGGGGACCTTGGCGATGCCGTGCGAAATGTAATTCACGGCGTCGAGACGCGACATGTCCTGCATTTGCAGGAAGTAGACCGCGTGGGATTCGCGCTCGGAGAACAGAGCCACCAGAACGTTGGCCCCCGTCACTTCCTCGCGGCCCGCCGACTTCACGTGCAGCGCGGCGCGCTGCACGACCCGCTGGAAGGCGGCCGTCGGCTGCGGATCGGTTGCGCGGGTCGAGCCCAACGCGGGCGACAGCTCGTTCTCGACGAAGTCCGACACCGCCTCGCGCAGTTGCTCTACATCGACGCCACACGCACGGAACACGGCGATCGCGTCCTGGTCGTCCGCGAGCGACAGCAACAGATGCTCGAGCGTCGCGTATTCGTGCCGCCGTTGCGATGCGGCCGCGAGTGCCCGGTGGAGCGATTGTTCGAGGTTCCTCGACAACATTTCCTAGTCGTCCCCGTCCTTCTCGATGGTGCATTGAAGCGGGTGTTGCTGCTGACGCGCAAGATCCATCGTTTGGTTCACCTTGGTCTCCGCGACCTCGTAGGTGTAGACGCCGCACACCCCGACCCCTTTTTGATGAACGTGCAGCATGATCCGCGTGGCCTCTTGATTGCTCTTGCCGAAGAACCGCTTGAGCACGTGCACGACGAATTCCATCGGCGTGTAGTCGTCGTTCAACATCAGAACTTTGTACATCGCCGGCTTCTTCGTCTTCGCGCGGGTCTTGACCGCGATGCCGGTCTGCGGAGTGTCCTCGCCGATGTCGATCGGGCCCTTCGGTGGCCGCGGGGGGGTGCTCATCCGAGCAGACTCTCCATCGTAAGCGAAGCCGGGTCAATCCGACATAGCCCGACTCCTCTTAAAAGAATATAAAATCCCGAAGCGTCGTCAAACTGTCTCGTAACTTTTTTGGAGCGGAGCGAAAGCAAACGATGGCCCACGAGGGAACCTTTCTGTACCTGAGTCAAGCCGATGTCGCGGCGGCCGGGGTGCCGATGGCCCGAATCGTCGACGCGGTCGAATTAAGCTTAAAGGAAAAGGCTCTCGGCCGCACGAAGATGCCGCCGAAGCACTGGATCGACTTGGACGAGCATCGTTTCTTCTCCGCCATGAGCAGCGCCGTCCAGGCATCGGGGGGGGCGGTCTGCAAATGGCAAAGCGGCTTTTCCGCCAACGGCGCCCGCGGCCTTCCATACATCACCGGCCTCCTCATCTTCAGCGACATCGAGACGGGACAGCCGCTTGCGCTCATGGATTCGACCTGGATCACCGCCCAGCGGACGGCCGCCGCCACCGCCGTCGCCGCCCGTCACCTCGCCGCGCCCGAGTCCCGCGTGCTCGCCATGCTGGGCTGCGGGCTGCAAGGGCGAACGCACGTGGTTGCGCTCCGTCATCTCTTCCCCACGTTCACGACCGTCCGCGCGTTCGATCTCGTTGCCGCCAATGCCGAGCGCTATGCGTCGGAGATGGAGCGCCGGCACGGCATCCAGGTGACCTGTTGTCCGGATGCCAAGACGGCGCTCGAGGGCGCCGACATCATCGTGAGCAGCGGCCCGATCGAGCCCAATGCCCCGCGCGCCTTGCGCCTCGACGGCGTCAAGCCGGGCGCCCTCATCGTCACGATCGACTACGACAGTTACTGGCACCCCTCGGCGCTCGCCGCCGCGGACGGCTTCTACACCGACGACGTCGGGCAGATGCTGCATTTGAAGGAGTACGGCTACTTCCTGCACGTTCCCCCGGTCACCGCGGAAATCGGCGAGGTGGTCGCCGGGCTCAAGCCCGGCCGCCGGCGGCCCGGCGATATTCTCATGTCGATGAACATGGGCGTCTCGGTGGAGGACGTGGCGACCGCCCGCCTCGTTTACGACGCGGCCCGCGGCCAGGGGCGCGGCGTGCGGCTACCGCTCTGAACACGTTCGATCAACGTCGCCCAAAAAATAGAACGCCCGGCGGGGGGAGGATCCCGCCGGGCGCTCTTTCACGGCCCCCGCAGACGCGGGGGCGTGGGCTGCCGATGTTCCAGGGAGGATCGGAACCGTTAGGCAGCGAGTGGCTTCGTGAGCTTCTCGACCGTGGCGTTCACCCGATTCGTAATCGGAGTCGCGACCTCTTCGGCCAGCTTCACGGCCATGTCGGACATTTTCCGCGTCTCGTTTACGAGCTTCTCATAGTTGGCCCGCGCGAGGTCGCTCTGAATCGACACGGCATCGTTGACGTTCTTGGCCCCGAAAATCTTCTTGGTGGCCTCGACGCTCTCTTCGACGGACACCTGTGCCAGGCTGAGCCAAGCCTTATTCAGATCCTGAACGCCTTTCACCAGGATCGTGCTCGACTTCACGAACGCCTCGACGTTGTCCTTGCCGTAGGCGACGACGTCCCCGTAGTTCCCGTAGTTCTTGAACATTTCGGCTCCCGCCTTCACGGCAGCCTCGACTTGCTCCTTACCCATTTCGATTGCCCTTTCATATCCTTTGGTTGCCGACTTGGTGGTTTCCTTGACGATGGTTTGATTTCCTTCGCGCCCGGCGGCGATTGCCGATTCGACGCGGGCGGTTGCCTTGCCGGAGACGGTGGTCTTCTTTGTGATCATGACTTGTTCCTTTGAACCCTTTTGAGAGACTGGGTCTCGCTGTCCCCTGGAAGACGGCTCTCGCCTCGATCATTCTTATGCTGCAATGCAGCATGGGCTCAATATAGGTAGCGCAGGCGACAACATCAAGGAAAAATGACGCAGTGCAACATATTTCGTTTGTTCTTCTTGCGAATTGTTTTTACTGACGTTTTTTTAATAGTGATCTCCAGATTGAAAAATATATCGCGGGGCACCCAGATTGGGGAGAATGGCCGTAACCCCGCCGTACCCACGCCCAAGTCTGGCTTCTTAACCTATTCTTCACCACATCGGTGCGATGAAGTCTTTGAATCAGTTGACAATGCCCCCTTGATCGGGAGCACCTGTTTGCTGTTATGTCTTGGTAACGATTCGGAGCAGGACCGCGGTCCAAGGTCGGCTTTGATGGGGGCTCGATGACTTCTGGGGGTCTATACGCGTTGGTGCGCCGCTGCGTGCCGTTCGCCGCTGCGGTTGTTTTCCTTTCGCTGTTCATCTTCGTTAATCCGCGACCGGCCCTCGCCGACTACGCGGCGCTTGTGATGGATGCCGAAACCGGGCGCGTTCTCCACGCCAAGAACGCCGACGTGCCCAATCACCCGGCATCGCTCACCAAGATGATGACTCTTTACATGGTCTTCGAGCGCCTCCAGCAGGGACGGATCACGCTCAACACCCGCTGGGAGGCCTCCGCCCATGCGGTGGCGCAAGCACCCTCCAAGCTCGGCTTCCGCGAAGGCGACACGCTCAGCGTGCACGACGTGATCCTCGGCCTCGTCACGAAATCCGCGAACGACGCCGCCGCTCTCGCCGCCGAAGCGCTCGGCGGGACCGAGGAGAATTTCGCCAACGCCATGACCCAGAAGGCGCGTCGCCTCGGCATGGCGAACACCGTGTTCCGCAACGCCTCGGGACTGCCCCACCCCGGTCAGATCACGACGGCGCGCGACATGGCGACGCTGGCGCGGGCGCTTCACCGCCAGTTCCCGCAGTACTACACGTTCTTCTCGACCGAGGAGTTCACGTACGCAGGCGCCACCCACCGCAACCACAACAACCTCTTGTTCACCTACGAAGGCGCGGACGGCATCAAGACCGGCTGGATCCGCGCGTCCGGCTACAACCTCGTCGCCTCGGCGACGCGCGACGGCCGCCGCGTGATCGGCGTGGTCCTCGGCGGGCATACGTCGAAAGCCCGCAACGTCCGCATGGCCGAGCTCTTGGACAAGGGCTTCGAAGCCGTCGCGACCCAGACGGTCGTGCAGGACACGCCAGCGCGCCCGGCGGGCCGCCAGGCCAAGCAAACGGCGACGCAGACCAAGCAGACGGCGCAGGTCAAGCACGCCGCTCCCGCCGCGACGAGTCCCGCCGCCACGGCGTCGACCAACGAATCGCAGCCCTGGGGCATCCAAATCGGAGCTTTCAAGCGGCAGAGCGACGCGAAGGCGGCCGCCGAACGGGCGCTCGCCATGCTCGCCCCCGTCATCGACGATGCCGAGGTCGTGGTGTTGCAGTCCCAGAAGAAAGGCGGCCGCGACATGCTTTACCGCGCGCGCATTCACGGAATCAGCAAAACGGAAGCGAGCAAGGCCTGCCGGCTTCTGCACAAGAAGAAAATGGGCTGCATGGAAGTGCAGGTCGCGAACGGCACCGAACTGGCCGCCGCGCGCGGCTGACGCCTGTCTTCAGCGGATCTCCGACGCGAGCACGGCTCCCCGCGACGCCATGAAGTAAAGCCCGAGGTGATGGGTGACCGCCTGCGGGTGCGACGCCGTTTCCGGCAGGCCGAGCCCCCGCGCGGTCGCCTTCGGGAGATCGTAGGTGGCGCAGCCAGGCTCATAGACCACGACGTCCTTGAGCGTCGGCATGAGGCCGTGATTCCTCGCCGACAGCATGGTCAGGACGAAATCCATCACGCAGATATCCGTGCAGATTCCGACCACCACGACGGCCGCGAGCCGGTTGTCGTTCACCCAGGCGACGATCTCGTTCTTTCCGCTTGCCGGCACGATCGCGCCGACGAAGCCGTTGATGCAGTCCTTGCGGATGAGCGTCGCTTGCGGGCACGTCTCGATCCACGCGAGAGCGGGCACCAACTCGTCCTGGCCGGTGCCCCGCTCGCAGTGCGGGGGATAGGGCGGCTCGGGCTTTCCGGGCTCGTGGCTGTCGAGGAACGCGGCGATCGGCCGATCCCGACCGGCGAAGTCGCGCGCGAGGCGCACGGTCTCCGCGACCATGCGGTCGACCTGGGCATTGGGAGCGGGCGGAGCGAGGGGCCCGGCGCCGACGGTCGCGAAGCCGTTCACTTCATCGACGATGATGAGGCCCGCGGGCACGGCGCGCGCGTCGAACGGGGCGAGCGCGACCGGCAGGTGCTCCGCGACGGCCTTGAGAGCCGGATCTCGGGGCGACGGGGCGTCCATGCGGCAATCTCCTGGAATGGATATAGGCCCCCTGCTCCCGCCTGGAAAGCGTCGCGTCAGAAGTCGGGGGGCTGGATGCCGCTCCGTTCGAGCTCGTTCGCGAGCGTCTTCTTGAGCCGCAGCAATCCCTCCTGCGTCCGCGACTCGCAGCGGGCAACCAGGACGGCCTGGGTGTTGGAGGCGCGCAGCAGCCACCATCCGTCGGAATTCTCCACGCGGACTCCGTCGATGTCGCGAACCGTGATGCCCTTCGCGCCTTTGAGACGCTCTTTGACCTCTTCGATGACCTTGAATTTCCGCTCTTCCGGGCAGTCGATCCGCAATTCCGGCGTGTTGCAGAACTGCGGCAGCCGGTCTCGGCGCTCGGCGAGGCTCATGTCCGACGAGGCGAGGATCGCGAGCAGGCGCACGGCGGCGTAGAGCGCGTCGTCATAGCCGTAATAGCCGTCGGCGAAGAAGATGTGCGCGCTCATCTCGCCCGCGAGCAAGGCGCCCGTCTCGTGCATGGCGTTCTTGATCAGCGAATGGCCGGTGCGGCCCATCACGGGCTTGCCGCCCATCCGCGCAATTTCGTCGAAGAACACCTGACTTGCCTTGACGTCGGCGATGATGGTGGCGCCGGGATGGCGCTTCAGAACCTCTTCGGCGAGGATGACCAGAACCTGATCGCCCCAGAGCACGCGGCCCTTCCCGTCGAGAACGCCGATGCGATCGCCGTCGCCGTCGAAGGCGATGCCGACGTCGCAGCGGTTCTCGATCACCGCCGCCCGCAGCTGTTCCAGGTTCTTCTCGACCGTGGGGTCCGGGTGGTGGTTCGGAAATGTTCCGTCGATCTCCGCATTAATTAGGATGTGCTCGCCCGGCAGGCGGCGTGTGAGCATCGCGAGCGCCTCGCCGGTTGCGCCGTTGCCGGCATCCCACGCCACGCGCAGGCGCTTCTCCCCTTTGAAGTCGCGCGCAACGCGCGCGACATATTCTTCGATGACCGCCTTGCAGACGGCTTCCCCGCTGCCCGCCGCGAACTCGCCCGCGGCCGCGATCCGGCCCAGGCGCTGAATATCCGGACCCCAGAACGGCCGGCCCTTCTTGACCATCTTGATGCCGTTGTAATCGGGTGGATTGTGCGAGCCCGTGATCATCAGGCCGCCGTCCGCGGCAAGCGTGTGGGCCGCGTAATAGAGCATCGGCGTCGGGCCGCGCCCCACCCGGACAACCGAGATGCCGCAGGCGCAGAGGCCGCCGACCAGCGCCTTTTCCAGATCGGGCGACGAGAGACGCCCGTCGAACCCGACGGCCGCCGTGCGGCCGCCGTCGCCAGCCACGAGCGTGCCGAAGGCGCGCCCGATCGCGCGCAGGTCCTTGGTCGTCAGCGTCTTCCCGACGATCCCGCGGATGTCGTATTCACGAAGAATGGTCGGATCGAGGGTAACCCGCTCCATGCGTGGCCCTTAATTATTATTGCTTGCGGTTTCGTGCCGGCCGAGGCCTGCCTATGGAAACGTAATGAAAGCCGGCGGCCGACACGTCCTCGGGACTGTAGATGTTGCGGAGGTCCACCATCACCGGGGTTTTGAGCAGCGACCGCACGCGCCGGAGATCGAGCGCGCGGAACTCGTTCCATTCGGTGATGATGACGAGCGCGTCCGCATCCTTCATGGCTCCGTAGGCGTCGTCGCACCACGTCACGTCCTTGAGGAGGCGCGCCGCTTCCTTCATGCCTTCGGGGTCGTAAGCGCGGACCGTGGCGCCCGCGGCTTGCAGGGCCGGGAGGATATCGAGGCTCGGCGCGTCCCGCATGTCGTCGGTGTTGGGCTTGAACGTGACGCCGAGGACGGCAATCGCCTTGCCCTCGACCGAGCCGCCGCACGCGCGGATCACGCGCTCCGCCATGCCCTGTTTCCGCCGGTTGTTGACCTCGACCACCGTCTCGACGATGCGAAGCGGCTGTTTCGCCTCCTGCGCCGTCCGCACCAAGGCGAGCGAATCCTTGGGGAAGCAGGACCCGCCGAAGCCCGGGCCCGCGTGCAGGAACTTCCGCCCGATGCGCCCGTCCAAGCCGATCCCCCTGGCCACGTCCTGGACGTCGGCGCCGACGGCCTCGCAGAGATCGGCGATCTCGTTGATGAACGTGATCTTGGTCGCGAGGAACGCATTCGCCGCGTACTTGATGAGCTCGGCGGTCTCGCGCGTCGTGAACAGGATCGGCGTCTCGATCAGATAAAGCGGGCGGTAGAGCTGGCGCATCACCGCGCGGGCAGGCTCGCTGCCGGTTCCGATCACCACGCGGTCGGGGCGCATGAAATCCTGGATCGCCGAGCCCTCGCGGAGAAATTCCGGATTGGAGACGACGTCGATCTTGGCGTCGGGCCGGACCTGGTGGAGCACGCGCTCGACTTCCGTGCCCGTCCCGACCGGCACGGTCGATTTCGTCACCACCACCGTGTAGCCGTTGACGTATTGAGCGATCTCGCGCGCGGCATCGAAGACGTACGTGAGGTCCGCGTGGCCGTCGCCGCGCCGGCTCGGTGTTCCGACCGCGATGAAAACGGCGTCGGCGCCGCTGACCGCCGCGCGGGTGTCCGTCGTGAAGGAGAGCCGCCCGGCTTTGACGTTTTCCCCCACCAGGTCCTTCAGGCCCGGCTCGTAGATCGGCATCTCGCCCCTCTCGAGGGCGGCGATCTTGGTGCCGTCCTTGTCGACGCACACGACGTCGACGCCGAACTCGGAAAAGCACGCCCCCGAGACGAGGCCCACATACCCGGTGCCGATCACTGCGACGCGCATGTCACGTGTATCTCTTCAGCATCGCCAGAACGTCTTCGCGCATGTCCGGCCGCGCGAGAGAAAAGGCGAGGTTGGCTTCGATGAAGCCCGCCTTGCTGCCGCAGTCGAACCGCCGGCCCTTGAAGCGGAATCCGTGAAAGGGAATGCTTCCGATGGTTTTCGCCATGGCATCGGTGAGCTGAATCTCGTTGCCGGCGCCGCGCTCCTGGCGGTCGAGGTGCCGGAACACATCCGGTTGCAAGATGTAACGCCCGATGATGGAGAGCGTCGACGGCGCCTTCTCGGGCGCGGGTTTCTCGACCAGGCCCTTCGCGCGAGCCAGGCGCCCGTCGTCTTCCACCACGTCGAGGATGCCGTAGCGGCTGGTCTGGCTTCGCGGCACGTCCTCGACGGCGACGACGTTGCCGCCGATCGTCTCGTAGACGTCCATCATCTGCTTCAAGCATCCGGGCTCCGCCAGGATGAGATCGTCGGGCAGGAGGACGGCAAACGGCTCGTCGCCGATGAACGCGCGGCCGCACCACACCGCGTGGCCGAGACCGAGCGGCTCCTGCTGGCGCGTGTACGAGAGCTTGCCGGGGGAAAGATTGCAGTCGAGCACGGCTTTCAGCTCGGCGGTCTTGCCGCGCTCGGTCAGAACCCGCTCAAGCTCGACGGAATGATCGAAGTGATCCTCCAGAACGACCTTGCCCCGCCCGGTCACAAACACGAACTCTTCGATCCCCGCGGCGCGCGCCTCCTCGACCGCATATTGGACGAGCGGCTTGTCGACGACCGGCAGCATTTCCTTCGGAAGGGTTTTGGTCGCCGGGAGGAACCGTGTGCCCAGTCCGGCCACGGGAAAGACGGCTTTCCTTACGCGCTGTGCCATCAGGTCTCCAGGCCTCGCTTGACCCGCCGTCTCGGATCGCCGGCCATTCTCGGCTGGGGGGGGGTTATTGCCACAGCGGCCCGCCGGCTGCAACTAGGGAATACCCGGGTGGACAGGCCTGAAACGCACCAAGAGACGTCATGGTTGCCGTGCCCGTTTCAAGCCCTCGCGCAGGCGGTCGTCCTTCCAACGAACCATAGCGCGTTTCGCGTCGTCGCAGAGCTTGTAATAAGGGGTTTGCTCGACGGCTCCCGGCTCCAGGCCGACCGTCTGGCCCGTCGCGATCTCCTGCATGGTGGCCTCGCACTCGAACCGGAGCCGCTTTTGCCGTTCCTCTTCCGTATTCGGGCCCCGCCGGTGCCAGAGCGTGAGGTACTCCGTTATTTCCTGCACTTCCTTCCGGAGCGTGGCGGCCGCGGGAGCGTTTGCCTGGCCCCCGCGCTCGGAGGCGTCGAGATCGGCCTTTTTGCGCGGCAGCGCCTGTTCGAAGCGGAGCGCTGTCCGGTCCTGGCTCGCGTGCGTGCCCTCGTGGACGAGCGTCAGCAGCACGTCCGCGAGAAAGCTCCACTTCATCTCGCGGCGGATGAAAATCACGCGGTGACCCTCGCGGCTCACGCGCCGATCGTAGTATCCAAGCGTGCTGTCGGCGGGCCCGACCGAGGTCATTCGCTTGGATTTCGGGCTGTAGCGGACTTCGTCGATGATCTCCACGTGCCGCCGGGTATCGGCCGGCAACTGGTCAGCCATATCGATCGCCTTCGCCACGAGATCGAAGAAAGGCTTGTTGTCGATGTCCGGATAGGGGCTTCCGAGGAGGCGCTTGCCTTTGTACGTGCGAAGATAGGGGTCGAGAAGCTGGGCTGCCGGCATCTGCCGGTAGACCTCGCGGGCGGCCTCCAGCAACAGCACTTGGGCGGGGACCTCGGGCGTATCGTCGAGCAGGTTGCCGATCGTGAGCTGGATCTCCTTTCCGACCCGCTCGTGTTTCCAGCCGAGATAGCGGTCGTAAAGGTCCCCCGGCACGACCTCATAGACCGCGATCTCCTGGAGGTAGAGGCGGGCGGGGGGAAACCGGCGCACCGCCGCCGCGATCACCTTGGGGAAGCGCTCGGCCACCTGCTGACGCAGGGTTTCGTTGAGCGCGCTGTTCACGCGGACGAGGGCGCTCCCGAGGCGAAGGGTATGGGTGTCGATCCAGGTCGGCGTTCCCTCCAGCACATCGCGGCAATCCCCGGGAGTCGCGGTCCAGGCACGGGCCGCCTCCACACCCTCTTTCACCGCATCCTCGCCGAGGCTGCCGCGGAGCCCGGCCACCAGAGCGGCGCCGCGCGCATCGTGCCCGGCCGCCGCGAGAACGGCCCAGCGCAACGCCTCCTTTTGGTTCTTCGCGAGGCCGCCCTGCCCGCCCGCGTGCATGTCGGCGATCCGCGCCTGGGCAGGGGAAAACCCGAGCCCGGCCAGCGGCTCCCAGTGCCGCCGCGCGTCGTCGAATTTCTGGGCTTCATAGCTCGCGTAGCCGGCGTTATAAGCCGCCGTCATCGCCGCGATGGAGCACGTGCCGGCGCCGCCCGAGCCGGGCCCGAAGGCGGCAACGGCGGCGCTTATCGCAAGGGCGACGCGGACGCCGCGCCCGGGCATCAATGGGGTCATCGGCGCTATTCTTAGGGAACAGTTCACCGGCCACCCAGCAAAACGTCTTTGGCCTGGTTGATCTTGGCGGCAAGGTAGGTGGAGCCGCCGACGTCCGGATGGAGGTTGCTGATCAGGCGCCGGTGGGCGTCCTTGATCTGGTCGGTGGTGGCTCCGGGCTCGAGACCGAGGACGGCGAGCGCCTCCTCGCGCGACATTCCGCCAGGCGCGCTTCTCGACGCGCCGCCGGAAGGGTCGGCTTCTTCCGCCGGCCGCCCACGCCAGCCCTCGTGCGCGCGGTCGAGGTAGGACTCCAGCACCTGCGCCGATGCGTCGTCCTCCCGCCGGCACGTCCGCAGAAGATCGAGCAGCGCCTCCAGCGAAAGCCCGTCGAGAGAACGCCCGGCGTGCGCGCCTTCGCGCACCTCGCCGGTCATGCGGCCGGTATCGTGATCGAGCGTCATATTGATGAAGCGCGTCTCGACGGCCGACGTCTGGCCCGTCGTTCCGCCGCCCATCCGCTGCCGCATCCGCTGGAAGTTCTTCGCCATGCGCTGGGCATGGCGGAATTGAATCAGCCACGGCATCACGGCCGGCAGCAGCATCAACGCCCAGCCGAGGCGTCCGGTCACCGTGAGATAAACCGCGAAGAGAGCGGCCCCGCCGATCGCGGTCCACCGGACGGCCAGCACGAGGGCCTTGGGCTCGACACTGACGAACAGGCGGATGATGCCGAGAATGGCGACGAGGAGCCCAACCCCGAGGATGAGATAGGGCAGCACCTCAGCCGCCCTTCATCTGATGCGCGATCAGGAGAATTTCCCCGCCCTGCTTCCGGGCGAAATTCTCCAGCGCCGGACGGCCACCGGCGGCGTAGACGGCAACCGCGCTGAGCAGACTCTTGAGAACGTCCGGGCTATTGGCGTCGAAGCGGCAGTAGGCGCCGCCCGATAGTCGGGCGACCTGTTGGAACGCGAAGGCGGCCGCCGGGTCGGTCCCTTCGTGGAACATGAAGACGGGAACGCCGAGAAGCCCGAGCTCGCCCGCGAGCGCGCCCAGCCGGTCGACGTCTTCCTCGACGCAGTCGCCGACGAGCACGACCGCGTTGACCTTCTGCTGCTTCGTCTCGTTCTCCGCGTGGGAGAGCACCTTGCCGATCTGCGTGTGGCCGGCGAGACAGAAGACCGACGTCATCAGCCGCAAAAGGTCCTCGGCCGAGGCCGTCCACTTGCTCACCCGGAATTCGCCGAAGCCCCGGTAGAACGCGAGCTGGATCTCGAGGCCGCCGAGCGCGGCGGTAGCGGTGAACATCTCGGCCTGAATCTCGGCCGCCTGGTCCCACGAGGGCTGCCGGCTCGCCGTCGCGTCCATGGCGAACAACAGGCGCCCGCGCTGGCCCGCCGCCCTGTTGACGGGCGCCGCCGCGACCTTGCGCAGGAAGGCGTCCACGTCCTGCTTGGTCGATGCCGCGCGCGGGAGCTTTTTATCGGCCGTCATGGCCTTTCAAATAGGCTCGCACGGCGCCGGGCGCCATGGCCGCCCACGCATCATGTCCCTTGAGAGGCGCCGATCGAAGCCACGAGGGCGTGGACCTCCTGGCGGGCGGCAAGATGGGAGAGGCTGAGCCCCTTCCCGTCGGCGGCGTCCTTGAGATCGAGAATGGTGACCCCGATCGGGAACAGCTCGCGGTAGATCACCCGCTCGGTGAACCCGGGGACCACCCGGAAGCCCACGCGCGCGGCCAAGTCGCGGAGCGCGAGATCGACGTCCCGCGTGTTACGGGACGCGAGCGAGCTCACCCGGTTCCGAAGGATGATCCACTCGAGGGTGCCGCCGTCGCGCTCGCGCCGCTTCTGTTTCTGCTCGATCACCATCTGCGTGTAGTGGCTCGGGCCCATGACCTGCATTCGCTGGCCGTCCACGTGGGCGAGCACGTCGAGATCGATGAAGCTGTCGTTGAGCGGCGTGACCAGGGTGTCCGCATAGGAATGAGCGAGCCGGCTCAGCACATGATCGGACCCCGGCGTATCCACGATCACCACGTCGTGGTTGACGCGGGCGCCCTCCAGAAGGAGCACGAGCCGGTCGCTTGCCTGCTTCACGCCCTTCGGATCGGTCAGGTCGCTTGTCACCTCGCCCCCGTAGTGGTCGGGCATAAGGACATCCTTGCCGACCGCGCGCGTATACAGCCGGCGGTTGGCGACGTAGCGCGTGAGCGTCGCCTGGCGCGTATCGAGATCGACCGTCGCGACCTTGCGCCCCGATTGGAGAAATCCGACGGCGAGGTGCATGGCAACCGTCGATTTGCCGCTGCCTCCCTTCTCGTTCCCCACGACGACGACGTGGCCCGGATGGGTCACCACGGCGGCAAGCACTCCTCCTTGTGGTTCGTTGGCGCTTTGCCCCCCTCAGGCGGGAGGCGACCAGAGCGCCTCCACCAGATTACGCACCTCCTGGCGGGCCGCAAGGTCGGACATGCGGAGCCCGTCCGGCCCCATCCCGTTCAGGTCGAGGATGGTCAATCCTTTCGGGAAAAGCTCGCGGTAGATGACCCGCTCGCCGAAGCCGGGGACGACGCGGAACCCGATTCGCTTGGAAAGCTCGGCGAGCAGCCTTGCAATTTCCCGCTTGGAGCGCGAATCGAGGCTGCTCAGCCGGTTGCGCATGACCACCCAGTCGATCGGCTTTCCCCCGGCCGCCGCCCGCTGCTTCCGCTGGCTCCACACGAGCTCGGCGTAGTGGCTGAGCCGCTCGATCGTCATGCTTTCGGCCGCCACATGCCCGAGCACGTCGAGATCGACGAAGCTGTCGTTCAGCGGCGTCAGCAGCACATCGGCCGACGCATGGGCGAGGCGGCTCATGGGCGTGTCGTTGCCGGGCGTGTCGACCACGAGCGCATCGTGGGTCCCTGCGAGGTCCGCCATGCGGGCCGCGACCCATGCTTCGCAGTCCGGGCCGGCGCCGACCTCCGGGGGAACGACGGTATGATCCGGCAACGGGATCGGCCGTCCGTGTGTGTCCGCGAACCTGCGCCGGTTGTCGAAATAGCGCGTGAGCGTCGCCTGCCTGATATCGAGATCCAGGCTCGCGACTGAATGGCCGGCTTTCAGGAGACCGACGATCACGTGAACGGCGGCCGTCGACTTCCCGGTGCCGCCCTTCTCGTTGCCGAAGACGATCACGCGGCCGCGAGCCCGGTCGCTCATCCGAAAGGTCCTCTCCTTCGAGGCAGCGCCCTCGTTGATTGGATTCGGGCATGTATATCGCGCTGTCCCTGGGGTCACAACCGGGACATTCGGCCGCTTGACGCTGGAAAGCGGAGCGGCAACAGTCGTCCCTTGCCGGAGAGGGAACTAATGTCCGTGGCGATTCCAAAGAGATTGGCGTTCAGCGAAGCCGAATACAAAGAGCGGCTGAGCCGCGTGCGCACGGCAATGCAGGCGCAGAAGATCGACGTGCTGATCACCCACAGCCCGGAAAACATCTATTACCTCTCCGGCTATCAGACGCCCGGATACTTCGGCTACCACGCCCTGGTGGTGCCGCAGGACGCCGAGCCCCTTCTGGTCATGCGGCGGGTCGAGATCGGTCATTTCGACTGGCTCTGCTATCTGAAAGAGCCGGTCACCTACACGGACACCGACGACCCGCCGGCGATCACCGCCCGGACGGTCGAGCGGCTGAAACTCAAGCGGCCGAGCGTCGGCCTCGAGCGGAAGTGCTGGTTCCTCACGCCGGCCCAGCACGCAAAGATCGCGGCGGGGCTCCCCAACGCCGAGATCGTCGACGGCGATCACCTCGTCGAGCGCTGTCGGCACGTGAAATCAGAGAACGAAATCAAATACATGCGGGATGCGGCCCGGACATCCGAAAAAGGCGTCGCGGCGGGCATCGAGGCCGTCCGCGCCGGCACCTCCGACAACGCCGTCGCCGCAGCGGTCCACCAGGCGATGATCGCGGCCGGGAGCGAATACGTGGCGCTCGGGCCGTTCATCGCGACCGGCTTGCGCACCACCATCGTGCACGGCATCTGGAGCCGCAACACGATCAACGCCGGCGAGTCCGTGATGCTCGAGGTGGGCGGCTGCGTGAACCGCTATCATGCGGCCCTCTTCCGGACGATCTCGGTCGGGCCGCCGTCGGAGAAGCTCCGCTACATGGCGGAGGTGAGCGACGAAGCGAACTCCGCGGCGATCGCGGCACTCAGGCCCGGCGTCGCGTGCGGCGAAGTGCACGAGGCCTGCCAGCGCGTGTTCCGGAAATCGAAGCTGCCGGACGACGTGAAGGCGCTGCGGGCGACCATGCGGAGCGGCTATTCGATCGGCATCGCATTCGCGCCCGGCTGGGGCGAGTGGGACACGCTCGCCTTCGGCGAAGGCGACCGGACGGTGCTGGAGCCCGGGATGACGTTCCATATCCCCTCGGCCATCCGCGAGTACGGCGTCCATGGGGCGGCCTACAGCGAAACCGTGCTCGTCACGCCGAAGGGACACGAGTCGCTGACCCAATATCCGCGCCGATTGTTCGTGAAATAGCGAGGGAGTGTTTCGGCCCCGCCTCGCCATAGTGAAGCGAATGCCCGGGACTGCCAGCGGCGAGCAAAGACATGGTTGAAACAGTCGAGTGCATCGTGGTCGGCGCCGGAGCCGTCGGGCTGGCGGTCGCGCGCGCTCTCGCGCTCGCCGGCCGCGAAGTCCTCGTCGTCGAGGCCGCCGAGGGCATCGGCACCGGCATGAGCTCGCGGAACAGCGAAGTCATCCACGCCGGCATTTATTATCCCGCCGGGAGCCTGAAGGCGGAGCTCTGCGTGCGGGGCAAGCACCTGCTTTACGACTACTGCCGCGAGCACGGCGTCCCCCACAAGCGGATCGGAAAGCTCATCGTCGCGACCGACGACGGCCAGCTCGGCAAGCTCGCGGGCATCCGCCGCGCGGCCCGCGCCAACGGAGTCGACGATCTGGAAGAGCTCGGCGAAAACCGCATCCGGGCGCTGGAGCCGGCCGTGCATGCCGTCGCCGGGCTTCTGTCGCCCTCGACCGGGATCGTCGACAGCCACAGCCTGATGCTGGCCTACCAGGGCGACGCCGAGACCGCGGGCGCCGTCCTCGCCTTCCGCAGTCCCGTCGAAGGCGGGCGGATCGAGAACGGGCATTTCGTTCTCGAGGTCGGCGGGGCAGACGCCTGCACGATCGGCTGCCGCACGCTGGTGAATTCCGCCGGGCTCGGCGCGCAAGGCCTGGCGACCGCGATCACGGGCATTCCGCCCGCCACCGTCCCGCCGCTTTATCTCGCGAAGGGGAATTATTTCACCCTCGGCGGCCGCTCGCCGTTCACCCACCTCGTCTACCCGATCCCCGAGGCGGCCGGCCTCGGCGTCCATGTCACCCTCGACCTCGCGGGCCAGGCCCGCTTCGGCCCCGACGTGGAATGGATCGACGGCATCGACTACGACGTGGACCCGCGCCGGGCGGACGCCTTCTACGCGGCCATCCGCGCCTACTGGCCGGACCTCAAGGACGGCGCGCTGCAGGCCGGATATTCGGGCATCCGGCCGAAGCTGCAGGCCCCGGGAAAGCCGGCCGCCGACTTCGTCATCCAGGGGCCGAACGCCCACGGCGTGAAAGGACTGGTTAATCTTTACGGGATAGAGTCCCCCGGCCTCACGGCCTCGCTCGCGATCGCCGAGAGAGTGGCGCGGGAGCTTTCATGAACGCATTTTCCGGACCGGCGCTCGCCTTCGTCTTCGCGGCCGCCCTGGTGATTCCGGCGGCGCATGCGCAACAGCAGCCCGACCAGGGCGTGGTGCGCGCGCAGGGGCGCATCGTCGGCCAGCAGGACGCGCCGCCCACCGGCCCCAGCCGCGCCTTCGTCGACTACCGCGAAGAGATGCGGAAGTTGATCCAGCAGATCGCCGCCTTCACCCGCCAGACCCGCCGCGACTTCGTCGTGCTGCCGCAAGGCGGCCTCGATCTCCTGTCGCGCAAAGACGAGGTCGACGAAACAAAGTCGTCGCCCGCCCGCACGTACATGCGCTCGATCGACGGCATCATGGTCGAGGGCCTGTTCAACGGCCGGCCGCCGTTCAGCCCGGAAGACCTGACGGAAGCCCGCGGCGCCTGGCTCCGCCAGGCCGATCTCGCGAAACGGAGCGGCCTCAAGGTGTTCGTGATCGACACGGCCGGCGACCCGAAGGCCATCGATGCGTTTCATAAGCGAAGCGGCGAGCGCGGCTTCGTCGGATTCGCGGTCGCGAACCCCGATTTCCAGACGCTGGAGATTCCGCCCTACCCGCCGAGGCCGGTCGGCGAGAACGCGCTCAGCATTCTCTCCCTCGGCAACGTCAAGAACTTCCTCTACCTTTCGGAGTCATCCGCGTTCGGCCGGATGGACGAGTTCGCCCTCGCCATGCACGGCACCAACTACGATATGGTCGTGGTCGATCTCTTTCACGGCCGCGACCCCTTGAGCAAGCAGGCGGTCGCGACCCTCAAGTACAAGAAAGCGGGGGGGGCGCCGGCTCGTCCTCGCCCACGTCAACATCGGGTCGGCCGCGAGCTATCGCTACTACTGGAAGCCGAATTGGCACGAAGGCTCGCCCGGCTGGATCAGCGCTCCGGTTCCCGGGGACAGCGATCGGTTTTTCGTGGAGTACTGGCGGCCGGAGTGGAAGAGCGTGATCTCGGGCGACGCCAATTCATATATCTACGGGGCGGTCGATCTGGGATTCGACGGTGTCGTGTTGAGCGGCGTCGACACCTATCGCTACTTCGAAACCGGGGAATCCGGCCAGGCGACGCAGTAGGCGGCGTGAAGCCGTCGCCGTCAGCTCGCGTGGCCGACGTAATCGATGACGTATCCTTGATCCGACGGATAGCGCACGGTCGCCTTCGAGCGTGCGGAAGCTTCATTATCCGCCTCGATCTCGATGTAGTGGACGTCGGCCCAGTCGTCCCGCAAGCGGCGATGGCGCTTGCCCAAGCGGACGAGCTTGCGCACCTCTTCGTTGTAGACCGCGATCTCAAACTTCGACATGCCGATCCTCCTGTCCCAGGTTCAAGGGACGCATGCGACACCCCCGCGCGTTATGCGCTGTTACCGCGCGGACGGTTAACAGCTCCTTAATATGGGGGCTGATCGGCCGAAGGGTGCAACAGGGCCCAGCAGTAGCGGTGGCAGGTTTAGGGCCGCATGGATGTAGGCCCGCGAAAGATATTCTTTCCCATGCGCGGAGACGTCGCCGTCAGGCCCGGACGACGCTTCGGACAAAAAAAGCGCGACTGATTCTCTCGCCGGCTATCGGTCGGCTTTGAGCGAGGGACCGATGTGAGCGATCACATAGCCTTGCTGGGCGGGATGGCGCGCCTTCGCTTTGGCCCGAGCGGCGTCCGCGGTCTCGGCTTCGACCTCGATGTAATTGATCTCCGCCCACTCGTCGTTGAGGCGCCGGTGCTTGCGGCCGTCCTTGAGGGCCTCGCGGACCTGTTCGTTGTAGATGCCGACCTCGAATTTTGGCATCGGCTCCGGGCTCGCCTACTCTATGTTTTCCTTGTAGATCTTGGCGCCGTCGGCGTTGGTGTGCACGGAGTAGCTCTCGTTCACGGTGTCGTTGTCGGTGTCGATCTGGGTGTCGGTCGAGGTCACGGTCCAGCCGGTGCCGACGATGTTCACGGTGTCGGCCGCATCCTTCCGGATGAGCAGCGTGTTGGCGGTGCCGGTGAGCGCGTTGGTGCCTTGCGTCATGCCGAGCACGTCGGCCGAGTTGAGGGTCGCCTGGGCGCTCGTGCCGCGCAGGTCCAGGGCCTCGATCCGCTGCACGATGTCGTCGCGAAGGCTGGTGAAGTTCGGGTCGAAGTTGGCCTTCAGCCAGTCGACGCCGCTGCCGCCGTCGACGAAGTGGAAGCTCTGGTCGCCGAGCACGAGCGTGTCGTTGCCGTCGCCGCCGAACAGCACGTCCGCGCCGCCGCCGCCCGTGAGCGTGTCGTTGCCGGCCCCGCCCGCACAGCAGCCTCGGCTACCGACCGCCGGCCCCGGAAACCGCGATACCGCCATTGCCGCCTTCCGGCTCCGCTACGCTCCACCTACAGCCGGCAATGGCGACGGAGGAAACAATGCACTAACATTCAGCTTGGACCACCCAGT
>SHVQ01000039.1 GCA_009694195.1 Rhodospirillales bacterium
GACTCGCGCGCCCTCATCCTGAGGAGCAGCCACTTGGCTGCGTCTCGAAGGAGAGGCGCGCGGCTCAGGATGAGGAGCCGGGGACCAGGCTTTCGGCGATATGGACCCCGGCTCGCGCGGCCTTGGGGTCTGCGGGGGTGTCCCCCGCAGATGCCCCCTGGGGTCTGCGGGGAATCCCCGCAAGAACCCCCTTGGCCGCTTGGCCGGGGTGACGGGAGGAGCGAAGGCTTGGCTGCCGGGTATCATCCGTTGGAGTCGCAACACTAGTTGTCACCCTTCTTCGGCGCCGCACCCAGTTTCTTTGCCCTTGCCTCCATCCTCTCGCGCGTCGCGACATCGCTTTTCTGAATCGCTCTGAAGATCGCGTCATGCTCTTCGCTGAAAGGGGCCTCCTTCGGTTCCATGACGAATTCCGCGGCAGGCAGAGGCAAAAGGACGATGTCGAGCTTGGTGATCCGCAACTCCTTCAGGTTCGAGGCTTCGAGGAGGCTCCTGACGATCTGCCGCTGAAGGGCCGCAATGAAGCCTTTCTGCTTGATCGCGTCGATTTCCAGCTTGTGCTCGAGCGAATCGCGGTCGGCGTCCGAAAGCTCGCGCGCGAGCTGGAACGTCACCTTGACGTCCGGGATCAGCCCGACGGACGAGGAAATCTCCTTGAGCTCGTATCCGGCGTCGCGAAGATGCTGCCAGAACTCGGAGCCGCCCTCCAATCCATGGATGATCTGGACCGGCGACGGCGGAGTGATCGCCGCAACCGCATCCCCTCCCGGAAAGATCGAGCGGACGCTATCCCAGATCGAGGCCAGCGCGCTCTTGACCGACTCGACCGCTCCCTGGGCCTTGGCCGGGCCCGAGGCCAAGCACAGAAGCAGCACCGCCGCCACGAGCTTCGCCCGTCTATAGTTGGCTCCCATGACCTAACTCCCCTCGTCCACGCCGCCATTCATGCCGAGCCCGCGGTCCGGCCGTAAAGTTCGTCGTTTCCCCGTTTTCAGGGTCCGCCGGCGGCGCCCTGCGCTCGACGTGCCGGCGGCGATCAACGTTCGAATCGTTGCAGCGTCCGCGCCCTCTTCCGCTGTTCCTCCCGGGCGGACTTCCTCAACGGAACAAACCCCAGCTCGTCGATGACGCCCCCTTCGCCCATCATTTCCTCGCGGGTCACCTCGGCCATGAACTCGCGGATTCCGGCGACGACGCCGACCCCCGACCGGTTCCGCATGTGCGCCCGCTTGAAATAGATGTACATAAACGTAGCCATTTCGTAGTCGAAGCGCGCGATCGCCTGGTCGGTCGGCTCAATACCGGCGACGGGCAGCGGGTCGGCCTTGTCACGTGATTTATCGTGGACGTCGCCCGCGATGACGGCGAGGGTTCCGGGCGGCGAGGCCAGCAGTCGCTTGATGATTTCGTCGCCATAGGGTTCCGGAATCTCGGTGACGACGCCGTCGGTGCGGAGAGTCGTGCACAGCTGAACCCGCTCCGGCGCCGCGTAGATGGCGTCGATCTCCTTCACGCGGCGGCACCCGGCTTCCATGAACAGCGCAGCGAACGAGTCGTGGGTCCCGGACCCTTGGGCCGGCACGAGGACGCGGATCGGCAGATCCGGGGCGGATTTGTCCACCTGCCGCCAAGTTGTCTTCTTGTTGTGGTCGAACTCCCCCTTCTCGGGCAACAAGGCCGCCAAGGCGTGATAAAACATCCGCGGCGTCACGTTGAACACGGGGTTGCCCTTCTTGGTGACGACATAGAGCGCGGTCAACCCGACCTTGATCTCGACGATGTCGCGGACATCGTTCGCGACGCACTCGTCGAGTTCATCCTTATGCATCCTGCGGGACGCGGCCAGAATATCCGGGTATGCGGGGCCGACGCCGTCGCAGAAGTCCTTTATTCCTGCGGTCGTGCCCCATAGCTCCAACGTGGGCGGCGGCAAATGGTAGTCGCGCACCAGCAGCTTGCTCGCTGCCTCGATGTAGGATCTCATCGTGCTGCTGCCGGTGATGAGAAGCGCGTCGCGCGCGGTGATTTTGGCCTGCGGCGGAGCGGCCATGGTGCCGGCATCCGGCGGCGGTGTCGTAAACGGCGCCGGCGTTGCCGCGCGCGGGGCCTGCTGTGCCATGGCAGGCGCGGCGATCAACCACGCAAGGATCCCGAAGGCCATCAGGACTCGAGCCATCGGTCGCGGATGCTCTGTCCCGTCGTCTCTGTTTCTCATGTTCCCCGTCCGCCGACTGCCTTGACCCCACCGTCGTTTGCCGCTCGATGCGGCCGTTTTTTTGGCGTGATTCGGCGCGAGCCTCCTCATCACGCGATATCGAGGGAAACTCTACCGCATGTGATATGGACCTTCAATCGCCGCCTGGGAATCCCCCGCGATCCGACGCGGCCAAAGCGAAAACTGCGGCCTACACAGTCGCCGCGAATCCATGCTAGGGTTTTTCGGACACGAGCATCGGGCGGCAGGTCGGGGCCAAGGGGGTGGAGCGCCGCGGGTTGCGGCTGCGAGCGCCGTGCCGAGCTTCCGCCCACGTCGCCGCGCCGGCAGGTGTTTACTCGGCATCGCGCGGCACGCAGAATATCCTCTTGGACGGGGCCTCCCTTTTTCGCCGGAAGACCGTGGCTATGAAGAAAACGATCGGAAAGATATTGGTCGCAGCGACCGGCAAGGGTGGGGCGGGCAAGACGACGACCGTCGCGTGCCTTGCGACTCATTGGCACCGATCGGGACGAAAGGTGGCGCTCGTCGACGCGGACCCCAACCAGACGTTGACGCGTTGGCATGCCAAGGGCAGCTCGCTGTCCGAGATCGTGCTGAGAACGGAGACCGACGAGCATGCCATGATCCCAACCATCGCCACGTTGGCCGAAGCGCATGACGTCGTGCTCGTGGATTGCGCCGGGTTCGGGAACCAGGCCATGGTCTTCGCGATCGGTGCCGCGGACCTCGTGTTGATCCCGGTGATGACGGACGAGGCGAACGTGTTCGAGGCCCTGCGCACGCGCAAAATCGTCGAGAGCGCGTCCACGCTGACGAGACGAGCGATCCCGTCGCGCGCGCTGCTCTGCCGGGTCAAGCGCACGACCATTGCCGCCCATGCGCGCCAGCAGTTGATTGCGCTCGGAGCGGCGCCGCTGGACACCCAAATTTACGACCGCGTCATCTTTCAGGAAGCAACATTCCACGGCTCCTCGCCCAACGTCATCGACCCGGGAAGCGCCGCTGCCGGCGACATCGAGCAGCTCGCCCGTGAAATCGAGCCGCTGCTGTGGGCTGCCGCGCCGATCGAAGCCGTTCTCGTGCACGCCGAATAGGACGAATAGGAGTCGAGACGATGAGCCGGAGGCCCCTCCTGCCCGGAGTCGATGAAAGAGCCTTGGCGGCACTCGCCCGCCAGTTCCCCGGCAGCAGCTCGGGCGCCGATGGCGCCAGGCCGGAGGCCACGAGCGCGGCCGCGGATACTGCGGCGGCAAATCCCGAAGGCACCAAAGGGAAGGTTGACGAGGCACCGGCCTCGGGCTCGCAGCGACGGCCCGCGAGGGGTGGGCGACTGCTGGCGGCCCTCGCCCTGATCGTCGCCCTGCTGGCCTTGCTGGTGGCCGGCGCGGCCATCGCCCCTCCCAAGATCCTGGCATGGGTGAAAGAGACCGTGCTGGTGGGCGGCGCGGCGATCGCCCCTCCCGAGATCGTGGCATGGGTGAAAGAAACCGTGGGAGCGCCGAAGATCGTCGAGGTATTTAGCGGCAGGCGCGACGCGGTCGATGCGCGGCTCGCCTCCGACGTGGCGACGATCAAGGGCCTCGAAGAGCGGACGCAGGCGGCGTCGGCGCGCATCGAGGCGATCGAAGCGGTCGGCGGCAGCAGCCATGCCGCCGCGAAACGGGTTGACGCGCTCGAGGCGGTCGTCAACTCGCTGACCGAACGCGCCGCGGCCCGTGACGAGCTTGTCAAGGCGCTCCTCGCCCGGCTCGGCCGCACCGAGCAAGTCATGGGCGGACTCGAAGCATCCACGAAGGCTGCAATCGAGCGTACCGGTGCGGCAGAGGACGCGGTCAAGTCGACCGGCGAGCGAATCGCCGCGGTCGAAGGCTCCCTCAAGCAAGAGCTTGGCGCGCTGAGTGCCAGCGTCGATACCCTCAGGAAGGTCGACCTGCGTTCCGAGCGTTTCTATCTCGTCGCCGCGCAGTTGCGGAATGCGACCCAGAGATCGGGCCCGTTCGCGAGGGAGCTCACGGCTGTGCGCCGCTTCGCCGATGGCGGCGCCGAGGTTGAAGCGGCGCTCAAGGTTCTCGCCTCTCGTGCAGAGAGAGGGATCGCGACGGGGGACGAGCTCAAAACCAGGTTTGACGGTGTCCTCGCGCCCCAGCTTGCCGCGTTGTCCCCGGCCACTCGCCAATCGGTTGCCGAACGGGTGATATCCTGGGCGCAGTCGCTCATCTCGTCGGCGGCGCCTTCCTACGTTCCAAGGGACAATCGCAATGCGAGCGTCGTCAGAACGGCGGAGCGCAGCCTTGCCCAAGGCCAGCTGGCTTCGGCAGTCGATCAGCTCCTGTTGCTCGAGGGCAATGCCGCCCTGGTCGCGGCCGAATGGCTGCGCGAAGCGAGCGCGCGCCTCGCGGTCGACAAGGCGGCCGAGACGGTGTTGAGCCGGGCCTTCGACCAGTTTGTCGCCGCGCGTTGACGGGCGGAGGCTGCCGGGGCGACCGTGTTTTCAGGCCTTGATGAAGAAACCGGCCTGTCTTGACGTTTGGCTCGACGGGCCGCTGGTGCTTGGGCTAGAATTAACAATTATTAGTAAGTTCGAATTGATATAAACAAACAACGATCGAGGGCTACCCTCGATCTCCACGCCATGGGGGACTGTAACATTACAATGACGCCGGGAGATGCCGTTTTGCGAGGTCGAATCCTTATTCGCAAAGCAGTCGCAACGATCGTGCTCGGCATGGGGCTCGCTTGGGCCGCGCCGCCCGCCGCCGTCATGGCCCATGCAGGTGAAGACCACACACAGCCCGCTCCGCCGCGTGCCGGCGAGTCCCTGGGGCCGCGCGTCGTCGCGCAGAGCGAGGATTTCGAGCTCGTGGCCGTGGCCCAAGGTCGCGTCCTTACCATCTATTTGGATCGCTTCGGCAACAACGCGCCGGTCGATGGCGCGAAGCTGGACATCGATGTCAACGGCAAGACGTTCTCCGCCGCGGCCGTCGGGAACGGCACCTACCGGCTTGCCGAGGACTGGATCGCGTTGTCCGGCCGATACGATTTGATCTTCACCGTCATGGCGGCCGACAAATCGGATTTGCTCAGCGGCACGCTGGAGGTGCGGCCGGCGGCCACGCCCGCCGGGGGGGGCGCGGGAACGGCGAATGGCTTCCTGCGGCTGGGTGACGGCTCCCTCGCGAGTTACGGTTTGGTGTTTTTCCTCGGCATGCTCGCCATGCTGATGGTGACGCGCACGAAGGGCGCCAATGCCGGAGCGGCGGGGACGGCCGCCGGCAGGCGGCGTGCCGTTCCGCTCGCGGGGGGGATTGTCGAGCGCCTGCGCGGGGCGGGCGACGAATTGGCGGGCCGGATCGGCTCTCTCGCCGGACGTAAGCGCCCCGCGGGACGTGCGGGCGCGCGCACCACGACGCTTGCTTATGCCTTGATCGGCTTGCTGGTGGTTGTGATCGCGCTCGTCCTTGTCGGGCGTGGCGTCGCCGCGCGCTTGACGGGCGAACCCGCGGAGGGGGCGGCCGCAACTCCGCCGGCCGGCACGGCCGCCGCGACCACGGCCGGCAATGCCGCCGCGGCGGAGAATCCCCATCGGCGTCTCGACGGCACCGTCTTCCTGCCCAAGTCCTCGCAGCGGCTCCTGGATGTCACGACGGCCGTCACGCGAGTCGGCGAGGTCGCGAGCACCATCCGCGTCGCCGGCCACGTGATTGCGGACCCCGGCACCAGCGGCCAGATCCACAGTTCGATCAAGGGCCGCCTCCAGCCGGCCAAGGATACCTGGCCGCGGATCGGCCAGAAGGTGACCGCGGGCGAAGTGCTTGCCTGGGTCGTGCCGATCATCAATCCGATCGACCGCAACATCATCGATCAGCAGCTTGCCATGATCGATCGCGAAATCGGGGTCGTGCAAGAGCACATCAAACGCTTGATGGCGAAGGGGGCGACGCCGACCGCCAAGCAATTGGACGACGCGCGCTATGATCTTGCAAATCTCTCGCGGCGGCGCATGGCGATTGCCACCGTGCTGCGCGACAGGGATACCCTTCGCGCGCCCTTGTTCGCCCCCGCGGACGGCGTCATCGCCGCCAGCTTCGCCGTTGCCGGCCAGCTCGTCGACGAGCAGCAGAAACTGTTCGAGGTCGTCAATTTGAAACGCTTGTGGGTCGAGGCCTATGCCTACGACATCACCACGCTCGGCGACGTGACGGGGGCCAATGCCATCTCGTCGATCGGTCGGAACTACAAATTGGAGTTTATCAGCCGCGGGCCTCAGCTTCACCATCAGACGATTCCGCTCTACTTCAAGATCGACGATCCCGACTCCTCCTTGAGCGTCGGCAGCATCGTCTCGGTCCTGGTCAACACCGCGGGCCGGCGCGACGGCGTGATTCTGCCGAGCGCGGCCGTGGTCATGAGCACCGCCGGCCAAAGCATCGTGTGGCAGCACGAAAGCCCCGAGAGCTTCGCGCCGGTTGCGGTCCGCGTCGAGCCGATCGACGGGGACCAACTGCTCGTCGTGTCGGGCCTGAAGCCGAACGTGCGCGTGGTGAAGACATCGGCGGATCTTCTTACCCAGTTTCGCTGAGTCCTCATGTTCGCCTATCTGATTCGCAATAGCCTGACGCATCGGGCGCTCGTCCTTTGCGGTGCTGCCGTTCTGATCGTGGTCGGCACGCTGCAGGTGTCCAGCCTTCCGGTTGACGTTCTGCCGGAGTTCAGCCGCTCGATCGTGCCCATCATCACGGAAGGCAACGGGCTCGCCCCCGAGGAGGTCGAGCGACGCATCACCTTTCCGATCGAGATGGCTATGGCCGGCGTCAAGGGCGTGCAGCGCCTGCGTTCCATCTCGAGCTCCAGCCTGTCGATCGTCTTCGTCGATTTCGACGTCGATACCGACGTCTATCGCAGTCGTCAGCTCGTCGCCGAGCGCCTGGCGCTTGCCCGCAGCCAAGTGCCGACATTCGCGAAGCCGGAGTTGGGTCCGATCGCCTCGGTGATGGGAGAGATTCTCCTGATCGCCATGACTTCGGATACGGGCGACATGATGGCGCTCCGGGACGTTTCGGACTGGTACATGCGTCCCCGCCTGTTGGGGATTCCAGGGGTTGCACAGGTACTTCCCATGGGTGGCGAGGTCCGGCAGCTGCGCGTGACGCCCGATGCAAGGCGGCTCGACCTTTTCAATATCTCGATCGACAAGCTCGAAACGGCGGTCGCCAGCTACAACGCGAACACGGGCGGCGACATGGTCGAGCAGTATGGGAGCCGGTTCCTGATCATGAACGTGGGTCGGACGCGCGACCCCGAAGACCTTCTCAGGGGCCTCAGAGATCTCGTGGTGAGCTACCAAAACGGGCGAGCCATCCTGCTGCAACAGGTCGCCACGGTGAACTTCGAGCCGCGCGTCAAGCAAGGCGATGCCGGCTTCATGGGCAAGCCGGCGGTGATCCTTCGCGTTCAAAAGCAACCTAACGTCAACACACTCAAGCTGACGAAAGACATCGAAGCCGCGCTGGCGGAGCTGGGCCGGAATCTGCCCGAGGGCATACGTGCCGACAAGATCGTCTTCAAACAGGCCAAGTTTATCGAGACGTCGATCCACAATCTCACGCGCGTGCTGCTCGAGGCCAGCGCCGTCGTGGCCCTCGTATTATTCGCGTTTCTCGCCAATTTCCGCACGACCGTCATTTCGCTCACCGCCATTCCCGTCTCGCTATTCATAACCGCGATCGTCTTTTCCATCCTCGATATGACGATCAACACGATGACGCTGGGCGGCCTCGCGATTGCGATCGGCGAATTGGTGGACGACGCGGTGGTCGGCCTCGAGAACGTGTTCCGACGATTGCGGCAGAATCAGGAGCTCGGCAGCCCCCGTCCCGTGATTCGGGTCATCGCCGACGCCTCCGTCGAGGTGCGGTCGGGTATCTTCTATGCGACGATCATCGTTCTTCTCGTCTTTTTCCCGCTGTTCTCGTTGCCCGGCCTCGAGGGGATCATGTTCAAGCCCCTTGCCGTCGCCTATATCGTCGCGATCCTCGCCAGCCTGATCACCTCGGTCACGCTGACGCCGGTGCTCGCCTACTATCTGCTGCCGCGGATGAAGCGTATGACGCGAGGCGATTCAGGCCTGGTGCGGTTTCTCAAGCGGCAGAACGCGAGATTGCTCGAATGGGCCTTCGATCGCCAGCGACACGTCGTCGTCGGGGTGGTCGTTTGCGTCAGTATCGCGGCGGTGGGGGTTGTTTACCTGCCCCGCACATTCCTGCCCCCGCTCAACGAGGGCATGTACATGGTCCAACTGACGTTCCTGCCGGGCATATCCCTCGCTCAGTCGAACCGTATGGGCGCCACCGCGGAGAAACTTCTGCTCGAGGTGCCGGAAGTGACCTCCGTCGGGCGGCGCACCGGACGGGCGGAGCTCGATCTTCACGCCGACGGCATCTACGATAACGAGATCGATGTCGATCTCGTTCGCTCGAAACGCTCGGTCGCTGCGGTCCTGCAAGACATGCGCGACCGCTTGAGCGCCCTGCCCGGCAACGTCTATATCAATCAGCCGCTCACGCACAAGATCAATTACTTCCTATCAGGCCTGCCGTCGCAGCTTTCGGTCAAGATCTACGGTGACGATCTGGACACCCTCGTCGCCCTCGCCGACACGCTTCGCGGCCGCCTGGACCACGTTCCGGGTTTGAGCGACCTCAAGATCGAGACGCAAAGGCGCATACCGGAAGTGCGCGTCCGCGTGAATCCGGACGCCACCCGTCTCTATGGCGTGACTCCGGCCAAGCTCACCGAGACGCTGGAAACGTTTTCCGCCGGCCGCGTCGTGTCGCAGGTCATCGACGAGACGCGCCGCTACGATGTGTTGGTCCGGCTCAACGACGCCGACCGCACGCGGGCCGGCCTCGACAATCTGTTGATCGACACGCCCGTCGGGCGTGTGCCGCTCAGGGCGCTTGCGACCGTCGAGGATTCCACCGGGCCGAACCAGATCATCCGCGAGAATGGCCTGCGGCGGATCGCGATCCTCGCCAATACCGACGGCTCCGACATGGCCGCCATCACGAAGGGCATCGAGGCCGCGGTCGCCGCGATGAAGATGCCGCCCAAGTATTTGGCCAGCATCGAGGGCAATTACAAGGCGCAACAGGAGGCGACGTTCCGGATTGCCGTGCTCTCGCTGATCTCGATGGCGCTCATCTTCACGATCCTGTACACGCGTTACAATTCGACGGCGCTGTCCCTGATCATCATGACGAACGTGCCGCTGTCGCTGATCGGAAGCGTCGTTGCCCTGTGGCTCGCGGGCGGCTCCTTGTCGCTCGCGACCATGATCGGCTTCATCACGCTGATCGGCATCAGTACGCGGAACGGCATTCTCAAGGTCAGCCATTACATCAACCTCGTCCTTCGCGAAGGCGAGACGTTCGGCCGCAAGATGATCCTGCGCGGCAGCCTCGAGCGGATGACTCCGGTCTTGATGACCGCGCTTTCGGCCGGACTCGCGCTTATCCCGCTGATTATCGAGGGCGGCGAGCCGGGTAAAGAAATCCTGTCGCCCGTCGCGGTCGTGATCCTCGGCGGGCTCATCAGCGCGACGCTGCTCGACGCGGTGTTGACGCCGATCCTGTTCCTGCGGTTTGGCGAGCGTCCGTTGCGCCGCTTGCAGGAGCTGGAAGTCGCGGGCCAGGAGGCGGAGGCCTATTGATTCGAGCGTTCCGGCGCCCCCTTGTTCATCTTGCCCGCACGGGCGAACCGACCTCAGACGTCCTCGCAGGAGACGCGCCATGATTCGCAGAGCCTTGTTCGCCCTACTCGCGGTTCTCATCCCAACCGTCCTGGCGGCCCATAGCGGGACCGGCCCACACGGCGGCAAATTCGCCGACGCCGGCCCGTACAGCGTCGAGCTGATCGTTCAGAACGACCAGATCAAAGTCTTCGTCTACGACGATAAAACCGAGAAGCCCGTGAATGTGAAGGGCGCCCAGGCGACCGCCGTGGTCCTGCTGGGTCCGACCAAGGAATCCGTGCGCCTTCAACCCGACCCGGCCGAGAAGGAAGGGAATCTGCTGTCGGGCAAGACGACGCTCAAATCCGGACCGGGCATGCGCGTCATCGTTCAACTGCAGATGCCCGGCCAGCCTTCCCAATCCGCCCGATTCTCGCTTTAATCGCGGCGGAGCCTGCGGAACGCGGCAGTTCGGTCCGGGGCGACGGCGGGCCGGCCTACCGGCGGGCCCGTCCCCGAGGAGTCGGCAAGCAAGCAGAGACGGATGGGCGAATTGACCGATTTGAACTCCGTCGCATGGCTCGTGCTCGAAATCGCGCTCGTTCTCGCCATTCCGGTGGCCATCATCGAAGGCGGCTTCGCGGGGCTCCGGCGGATTGCGCCCGTGGGCTTCTTTGCCATGCCCGTGATGAGCGGCGTGTCCAAGCTCCTCGGGATCACCGCCGGCGTCCTTCTGATATCCGCCCGCTACGACCGGCAATATTTCGATCTGCGCGCGCTTTTCGTTCCGGAGAGCCCGTGGAACCTGTCGCTGTGGGATTTCCTGATCGAACGTGTCGACCCCTTCAACTATGGTCCTGGACCCGTCCTTGACCTCCTCGGCAGCGGCCAAGTTGGTGGCGCCTTCGCCTTCGGATTCGGCCTTTTCGTCATTCTCCTCGCCGTACTGACGGCGGGGCCTTTTGTCATTTGGTCCGGACCGGTCGCCCGGCGCGGCGTCGTGTGCGCTCTTCTTACGGCCGCGCTGGTGACTTATCTGACCATCTATTTTATTTGCCTCCTGATGTGGGTGTTGTTCCTGCTCAATTTCTGGGCCCTCGCGATTCTTCTGATGGCGTTCCAGTACTACCGGCAGCGGGCATAGCCCCGGATGGATCCGGAGACGGGCCGCTGCTCGATGCCTTCGTTTTGGCGCCCGCGGTCATCGCGGTCAGGTCTGGGTGCGGTCGCGACGATCTCGATGCCTCGCGACCGCGTTTGCCTCGGCGGTTGCACTTGACCGGTCCGATGGTCCAGTATTCGGAGGCTGTGCATCGCGTTCCGATCCACCGGTGGAGCGCCGCGGTTGGCTTCTCGGGCGATTGCACCTCTCGGCGTTCGCCATGCCGGCGTAAGAGGGACGGGGCCGTCGCCGCGGTCGCGCCGTGGGGCGCTAGGGGGGTGGAATGCTCGGATTTTCCAACTGGTTCGTGCCGTTGGTGGCCGCGCTCGTCGTCGGAGCGGTCTACCATTTGCTCTGGATCCTTCGCGAATACGAGCGTTTTGTCATCTTCACGCTTGGCCGCTTTACGGGGGTGCGCGGGCCGGGGCTCGTCATCGTTGTCCCGTTCATCCAGAAGGGCGTCAGGATCGATTTGCGCGTCCGCGTTCTCGAAGTTCCGACGCAAGATGTGATTTCCCGCGACAATGTCTCGGCCAAGGTCAACGCCGTGATCTACTACCGGGTGACGGAGCCGGCCAAGGCCATCATCGAAGTCGAGGATTTCGAGACGGCCACCAGTCAGCTGGCCCAAACGACCCTGCGTTCCGTTCTCGGCGAGCACGAGCTCGACGCGATGCTGGCCGAGCGCAAGATGATCAATGAGAACATACAGACTATCCTCGACGAGCATTACGGATCGTGGGGGATCAAGGTGTCGAGCGTGGAGATCAAGGCGATTGACCTGGATGAGAGCATGGTCCGGGCGATCGCGCGTCAGGCCGAGGCAGAACGCAACCGACGCGCAAGGGTGATCGAAGCCGAAGGCGAGTTCCAAGCCGCGGCCAAGCTAAGCGACGCAGCCGAGATATTGTCCCAGCGGCGGGAGGCGATGCAGCTGCGCTACCTCACCGCCCTGGAGAGCGTTGCCGGTGACAAGGCCTCGACCGTCATTTTTCCGCTGCCGATCGATCTCCTGTCGGCCATCGCGCCGTCGCAGGGGCCCAAGGCCAAGAGCTGAGCGCCTACGGTCCCGTGACACCGTGATGCCGGCGGCCGCGTTTGGATGCCACTCAGCGAGGGGATAGCATGGCCGTCGGACGTTGGAGCAATTGTGGACTTCGGACCATGAGACGGATCGTTGTCGCAGGGCTTTCCGCGATCGGCTTCGGTCATGCGGCGTGGGCGGGACTCGACAGCGGCGTCGCCGCTTACGACAGCGGCGACTATCCGAGGGCCTATAGCGAGCTGCGCGGTCTCGCCGACACCGGGAATTCGGTCGCCGCATACGTGCTCGGCCGAATGTATCTCGCCGGCCAAGGCGTTCCCCGGGATTCGGCCGAGGGAATGAAGTGGCTGCGCTTCGCGGCCGAGCGCGGCGAGCCGAACGCCGAGATTCAGCTCGCCGCCCGCTACGAGACCGGCGTCGGCGTCCCGCAAAGCGACGAAGAGGCCTTTCGCTGGTACCGGAAGGCGGCCGATCGTGGATCCGCCGTCGCCCAGCTCCATGTCGGCGTCATGTATGCCGGCGGCCGTGGCGTGGCGCAAGACCTCGTGAAAGGACACGTGTGGCTTAACCTCGCAACGGCCTCCCTGCCCCCGGGAACGATTCGGAACTCGGCGGCATGGCTGCGCGATTCCATCACCGTCCAGCTGACCCCGGAGCAGGTCGTCGAGGCCCATCGACTGGCGCGCGACTGGAAACCGGCCACCTCGAATTGACGACTTCGCGATGCGCGGTCGCGGCGGCAACGTTTCGGCCGGGTGAAGGGGGTGCGGGCGGTCCGTTCCCGCTGAAGAAGGCTTAGACTTTGGCGATGGAAACCGGCTCGGCCGAAAGCTCGATGACGCGTCGGGGAAAGGCGATCTTGAAGTCCGAACCGGCGATCCGGTCGATCACGTTCTTCCATACATGCTCGGTCGCGATATCCTTATTCTGATAGTCGTCGATAAAGTAGCGAAGGTAGTATTCCGCGACGCCGTCCTTGGCGCCGCGATAGAGCACGAACGGCGCCGGATCGGCCAGCACCTCGGGCGCGTTCGCGATCGCCTCACTTAGCAGGTCCTGGATCAGCTTTGGATTCTCGTTCTGGGAAAAGTGGATCGCCTCGGTAATCCGCACCGCGCGGTTGGGGTATGTGAAGTTTCGTATCGATTGATCGGCAACGGTCCGATTGGGGACATTCAGGACGTCCCTGTCGCGCGTCTCGATCTGGACCATCCGCCAGGTCATGTTGAGCACCTTGCCTTCATTCAAATTCCCGACCTTGACCCAATCGCCGATTTGAAACGGACGGGACAACGCGATGGCGATGCCGGCGAACATTTCGCCGAGCGTCGTCTGCGCCGAGAGGCCGACAATCAACGCGAACGCGCCGGATAACGCCGCCAATGCCGTGATCGACTTGTCGTAAACGAACTGGATCACGAACAGAACCGCGAACAGGTAGATCAGCACGCGGACAGCGCCGATCAGGAGCGGCGGAACCGACCGCCGGCCATAGGGGCCCAGGGCGCGGCCCCAGACAAAGACCTTTATCCCCATGTCGAGCGTGTAGGCGATCGACATGAACAGCATGAACTCGGCGAAACGCGTCAGCTCGTCCACGTCACGGAAGATATCGGACAGCCACGGTCCGTAAATCCAGTGCGTGGAGAGCAGGAGGAAGATGCTTAACAGGATGAGCTGGGTCCCGAGATAGAGAAGATTGTCCTTCTTCACGAAAATCGAGGACAGGATGGCCGAGAGCGAAGTGATCGAGAAGATGATGATGCCGGCAAGCAGGAGAATGTCGTAGAGCCCGTCGGGCAGGCTGCTGCTCTGGAGGTCGGCATGGAGCGCGGTCGGTTGCATCATCGCGGCCTGGTGGAATAACGCGACGCTTCCTTGATTGCTAGTCATGAGTCGTCTCCCCGCGCAGTTCCATGGCGAACCGCTCCTCGGGGGAGGTGACGATCTTCTTGCGACCGTAGAGCAGGAAATAAATCACGCCGAGCGCATAAACCGCGGCGCAACCGAGCAGGCCGGGGCGATAGGACGGATTGTGGAACATCATGAAGGCTGCCACGATCGCGACGACGAGCGCGGTCATTGCGCCCGTGGCCCCGAGCGGACTCACATAGGGACGCTTCATGTCGGGCATGTCACGGCGCAGCTTGAGATAGGACAGCATCATGATGATGTAGGAGATGGTGGCCGCGAACACCGCCATGTTGAGCAGGACCGCCTCGATTTCGAGCGCGCGCGGGCTGAACTTGACGAGGCAGACGGCACCGAAGCCGACCACGCCCCCGGCGATCAACGCGGCATGGGGGGTCTTGCGCGTGGGATGCGTCGCGGCCAGCCACAACGGGAAATACCCGGCGCGGGCGAACGCAAAAATGCTGCGCCCAAAGGCGTAAACCGTCGCGTGAAAACCGGCCGCGTAGGCCAGGAGCGTCATCAGCTCAAGCACCGCAGGGTTGTAAAATCGGCCCAAGATCGCGCTGAATCCCGTGAGAAGAGGCTCCGGGGCTTTTCCAATCGCGCTGGCGCCGGGTGGAATCCCGGAGTTGAGGACGAGAACGATCAGGGCCGCGACGATCAGCGTCCAGACGCTGGCGATGAGACCCTTGGGAACGTTGGTCTCCGGATTCTCGGTTTCCTCGGTTGCCAGCGTCAGCATCTCGACCAACACCAGGAACCAAATGGCGAACGGAACCGACAGGGCAATACCGCTCAACCCGTTGGGCAGCCAGCGGCTGCCGCCCGGCGCGACCGCGATGTCGAGAGCGTACGCGATGCGGAAATTTGGTATGGCGACCAAGGCGAATGCGGCGAGGACCAGCAGGGTCACCACGGTCAGGCCAACGGCGAGGCGAAAGGTGAGCGCGACCCCGTAGATATTGATGAATACGAAAACCCCGTAGACCAGCGCCCAGTACAGAATGTCGGGGGCATCCCACCCGGATAAGATGATGACGAGCTTGTCCAGAGCGTGTCCGGCGGAGACGACGACCGCCGCTGCGGTAAGAACGTACGCGATGTTTTGCGCGAGTCCGGCAAGAAATCCGCCGATCGGGCCGAACGCGCTTCGACCGAAGGCGTAGCCGCCCCCGGTGAAAGGCATCGCCGCCGCCATCTCCCCGAGCGAGTAGCAGAGGCAGAGGTACATCACGATGACGAGCAGCGTCGCGATCAGAAGACCCCCGAATCCGCCCTCCAGGAGCCCGGTATTCCAGCCGGAGTATTCGCCCGGTATGACGGCGCTCACCGCGAGCCCCCAAAGGGCCCACACGCCGGCATAACGACGCAGGGGGCGCCCGCCGTTGGTGGTTTCGGCGATTCGTCGGCCCGCCGGGGCTGCATTCGAGTTCAAGCGACCCCCCCCCCTTAATTCCCGGTTCACATGATAGCCGGATCGGCCAGCATCGGCACGATTGCGTCCACGTCACCCGAACCGGCGCAGCCTGGCCGAACCAACTCGAGCGATCCGTTTGTGCCGCTTTGCGAGAAGCTGACCCGTCGCGACGGACATGACCGCGTCCATAAATCCGAGGCCGACCGAGCGGCCCGCATCATGTCCACAAGTTTACCCTAAGCCATTAATTTTTATAAAGACTTCCCATGCAGAGCAATCTTTGGCGGGTTTTGACTGCATCCGCAAGCCATAATTCCAGAACATCGGCTCGTTCGCCATGCCCAACCTGCCGCTCGGCGGCGGCGCCGATCGCCTCAAGGATGCGCTGCCTGCGCGGGACCGGCGGCGGCGATGGCCAGAAGCTGCCGCTCGATCAATCGGCGCTGGGCATCGGTGATGTTGCCCTCGAAGTCCCGTCGGCCGGTTATCACCGCGCGGCGGACTTGCACCTCAAAGCCCGCGCGGTTGATCCGTTCGTCGGTGCGGGTGAGCACCCAATCGACCGAGGCGCTCGCGGAGAAGCCGATGATCGCCGCGCCGACGGCGCCGGTAAGGACGCCCGCGATGACACCCGATATGACGTTGGGAAGGACGCCGAGCAGCGGCAGGGCGAAGCCGCCGATCAGGGCGGCGACGATCACCGGAAGGACCACAAAACTGATCAGCTTGGTCGCAAACGGCCGTGACAAGCGAAGGATGACTTCGTTGACCGGAGCGTTGATATTCCGGCTCTCGCGGTAGTTCGATATCTCGTCCCGCATCAGCGCGTCTTCCGCCCCGACGTCAGCGCCGCACCGCAAACGAACCGATGCGTGGCTGCCGTTCCAGTCCGGCGCGCGCACCCAATTACCGCCGGCATCAAGGCGCTCGACCCGCGCGGGTGCCGTCGCGATGAACGCGCGAAGCGCGGTCTCATGGCCCCGACATTCCTCCGCCAAGTCGTCGCGAAGCGATGTCACGACACGATCGAGGGCGTCGGTGAGTTTGAGCTCGGCGACCGCCGGTTGAAGGACGAGCTCGACATACCGCATTTCGATGGCCGCGATGAGTTGGGCCTGCACCTTGTCGGGCATGGTCAAGACATGTCCCGTGGCCACGCCGTCCCATGTCCATCGCATCGCGCGCCCGAGAAGGATCCAGCTCGTCCACCAATCGAACACCCAGTCGGCAAACCGAGGGACGCGCCCCTCGACCTCCACGAATATCGGCGCCATCGCGGCGCGGACCCTTATCGCTACGGCGTCTGCCAATTGCGGCAGTCTCTGCTCAAGGCGGCGCCGTTCCACGGTGGCGAACGCGTCGTAGCGTCCGCGGTCCACAGTCGCTCGGAGACGGGTGCCGGAATCGTCTTCCCACTCGAGGACGAGCTGTTGCGTGCTGGCGCTCGGCTTTGTATTCGTCTGGGGTGGAGGCTCGGAACTCGAAATGAGCTCCGGCCCGGGCGGCGTGACGGATACCAAACGGCCCAACAGCAATACCAATAGGCCGAACAGCACGATTCCGCCGCCAGCCGCGACGCTCGCCACGCGCCGACGCCGGCGCAGCGCCTCGGCAGGCGACCGGGCCGGCACGGGCGTCCGCTCCGGTTCGGTGGTCTTTTGCTGGCCGTGGGGCTCGGGTTGTTGGTCGCTGCCCGTCAACGTTCCCCCAGCTTCCGTCTCATGGTGCCGCTCAAGGCGTCCATTTCCTGCTTTCGCAACATCTGCCCGAACGCCATGCGTTGGGTTTACAGCAGACTCGCACCGTCGCCCGCAGGTCGCAATTTTGACGGGAGGAGCGAGGGCCTGCAAGGAGAATGCAGCCCGATGACGCGGCCTGTCGCGCCGCGGTCCACCTCGTGATTCGCCCAAGCTCGTTCCGCTCGTGTTTCATATCCCGGGAGCGAGACTTCTCTGTTTTTCTTGGGTTGGAGTTCCCTCACGCCTTCTAAGGTTAAGAATCCCTTCCCTCCGCTCCCGCGATCCGATCCGGTCGGCAGATGCCGTGGCCGCACGATATGTTTGTCAGGACATAACGGGGAGAGTAGACTGGCACCGGAAAGCGTGTTGGGAAACTTTCTTTCGTATGGAGGTTGAGGCATGGGCGTGCGATCTTCAGTTCTGGCGACTGCGGCGGCGATCGCGATATTTTCCGGGCCGGCGATGGCTCAGGAAAGTGCATCGACCGACAGCAGCTTGACGCTCAGCACAATCGGCGGAGCCATCGTTGGCGGAGCGCTCGTTTACTACTTTTCTCCTTTGTCCCCGCTAACCGCATCGGCGCTCGGCGCCGTCGTCGGCGGTACCATCGGAAATTGGTGGTACAGCGCGTCCGACGGCGGCGACAGCTATCTCCCGGCGCAGCCCCGCAAGCAGTCGGACTCGCTTCCCTCCACCGGATCGCTTCACTTGATCGCCTATCCTGAGAGCAGGAGCCCGGCGATACGCCTGGCGAAGTGACGTCCGCGAACGGGGCTACGGGCGTCAATCGCGTCTTTCCTTCGGCCGATTCCGTTGCGCCACCAGCCCTCATGGGCGCAACTTGAAGTCCTCCCTGTTTTCTCCTTCGGCAGGCAGGTGAGCTTTCGGGCAACCTCCCACCGGGGCGAGCACATCGCGCCCTCATCGCTAAAGGACAGACCCCAATGCACAGAATCACATTCTCGGCCCGATGTGAATCGAGTTTTTCAGCAACTTGCTAGAACCGCCCTAAGCGGTGCAGCAGTTCCCGAATCGTTCACGGCGGCCAGCAAGGCCGCCAGGTGCCCGTGCAGCTCGGCGCGGAGCTCGCCGCAGACGCCGGCATGGCCGGTGCCGTCTGGACGATTCTGGACGTGCCCTATATCCTCCAAGTCATACGGAACAATAGGCGGCCTCAAGGCTTGGCCTGCGCATTGTATGGGGAAGAATAAGCGAATGCGGCCGCGCCCGCGTCCCTCCCCTCGCAATCTGATCGGCCCCCACTGGGTGGTCCAAGCTGAATGTTAGTGCATTGTTTCCTCCGTCGCCATTGCCGGCTGTAGGTGGAGCGTAGCGGAGCCGGAAGGCGGCAATGGCGGTATCGCGGTTTCCGGGGCCGGCGGTCGGTAGCCGAGGCTGCTGT
>SHVQ01000002.1 GCA_009694195.1 Rhodospirillales bacterium
CTGTCGAACAGAATCTTCAAATCCCATGACGACATCGTCGACCATTGCTGCGACGCATGGAACAAGCTCATCGATCAGCCCTGGCGCATCATGTCCATCGGAATGCGAGAATGGGCATATAGGTCATGATCAATGCAGGTTGGTATTAGAACTGGAGTATCGCGTGATACAGGCGAGCGTGGCATCAGAAGGCGAGATGCCGCCGATCGACCCGCTTCCCGATGCTTCCCTTGAGGTGATCCAATTTGTTCTTCAGGAACGCCTCTATTCCAATAACGGTGAATGGCCCGACGATGGATGGCGGCTTCGCACCTACTGGTTCGTCCCGAAAGAGGCTGTCTGGCACTTTCTCTTCGAAAGAGATCAGGAGGACGACGTGGTCCCGTTCTGGGAACCTCCCGCCTGCGAGTGGGCTCCCGAGGGAATTCGTGAGCTTTGCGAGGCCAATATAAATGCTCCGTACGGCGGCCCCTTCGTCAATCCCTGACACTCCACTGCTTTAACCAGGGTTCCGGGTCCACCGGCGTTCCCCGACCCGGCCCCTGCCTAACCTCGAAGTGCGTGTGGTTAACTATCCTCGGGTCGACCGCTTTCCAATTCTGGACGGCTCCAATCGGGTCGCCCGCCCGCACCTTGTCGCCCGCCGAGAATAGGCGGTTCCCATGAGGGTCTTCAGGTGCGACATAAAGGAAGCCAAACCGGCGTCCATCCTCGGTTTTGATCCAGACGGATTCGAATTTCCCGGCATGCGGGTGTGGCTTGGTTTTATCATTCGGGTCCGTTCTGTGCTTGTACGGGTCGCCGATCATCTCTATCGTCCCGTTCACCGGACTCTGGATCGGTGTGCCGGGTGCAGCATCCAAATCCACTCCCTCGTGCAGGCCGAGCGGATTTTTCTCTCGGTTCGCTTCGAAGCGCCCACTTTTTCTTATCTTGAAAGTGTCGATCGGGCTCACGGTCTGCCCGGGGTCGCTGGTGGGCTTCGGGGTCTCTGACTTTTTCGTTGGCTCCTTCCGCTGCGCCAGCTCCGGATTCGGAATGTCATCAGCGACCCGATATTCGAAATTTTCCGACTTCGCCGTTTTGACTTTCTCCCGAATCTTGGCTTCGGTCTCGCCGTCCGGGCGCATCCAGCCGTCCTGCTGGAGGCCATGGTCCTTCTGGAACTTGTAGATCGCCTGGGTGAGCGGGCGGTCGATGATGTTCGTCGGGTCGGCCGCGAGATGGCCGGGATAATACTTGAGCGCGCCCAGAGCTTGCTTTGACTTGAGCACGTCCCCGGGCGGATTCTCCAAGCCGTTGCCGACGCGGCCCGAGAGGGAGAAGCCGTCGGGCATCGGGATGCCGGCGTCCGTCGAACCTGATACGAGGTTGCGCATCGCGTGCTCGGTCTCGCCGCCCGGCTCCATCACGCCGTCGACCGCGAGGCCGTTGTCGTTCTGGAACCGCTGGATGCCTTCGAAGAGAGGCCGGTCGGGATAGGGCGTCATGCCGTAGGAAGGCTCCTCGTAATAGCCCTGGTCTTACAGGACATGTTTCACGGAAAGCACGTCGGCCTCGTCAACCGGACTATTGGACGCAAGCCGGGCGTTCAGCCGGAATGGGCTCATGGGGTCTTCTCCTGTGTGAGAGTTGCGCGCGCCAGCGGGCGCTCGCTCTTCCCGCACCGGGAAAGAGGATCGCGAGATCGGATCTGCGCTGACGCGAAGGGGGGGATGCGTCCGCCCAATGGGCGGGGCCTTACCACCTAAGCACAGCTGTCGATCCCGTCAAAATGCCCTTGGACAGGGACTTCTAAGACTTTGATTCGGAAAGGAGAGTCAGGACGGAATCGACCGTCCGGGTGAGCCTGATGAGGTCGGGGGGCGCCGAAAGCCGGTGATCGCCCCCCTTCACGAGCTGTATCTCCACGTCCTTGCTCGTGAGCCGGTCGGCAATTTCGAGCGCGCGCTTCCAAGGGACGTCGCGGTCGTCGAGGCCGTGGATCAGGCGGACCGGAACGTCGACGGCGATGGGCCCGCGCAAGAGTGCGTGGCGGGCGCCTTCGTCGACCAGCTTCCGCGTGATCGCGTAAGGCGCGCCCCCGTAGCAATCGGGAATGTAGACGACGCCGTCCCGCATCATCGTCTCCCGTTGCGCGAGCGTGAGCGCGTCCGGCACGAGATCGATCGTGAAGTCGGGCGCCGCGGCCGTCCCCACCAGGCCGGCGACACGCTCGGGCCGGCGAAGCGCCAGCAGCAGCATGATCCAGCCGCCCATGCTGGACCCGACGAGCACCTGCGGGCCCTGCGTGAGCGTATCGAGCGCGAAGAGGGCGTCGTCGGCCCAGCGGCCGATGGTGCCGTCGACGAAGGCGCCCGAGGATTGCCCGTGACCGGTGTAGTCGAACCGTAAAAAAGCGTTGCCGCGCGCACGCGCGAGCGCTTCCAGCGCAAGCGCCTTCTCGCCGGTCATGTTGGAATGGAAGCCGGTGAGAAACACGACCCCCGAAGACTTGCCAGGGGTCAGGTGGTAAGCGATAGTCGCGCCATCCGGACACGCGGCCGATTGCGGCCGCGTTTCGGTGTCCAAGCTCCCATCGCCGGCCGTCGTCACCGCCATGACCCACCCGATTGCATGAACGCAGACTTTAATACCGCGCGGCGAGAGACGAAACAACGCTCGGCCTCCGAGGGCCGTTTCGCCACCATCCTTCAGGTGCTGCCGGCGCTCGGCGGCGAGGGCGGCGTCGAGCGCGGCACCGTCGAGGTCGCGCAAGCGATCGTGGAAGCGGGCGGCCGTGCGATCGTGGCATCATCCGGCGGGCCGCAGGTGCGCGAGCTTGCCCGCGTCGGGGCCCAGCACGTGATGCTGCCGGTCGCGAGCAAGAACCCACTGGTGGTCTACAAGAACATCGAGCGGCTCGCCGAGCTGATCCAGCGCGAGCGCGTCGATATCGTGCATGCCCGCTCGCGGGCGCCCGCGTGGAGCGCCTACTACGCCGCGCGGCGCACCGGCCGCCACTTCGTCACTACTTTTCACGGAACGTATTCGCGCGAGAACTGGGTGAAACGGCGCTACAACGCCGTGATGACGCGGGGCGAGCGGGTGATCGCGATCTCCGCCTTCATCGGCGGCCATATCCGCCAGATGTACGGGGTGCCCGCCGACCGCATCCGCATCATTCCGAGGGGCGTCGATCTCGAACGCTTCGCGCCGCGCGCGGTCAAGGCCGAGCGGGTCGCGACGCTGGCGACCGCGTGGCGGCTCGTCGACGGTCTCCCGGTCGTCATGCTGCCGGCGCGGCTCACCCGCTGGAAAGGCCAGACGGTCTTCATCGACGCCATCCGCAAGCTCGCGCGCCGCGACATCCAGTGCCTGCTCGTCGGCTCCGACCAGGGCCGGAGCGAGTACCGGCGCGAGATCGAGACACTCATCGACCGCCACGACTTGGGCCCCATCGTCCGCATCGTCGACCACTGCCCGGACATGCCGGCCGCCTACATGCTCACCGACATCGCGATCTCCGCCTCGACCGATCCGGAGGCCTTCGGGCGCGTGATCGCGGAAGCCCAGGCCATGGGCCGGCCGGTCATCGCGAGCGACCACGGCGGCGCGCGCGAGACCATCGTCGAAGGGGAGACGGGCTGGCTCGTAGCGCCGAACGACGCGGACGCGCTTGCCGCCGCGATTGGCCGCGCGCTGAACTTGAGCGCCGACGCCCGCCAGCGGCTCTCCGTCCGCGCGGCCCGGCACGCGCGGGAGAATTTCTCGAAGCAGGTCATGTGCGCGAAGACCCTCGACGTTTACAACGAGGTCCTGCAGCTGAAGGCGAGGACATGACCGGCGCGGGAGGCGCGGGTCCGATCCTCGTCATCAAGCTCGGCGCGCTTGGCGATTTCATCCAGGCCCTCGGGCCGTTCCAGGCGATCCGCCGCCACCACGCACGCGCGCCGGTCACGCTGCTCACCACCGAGCCGTTCGCCGACGTCGCGCGGGCGAGCCCCTATTTCGACGATGTCTGGCCGGTCGGGCGGCCCAGAACGCCGGGCGCGTGGCTCCAGTTGCGCCGGCTCCTCCGGGACGCCCGGTTCACGCGCGTCTACGACCTCCAGACCTCCGACCGCAGCGCGTTCTACTTCCGCCTCTTTTGGCCGGGGGCCTATCCCGAATGGTCGGGGATCGCACGCGGCTGCTCGCACCCGCACGCGAACCCCGGGCGCGACTTCATGCACACGATCGAGCGCCAGGCGGAGCAGCTCAGGATGGCCGGCATCGACGACGTTCCCGCGCCGGACCTCTCGTGGATCACGACGGACGCCCAGCGCTTTCGATTGCTCGACCGTTTCGCGCTCGTCGCTCCCGGCGGCGCCGCGCACCGGCCGGAAAAGCGATGGCCGCAGGCGCGTTACGCCGCCCTCATGAAACGGTTGCTGGAAAAGAACGTCACTCCGGTGCTGATCGGCGGGTCGGAGGAACGCGCGTTGCTGCGCGACCTCACGAAAGCGGTGCCGGCCGCTATCGACCTCGGCGGGCAGACCTCGATCACCGATCTCGTGGCGCTCGCCCGCCGGGCGCGCGGCGCAGTCGGCAACGACACGGGGCCCATGCACGCCCTCGCGGCCGCCGGCTGCCCGACCGTCGTCCTCTATTCGTCGGCCTCGGACCCGGCACTGTGCGCCCAGCGGGGGCCGAAGGTGACGATCCTCCGTAAAGATCGTCTCGCCGATCTCGCGATCAAAGAGGTCGAAGCGGCGCTGGGGCTGTGAGTGGGTAGCGTCGCAGCATGGATGAGGATAATTTCACCAGGGGAGGCATCATCGTGACGGGAGGAAACAATGAGATTGCTGAAGCTCCTGAGCGCCTGCATCGCGTTGACTCTCGGGATTCACGATGCGCGCGCGGATGATGCGGCGATGAAAAAAGAACTGACCCCGACCGGCAAGCTAAGAATGGCCGTCCCGGTCGGACCCTCGGCCGGCGTGACATTCGCCACGAAGAACGCGGCGACCGGCCAATACCGCGGTGTGAGCATTGAGCTTGGCAAGGGCCTTGCCGCAAAGCTCGGCGTGCCGATCGAATTCGTCGACTATCCCAATTCCGGCGATGTGGTGGCCGCGGCGGACAGCGGCGCCTGGGACGTCGCCTTCGTGCCGGTCGACGCGGAACGCAGGAAGGCGCTGGCGTTCGCCGGTTCCTACGTCCTCTCGCAAAGTACCTATCTCGTGGCGCCGGGATCGACGATCCAGACGGTTGCCGATGTCAACCGCGCGGGCGTGCGCATCGTCGGGGTCAAGGATACGGCGACGATTCGCGCCTCCGCCCAAGCCTCGCCGAACGCGACCCATACGGCGGTGTCGGGACCAGCCGAAGCCGCCGAAGCGATGCGCGAGGGCAAGGCCGACGCGATCGCGCTCGGGCGGGAGTCGCTTATTTCGCTCGCTCCCTCGCTTCCCGGGTCGCGCATCCTCGAGGGCGCGTTCCTCAGTAACTCCGTTGCGGCCGCCGTGCCCAAGGGCAAGCCGGCGGCGCTGGCCTACGTGCGCACATTCATCGACGAGGCCAAGGCGTCGGGACTGGTGCGCCGCGCGCTCGACGATCTCGGGTTGAAGACCACGTCGGTTGCGCCGGCCGGGATGGAGCCGTAGACGCGCTCCATCCCTGGGTTTCCGCGGTTTCTTGACAGCCCCCGGAATCCTTCTAAAGTCCGCACCGCTTTATCCCAAAGCTGGCGTTTCCAGCGAAGATAGCCCGATGGTTCAAATCACGCTTCCCGACGGCAGCGTCCGCCCCTTCGAGCGGCCCCCGAGCGGCGCCGAGATCGCGGCCGCGATCGGCCCGGGGCTCGCCAAGGCAGCGCTCGCCATCCGCGTAGACGGCAAGATCAAGGACCTGGCCACGGTGATCGAGCGCGACGCGAAAATCGCCATCGTCACGCCGAAGGACAAGGACGGCCTCGACCTCATTCGCCACGACGCCGCCCACGTGATGGCGGAAGCCGTGAAGGAGCTGTTCCCGGAGACCCAGGTGACGATCGGCCCGGTGATCGAGAACGGCTTCTATTACGATTTCGCGCGGCCGACGCCGTTCGTGCCCGAGGATATCGAGAAGATCGAAGCCCGGATGCACGAGATCGTCAAGCGCGACGAGCCGCTGAAGCGCGAGGTCTGGCAGCGCGACAAGGCGGTCGGCTTCTTCGATTCCATCGGCGAGAAGTACAAGGCCGAGCTCATCCACTCGTTCCCGGCAGGCGAGGACATTTCGCTCTACCGGCAGGGGGAATTCATCGACCTCTGCCGCGGGCCGCATCTGCCGTCCACCGGCAAGCTCGGCCACGCGTTCAAGCTGATGAAGCTCGCGGGCGCCTACTGGCGCGGCGATTCCAGGAACGAAATGCTCCAGCGCATCTACGGCACCGCCTGGGCCGACGAAAAGCAGCTCAAGGCCTATCTCACCATGCTGGAGGAAGCCGAAAAGCGCGACCACCGCCGGCTCGGGCGCGAGATGGGCCTCTTCCATCTGCAGGACATCGCGCCCGGCGCGGTCTTCTGGCACCCGAAGGGCTGGACCCTCTACCGCACGGCGCTGGAGTACATGCGCCGGCGGCTAGAAGGCGCGGGCTACGTCGAAGTGAACACGCCGCAACTCCTCGACCGCTCGCTTTGGGAAGCCTCCGGCCACTGGGAGAAATTCCGCCAGGCCATGTTCACCTCGGAAGCCGAGGAGAAGGTGCTGGCGATCAAGCCGATGAACTGCCCGTGTCACGTGCAGATCTTCCGCCAGGGGATCACCAGCTACCGGCAGCTTCCGATCCGCATGGCCGAGTTCGGCGCCTGCCACCGGAACGAGCCGTCGGGAGCGCTGCATGGCCTCATGCGCGTCCGCGCCTTCACCCAGGACGACGCCCACATCTTCTGCACGGAGGCCCAGATCCCGGAGGAGACGAAGGCGTTTTGCGACCTTTTGATGGGCGTTTACCGCGATTTCGGCTTCACCGACGTGGTGGTGAAGTTCTCCGACCGGCCTGCGTTACGCGCGGGCGCCGACGAGACCTGGGACAAGGCGGAAAAGGCGTTGAAGGACGCGACCCAGGCGGCCGGGCTGGAGACCATCCTCAACCCCGGCGAAGGCGCGTTCTACGGGCCCAAGCTCGAATTCGTGCTGCGCGACACGATCGGCCGCGAGTGGCAGTGCGGGACCCTGCAGGTGGATTTCGTGCTGCCCGAGCGGCTCGACGCGAACTACGTCGGCGAGGACGGGAACAAGCATCGCCCGGTGATGCTGCATCGGGCAATCCTCGGCTCCTTCGAGCGCTTCATCGGCATCCTGATCGAGCACTATGCGGGGAAGCTTCCCCTCTGGCTCGCGCCCGAGCAGGCGGTCGTCGCCACGATCACCGACAAGGCGGCCGGCTACGCGAAGACCGTGGCGGCGGCCCTCAAAGAGGCCGGCATCCGCACCGTGCTCGATCTCCGCAACGAGAAGATCGACTACAAGATCCGCGAGCACAGCGTCGCCAAGCTGCCGCTGATCCTGGTGGTCGGCGCCCGCGAGGCCGAGGAGAAGTCAGTCGCTTTGCGGCGCTTGGGCGGAAAAGCCCAAGAAATTCTTGCGCTTGGCGACGCAGTCGCTAGACTGAAAGAGGAGGCGGCCGGACCCCGGTCCGGCGCGGCGTGAGGCGAAGGGGGTTTGCTTCGCGCGTCTCCGGAGTGCCGCCCGTTGGGGGCGCTTCGCCGCGAGAACAGCACTGAGGAGGTGCACGTATTCTGAAACGACCCAATGCCCAGGCGCCGGGCCGCGACGGCCCGCGCATCAACGACCAGATCGACAACGCGACAGTTCGCCTTGTCGACGCCGCCGGCGAGATGGCCGGAGTCGTTCCCATCCGAGAAGCATTGCAGATGGCCGTCGACGCGGGGCTCGACTTGGTCGAGGTCTCTCCGAGCGCCGACCCGCCCGTCTGCAAGATTCTCGATTACGGGAAATTCAAGTATGAGGCGCAGAAGCGGGCCAACGAGGCGCGCAAGAAGCAGAAGGTCATCGCCGTCAAAGAGATCAAGATGCGGCCCGGCATCGACGAGCACGACTACCAGGTGAAGATGCGGAGCGTGCGCCGGTTTCTCGATGACGGCGACAAGGTGAAGATGACCATCCGGTTCCGCGGCCGCGAGATGGCGCACATGGAGCTCGGGACGAAGGTGCTGGACCGCATCCGAGCGGACGTGGACGGCGTCGCCAAGGTCGAGCAATACCCGCGGACCGAAGGCCGGATGATGACGATGGTGATCGCGCCGAAATAGGCGCGGCCGGCGGCCTGCCGTCCCGCCTCCTCCGTGCCCCCCGCCCCGGCCCCGTCCGGCGGCGGAGACGCTTGAAATCGGCTGGCCGCCTTGCATTTGCGAGGTCGCCCCGTTATAACCCTGCCTCCTTTGGTGCAAGACACAGGTGGTTCGGGCCCTCACGGGCATGCCCGACCGCTGCATAAACTTCGAACTCGGAAAGGAACGATGAAATGCCCAAAATGAAGACCAAATCCGGCGCCAAGAAGCGTTTCCGCTTCACCGCCTCCGGCAAAGTACGGGCGAACGTGGCGCGCAAGCGCCACGGCATGAGCAAGCGCCCGCAGCAGATGAAGCGGAAGTCCCGCGGCACGTTCATTCTGGCCGACGGCGACGCCCGCCTCGTCAAAAAATACATGCCGTACGGCTAGAGGGGGAGAGCGCACATGGCACGAGTCAAACGCGGCGTCACGACGCACGCCCGCCACAAGAAAGTCCTGAAGGCCGCGCGCGGCTACCGGGGCCGCAACAAGAACGTCTTCCGGGTCGCGATCGAGAAGGTCGAGAAGGCCGGGCAATATGCCTACCGCGACCGCCGCGTCCGCAAGCGCACGTTCCGCGCCCTCTGGATCCAGCGGATCAACGCAGGCGCCCGCGAGCACGGCCTCACCTATTCCAGGTTCATCAGCGGACTCCTGAAGGCCGGGATCGAAATGGACCGCAAGGTGATCTCCGACCTCGCGGTCAGGGAGCCCGAGGCATTCAAGGCCTTGGTCGAGAAAGCCCGGGCCGCGCTCGGCACGACCGCCTGAATTCCTAGGCGGCTCTCCGGACCCTGAGACGAGGCTTACGCGGCCAGGCGCGGTAAAGCCCGCAAGCCGTCGTTTCGCCGCACTCAGAAGAGACCGAACATGCAGGACGTTCCTAAGCTGCGCTCGGAATTGCTGGCGGAGATCGAGACGGCGGCCGACCTGGGCGCGCTCGACTCCGCGCGCGTCGCCGCGCTCGGCAAGAAGGGCCGCATCACGGAACTCCTGAAATCGCTCGGCACGCTCGCGCCCGAGGAGCGCAAGGCGCGCGGCGCCGCGCTCAATACGCTCCGGGACGAAGTCGCTGCCGCGCTCGAGGCGCGCAAATCCGCGCTCGCCGAAGCCGCCATAGATTCCCGTCTCCAGGACGAGCGGATCGACGTCACGCTGCCGTCGCGGCCCGAGCGGACGGGCCGCATCCACCCGATCAGCGAAACGATCGAGGAGTGCATCCAGATCTTCGGCGAGATGGGGTTCACCATCGCCGAGGGGCCGGACATCGAGGACGACTGGCACAACTTCACCGCGCTCAATATTCCGCCCGATCATCCGGCGCGCCAGGAGCACGACACCTTCTATCTGCCGGGAGAGCGCGAAGGCGGCCGCATGGTGCTGCGCACCCATACGTCCCCCGTGCAGATCCGCGCCATGCAGGCGCGGAAGCCCCCGCTCCGCATCATCGTGCCCGGCCGCACCTTCCGCTGCGACGACGACGCCACCCATTCGCCGATGTTCCACCAGGTGGAGGGCCTGGTCGTCGACCGCACGACCCACATGGGTCACCTCAAGGGCTGCCTGATCGAATTCTGTAGGACTTTTTTCGGCATCGACGATCTGCCGGTCCGCTTCCGCCCGAGCTACTTCCCGTTCACCGAGCCCTCGGCCGAGGTGGATATCGGCTGCTCGCGGGAAGGCGGCGGCCTCAAGATCGGCCACGGCAAGGACTGGCTCGAAATCCTCGGCTGCGGGATGGTGAACCCGAAAGTGCTGGAGAACTGCGGGATCGACCCGGCCGTCTTCCAAGGGTTCGCCTTCGGCCTCGGGGTCGAGCGCATCTCCATGCTGAAATACGGGATTCCGGATCTCCGCACGTTCTACGAATCGGACCTCCGTTGGCTCCGCTACTACGGATTCCCGGCGCTGCACGTGCCGAGCCTGGTCGGGGGGCTCGAGCCGTGAAGTTCACCCTCGCGTGGCTGAAGGAGCATCTGGATAGCGAGGCAACCGCCGGCGAGGTTGCACAGCGCCTCACCATGCTCGGCCTGGAAGTCGAAAGCGTCACCGACCGCGGCAAGGACTTGGGCGCGTTCGTGGTGGGGCGCGTGGTCGCGGCGCAGAAGCATCCGGATGCCGACCGGCTGACCGTCTGCACGGTCGAAACCGGCACGGGCACGGTGCAAGTGATTTGCGGCGCCCCCAACGCGCGCCAGGGCATGAAGGGCGTCTTCGCGCCCGCCGGCGCCTTCATTCCGGGCAAGGGCATTCAGCTCAAGAAAGCGAAGATCCGCGGCGTTGACAGCGAGGGCATGCTGCTCTCGGAGATGGAGATGTGCTTGAGCGAGGAGCACGAGGGGATCATCGAGTTGCCGGCCGACGCAACCATCGGTGCAAAAGCAATCGACGTGATGGGCCTTGCCGATCCGGTCATCGAGATCAAGACGACGCCGAACCGCGCCGACTGCTTGGGGGTGCGCGGGATCGCGCGCGACCTCGCGGCCGCGGGGGTCGGAAAGCTCAAGCCGTTGATCGTCGAGCCGGTGCCCGGCGCTTACCCGAGCCCGATCCGCGTCCATCTCGATTTCGACGAGAAGACCATCTCCGCCTGCCCCACCTTCGTCGGGCGGATGATCCGCGGCGTCAAGAACGGCCCGAGCCCGAAGTGGCTGCAGGACAAGCTCACGAGTGTGGGCTTGCGCCCGATCTCGGCCCTGGTCGACATCACGAACCTGATGACCCTCGATCTCAACCGGCCGCTCCACGTCTTCGATGCGGACAAGGTCGCCGGTAACATCCACGTCCGCCTGAGCCACCCGGGCGAGCGGTTGAAGGCGCTCAACGGCAAGGAGTACGTGCTCGAGGACGGGATGACCGTGATCGGGGACGAGAAGCGTGCGCTCGGCCTCGGCGGCGTCGTCGGCGGCGAGGAAACGGGATGCAACGAGGCCACCCAGAACGTGTTCATCGAGTCGGCCACCTTCGATCCCGTCCGCACGGCGGCGACGGGGCGGCGGCTCGGCATCACGTCGGATGCGCGCTACCGGTTCGAGCGCGGCGTCGACCCGGCCTTTCTCGTGCCGGGGATCGAGATCGCGACGCGGCTCGTGCTCGATCTTTGCGGGGGCGAGCCTTCGGAGATCGTCGTCGCCGGCGCGGAGCCCCAGTGGCGGCGAGCGATTCCGCTTCGGGTCGGCCGCGTTACGAGCCTTGCCGGCGTCAAGATCCCCCGGCCGGACATCGAGCGCATGCTTCGCGCGCTCGGCTGCGAGGTCGACGGCGAAGGCGACTCGCTCTCCGTCCAGGTTCCCTCCTGGCGCGCCGACATCGTCGGCGAAGCGTGCCTGGTGGAAGAAGTCGTCCGCATCCACGGCTACGACCGCATCCAGCCGGTTCCCCTGACCAACCCGGCGTCGCTGCCTCGCCCGGCCGTGGATACGAACCAGCGCAGGCGCGGGATCGCACGGCGCACGCTCGCGGGGCGCGGGTTGGTCGAAGCGGTGACCTTTTCCTTCCTCAGCGCCCCCGTCGCCGAGCTCTTCGGGGGCGTGCCCCCGAGCTTGCGCCTGGTCAATCCGATCAGCGCCGATCTCGACGCCATGCGCCCCGGGCTCCTCCCGAACCTCATCACCGCCTCGGGGCGCAACGCCGCGCACGGCATCGCGGACGCCGCGCTGTTCGAGGTCGGGCCCCAGTATGCGGGCGACAAGCCCGAAGACCAGAGCCAAGGCGCCGCCGGCATCCGGGTCGGCCAGACGGGCGATCGCCACTGGGCCGAGCGCGAGCGCCCCGTCGATGCGTTCGACGCCAAAGCCGACGCGCTGGCCGTGCTCTCGGCTCTCGGGCTCACGCCCGAGAGCGTCACCATCGGGCACGAGGCGCCCGCCTGGTACCATCCCGGGCGGTCGGGGACGCTCAGGCAAGGGCCAAAGACGATCCTGGCCGCGTTCGGCGAGATTCACCCGCGCGTCCTCGCGCGCATGGACGTGAAGGGGCCGGTCGCCGCCTTCGAGATATTCCTCGACCGCCTGCCGAAGCCGAAGGAGAAGCGGGGCGCCGCGCGCCCGCCGCTGCAGCTTTCGGCGTTCCAGCCGGTCGCGCGCGATTTCGCCTTCGTCCTCGACAGCGATGTCCCGGCGGCGACCGTGGTGCGGGCGGCAAGGGATGCGGACAAGGCCCTCATCGGCGAGGTCCGGGTGTTCGACGTGTTCGCCGGTGCCGCGCTCGGCCAGGGCAAGAAGTCGATCGCCGTCAACGTCGTCCTGCAGCCGAAGGACCGGACGCTGACCGATCAGGAGATCGACCAGGTGTCCGAGAAGATCGTCGCCAGCGTGACCCGGGCGACGGGCGGCGCGCTGCGGACTTAGACCAGCGCTCTTTGGTACTGACCCGTCCCCATGGTCATGGCCGGGCTTGTCCCGGACATCCATGCCCTTGAACTGATTGTCTTTTTTAAGACGTGGATGCCCGCGACAAGCGCGGGCATGACGAGTCAATATTAGCGGCGCTTGGTATTAGAGCAGTCTGAAGAGACCGTCGCCCCCGCGAAAGCGGGGGCCCAGATCACCGAAGAAAGCTGGATTCCCGCTTTCGCGGGAATGACGGCGCAAAGACGCAGTCGGTCCGTCAAAAATCCAAATCGGCGTAGTGCTTGGGCGGCGGCACGCCCGGGATCTGGTCGCCGAGAAGGGGGCGGAAGCTCGGCCGCGACTTGATGCGCGCGTACCAATCCTTCGCCGACGGGCTCTCGTTCCAGGGCACGTCGCCGATGTAGTCGACGCAGGAGAGATGCGCGGCCGCCGCGATGTCGGCGAGCGAGAACTGATCGCCCGCCAGCCATTTCCGGCGATCCACCAGGTATGCGATGTAGCCGAGGTGATGGTGGATGTTGGTGTAGCCCGCGCGGATCGCGCTCGAGTCCGGCTGCCCGAGCTTCAAGAAGCGCTTGTTCACCTTTTCGCCGACCAGGTTTTCCGTGACCTCGCGGTTGAACTTCTCGTCGAACCACTGGACGAGGCGGCGCACCTCGGCGCGCTCGAGGGGCGTCTTCCCCAACATCGCGGGCTCGGGGATCGTATCCTCCAGGTATTCGCAGATGACCTGGCTGCCGGAAATCGCCGTCCCGTCGGGCTCGATGAGCACGGGAACCTCGCCCGCCGGATTGATGGCCAGAAACTCGGGCCGGCGGTCCCAGACGTTCTCCGCCTTCAGGTCGAATTCCGCCTTCTTTTCCTGGAGCGCGATGCGGACCTTGCGGCAGAAGGGCGAGAGCCAGAGATGGTAAAGCGTTCGCATGCCCTTCAATACAACGGAACACGCGTCGACGAAAACAGGGAACCGCACCGGCCGACGGCATTATCGGCGCTCCCATCACGAAAGCTTGAGACGGCCGTGTGTCTGCTTCACAGCCTTTTGTATGCAAGTCGGAACCGATCTCGGCTATGGTTGGAAACCGACAAAGGTCGGCGGAGACGGCCATGCTCATCCAAATCCGCAAGCGGTCCGACCCCCGTTCCTCCGAGATCACGCCGAAATCGGCCTATTTGGATTACGTGAGCCGGCGCCGTTTTCTCGGAACGGCGGTCGCCGCGGGGATGATCGGGTCCCTGCCGTTGCCTGCGTCCGCCGCCGCCCCCAAAAAGGCGGCGCTGCAAGGGGTCGTCAAGTCGCGCTACAAGCTGGACGAGCCGCTCACGGACACGGAGGCGGCGACCGGCTACAACAACTTCTACGAATTCGGGACCGGCAAGACCGACCCGGCGACCTATTCCAAGGATTTCAAGCCGAAGCCCTGGACGGTCGCGATCGCGGGCGAAGCCGCCAAGACCGCAACGGTCGATTTCGACGACCTGATCAAGCCGCACCAATTGGAGGAGCGCGTCTATCGGCTCCGCTGCGTCGAGGCGTGGTCGATGATCGTCCCGTGGGTCGGCGTGCCGCTCGCCGACGTCATCAAGCGGTTCGAGCCGAGCTCGAAAGCAAAGTACGTTGCCTTCGAGACGCTCAACGATCCCCAGCGCATGCCGGGCCAGAAATCGCGCGTCCTCGACTGGCCCTACGTCGAAGGCCTCCGCATGGACGAAGCGATGCATCCCTTGGCCATTCTCGCGGTCGGCATGTACGGCGAAGAGATGCCGAACCAGAACGGCGCGCCCATCCGCCTCGTCGTTCCGTGGAAATACGGGTTCAAGAGCATCAAGTCGATCGTCAAGATCGCGTTCGTCGAAAAGGAGCCGCCGACCTCGTGGAACCGCTCGGCGCCGAACGAGTACGGCTTCTATTCCAACGTCAACCCCACCGTCGATCATCCGCGCTGGAGCCAGGCCAAGGAGCGGCGCATCGGAGACTCTTTGTTCTCGGCGAAGCGCCCGACCCTGATGTTCAACGGCTACGCCGACGAGGTCGCGGCGCTCTACGCCGGCATGGAAATGAAGAAGAACTACTGAGCGGCCGTCGTTCCCGCGCAAGCGGGAACCCAGATTTTCAGACGTCTCGGTGTTGTCCCTGGACTCCCGCTTTCGCGGGAGTGACGATAAATTCACATCCCCAGAACGAGCACGATTGGTGAGGGGCCCATGAACGCCGACCGCCTGATCCGCCGGGTCCTGAAACCCCTCGTTTTTCTCCTCTGCCTCGGGCCGCTCGCGTGGCTCGCCTGGCGCGCCGCCGGGCCGGGATTCGGGCCCAACCCGGCCGAGTTCCTCAACCGGTTCCTTGGCGACTGGGCGATCCGGTTTCTGCTGATCGCGCTCGCGGTGACGCCGGTTCGCGGGATCACCGGCTGGGCAGGCCTCGTCCGCTTCCGCCGCATGCTCGGGCTCTATGCGTTTTTTTACGTGTGCCTGCATCTTTCCAGCTACACCGTCGTCGATCAGTTCTTCGACTGGTCCGCGATCCTCAAAGATATTCTCAAGCGCAATTTCATCACGGTCGGGATGACCGCCTTCGCGCTTCTGATCCCGCTCGCCATCACGTCGACCAAGGGCATGGTGAAGCGGCTCGGCGCGGCCCGCTGGCAGAAGCTCCACCGCCTTGTCTACGCGGCCGGCATCCTCGGCTGCGGCCACTATTTCATGATGGTGAAGGGCAACCAGCCGGAGCCCCTCTATCACGGGGCGATTCTGGCGGTGCTGCTGGGCTACCGGGTCGCGGTCTGGTTCAGGCGCGCGAGCGCCGCCCGGCGCAACGCGCGCGAATCCATGCGCGCCGCCTGAGGCTCAGGCCGCGCTCGCGTTCTTCTCGTACTGAACGTTGATGAGAAGGGCGATCCCATCCCCGTCCGGGTTCACGATCTTCTGGCTGAGCCGTGGGATCGGGATGCGCAGACTCCGGCAGTAGCGGATGATCGCGGCGGCGATCTGATCGCGCGTGAGCCGGATGCGGGTCGGGCCCCCGTCGGCAAGAGCGCTGAAATTGAGACTGATCTTTTCGTCCGCGTCGAACGTCACGGAATTGAGGATGCCCTTCGGGAGCTTCATGCCTTCCCGGTAACAATAGGCGACCGCCGCAGCCTGAAATTCATCGCGCGTGAAGACGAGCTTTCTCAGTTCTTTCGGCATCGACTTGCGTGCTCTTCCCCTGCGTGGGCGTTACCAACGAAATGTAGGGGATGAGCCTGACCGGAAACTGACGCGGGCGATACGATTTAGAGCGTGGTCCAATCAAACGGAATTAGTTCCCCTCACCCAGCTTCGGATAAGCGCGGCTTGGCGCCGCGCCAACCCTTCTCAACCCTCTCCCCCCCCCGCTCCACGGGGGGAGAGGGGAGGGTGAGGGGGTGATCTCGCCTGGTCGGATCATGCTCTAATGCGCCTCGTCCCAGTTGTCGCCGATGCCGGTGCCGACGACGAGCGGCACGTCCAGGTGCGCCGCCTGTTCCATGATTTTCTTCACGACCGCGGCGGTCGCGTCGGCTTCGCCGGGCGGCACCTCGAACACAAGCTCGTCGTGGACCTGGAGCAGCATGCGCGCCTTCAGCTTTGCTTCGTTGAGAACGTCGGGAAGACGGATCATCGCCCGCTTGATGATGTCGGCGGCGCCTCCCTGGATCGGCGCGTTGATCGCCGCGCGCTCGGCGAAGCCGCGGCGGTTCGGGTTGCGCTCGTTGATCTCCGAGATGTGGACCTTGCGGCCGAACAGCGTGGTGACGAAGCCGAATTTGCGCGCCTGCGCCTTCGTCCGCTCCATGTAGTCGCGGATGCCGGGATAGCGCTCGAAGTAGGCGGCGATGTAGGCCGCGGCCTCGCCGTTGGAAATCCCGAGCTGGCGCGCGAGCCCGAAGGCCGAGATGCCGTAGATGATGCCGAAGTTGATCGCCTTCGCCTTCCGCCGCACGCTCGGGTCCATGCCTTCGGCCGGGACTCCGAACACCTGGGCCGCCGTGATCGCGTGAATGTCGGCGCCGGCGCGAAAGGCCTGCTTCAAGGCGTCGATGCCGGCCACGTGCGCGAGAAGCCGAAGCTCGATCTGGGAATAGTCGGCCGAGAGAAGCCGCCAGCCCTTTTCCGGGATGAAGGCCTGGCGGATCTTCCGGCCCTCTTCCGTGCGGATCGGAATGTTCTGCAGGTTGGGATCGGTCGAGGAGAGCCGCCCGGTGGACGCGATCGCCTGGGCATAGGAGGTATGCACCCGGCCCGTCCGCGGGTTGATCTGCTCCTGCAGCGTATCCGTGTACGTGCTCTTCAGCTTCGCCAACTGGCGCCAGGCGAGCACCCGCTCCGGGAGCTTGTGGCCTTCGGCCGCCAGTTCTTCCAGCACGTCGGCCGACGTGGTGTAGGCGCCCGTCTTGCCCTTCCTCCCGCCGCCGAGCCCCATCTTGTCGAACAGCACTTCGCCGAGCTGCTTCGGCGAGCCGATGTTGAAGGGCTCGCCCGCGAGCTTGTGAATCTCCTCTTCCAGGTCGGCGAGCCGGCGGCCGAGGTCACGGCTGAGCCCGCCGAGCTTCGCCGCATCGACCCGGATGCCGGTTCGCTCCATCTGGAGCAGCACCGGCACCAGCGGGCGTTCGAGGGTCTCGTACACGGTCGCCATGCGCTCCTGGACCAGGCGCGGCTTCAGCACGCCGTGAAGGCGGGCGGTCACGTCGGCGTCCTCGGCGGCATAGGCGAGCGCCTTGTCGAGGGGCACGTAGTCGAACGTCACTTGCGCTTTGCCGGTGCCGGTGACCTCGCCGTAGGTGATCGTCTTGTGATTGAGGTGGCGCTCGGCGAGCTCGTCCATGCCGTGGCCGTGGCGGCCGCCGTCGAGCACGTAGGAAATCAGCATGGTGTCGTCGATGGGCGCGATCGTGAGCCCGTGGGTGGCGAGCACAGTCATGTCGTACTTGATGTTCTGGCCGACCTTGAGGATGGACGGGTCTTCCAGAAGCGGTTTCAGAAGCGCGAGCGCGTCCTTCACCGGAATCTGCCGGATGGCTTCGGCCTTGGGCGCTGCGTCGAGGTCAAGCGCGCCCTGCTGGGTTGCGGACTTGTGCGCGAGCGGGATGTAGCAGGCACGGCCCGTGGAGCAGGACAAGGACACGCCGACCAGCTCCGCCCGCATGGCGTCGAGCGACGTGGTCTCCGTGTCGAGGGCGACCCATCCGGCGGCGCGGGCGTCCGCGACCCAGCGCGCGAGGGCGTCCTTGGTCTGGACGAGCTCGTAATCCTTCTTGCCCTCGTTGGAACGCGGGCTCGGTTGCACCTTGGCGGCCTCGCCGGCCGCCCCCGCCTTCGCGCGTCCCAAACGCTCTTCCACTTGGGCCGCGAGGGACTTGAACGCCTGGTCCCGGAGGAACTTGACCAGGACTTCGGGGTCCGGCCGCTTCACCTTGAACGCGTCCAGGCCAACCGTCAGCGGCACGTCGTCCTTGAGCGTCACCAACGAAAGAGAGAGGCGCGCGTCTTCGGCGTGGTTCACGAGCGCTTCCCGGCGCTTCGGCTGCTTGATCTCGTGGGCGCGCGCGAGCAGGGTCTCGAGATCGCCATACTCCTGCAGAAGCTGGGCCGCCGTCTTAACGCCGATCCCAGGGACTCCCGGCACGTTGTCCGACGAATCGCCGGCGAGGGCCTGCACCTCCACCACCTGCTCCGGCCCGACCCCGAACTTTTCTTTCACCTGCTCCGGCCCGATCTCCTGCTCCTTCATCGCGTCCCACATGACGACCCGGTCGCCGACGAGCTGCATCAGGTCCTTGTCGGAGGAGACGATGGTGACGTCGGCGCCGGCCTCGCGCGCGAGCCGCGCATAGGTCGCGATCAGGTCGTCGGCCTCGTAGCCGTTTTCGCTGACCTCCGCCACGTTGAGGGCGCGCACGGCCTCGTGCACGATGGCGAACTGGGGCGCGAGCTCGGGCGGCAGCTCCGGACGGTTGGCTTTGTAGTCCTTGTAGATGTCGTGCCGGAAGGTGCGCCGCGCCTTGTCGAAGATCACGGCGACGTAGTCGGCGTCGGTCCCGCTCAAGAGCTTCATCAGCATCTTGGTGAAGCCGAAGACCGCGTTGGTCGGCGTGCCGTCCGCCCGGTTCATCATCGGCAGCGCGTGGAACGCGCGGAAGATGAACCCCGAGCCGTCGATCAGAAAGACGTGCTTCATGCGGTTTCCTTGGAAATATCACCGCGGAGTACGCGGAGAACGCAGAGGTACGCCGTGAAAAAGCTCCGCGTTCTCCGCGGTCCGCTCTTCGGCAGTATCAGTGGCTGGCGGCCGCGTGGGCGCCCTCGGCGAGAACGTAACGCCGGGAGCAATAGGGGCAGACGATCTCGCCGGACTCGCCGATCTTCAAGAAAACCCGGGGATGCCCGAGCGAGCCTCCGCCGCCGTCGCAGGCAACCGTCGTGCGGTGGACGACGATCGTTTCCTCGGGTTCCATGGCCAAACTCTTCAAATGCGCGGGCGGCGAAGGCGGTTGCCCCGTTCGCGCCCGGATGATACCGATTGCCGCGCTACAATCAAAGGCCGCATGAACGTGGCCGCGAGGCGCCAATGCCCGCCCTGCCCGAGCACGCCGTCGAAACGGCGACCCTGAGCAAAACCTACGCGTCGAACGGCCGCCGCGCGCCGGTCGAGGCCTTGCGGGGCGTGACGCTCCGGATTCCCCGCGGGTCCTTTTTCGGGCTCCTTGGGCCGAACGGGGCCGGGAAATCGACCCTCATCAACATTCTCGCCGGCCTCGTGCTCAAGACCTCGGGCGAGGCCCGGGTGTGGGGCTGCGACGTGGAGCGCGAGATGCGGCGGGCGCGGCGCGCGATCGGCGTCGTCCCGCAGGAGCTCAACATCGACCCGTTCTTTTCCCCCCGCGAGCTACTGGAGGTAATGGCCGGGCTCTACGGAGTTCCCCGCCGCGAGCGGAAGACGGACGAGATCCTCCGCGCGGTCGGCCTGGAGGACAAGGCGGAAGCCTATGCTCGCTCCCTTTCCGGTGGCATGCGCCGGCGCCTGCTGGTCGCCAAGGCGTTGGTGCACGCGCCGCCCGTCCTCGTGCTCGACGAGCCGACGGCGGGCGTCGACGTGGACTTGCGCCGCCAGCTCTGGGCCTATATCCGGAAGCTGAACGCCGCCGGCACCACGATCCTCCTCACCACCCACTATCTTGAGGAGGCGGAGGCGCTCTGCGATACCATTGCCATCATAAACCACGGGCGGCTGATCGCCTGCGAGCCGACCGAGATGCTTCTGCGCCGCCTCGATTCGAAGCAGATGGCGGTGACCGTCGAGGAGGACCTCGCCGCGGTGCCGGAGAGCTTGCGAAGATATCACGGGGAGCTGCGGGGAGCCCGCGAGCTCGTGTTCAGCTATCCTCCGAGCAAGGTGCGCGGCGGCGAGATCATGGCCGCGATCGCCGCGGCGGGCCTCAGCGTGCGCGAAATCTCGACCAAGGAGGCGGAGCTCGAGGACATCTTCTTGAGCCTCACGCGCCCCGGATCGGCGGAGGGCGCGCAATGAACGCGGTCTCCCCGAGGATGATCGGCGGCGCGGCCATCCTCACGCTCGCCGCGCTTGCTGCCGGCTGCACGCCGACCGTCCGGGCGCCCGGTCCCGCCGTCACCCAGCCGGCTCTCGCCGACGACGGCATCCGCACGGGCGACGGCGAAGTCCTTCCGCTCCGCCGTTGGATGCCCAACGGCGGCGAGCCCAAGGCCGTGATCCTGGCCCTGCATGGATTCAACGATTACAGCAACTTCTTCGACGAGCCCGGAATGTTCCTCGCGAGCCGGGGAATCGTTTCCTATGCCTACGATCAGCGGGGCTTCGGCGCGGCCCCGCACCGCGGCGTTTGGGCCGGCATCCCGGCCTATGTCGGCGACGTGAAGGCGACCGCCGCGCTCCTCCGCCATCGACACCCGGGTCTTCCCGTCTACCTCCTTGGCGAGAGCATGGGCGGCGCCGTCGTCATGGTGGCGATGACCGGCGACGGCCCGCCCGCGATCGACGGAATCATTTTGTCGGCGCCGGCCGTCTGGGGGCGGGAAACCATGCCCTGGTATCAGCGCTGGGCGCTCTGGGTCGGCGCCCGCACGGTTCCCTGGCTGACGCTGACGGGACGCCAGCTCAAGATCCGGGCCTCCGACAACATCGAGATGCTGCGGGCGCTCGGGCGCGACCCGCTCGTGATCAAGGAGACCCGCGTCGACACCATCCACGGCCTCGTCGATCTGATGGATGCGGCGCTCGACGCCTCGACCCGCCTTGAGGCGAACGGCCTCATCCTTTACGGCAAGCACGACGAGGTGATTCCGAAGAACCCGACCCGCACGATGGTCGAGCGCCTGTCCGCGAACGGCCGCAACAACATCCGCGTCGCCTATTACGAGAACAGCTATCACATGCTGCTCCGCGACCTGGGCGCCAAGGTCCTGCTCCGGGACATCGCCCATTGGATCGACGCGCCGGGGAGCCCGCTCCCCTCCGGGGCGGACAAGCAGGCCGACCTGCTTCTCGCCAAGGAATAGCGGAGATTTTCCGATGACCCAGCCGCTCGACGCGCCCACCGTGAAATGCGAGCCCTACTGGTGGGAGGCGGCGCCGCTCGTCGCACTGCCCGAGGAGCCGCTGCCGAAAGCCGTCGACGTGGCGATCGTCGGTGCCGGGTACACCGGGCTTTCCGCCGCCATCACGCTCGCCCGCCGGGGGCGCAGCGTCGCCGTGCTGGAGGCCGAGAGGCCCGGCGAGGGCGCGAGCTCCAGGAACGGCGGCATCGCCAGCGGAAATCTCAAATACGGCGTCGGCGCCATGATCGAGCGCTTCGGTCGCGACGGCGCGCTTGCGCTTTACAACGAGGGCAAGCAGGCGCGCGAGTCCCTGAAGGCCTTCATCGAGACCGAGGGAATTCAATGCCACTTCGCCATGCACGGCCGTTTCACCGGCGCCAACACGCCCGCCCACTACGAGGGGCTGGCGCGCGATGCGGAGCTGCTGCGGAAGCACCTCGGCGTCGAAGCGGAGGTCGTCGCGCGGGCCGAGCAGCACCGCGAAATCGGCAGCGACTTCTATCATGGCGGCCAAGTGCGGCCGGATATCGGGGGCCTCCACCCCGGGCTCTTTTTCCGCGGCCTCCTGGACGTGGCGCGGAAGGCCGGGGCCACCGTGTTCGGCGGCACTCGCGTCGCGGGATTGAAGCGCAAGTCCCAGGGATTCACGGTCGCGACCGCGCGCGGGCGGATCGCCGCCCGCGACGTGATCGTCGCCACCAACGGCTACACGGGAGCGGCGACGCCCTGGTTCCGCCGCCGGGTCATTCCGATCCGCAGCCAGATCATCGCGACCGAGCCGCTCGGCGCCAACATGATGGCGCGCCTGATGCCGAAGGGCCGCATGCTCGGTGACACGTCCAGGCTCTACAATTATTACCGGCCGGCGCCCGACGGCGGCCGCATCATCTTCGGCGGCCGAGCCGGCGCGCTCGCGGCGGACCCGCGGGAGAGCGGGCGTCACCTCTACCGCAACCTCACGGCCATCTTCCCGGATCTCCAGGGCATCGGCGTCACCCACACCTGGTCCGGCAACACCGGCTACACCTTCGATCTCCTGCCCCACATCGGCGTCAAGGACGGCGTCCATTACGCCATGGGGTTCTGCGGGAGCGGCGTCGTGTGGGCGCCCTGGTTCGGGCGCAAGATCGCGGAGAAGCTTCTCGGCGAGCCCGCAGGCGCGATCCCGTTCGAGCAGCACCGCTTCCAGACACGCCCGCTCTACTGGGGCCAGCCTTGGTTCCTGCCGTTCGTGATGACCTGGTACGGGGCCCGCGACTGGATCGACCGTAAGCGTGCGTAGAGAATTCCCGATCAAGTGGCATCGCCCCCTTACCCTGCCCTCTCCCCCACATTTTGGGGGGAGAGGGTTGAGAAGGGTAGGCGCGGCGTCTCGCCGCGCCTACCCGAAGCTGGGTGAGGGGGGTCGGACTTCGCCCTAAGCGTCACGCGCCTCGGCCGTAGGCCGGGAGCAGCGCATCGGTGAGCCGGAGACCCCGGCGCGCGAGGGTCTCCGTAATCCGGCCGAGGGAGGCCACATCGAGCCGCTCGCGCCCCTGTTCGATCAGCACGTGGCCGGGTGCGCCGAAGCGTGCAAGATCACCGGCCTCGTCGGCACCCACGATCAGGATTTCCGACGGCTCCGAAAGCGCTGATGGAGCCGCGTCCCGGATAACATCGACACGTTCCGCGACGCCCGCACGCGCGAACCCCGCCCGCCGCCGCTTTACGTCCGCATCATCGCGGCAGAGGGCCCGAAGGGAGAGGCGCGGCAGATCGGCGAGGTCGGCGACCAGCCAGTCGGAGACGCTCGGCGCCGCGACGACGCGGATCGCGTCCGCTTTCCGGTGCTCTTCCTGCACGTATTCATAGGCGCGCACGCGCTGCAACAGCGCGTTCAAGGGGTGGCCCGGAAGCCTTCGGCAACGGGGCTCGTGCTTGAGCGCCAAAGTGTCCTCTTCGCGGCTGTCCAAGACGAGATCCAGAAATCGGCTGGTGAGATTGAGGGTCGAGAATTCCCGCAGGGCGAGCGCGCGGCCGCGGTTGCGAATGGCCAGCGCGTCGGCGGGTTGCTGCCGGTAGTGATTCACTTTTGCCAACAGGTCGTCCTTGCCGTCGAAGAACACGAGGTCGCGTCCATCCTCGAACAGAAGGTCGGCGCCGGATTGTGCGCTCAAGCGGTCCGTGAGCAGGAAACCGCCGGCGGACAGCACCTCGAGCGTCCGCAAATTGAGGTCGCCGTTCAGGCTGACGTTCAAACTGAGAAGCGATTTTGCGTACACCCGGGCGGCATCCATCTGGGGTGCCTGGCTCACGCGCAGGGGCACGCCGTTCGCCTGGAGCGCGTCGAGCACGGATTGGCGGTACGGGTGGTACTTGCCGACGCTGCCGACGAAGGCGACGGTATCGTCGAGACTCTCCGAAGACGGCTGCGGGTGCGGATTCAGGCTGAGAAAGGGAAGCCAGTGGACGCGCGGCAGGCCCGACTCGACGAAGTAATGGAGATGCTGGCGGTCGAACTCGGAGACCAGCACGTCGTAGCGCTCGGCGAGCACGTACTCCAACAGGAACGAGATCGGGTTCTGCAGGTGATGGGTGTCGCCCGCGATCAAAACCTTGAGCGCATCGACCGCGTGCAGGTTGCGGGCGACCGTCTGGGCCGAGCGGTTGACCTGCACGACGACGAGGGCGGGCCTCTGTTCGGCCGGCAGGCCCGCGACGAGCTTCGCCAGATCGAACTCGCCCGGCGGCGTCTTGATGGAGCGGTAGAGCCCGCCCTCGACCACGGTCTCGCAGCGGGGGCCGCAGAAGACCTCGCGAGCCGAGAGCATGGGGCGGCGATACCAGCCGACGTCGCCCGCGAAGCAGACGAGCGCGGGCGGGGCCTTCTCGAGCACCTGGGCGAGCGACGAAGATGACACGGCCGGGGACGATTCGCCTTCACAAAGGAACGGCCGTAGCCTAGCACACGGGACGGCCCCCCTCGTATCCGGGTGGGAGACCCGCCTGGATGGACCGCCTTGAAACGAAACGCTGAACGCAAAACCCGAAAGACCCCCCGCAAAGCGACACGGCCGACGCTCCGCGTTGCCGGCGACGACCTCCGGGCCCTCGTCGTCAACCTCCTCAAGGCCTATGCCTGCTCCGATGCCGCCGCCGCCTGCGCGGCCACGGTTTTCGTGGAAGCCGATCTCCGGGGCACCGGCGGCCAGGGGATCGATTACCTCCCCTACATCCTGGACAACCTGAAAGCGGGCAACATCGATCCCAGGGCCGAGCCGTCCGTGCGTCATGACGCCCAAGCGGTCGCGCTCGTCGACGGCCATCGCGGATTGGGTCAGCCGGCGGCCGTGCTCGCATCCCGCCTCGCAGCAAAGAAGGCAAAGCGGTTCGGCGCCGCGGTGGTCGGCGTCACCAACTCGACGGATATTTTTATGATCGGCTATTACGCCGATCTCATCGCCGCCGAAGGGCTCGTCGGGATCGTCTTCACATCCGGCCCGCCGCTGGTGCATCCCCACGGCGGGATCGAGCGCATGTTGAGCACCAACCCGATGGCGTTCGCCTTTCCGACCGACCGGGAGGCGCCGGTGATCTCCGACGTGTCGACGAGCGCGCTCTCGAGCTGGCGCGTGCGGCAGGCGGCCTATCACGGCGAACGGATGGCGCCGGGCGGCGGCATCGACCGGAACGGCATTCCCACCACGGACGCCCGGGCCATCCGCGCGGGCGCCATCAGCCCCCTCGGGGCCCACAAGGGTTTCGCGCTCGGGCTTTCGGTCGCCGTCATGAGCGGGCTTCTGACCGGGAGCCAGGTCGGGCCCGATCTCGGAGGCTGGCAGGACGAGGGGCCGATCGGCTATTTCGGCCATACCTTCATCGCGATCGACCCAAAGGCTCTCAACCCCGGCGCCGATTTCCCGCAAGCCGTCGGCGGCTACATCGACAGGATCAAGCGCTCGAAAAAGGCGCCCGGCGTCCGGGAGATCCTGATCCCGGGCGAGCGGTCGGCCCGGGCGCGAAAGGAGTACCTTCGGGACGGCGTTCCCGTTCTCAAGGCAACGTGGAAAATCATCGTGGACATCGCCGGAGATTTGGGCGTCGCCATGCCGAAAGCGACCGCGGCCCGCCGCTGAAACACCCGGCCACGGACGGGGCCACGAAAATTCGGCTTCACAAAGGAACGCTCCTCCCCTATCACAGAGACCAGCGCACCCGTAGCTCAGCTGGATAGAGCGCTGCCCTCCGAAGGCAGAGGTCACAAGTTCGAATCTTGTCGGGTGCGCCAATTCTTTCAGATCGTTATTTCAAAGCCTCGCGCCGACGGATTTGGCGTAGCGCCATTCTCGTGCCGAGGAGGCGGCGTTTCGGCGGAAGCGCGCCGGCCGAGCGGTTGATGTCGCGTCTGAGGTCGAGCAGCGCCCCGTATTCGGGAACGTCTTTCGGACAGGCGCCGCGGCAGGAACGAAGCGGCTTATCGACGGCGAACGTAAGCCGAGCGCCCGCCCTTTTGTGCCGGAGCCTCTTCGGACCCCGCGAGAAAAGAAATGAGTTTTCGCAGATGATTGAGGAACGTGGGCGGCGGATAAATCAAGAGAAACCCCGCGATGATGAGACCGGTAATGAGAACCCGCGCAACCGGATCTTCCATCTCTCAGCCCTCCCCGCTTGCAAGCGATACGCCCCGCTCCCGATGCTGCGCCAATGCTGTTGGATTTGCCAGATGGAGAAAGGTCTCGGGGACGGCCGATCCATAGGTCTCAACGCGGGCGGGTGAGCCGCTCGATTCGCTGCCGGACGACGGCGATCAACCGGTCGAGCGCGTAGGCGGCCTGGCGCTGGAGCGGGAACAGCCGGCTCTTCTTCCACGCGTGGAACCGGCGGGGCGGCATCGGCTCGGAAAAATCCCGAGAAGAAGAGAAGAGGCGAGATTTTAAAGAAACGACTGAGAAGAGCCTGGGAGCATCCGCGTCAGTCGGCGGGGCTTTTCTTCGGTTCTCCAGCTCCTCCATCTCGCCCGCTCCCCTCTCAAGCAATCCGCCGGCGGACGATTCGATAAGCCTGCTTATTGTGCCCCCGCGGCCGCCAAAATTCGAGAAATCTCCGTCTGACCTTTCCGCCGCGCGTGTTCAAGCGGCGTGATGCCGGATCGGTCGGCGAGATCGACCTTCGCGCCGGCCGCGACAAGCAGACGCACGATGTCCGCATGCCGCGGCCCGCCGTCGCCGAGGATGACCGCTTCCAGAAGCGCGGTCCATCCGAGGCTGTTCACGTGGTCGATGTCGATGCCCGTGGCAAGCAGTTCCCGCACGACATCGACATGACCGTGATGCGCGGCGGGAATAAGCGCGGTGCCGCCGTAACGGTTGACGCTCTTGAGATCGGCGCCGTTGGCCAAGGTCAGCCGCAGAATATCGAGATACCCTGCGGCGCCCGCGAGAAGATAGGGGCTGTCCTGGATCGCATCCTTGGCGTTAACGTCGGCGCCCGTTTGAATCAGGACTCGGGCGGTTTCGACATGGTTGCCTTGGGTCGCCGCCATGAGAGCCGTCCGTCCCGCCGCATCCCGCTCGTGAACGCCAGCGCCCACGCCGAGCAGACGCTTCACCTCCGCCAGGTTACCGTTCGCGGACATCCGAATCAAAGCCCGATCGATGGAAGTTTCCGACGTCGTTCCGCCTGGCGCCGGAAGCCCCAAAACGACGAGAAACCAGAGCAGGATTCGCCATGTCGCTGTCATCGGCAATTCCACAGTCACGGCGCACCCGCATCGGCGGGCGCATGTCGCGGTTGGATCGGTCACATCAGATCGGAGTCGGCCGGGGAGCGGCTTTCGTCCCACATGCGATCGAATGCGGCCTGAGCGGCGACCACCACGTCCTCGAATTCGCGCCTGTAAAATCTCACGCTCGGCCGTTCCGTTGGCTTTGTAAACGGCAGGACAAGCTCGTCATGGAAAAAACCGCTGTTTTTTTCCGAGTCCACGATCAGCATTGAATGGAACAGGAGGGATGGATACCACCGAACGTGCACCTTGTGCCCGCGCAAAAGCAGCCTCGAAGACGAAGTGATGTTATCCGGCAAATCCTTACCCTCGGGGAGGTGAGCGGCCAGACGCTTCACGTCCGGGCTTGCCGGGTCCGGCAGAATGACTCTTCGGACGGCGCGTAGCGCGCCGACGACGCACGAAGCCATCCTCGCGCCGGTGAGAGTGAAGGTGTCTATCCGCTCGTGGTTATTCAGTACCTGATCGAGGGGCCGCCTCTTTTCAAGCTCATCACGGCCCGTGAACCATTCAATTCCAGGCAACTGCGCCGACACTGTGACCTGCTCCCCGAGTTGCCCTTGTTCATGGGCGAAGTCTGTTCCGGCGATGCCCCACCGCGCGGCGTCCGCGTCAGCCGGCGGGGCTTTTCTTCGGGTTTTCAGGATCGCCGGCCTTCTTGGGCGGGCCGGCGCGGCTCGCGATGAGGGCGTAGATCAGCTTCCGCACGAGAGCGTCGGCGCGGGCCATCTGTTTTTCCAGCACGAATCTCGGAACGATGATCAGCGAGGTCCGTTCGACTGCCGTCGCCGTGGCGGCTCGCGTCGTGTGATTGAGGAGCGCCATCTCGCCGAACACGCCGCCGGTCCCCAACGTCTGCAGAACCTTCCTCTGGCCGTCGATCGTGCGCGCGATTTCAACGAGCCCTTCTTCGATGAGAAGCAGGCTTTTTGCCGGATCGCCTTCGCTGAAAATGACCTGGCCCGGCTCGAAGGTGTAGACGATCGGCTCGGTCGCCGTCGTGACCGTCACGACTGACTCCTTTGCTCCAAGGTCTTGTCACGGTAACGGTTTTTGATTCCGAGAGATAGGGTCCGCCGGAACGCGCGCTTTTCCCCCTGAAGCGGAAGCGCCGATTGCGGTGCCGGCGGAGCGCCATCCTGCTAGAGTGGCGGCAGGAACGCCCTGACAATGTCCGCCCGTCTCACGCGCCGAAGGGTTCTCGCCGCGCTTGCCGCGCTGCCGGCATGGCCCGCGCTCGCCCAGCTCCCGACCAATCCCGACGTCGTCATCGTGGGCGCCGGAATGGCCGGGCTCGCGGCGGCCAAATGGCTCATCGGAAAAGAGGCGTCGGTGGTCCTGCTGGAGGCGCGGAAACGCACGGGCGGCCGCGTGCTCACGGATACTCACGCGTTCGGCATACCCGTCGACCTGGGCGCGGCGTGGCTGCATTCGGCCGATGCCAACCCGGTGACCCCGCTCGTCCGCGCGCTCGGGTTCCGAACCGTTCCCGACGACGAGGACCCGCGCCTCTATCTCGACGGCAAGGAAGCGAGCGAGCCCCAGTACCAAGGGTTCTTCGATGCCTATGAGCGGCTGGTGAATGCCGTGGACGAGGCGGCGGACGAAGAAGACGACATGGCGGTGACGAGGGCGGCGCCCCCGAAGACGCATTCCGACCGGCTCGCTCACGCGCGCTTCGGCGCGTTGGAGGCGGGCATGGAAACCGGCCGGCTTTCCGTCAAGGACGTGGCGGTCCAACAGCGCACGGGCGTCGAATGGATGCTGCCGGACGGGTTCGGGACGTTCGTCAACGCCTATGCCAAAGGACTGCCGGTAAAGCTCGACGCCAGGGTCGAGCGCGTGCGGCTGACGCGCGAGGGCGTGATCGTCGACTCGACCGCCGGCACGATCGCCGCAAAGGCCGTCATTGTGACGGTTTCGGCGGCGCTCCTCGCCGAAGGCGCCATTCAGTTCGATCCGCCTCTGCCGGACTGGAAGCGGGAATCATTCGAACGGCTGCCCATGGGCCTCGTCGACAAGATCGCCCTTCAATTCAAGGACAATGCCTTCGGCGATCTGGAATTCACGACGTGTTACGTGAAGAACGGGAGCGGCCCTGTTCTCGCCTCCCTCGTGCGCCCGTTCGGGGACGAGCTCGCCGTTTGCTTCGTCGGGGGCACGCTTGCCCGCGACCTCGAAAAGGCAGGCGATGCGGCCGCGATCGACCTCGCGCTCAACAACCTCCGTTCCGTCTTCGGCCACGCGATCCGCAAGGAATTCAAGAAAGGCGTGTTTACGCGCTGGGGGAGCGATCCGTTCGCCAAGGGCTCCTACGCCTTCGCCCAAGTCGGACATCACGACAAGCGCGCGCTCCTCGCAAAACCGGTCGGCCGCCTCTTTTTCGCGGGCGAAGCCTGCGCCTCCGAGTGGCCGACGCACGTGGCGGGCGCCTTCCTCTCCGGCGTCGAGGCGGCGAAGGCCGCGATAAAAGAGATCCGCTGACGCAGGGGGTCGCGTCGAATATGCCGACCGCGGCGGCTTGACAGCCCTGCCGATCGCCGCCACCCTCCGGCCCAGAAAAACCTGCGGACTTCCGCATTTTGTAGTGAGGCAATGACATGGTACGGACGTTTGCGCTTGGCTTTATTTCGACAATCGTGCTCGCGGTCGTCCTGCTGGCGACGGGACCGGCCGCCGCCCACACGTTCGGCGGCGCGGCCGACGGCGGGTTTTATGAAGGCTTCATCCACCCCTTCCTCGGGCTCGATCACATGCTCGCCATGGTCGCCGTCGGCTTGTGGGCGGCGCACCTGGGCGGAAGCGCGCGGCTCCGGGTGCCGGCCACGTTCGTCACCGTGATGGCGGCGGGCGGCATCGTCGGGGCGGCGGGCATCTCCATTTCCTTCGTCGAAGCGGCGATTGCCCTTTCCGTCGTGGCGCTGGGAGGCTTGGTCATGGCGCGCGTGCGGATGCCGCTTGCCGCCGGGATGGCCCTCGTCGGAGCCTTTGCGATCTTCCACGGCCACGCCCACGGCGCCGAGATCCCGGACGCCGCATCCCCCGCCGTCTACGCGCTCGGCTTCGCGCTCGCGACGGCAGTGTTGCACGGCGTCGGGCTTACGGCTGGGATCGTTCTCGGGCGCACACAGGATGCGGCGGGTATCCGCGCCCTCAGGATTGCGGGCGGCGGAATCGCGACTGCCGGCGTTTTCCTACTCGTGATGTAGAGATCCGGTGGCCCTGGCTCCCTTTAGACTTCTGCAGGTCATCGCGGCCGCGGGTCTCCTCCTCGCGCTCTCCACCGGAGGGCACGCCCGCGCCCAGACGGCGCCGCTACTGCCGGGAGCGCCCAGGATCGACGACGTGCGGCCGAAGGCCGAGGCCGGCGACGCGGACGCCCAATTCAAGCTCGGCCTGATCTATGAGAACGGGATCGGCGTCGAGGCGTCGTCCCGCGATGCCTTTCTCTGGTACGAGAAGGCCATGCGGCAGGGCCACGCCGGGTCGATGACGGCGCTGGGCGACATGTATTTCGACGGATCAGGGTCCGACCCGGACCCCTCGATGGCGACCTTCTGGTATCTGAAGGCGGCGGCCAAGGGCCATGCCCTCGCACAAGCGAAGATCGGCTATGCCTACGCCATTGGTCTTGCCGTGCAGCAGGATACGGCGCTCGCCTACTATTGGCTGACGCGCGCCGTCCGCGCGGGCGAGGAGTCCATGCTGCCGCTGCTCGAGCGCGTGAAGGGTGCCCTCGAGCCCGACGAGGCCGCGCGCGCCCGCGTCCTCTTCGAAGAGGCGGGCCTGCCGCCGCCGTAAGTGCGGCGGCTATGAGCGGCGGGTGCCCTGCTCGCGGGCGAGCAGCCGGCGCTTTCGCGCGACGCCCCAGCGATAGCCGGTGAGCTTGCCGCCGGCACCGACGGCGCGGTGGCAGGGCACCACGAGCGCGACCGGGTTGCGCCCGCACGCGTGGCCGACGGCGCGGGCGGCGGTGGGTTTCCCGATCGCCGTCGCGATCTCGCCGTAGCTTCGGGTCTCGCCTTTCGGGATCGCGCGAAGCGCTTGCCAGACCCGCCGTTCGAACGCGGTCGCCCGCACGTCGAGCGGCAGGTTTGCGTCAGGCTCGCCGCTCTCCAAGGACCGGAGCACGCTCGCAAGCCAAGATTTAAGCGAAGCGTCGTCGCGCGCGATCAAGGCATGGGGGAATTCGCCCCTCAGCGCGCCTTCGAGCTCCGCGTCCGAATCGCCGAGGCTGACCATGGCGATGCCCCGGGCGGTCGCCGCGACGAGAATGCGGCCCAGGGGACAGGTCCCGATCGTGTATGAAATGGCGGTGCCGCGGCCGCCGCGCGCGTAGGATGCCGGCGTCATGCCGAGCGCGGCGGGCGCCATCTCGTAAAGGCGGCTCGATGAGCCGAATCCCGCCTCGTAGAGCGCGCCGGTCACCGGCTCGCCGTTCTTGAGCGAGGCCTTGAGCCTGGAAAGACGCAAGGTCGCCGCGTAGGCGCGGGGCGAAACGCCCGCCGCCGCCTTGAAGACGCGCTGCAAATGGAAGGGGCTCATTTTGAACGTCTCCGCGAGCTGGGCAAGCGTGGGGATGCTCTCCGTCGATTGGGCGAGCGTCTTGCAAATGCGGGCGACCAGCGTCCGCCTGGGATCGGAGGCCACCTCCGGCCGGCAGCGCCGGCAGGGGCGGAAGCCGGAGCGCCGGGCCTCCTTCGGGTCGGCGAAAAACCGGACGTGGACGCGGAGCGGGCGGCGGCTGGCGCAGGAGGGGCGGCAGAAGATGCCGGTCGAGCGCACCGCGTAAACAAACGCGCCGTCGGAGGCGCGGTCGCGAGCGAGCACCCGCCGCCAACGGTCGTTGTCGCTCAAGGGGATGGCCGGGATCGTTTCCATGGCGCCCATCGTACAGCTCGGGAGCCCGAATTCTATCCGGAGCTTGCGCCCGAACTTTCGACCATGCTCTAGCTAGCCCAAGCGGTGCAGAGCCTCGCCGTGGCGCTTCAGCCAGGCCCGCGCCGGCACCATTTCGCCGGTCAGGGTCGCGACAAGCTGCCAGAAGCGCGGTCCGTGGTTCTTCTCGATCAGGTGGGCGACCTCGTGCGCGACCACGTAATCGCGGACGAAATCGGGGACGAAAATCAGCCGCCAGCAGAACGAGATCGCGCCGGAGGCGGCGCACGAGCCCCAGAGCGAGCGCGTGTCGCGGACGCTGATCCGCTTCACGGTGCGTCCGACACCATCGGCTTTTGCGAGCGTCTCATCGGTGAGCGTGGCGCGCGCCTCGCGCTTCAGCCAGTCGCGCACGCGGCGGGCCAAATGCTCGGGCTTGCCGGAGACGCAGATCGCGCCCCCTTCGGCCCAGACGGAGCCGCGCGTTCCCGGCGCATGGCGGATGCGGTGCGGAATGCCGCGGAGCGGCACGACGGCGCCGTCGGCGAACGCGAGCCTCGGCGGCAAGGCCGCGAGCCGCCGGACGATCCAAGCGGCTTCGCGCCGCGCGAGGTCGAGGCCCTCGATCTCCGCCGTGAACAGCGGCAACGTCACGACCGCCCCGTCGTTCGCGAGATCGATGTTGAGCGTGATCCGGCGCGCCCGCCGGCTGCGCCGGAGGCGCAGCGGGATCGCCGCGCCTTCGATTTCGAGGGCGTAAACTTTGGCGGACTCGCGCTTGGTGTCGCGGCGTCGCCTCATGCAGCCAGCGGAAGCGGGAACCCGATCGCGTCGAAGCCGTCGAAGAGCGCCTTCGCCTTCTCCTTGTTGAGACGCACGAGCGGCGCCCGGATGTTGCTCCACGACCGGTCGCCCGTATGGCGCGCCATCAGCTCCTTCAACGCGGCGCTCAAGGGGAATTGCGATATGGTCTTCCGGACGGCGCAGAGCTTTTCGTTCGCCGCGTCGACATTCTGCCCTTTCTTGAAGCCGGCGAAGACCTGCTGGGCGAGCGCGGAGCCGACGTTGGCGCAGGCCGTGATGCAGCCGGCGCCGCCCTCTTTCAAGAGCGGCAACAAATGATTGTCGGCGCCGGAGAACACGGCGAAACCCGGGAAATTGCGGGCCGCGCCGACCATGTTCTCGAGCACGCCCGAGCTGTCCTTCATGCCGGCCACCGTATCGCCGTAACGCTTTCGCAGCATCTCGATCAGCTCATAGGTGATCGGAACGCCCGACATCTGCGGGAAATGATAGAGATAAAGACGGAAGCGGGATTCGCCGATCTTCTCGATCACTTCGGAGAAGAACGCGAACAGCCCCTCGTCGCTCACGTTTTTGTAATAGAAGGGCGGCAGCATCAGGACGCCGCGCGCCCCCGCCTTCACCGCCGCGCGGGTGACCTCGATCGCATCCTCGAGCGCGCATGCGCCGGTCCCCGGCATGAGCGCGTCGCCCGGGACGCCCGCCTCGACGAGCTTGTCAACGAGCGCGATCCGCTCCTTCACGGTGAAGGAGTTCGCCTCGCCCGTGGTGCCGAGAATGGCGAGCCCGTCGCAGCCGTTCTGCAGAAGCCAGCGGCAGTGGCGCGCGAGCAACGGGATGTTCGGCTTCGAATCGCCCGTCATCGGCGTCAGCGCGGCGGCGAGAACGCCGCTGAGGATCTTCGGCTTGTCGGTCACGGGAGCGTCTCCTTATTTGGGCCAATCGACGATTCGGCTCTCAACGTCGAGCACGGGGTCTTCCGAGATCGCGCGCCCACGCACGGAGATGCCGGCCTGGTGCACCGATTCGGGACTCCCCGAAACGAGAGGGTGCCAGCCGGGCAAGTCCTTGCCCTCCCAGAGCAGCCGGTAGGCGCACGTGGACGGCAACCATTTAAACCGCGCCACGGCTTCGGGCGTCAAGACTTCGCAGTCGGGGACGATCGACTTGCGTTTCGCGTAGTTGCCGCAACGGCACGTCTTCAGATCGAGCAGCCGGCAGGCGACATCGGTGTAGGCGATCACGCCGGTCTCGGCGTCCTCGAGCTTGTTGAGACAGCATTTGCCGCAACCGTCGCAGAGCGACTCCCACTCCGTCGGCGTCATCTGGTCGAGCCGCTTCCGCCGCCAGAACGGAGTCGTCTCGCCGTCTTTCGTCATGCCGGCCATTCGACGATGCGCTCCTCAGGTCTCGCGCATTCGCGCTCCGACACCATGCGCCCGCGGACGGAAATGCCGGCGCGATGGACGCTCTCGGAGTCGCCCGAGACGAGCGGATGCCAGGCGTAGAGATCCCGGCCCGCGGCGACGAGCCGATAGGCGCAGGTGCCGGGCAGCCACGAAAGCGTCGCAACCTTGGCCGGCGTCAGGACGACGCAATCGGGGACGAAGCGCTTGCGGTCAGCGTAGCTCGAACACCGGCAGGTGTCCGGATCGAGGAGCCGGCAGGCGACGTCCGTCTGGCGGAGAGCCCCCGTCTTCGGATCATCGACCTTGCCGAGGCAGCACTTGCCGCACCCGTCGCAGAGCGATTCCCACTCGTCCCTCGTCATCTCGGCGAGCGTTTTCTCGCGCCAGAACGGAATCTCGCGGTCGGCCACGGAATTCATCTCTCCCACGTAATCCCTCCCGCCGGGATTGGCAACAACGGGATCACGGCTGCGCGGCCCGGTCGATGAGATGAAGAAACGACCCCATCACGCGCCCGGCGACGAGGCCGAACGCCCCGAGATCCCGTTGGCGCGCGTCGGTGCATCCGAAGAGGGCATCGCCCGGGCCCTCAGCGACGGTGCGCGCGTAGTGAAACTCGTGGCCGCGAAAGCGGGCACCTTTGCGGCCGAGCGGCGTGTCCTGGGCAAGCGCCGCCTCGCGGTATCCGAGATGAAGACGGCGGTCGGCGAACGACGTTTCGAGCGGCAAGAGATCGGCCATCGCGTGCCTGCGGCCGTCCGCATCCACCAGGCCGCGGCCGAGAACCATGTAGCCGCCGCATTCGCCGAACAGGATGGCGCCGGCGGCGGCCGCCCGGCGAAGCCCCTCGAGGAAGCCGCAGGCATGGGCGAGCGTGCCGGCGTGAAGCTCGGGATAGCCGCCGGGAAGATAGACCGCGTCCGCGCGCGTGTCGGGGGCTTCTCCGGCAAGCGGCGAAAAGGTCCCGATCTCGGCCCCGGCCTTCCGCCAGCCGTCGAGCACGAGCGGATAGGCGAACTGGAACGCCCGGTCTTCGGCGACGGCGATGCGCTGTCCGAGCGGCGGGATCGCGGGCGAGGGTCGATCGTCCACGGGGAAGGACCGCCCGCGGCGGGCGAGGCCGCGCAGCCTCTCGATATCGACGTGGGCCGCGACGATGTCGGCGGCGCGGTCGAGGAATCGATCAAGGTCGGCGTGCTCGGCCGCCTGCACGAGCCCGAGGTGGCGCTCCGGCAACGCGAGCGCGGGGTCGCGCGGGATGCAGCCGAGCACCGGGACTTCGGGCACCGAGGCAGCGGTCGCGGCGCGGAGAATTTCGGCGTGGCGATCGCCGCTCACCCGGTTGAAGACGACGCCCGCCAACGGAAGACCCGGGCGATGGCTGGCGAAGCCGCGCACGACCGCGGCGGCGGATGCGCCTTGCGCGCGCGCATCGACGACGAGGATCACCGGCCACCCCAGGAGCTCGGCCAAGTCGGCAGTGGATGCGCGCTCGCCGTCGGCGCCGTCGAACAGACCCATCACGCCTTCGCAGACGACGAGGTCGGCGTCGCGACCGAGCGCCGCCGTCGCGGCGTCGATGGTCGCCGGCCGCATCGCCCAGCAGTCGAGGTTGAGGCAGGACCGCCCGCTCGCGGCCGCGTGGAAGCGGGGGTCGATGTAATCGGGGCCGGCCTTGGCCGACGAGACGGCGATGCCATCGCGCACGAGGCCGCGAAGCAGCGCCAGCGTGAACACGGTCTTGCCGTGGCCGGAGGCCGGCGCCGCGATCACGATCCCGGGCGGCGACGCGCGCGTCATCGGACGGGCATCCCGATCACAGGTGGTCCTTCAACCGGCGCACCATCCCGTCCGCGTCGATGCCGTGGGAGAAATGCGTGCGGAATTGCCCGTCCGGGCCCATGAGATAGATGATGGACGTGTGATCCATCAGGTACTCCTGCTCGCCGGCGCCTTCGGGGCGCACTTTGGCGTAGTAGACGCGGTATTTGCGGGAAACGTCGGCGACCTGATCCGTCGTCCCGGTGAGCGCGACGAGGCGCGGATGAAAATGGCGGACGTACTCTTTCAGATGCTCGGCCGTGTCGCGCTCCGGATCGACGGTGACGAGGATGGGCACCACCGAAGCCGCCTTGTCGCCGAGCTTGTTGAGGGCCTCGCCCATCACGGTCAGCGTATTGGGGCAGACATCCGGGCAATAGGTGAAACCGAAATAGATCAACATGGAGCGGCCGGCGAAGTCGCGCTCCGTCACCGTTTTGCCGTTGTGATCGACGAGCGTGAACGGCCCGCCGATCACCGTCCGGCTGGGGCCGCCCTCCGGCTTCGATGCGCCCGTGGACGCCGGCGGAAAGTCGAACACCACGCGCAGCAGAAGGATCACCACAGCCGCGACGAGGAGGCCGATGACAATGGCGAAAATCCGGCTCGGGGGAAAGGACATGGGATGATTATCGGGCTCTTGAGCCCGAATTTCCATGCGCGATGTGCAGGGCGCATGTGACGGGCGGCACTGACGGAGTGGCAAGAGCGGACATCCCCGCGTTACACTTCCGGCATGCCGGCACGGAAACCTGCCCACGCGCTGCGGAAAGGCTGGACGACCGGGGCGTGCGCCACCGCCGCGGCCGCCGCCGCGTTCGAGGCGCTGTTGACCGGCCGCTTTCCGGACCCCGTCCGGATCGTGCTGCCGAAGGGCGAGCGGCCGAGCTTCCCGCTCGCGCGGGCGACGCTCGAGAACGGCGCCGCGACCGCCGGCATCATCAAGGACGCGGGCGACGATCCGGACGTCACCCACGGGGCGGAAGTGATCGTCACCGTCGTGAAATCGGCTGCCGGAAGCGGCGTCGCGTTCCGCGCCGGCGACGGCGTCGGAACGGTGACGCGGGCGGGCCTCCCGCTCGCGGTCGGCGAGCCCGCCATCAATCCGGGTCCGCGCAAGATGATGGAGGGCGTCATCCGCGCGCTCGCGGCGGAGCACGATGCCTCGGCGGACGTCACGATCACGGTCTCGATTCCGGGCGGCCAGGCGCTCGCCGAGAAGACGCTCAACGGTCGCCTCGGCATCGTCGGCGGGCTCTCCATCCTCGGCACCACCGGCGTCGTCGTCCCCTATTCGTGCGCGTCCTGGATCTCCGGCATCCACAGCGGCATCGATGTTGCCCGCGCGGCGGGGCTCACACACGTGGCGGGGGCGACGGGCTCGACCTCCGAGGACGCCGTCCAGAAGATGTACGACCTCCCGAAGATCGCGATGATCGACATGGGCGACTTCGCGGGCGGTATGCTCAAGTACCTGCGCAAGCACCCCGTCCCCTGGCTCACCATTGCCGGCGGCTTCGGCAAGCTCTGCAAGCTCGCGCAGGGCGCCCTCGACCTTCATGCCCAGCGGTCCCGCATCGACATGAACGCGCTTGCGACTCTCTTCCAGGAGGCGGGCGCCACGGCCGCGCTCGCGGCCAAGGTTCCGGGGGCCAACACCGCGCTCGAGGTCTTGGGCTGGTCGCGCGAGCACGGGATTCCGCTCGGCGACGCCGTCGCCCGCCGGGCCCGCGAAGTCGCGCTCGCGACGCTCGCCGGCGGCATCCGGGTCGACGTCGCCGTCTTCGACCGCGAGGGAGGCCTCGTCGGCCATGTCGGACCCTGAACCCACACCCCGCAAGCGCCTATTGATCCTCGGCGGCACGGCCGAAGGAGCCGAGATCGCGCGGAAGGCTTGCGCGCGCTTCGCCGGACGGATCCATGTGATCTCGTCGCTCGCCGGCCGTCGCCCATCGCTTCCCGATCTTCCGGGCGAAGTCCGCGTGGGCGGGTTTGGCGGCGCGGAAGGCCTGGAGCAGTATCTCCGCGCCGAATCGATCGACTGGGTCATCGATGCGACGCACCCGTTCGCCGAGACCATCTCCGACCATGCCTACGACGCGTGCCTCCGGGCGGATGTCCCGCGGATCATGCTGGTCCGCGCTCCGTGGCGGATTCCGTCCGACGGAGCCTGGGTCGAGGTCGCGGATTCCAGGCGCGCCGCCGAAATCCTCCCTACGCTTGCGAAGCGCGCATTCCTGACGACGGGCGTCGGCGAACTGGATGCGTTTTCCCGGGTGACCGGCGTCCGGTTCCTCGTCCGCCTGATGGACCGGCCGAGCGCGCCGCTTCCGCTCGCCGATTGCACGCTCGTCGTCGGCCGGCCGCCCTTCACCCTCGAAAACGAGCGCGCGCTCTTTCGCGAGCACCGCATCGATATCCTGGTCACCAAGCACAGCGGCGGCGCCGGCACGGAAGCCAAGATCAAGGCCGCGATGGAGTTGGGCGTGCGGATTCTCCTCATCCGGCGCCCGCCCAAGCCGCCGGGCGAGTCGGCCGCGAGCGCCGACGAGGTCATCGCCTGGCTCGCGCGCCGGCTTTAACGGGATCGGGCGCTCGCCTTCACGCGCGGGCGCAGCACGTGATGATGGTCGGCGGCATAGAGCTTGCTGTCGGCGAACGTCTCCTCCGCCAAGACACGCCCGACCAGGATCAACGCCGTCCGGGTGATGCCCTGCGCCTTCACCTGGGCGCGGATGTCGGCGAGCGTGCCGCGGATGATCTTTTCATCGGGCCAGCTCACCCGATAGGCGACGACCACCGGGCAGTCGGCGCCGTAGAAGGGCACGAGATCGCGCACCACGCGGGCGAGATTGTTGACGGAAAGATGGATGGCGAGTGTGGCGCCGCTGGCGCCGAGGGTTTTCAAGTCTTCCTTCGGCGGCATGGGAGATGCCCGCCCCTCCGTCCGCGTGAGCACGATGGTCTGGCTCACTTCCGGAAGCGTGAGCTCGCGCTTCAGGGCGGCGGCGGCGGCGGCGTAAGCAGGAACGCCGGGGGTCACGTCATAGGGAATGCCGAGCGCATCCAGTTTCCGCATCTGTTCGGCGATCGCGCCGTAGAGCGAGGGATCGCCTGAGTGAAGACGGGCGACATCGTGGCCCTTCAGGTGGGCCGCTTTCATCTCCCCGATGATGGCATCGAGGGTGAGCGGCGCCGTGTCGACGATGCGCGCATCCGTCCGCGCTTCGCGAAGGATCTCCGTTGGCACGAGCGAGCCCGCGTAGAGGACCACACCTACGCGGCGAAGAATCGCGAGGCCGCGGACGGTGATCAAGTCGGGCGCGCCCGGGCCTGCGCCGACGAAATGCACGGTCACGACGACCCGGCCTTCCGCGCATAGCCGCGCGGCGTATAGACCCAGCGGTTGACGCCCGAGGCAATCGCGCGGGTCTCGCGGTTGCCGATCAGGATCACCGTCAGCATGTCCGCCTTGTCCGCATCGAGCTCGTCCAAGCGGATGGTGCGCACGTCCTCGCCCTCGCGCCCGAGATTGCGGGCGAGCACGACGGGGGTCGCGGCGGGCCGCGCCTGCAGGAGAATGTCGCGGGCGCGGCCGAGCTGGGTTCGCCTCCGCTTGGAGACCGGGTTGTAGAGCGCGAGGACGAAGTTGCCCGCCGCCGCCGCTCGCAAGCGGCGCTCGATCTCCTCCCACGGCGTCAGCAGATCGGACAGCGAGATCGCCGCGAAATCGTGGCCCAAGGGCGCTCCGACGCGGGCGGCCGCCGCCTGCAAGGCCGAGACCCCGGGCGCCACCTGCACGGCGATGCGGTTCCACTCCGGCCGGTTCTCGTGCTCCAGCACTTCGAAGACGAGGGTGGCGAGGGCGTAAATGCCAGGATCGCCCGAGCTCACGAGAGCGACGGACTTGCCCTCGGCCGCGAGCGAGATCGCTTTCCGCACGCGCGCCTCTTCCTCGGCGAGGAGCGACGCGTGCACCTGTTTCCCTGCCAGCGCATCGCCGAGCAAATCAAGGTAAAGCTGGAGCCCCACCACGTCGGTCGCGACGGCGATAAGCCGCGTCGCCTCGGGCGTCCGCCAGGCGGGCGCGCCCGGTCCGAGCCCGACGACGGCGAGGTGGCCGCGCGCGCGCCCGACCCTCGCGGGATCGATACCGCCAGGCAAAAGTGCCACCGCGCAAGTGGCCCGTCCGGCGACCGTCTTCTCGACGAGCAGCCGGCCCGCGCTCCCGACCGCCGCAAGGGCCGCGCCCTCGGCAACACCGTGGCAGCCGACCTCGCGGAACACGGTGTCCGACGGGTTCGCGAGGCGGGGCGATTCCTTTTCCAAGTCGGCGGCGGAGAAGAAACGCGCAGGCACGTCCAACCGGCGGGCAAGCCCGTGCACGGCCTCCTCGTCCGCCTTGACGTCGATGGAGACGACACAGGCGACGGCTCCGGAGGCGAGCCCGTGACGCGCGAGAACGCTCTCGGAGAGTTGGATCATCTCGCCGGCATCGATCCCGCGCTCGCAACCGACGCCGAGGGCGAGGACGGGAGGATGCAGGATGAAGTCCTCCCCCGGCTCGGCGATATGGCGATGGGTCGCGATGACGGCGGGCGTCGCGCCCGCGACGAAGGCGGCACCCGATCGTTCAATCCACGCGGCGTCACCCGCGTCGACGCGCAAGCCGACCGGCGTTCCGTTAAGGAGCCGCGCCGCGATGCCTTTTGCAGCATCGACATTCGCCACCCGCCAGCCGGAAGGCGGATCGTCGAGCGCGAGGCCGAGCGCCACGTCGCCCGCTGTCGTGACGGCGGCAGTACCGCCGGTAATCTCGGCGATAGTCCTGGAGATCCGGTTGGCGCCCCGGTGGCCGCCAAGCAAGGGAACCACGACGTTGCCGTCTTCGGAGACGGCGACGACCGGCGGCTCGCCGCGTTTGTCCGCCAGTACGGGCGCCAACGCGCGAACGAGAATCCCGGCGGAGCAGATGCCAACAATGGGCGTGCCGGCGGAAAAAAGGCCGCGGATGTGGGCACCCGTTTCGGAAAAGGTCTCGTCGGCGCCCTCTCCGTACCGCTGGAGGGCATGGACGGATGCCGCCGGAAATTGCTTCGCGAGCCGCCGCGCGAGCAGCACGCCCTCCCGCGTCAGCGCAACGAAGACGACGCCCGATGGGAGCTCACCGCTCACAGGATGCGCCCGTCCGGGCCGCTGACCAGGATCATGGAAAAGTAAGGCGCCTCCCCCTCCGAGACGCGGTCGAGGGGAAGCACGCGCTCTTCTGCTAGCGTCGCCCGCTCGATGTAGCGCGCGCGATTCGTGAGCGAGAGAGAGTCGAGAACGCGGCGGACTTTCTCCAGGTGCCGGCCGACCTTCACGATCGCGACGGAGTCCGAGCCCTTGAGGCGCGCAGCAAGATCGTCTTCGGGAAGCGTCGCGGGCAAGATCGTGAGCACCTGGTTTCTGGATGCGAGCGGCCGGCCCGCGGCAGCCGCGCAAGCACCGAGCGACGAGACGCCGGGCACGACTTCGACCGCGCATTTATCCGCGAAGCGCTGGAAGACGTACATGAACGAGCCGTAAAAAAACGGATCGCCCTGACACAGCACGGCCACGTCGCGGCCGCCCTCCAGATGCTCAGCGATCTCGGCGCCGTAACGGTCGTAAACGTCGTTTGCCGGATAGCGGCCGGGGATCATCGGGGTCCGGATGGCGATTTCGATCTGGCCGCCCGGCAGGTGCGGGGCCGCAATCCTGCGGGCGAAGCTCTCGCCCGTATCGGGCGCCGGATAGGCGATGACCGGCACCCGCTTCAATACGTTGAGCGCTTTCAGCGTGAGGAGCTCCGGGTCGCCCGGTCCGAGACCGAGGCCGTAGAGGGTAGCCATCAGCGATCAACCTTTCGTCCCGAATACTGCAATACATCCAACTGAGGCCGGAGCGCCGTTAACGCACCCAGCGGCTCCGCCCGCGCGATGGAGATGCGGACGAGATCGCCGCCGTGAAGCGCACGCCAGGCCGTGAGCCGGGCGCCTGCCTCGAGCGTCACGCCGTTGGCGACCATGCGGCCGCCCGGCGCGATCGCCTTCCAGCACGCATCGAGAAGCCCATCTTCGGTGATGCCGCCGCCGACGAAGACGGCGGTCGGGGACGGCGCCAGATCGGAGAATGCCGCCGGGGCGTCGCCCATGACGACGCGCAGTCGCGGGACGCCGAGCGCCTCCGCGTTCAGATGGATCGCGTGGGCGCGATCCGGCCGCCGCTCGATGGCCACCGACTCGGCAGAAGGTTCGGCGCGCAGCCACTCGATCGCGACCGCGCCGCTGCCGGCGCCGACATCCCACAGGACATCGCCCGCGAGCGGTGCCAGCGCGGCCAGCGTCGCCGCGCGCACCTCGCGCTTGGTGATCTGCCCGTCGTGGATGAAGGCCTCCTCCGGGAGGCCGGCCAAGCGTGGCCAGGCCCGGGCATCGGGGCCGGCGATGCATTTGACGGTGATGGTGTTGAGGTCGGCCGTACGCGCGTGATGCCAGCTCCCGGCCGTGCCGTCGAGCCGCTCCTCTTTTGAACCGCCCATGTGGGAAAGCACGGTCATCGCGCTGCCGCCGAACCCACGCGCGGCGAGCAGCTTGGCAACAGCGGCGGGCGTCGCGCCGTCGTGGCTCAGGATCAGGACCCGGGCGTTCGGCTGTACATGCAGATTGACGGCGGCGAGCGGACGCCCATGGACGGAAATGCAAGTTGTGTCCGCAAGCGCCCAGCCCATGCGGGCGGCGGCGAGGCTGAACGCGCTCGGGGCCGGCAGGACGGCGACCGCGCCGGCGCCGAAGCGGTTGATGAGCGTCACGCCGACGCCGTAGTGGAGGGGATCGCCCGTGGCCAGCACGACGACGCGACGACCCTCGTGACGGGCCAGGGATTCGATCGTGCGCTCGAGGTCGGCGCCCCAGGCGATCCGTTCGGCCGCGCCGGGCGGGACTTTGGAGAGGTGGCGCGTCCCGCCGACCAAGACGTCCGCCTTTTCGATGGCCTCGCGGGCGGATGCGCCGAGGCCGGCAAGCCCGTCCTCGCCGATGCCGATCACGGAAAGCCAGGCGCTCATGGCACGCCTTCGCTTGCGTTGGCGAGCGCGTTGACGGCCGCGGCGGCGAGCGCGCTCCCGCCCCGCCGTCCACGCAAGGTGATGAACGGAATTCCGTCGGCGGAGCGGATCAACGTGTCCTTCGATTCGGCGGCGCCGACGAAGCCGACGGGAAAGCCGAGGATCAGCGCGGGCGTGCCGGCGCCGGACTGGATCAGCTCGAGAAGCCGGAAGAGGGCGGTCGGCGCGTTCCCGATTGCGACAACGGCGCCCTCCAGGTGCGGGCGCCAAAGATCGACGGCGGCGGCGGACCGGGTCGTGCCTTGGGCGCGCGCGAGCCCCGCGACACGCGCGCGGCCGAGCGTGCAGACCACGCGATTGTTTGCCGGCAGCCGCGCCCGCGTGATCCCCGCCGCCACCATCATGGAATCGACGAGGATAGGAGCGCCCGCTTCCAGCGCCCGCCGTCCCGCCCGCACGGCATCCTTGCTGAACGCGAGGTCGCGGGCGATCTCCGGCGTCCCGCACGCGTGGATCAGCCGGAGGGCGAGGGGGTGATCGCCTTTAGCCACTCCGCTGAGATCCGTCGCCGCTTTCACCAGCGCGAACGACCGGCGGTAGATGGCCTTCGGCGACTTCAGATACGAAAAACCGTCACTGTTCCTAATGGTGTCATGCCCGGCCTTGTGCCGGGCATCCACGTCCTTCGGTTTGGCGGACGTCGTGGATGGCCGGGACTCGCCCTTCGGTCGGCCCGGCCATGACGGATGAGAGGCTGGGCGTGAGAGTGCGGCGCCAGCGCCAAGAATCCATCCCTCCTCCCTCTCGACGATACGGCGCTGTTGCCGCGATAAACCGGGAGGGCCGGAAAACAGGGAAGCAAGCATGCCCTCACCGTCCAGTTTCGCAAAATAGCGGGCAAGCGCGCACACCTGCACTCTGTCTTTGATCTCTCCCGGCGGAACAGCGGGGCGAATTAAGGTTGGATAGACTTCCGCGAATACGATCCGTCTCTTTGCTTTTCGGAGTCCGGGAACTTTTAATCCCGTCTCGAACGGCCAAACGAGGCTCGCCGCCGCCAGCGCCGGGTCGTCTCGAAGGCTCCGCACCACCGGGATGCCAACCAACGCCTGGCCCCCGACACATCCGTTGCCGGAAAGCTTCCAGACGGGCTGCGGACCCTTGATGCTGCGGTCGGTCAGTCTGTGCTCTCGGACGTCATCCTTGTTGTGGGGGCGGCGGCCCCTGGCGACGAGAAAGGGGCCGACTTGGTTGTCGTGGCAGCCCCAAAACGGGAATGCTTCGCCGGAGAGTTTTTTGTTCAGTGCCTTCGCCACGTCGAAGCGGTTATTGCGGTTGTTTGGACTGTCCTTTATTTCGCGCGCCAAATGATTCCAGACCGCACGCCAGGGAGCTCCTTTCAGTCCAAGAGCGCCGGCAACCGTCTTTGGATATCCCAGAGGGAAATCGAATCCGATCAGGGTTGCCTTGCGCGCGGCCACAAATCCCGCAAGTAGCTCTCCGAGCTCGTCTTTGGCCTCGGCGCGGGTCCGAACGTTGCGAAGTTTGATCGGTTGAAGCCGGCCCTTCTCGCGGACGAGAGCCGCGTACCAAATGCTGTCCGCCCCCAACTTCGGCGTCGCGTTGGCGCTCCAATCGACCACCACGTACGCATCGAAGACGGTCATGGCTTGCCCGTGCGCTCGTCTCCGTCACCATGGGTGTGATCATGCTCATGGGAATCTTCATGGGAATGTCCGTGATCGTGGTGGTGATGGCCCGCGCGGTCGGCGTCCGTCCCGATGCCGCGCACGTGGTGGTGGTGGCCGGCCTGCGGCGCGCCCTTGTCCTTTTCGTAGCCGATGATCTGCTCCCGGTACTTGCAGAGCTGGCAGTTCATCGCGTTGTTGCCGGCGAACACTTCTTCGATACGGGCGAGGAAGGATTCGATCACCAGCGGATGGTCGTTGAGGTAGCCGGCCTTCAGTATCTCGATCTCCGGGTGTCGCGCCGCCATCTCGTCGGCCGCCGCATAGATGCGCTTCACCAGGATGCCGGTGAACAGAAAGTAGGGAAACACGATGATCCGCCGATAGCCGAGCTTCGCCGCCTGCACGAGGCCGGCATCGACGCGCGGGTGGGCGACGCCGCTGTAGCTCGTCTCGGCCCAGGCGAAGCCCATGCCTTCCCAGAGCATGCGCGCGACCTTGCTCACGTTGGAATTGGCGTCCGGATCGTTGGTGCCGCGCCCGACGACCATGAGCAGCGTCTGGTCACGCGGCGTCGGCTTGGACGACACGCGCTCGGCCTCTTCGATGCGCTGGCGGGAGGCGGCAAGCAGGCGGGAATCGATCGCGAGCTCGCGGGCGAATTTGACCTCGATGCCGGCGTTCTCCGCGGCGAAGCCGTTGATCTCGGACGGCAGGTCGTTCTTCACGTGACCGGCCGCGAACAGCATGCCGGGCACGCAGACGATCTGTTCGGCCCCGCGCGCCTTCAAGGCGTCGAGCCCGTCGCGGATCATCGGGCGGGCGAATTCGAGGAACCCGCTCTCCACGTCGAAGGCCGGGAGGCGGGCGCGCAAATGGCGGGCGATCAGGCTGAATTCGCTGATGGCCGCGTCGTCGCGGCTGCCGTGGCCGCAAACCATCACGGCCGTTCTCTTCGTCATGGCGCTTGGTCCTTGCCTCCGAGCGTCGCGCGAACGGGGAACGCCCCCGCGCGGGCTCCGGCTGGTCAATGCCTCCGGCCGCAACCCGACTGGGCGCCACTATAAAGGTTTTCTTTAGTGGAGGAAGCGGAACGAGAGGCCTTATTCGGCCGCTTTCCCCGCCCGCCGCTTGGGCGGAAGGCGGGCGGCGCGCGATTCGTACTTTGCCGCCTCGTCCCCGCGGTCGAGCGCCCTGAGCAGCGCGGCATAGTTCTTGAGCCCGGTCACCAGGCTCGGATGGCCGGGATCGAACGCCTTCTCCTTGATCGCGAGGGCGCGCCGCAAGAGCGGCTCCGCGTCCTTGAACTTGCCTTGTTTCTTGTAAAGCAGCGCTAGGTTGTTGAGATCGGTCGCGACGCCGGGGTTGTCCTCGCCGAGCACCTTCTCGTCGATGGCGAGCGCCCGCTGGTAGAGAGGCTCGGCCGACTTGAAATCGCCGCGCGAATAGTGGAGTAGCGCGAGATTGTTGAGCGCGGTCGCGACGTCCGCGTGATCATCGCCGAGCGACTTCTCAAGCATGGTGAGCGCTTGGCCGAAGGACATGGCCGCCGAATCGAGGTCCCCCGCCTGATAGGTCGCGGTGCCATGCTTGTTGAGGCACTCGGAACGGAGCGCATCCGACCCCTCCGGAAGCGCGTCGAGCGCCTGGCGGTAGCAGATGGCGGCATCCTGGTAGGCCATCTGCGCCATGTGGAGGTCGCCGGCGACGCTCTTCGCTGTCGCCGCCGCGCCCAAGTGCCGTGCGGCCGTCTTCCGAAGCTCGCCTCCGGCGTCCGCCTCCTGATCGCCGACATGGCCCAAGAGCTCGATCGCCTGGCCGAACGCGCCCGCCTCGAGCGCGCGGGCCGCCTCGTCCACCACCATTTTCAAGTTGGCGTGGCCGGGCGCGAGGTTGGCGAGCTTTTCGCCCATGTCGGCGAACTGACGCGCGAACTCGCGCATCTGAATGTCCTGCTCCTTGGCCGGGATGCCTTTTTCTTCGAGAATCCGCTGGTAGCTCTTGAAGGCCGGGTTTTCAGGCTGCTGGACTTCCTTCTGCTCGGCTTCCGGGGCCGCCGCTTCCGCCGTTTGGGCCGCTGCCGGCGGGGGTTGCCCCCGGCGGGTCAGCTTCGCGCCGACAAGCGTCCCAACCAGCGCCGCCCCCGCAAAGCCCGCTGCGATGAAGACCCACTCGGGAAGCGCACCGATCAAAGCGGCGAAGGCCGAGCCGAGCGCCGACGCGAGCGCGCCGAGAGCGTCGATCACCGAGCCCATGATCTCCGTCGCCGGCCGCGCGGCGTCGGGCGCGCCGGCCGCTTGCGCGGCGGCACCGCCGGAATCGGACGTGGTCATGAAATGGGAGCTTCCGAAACGTGTTGCATCGCGCCGCCGTTTGTCATGGAAGCACAAGTATATGGCACGGACATGACGTGGGCCAACGTTTCAGGCCGTTCGGAAGGCCGTTTCGGCATTCCGGTTGACGGCCTCCCGGCGGTCCTTCCAATGTGCACCGATGTTGACAGATGCGCTCATCGGGGGGCACGAAGGTATCGATCCCCTGTTTCTCGTCCTGATCGCGCTGTTCATCGAAGCGTACGTGGGCGAGGCGCGCGCGTTCTTCCGGGTCGTTCCCCACCCCGTCCGCATCATCGGCGGCGCCGTCGCCGCGCTCGACCGCAAGCTCAACCGCGAGCAGCGAAGCGACCTCGACCGCGCCGTGCGGGGCGGCCTCACGGTGCTGATCGTTGTGGTCCCGTGCGCTCTCATCGGCATCGGCGTCGCCTGGCTCACGCAGCATCACGGCTTCGGCTGGATCGTCGAGCTCTTGCTGCTGGTGAGCCTGCTGGCGCAGCGCAACCTGTATGACCACGTGCGCGCGGTCGGGAAAGCGCTCCGCGAAGGCGGTCTTCCCGCCGGACGCGGCGCCGTCGCCCATCTGGTCGGGCGCGACGTGGAGACGCTGGACGAGCACGGCGTCGCCCGCGCGGCGATCGAGTCGGCGGCCGAGAATTTTTCCGACGGCGTGGTGGCGCCCGTCTTCTGGTATACGGTGTTCGGCTTCCCGGGCCTCCTCGTCTACAAGGCCGTCAACACCATGGACAGCATGATCGGCCTCGTGTCGCCCAAGTATCGCGCCTTCGGCAAGGCGGCGGCCCGGCTCGACGACCTGTTGAATCTGATTCCGGCCAGGCTGTCGGGTCTCCTCTTCGCGCTCGCCGCCGTTTTCACGCCGACCGCAAGCCCGTGGCGCGCTCTCAAGACGATGTTTCGGGACGCCGGCCGCCATCGCTCCCCCAACGCCGGCTGGCCCGAAAGCGCGGTTGCAGGCGCGCTCGGCCTCGCGCTCGCGGGACCGCGGCACTATCCCGGGCACCACGTGAAAGATGCCTGGATGGGGGACGGGCGCACCCGCGCGACGGGCCAGGATATCAGCCGCACGCTCTATCTTTACACCGTCGCCGGCTTCCTGAACGCGCTCTGGCTGGCGTCGCTTGCCCTGTTTCATCTGGCCTGGTGAGAGGAGCGCGGTCGCGTGAACAGCGTCGTCGCGATCCTCATCCCATTTTTCGCGGTGATCGCCTGCGGCTTCATGGCGGCCCGCCTGAACGTGCTCTCGAAAGAAGGGATCGGCGGGCTCAATGCCTTCGTCTATTACGTGGCGCTGCCGGCACTCCTCTTTCGCGTGACCGCCGCACGGCCGCCCGCCGCCATCGCCGATTTCGCCTTTATCGGTGCCTGTGCCTTCGCCGACCTCGCTCTTTACGGGCTCGGCTTTATTGTCGCGCGCCGGGCCTTCCGCACGTCCCTCGCCGACGCCGCCTTTTGCGGCCTCTCGGCCTCCATGGCGAACATCGCCTATCTCGCGATTCCGCTCGCGATCGCGTTTTTCGGCGAAGATGCCGCGGTTCCGCTCATGCTCTGCATCATCGTCGACCAAACGCTTCTCGTTCCGCTCACCCTCGTCCTCGTCGAAGCGGGTAAGGCGCGCGAGCGTCACACGGGCGCGATCCTCCGGGACATCCTCGGAAACCTCGCAAGCAATCCGCTGCTGCTGGGAATCGCGGCCGGGATCGCAGCGTCGGCGGCGGATGTCCCGATCGCGGGGCCCTTCGAGGGTTTCGTCCGCCTGCTCGCGGCCGCCGTCGCGCCGTGCGCTCTCTTTGCCGTCGGCGCGACCCTCGTCGATCGCCCCTCCCGGGCGGAGCTCGCAGGCGCCGCCGCCGTGAGCGCGATGAAGCTCTTCCTCCACCCGCTCGCCTTCTGGCTCGCGGCGACCTTCCTCTTCGGCGTGAGCGCATTCGCGGCGACCGTCGGCGTGTTTGCCGCCGCCATGCCGGTCTCGAAGACCGCCTTCATCCTCGCCCACAATTTCAAGGTGCGCGTCGCGGGCACGGCGTCCGCCATCGTCGTCTCGACGGTGGTCTCCCTCGTCAGCGTGTCCGTTTTCGCGGCGATTCTGGTTTCGCGATAGCGAGGAGGCGGTCCAACGCGACGTGGGCCTCCAGGTGGTCGGCGAGCGCATCCAGCGTCTCCTCGATCCGGGCCTCGTAGGCGGTGCTGGACGAGCGCCCGCTGCGGATGCCGGCGAGGAACGCGCGCCGGAACCCGTCGGCCGCGAAGACGCCGTGCAGATAGGCTCCGAGCACACGGCCGTCGGCCGTGACCGCGCCCTCGGCCGCCCCGTCGTCGAGCGTGAACCAGGGCCGCGCGCAATCGGCCCCGGAGGTCCGGCCCATATGCATCTCGTAAGCGGCGACCGTCTCGCCAGTCCGGGTGTCCGTCCCCCGCCGCTCGCGAAGGGTTTTCGCGCCGCCGATCACGGTTTCCACGTCGAGGAGCCCGAGCCCTTCGGTCTCGCCTGAGCGCCCTTCGATCCCCCCGGGGTCGGCGACGCGCATTCCCAGCATCTGATAGCCGCCGCAGAGCCCGACCACGAGACCACCCCGCCGCCGATGGGCGCGAATGTCCACGTCCCACCCCTCGGCCTTGAGCGCGGCGAGATCGGCGAGGGTCGCCTTGGATCCCGGCAACAGCACCACGTCGGCGTCCGCCGGGATCGGCTCGCCGGCTTCGACGATCGTCACCCGGACGTCCGGCTCCGCCCGCAAGGGGTCCAGATCGTCGAAATTGGCGATGCGCGGGAGGCGGGGCACCGCGATCCGGATCGCGACCTTGGAAGAGGCGGGGTCCGGCGCCTCGTTGTCGAGGGCGAGCGCATCCTCCTTCGGCAGCAGCCGCGCGGCCGGGAAATGAGGAACGATCCCCAAGGAGGCAAGGCCGGTCTTCTTTCGAATGAGCCTGATGGCCGGCGCGAAAAGGCGCGCGTCGCCGCGGAACTTGTTGATGATGTAACCCTTGAGCAGACGCCGCTCGCTGGGGCTCAGGAGCGCGTGCGTGCCGACCAGGCTCGCGATCACGCCGCCGCGGTCGATGTCGGCGACGAGGACGACAGAAACCTGCGCGGCTTCGGCGAAGCCCATGTTGGCGATGTCGCCCGCGCGCAGGTTCACCTCGGCCGGGCTTCCCGCCCCTTCGACGAGAACGAGATCGGCCGCGGCGCACATCACCCGGAAACTTTCGAGCACGCGCGGAAGCAGCTTCGGCTTGAGTTTGTGATATTCGCGGGCGCCGGCGCTTCCTTCGACTCGGCCCTGCACCACGACCTGCGCGCCCTGTTCCGACTGGGGCTTCAAGAGGACGGGGTTCATGTGAACGGAGAGCGGCACACGCGCGGCGCGCGCCTGCAGCGCCTGGGCGCGGCCGATCTCGCCGCCGTCGGCCGTCACGGCGGCGTTGTTGGACATGTTCTGCGGCTTGAACGGCTGCACCCGCAAGCCGCGGCGGACGAACGCCCGGCAGAGCCCGGCGACCAGCAGCGACTTTCCGACGTCCGATCCCGTGCCCTGCAGCATCAGGGCTAAGGGGCGCTTAGCTGCGGGCGCCCGCAAGAACGGCTCGCAAGCGGTCGGCGCGCGGGTTCTGGTGGCGGCCCTCGAGCGCGATGGCGCGGGCCGTCGCCCCGGCGCCGTAGAAAGCTTCGTTCAGGTCCTTGCGGCGGACGAGCGCGGCGCCGTCGAGGGAAGCGCCGACGTAAAGGCCGACGGCCGAGTTCGAGAACGCGACCACGTCGGCGCCGAGGTTGGTGGTGGTGGCGGCCTCGGCCCCGATCCCGACGAACCCGAGCGTGACTCCCGCGTCGGCGCCGAGCGTGCCCTGGTGCTGGACGATGGCGTTGAGCGCTTTGTCGTTGCGGATGACCAGGATGATCTCCGTGTTCTGGATGCCGACCTGCAGGCCGACGCTGCCGGCGGCGAGCGTGTAGAAGGCAGGGTACCCCCAGCCGCCCGACGCGTCGCGCGCGAGGAGAATGCCGTTGCCGCCCTCGGCGCCGCCGATGAAGCCCGCGCGCGTCACCGACGGCAGGATCACGACGCCGCGGGCGGTCGGAATCATCTCGGTGAACGGGCGGAGATCGGGGACGCGGCGCATGCGCTCCACCGTCTCGACCGCGCGGTCGACCAGGTTTGCCGATGAAAACTGCGGCTCGTCGCGAAGCCGGTCGCAGGCAACGGACGAAAGCGCCGCGGCCAGGGCAACGACGAGAAGTGCTCTGCGCTTCATGGTACGCCTCCTTTGCGGCGCTCCGGGCGGCCGGCGCCCGAATCGGAGGCTATTCTACGAAAAACGGGCGCCGCTGTACCCGAGATGAAGAGAATCCATGTCCTTCCTCATTCGTCATCGCCGGGCTTGTCCCGGCGATCCATGCCTTGAAGACGTGGATGCCCGCGACAAGCGCGGGCATGACGCCTGCGAGGGATCGGATATCAGAACTCGATCCCCTTCTGCGCCTTGATGCCGGATCGGAAGGGATGCTTGACCAGGCTCATGTCCGTCACCAGGTCGGCCGCCTCGATCAGCGGCTCCTTCGCGTTCCGGCCGGTGACCACGACGTGGAGGCCGGGCGGCCGGGCGGCGATCGCCCGGAGCACGTCCTCCAGGGCCAGGTAGTCGTAGCGGAGCACGATGTTGAGCTCGTCCAGCACGACCATCCCGTAAGACGGATCGGCGATCATCTCCTTGGCGAGCGTCCACGCGGCCTCCGCCGCCTTAATGTCGCGCCCGCGGTCCTGGGTCTCCCAGGTGAACCCCTCGCCCATGGCGCGGATGGTGCAGAGAGCCGGGAACTTCTCCAGGATCGTGCGCTCGCCCGTGTCCCAGGCGCCCTTCACGAACTGGACGATGCCGACCTTCATGCCCCGCCCGATCGCGCGGATCGCGAGGCCGATCGCCGCCGTGGTCTTTCCCTTCCCCGTCCCCGTGTGGACGATCAGCAGCCCCTTCTCGATCGTCTTCCCGGCCAGCATCCGGTCGCGTACGGCCTTCTTCTTCGCCATCTTCTCGTGGTGGCGGGCGTTGAGGTCTTCGGTGTCTTCGGTCATCGGTTTCCTTGTCCTAAGTCAGTAAGCAGCGCATGCGCGCTGTTGAGGCGCGGGCGCCAGAGTCCGCGCGTCTCGGCTTCCAGGAGGCGCTCGCTCATTTCCCGGAGCGCGGCCGGATTGTGCTCGGCCACGAAGGCACGCACGTCCCGGTCGCCGAGGTAGGCGTCGAACACGGCATCGAAGTGGTGATCCTTGACCGCGCCCGTCGTCGCCGCGAAGGCGAAGAGATAATCGACCGTCGCCGCCATCTCGAAGGCGCCCTTGTAGCCGTGGCGCATGACGCCGGCGATCCACTTCGGGTTGACCACTCGGGCGCGCACCACGCGGGCGATCTCGTCCTCGAGGGTCCGCACCTTCGGCGTTTCCGGGCGCGAATGGTCGTTGTGGTAGACGGCGGGCGCGCGGCCCGAGAGCACGCGCACGGCCGCCGCGGCGCCGCCCTCGAACTGGTAGTAGTCGTCGGAGTCCAGGAGATCGTGCTCGCGGTTGTCCTGGTTGTGGACGACGGCCTCGACGCGCCCCAAGCGGGTCTCGAACAGCCGATGGGCGGGCCGCCCCTCGGCGCCGCTTCCGTAGGCGTAGCCGCCCCAGGCGACGTAGGCCCGCGCCAGGTCGGCCTCGGTCTCCCACCCGCGCTCGTCGATCAGCGCCTGCAAGCCGGCGCCGTAGGCCCCGGGCTTGGACCCGAACACCCGGAAGCTCGCGCGCCGGAGCGCGTCTTCAGGCGAAGCACCTTGGGCGCGAAGCACGGCGGATTCCACCCGGGTGCGTTCCGCGAGCGGGTTTGAGTCATCGGGCTCGTCGAGCGCGGCCACCGCGCGCACCGCCGAATCGACGAGGTCGATGAGGGCGGGAAAGGCGTCGCGGAAAAATCCGGAGACCCGAAGCGTCACGTCGACGCGGGGCCGGCCAAGCACGCTTGCCGGAAGAATCTCGAAGCCGGTGACGCGGCGGGACGCCTGATCCCAGGTCGGGCGCACGCCCATGAGGGCGAGGGCCTGCGCGATGTCGTCGCCGCCGGTCCGCATGTTGCTGGTGCCCCAGGCGTTCACGATCATCGTCCTGGGCCAGGTGCCGTGAAGCTGCGCGTGGGTCGTCACCAGAAGATCGGCCGATTTCCAGCCGAGGGTGCAGGCGGCCGGTGTCGGCACGGTCCGCGTGTCGACGGAATAGAAGTTGCGGCCCGTCGGCAGCACGTCCGGCCGCCCGCGCGTCGGCGCGCCGGAGGGGCCGGGGGCGACGAAGCGCCCGGCGAGGCCCGCGAGGAGCCCGGCGAGCTCGGCCTCGCCCGAGGCTTCGACCGCCGGGCGGATGCGCGCATCCACGGCTTCGAGGACGGCGCGGGTGCGGGTCCACGCCGGTTCCGGTGTCCGTTCGCGCGCAACGAGCTTGGACGCCAGGGCTTCCAGACGCTCGATGGTGTCGCCGGTCGAGCGCCAGGGGCCGCCCTCCGCGAGCGTCTTGGGCTTGGGGCCGGTCCACGGCTCGCCCATCGGGCAGTCGAGCGGATCGAAGCCGAGGCCGAGATCGCCTGAGAGCGCACGCAACAGCGATTCATCGCCGCCCTTGCCGGCCGCGCGGGGTAGGCGCACGAGCGCGACCAGGAGATCGTGCAGGAGCCGACCGCAAGGCGACTCGCCGAACACGTGGAGCCCATCCCGGATCTGCATCTCCTTCAGCTCGCAGAGATAGGCATCGAGCTTCTTGAGCTGCCCGTCGTCGTCGCCGGCGCCGATCCCGAGGTCGCGGTCGAGACCGGTCGAGCGGCAGAGCTCGATGATGTTCCCGCGGAGCACCTTGAGCCGGCGGGGATCGACCCCGGCCGCCTCGTAATATTCGTCGACGAGACCCTCGAGATCGCGGAGCGGCCCGTAGCTCTCGGCGCGCGTCAAGGGCGGCGTCAGGTGATCGACGATGACGGCCTGGGACCGGCGTTTCGCTTGCGTGCCTTCGCCCGGATCGTTGACGATGAAGGGATAAAGATGGGGCATCGGGCCCAGCGCCGCCTCGGGGAAGCAGGCGGACGACAACGCGAGCGCCTTTCCCGGGAGCCACTCCAGATTTCCGTGCTTGCCCAAATGAACAATCGCATGCGCGCGGAACCCGTCGCGCACCCAGGCATAGAATGCGAGGTAGCCGTGGGGCGGCGGCAGATCCGGGTCGTGGTAGCTCCGGGTTGGATCGATGTTGTAGCCGCGCGCCGGCTGGATGGCGACGGCGACATTGCCGAACGTGAGCGCCGCGACCGCGAACCGGCCGCAGTCGAGGCGTCCCGGGCGGAAGAAGGGATCGCGCTCGGGCGTGCCCCAGCGCTCTTCGATCTTCCCGCGGGCGGCGGCCGGGAGCGCGGCAAGAAAGCTCGCGTAATCAGCCATGGAAATCGTTTCGCCGATGTCGCGGCCATCTAGCGCACGGAGATCGTTCGTCGGCCCGGCCTGGAGCCTTTGCATCAAATCCTTGCCGTCGGCCGGGATGTCGCGGACGCCGTGCCCGGCGCGGGCAAGCGCATGAAGGACCTTGATCGTGGCGGCCGGCGTGTCGAGGCCGACTCCGTTCGCAATACGCCCGTCGCGATTGGGGTAATTGGCGAGGATGAGGACGATGCGGCGCTGATCCACGGGGGTGCCCTTGAGCCGCGCCCAATTGAGCGCCAAGTCGGTGACGAACCGGATGCGGTCCGGCACGGGCTCGTGAACGACGATGTCGCCTTCCGTGAGCGCGTCCCGCTCGGCCGACCGCTTGAACGAGATCGCGCGGCTGACGATGCGGCCGTCGACCTCCGGGAGGGCCACGTTCATCGCGATGTCGCGGGCGGAAAGGCCGCGCGTGCCCGATCGCCAGTCGTCTTCGCCGCCGCTCGCGAGCACGACTTGCAGGACCGGGCAATCGGCGGGGTCGAAGGGACCGGGCGTGCGCTCGATCCCCGGCACTGAGGCGGCGAAGCCGGTCGTGTTCAACACGACCGACGGCGGCGCCTGGGAGAACACGCGCTCGATCAGCGCGCCGGCGAGCGGGTCCTTGAGGCTGCCGACGAAGACCGGAAGCGGATTGAGCCCGCGTTCGAGGAGCGACTGGATCAGCGCATCGATCGCACCCGTGTTGGCGGACTGGACGAAGGCCCGGTAGAAGACGAGCGCCGCGACGGGCGCGTCCGCCGTCCAGCGCGCTCGGATCGCCTGGAGATCCGGCTGCTCGAGGCTCGGCCAGTAGAGCCCCGCGTGCACGAGCGGGCGGGGCTCCTGCCACCGCGCCGGGTATCCGATCAGGTGCGCGGCGAAACCAAGCAGCCCGACCGCGTTCCCCATCCCGCCCTCGACCGCATATCGCCACAGCCGGTGGTGGGCCTCCTTGGTGACCGTCGAGAGCGCCGCAAGCTCGGCGTCCGGCACGTCGTCGCCCGGAAGAAACGCGACGGGAATGGATTGCTTCCGGCAGACGTCCGCGACCTGATCGACGCCGTAGGCCCAGTATCCGCGCCCGCCGAGCAGGCGGACGACGACCAGGCGCGCCTTCCCGATGACGGACTCCGTGTAGACGTCGACGGACATGGGATGGCCGAGGCGGAGAAGATTGGCGAGCCGCAAGCTCGGAAATCCGGATGGCGGCAGGCTCGCGCGGGCTTGGGCGAGCAACGCGAGCTCGGAATCCGCCGATGAGAGGAAAACGATCTCTCCCGCGCTCTGCCCGAGGTCGACGGCCGCGTCGTCGGCCTCGATGGTGCCGGGCTGCGCAACAAGAAGATGCATGGATGTAAGGTAGTCCGATCCGGCCGCGGATGCGACGCGGACGTTAGCCCGCGAGCCGCCCTTGGCGCCCTTGGGCCTCTCCGAGCGCGGCCGCGATGGCCGGACGGTCGAGGCCGGTCAAGCCGATCACCACGAGGACACCCGAACGATCCTCGCCCGCCTGCCAGGGACGGTCGTAGTAGCGATCGACCCGCGGCCCCACGGCCTGGATGACGTGGCGCATGGGCTTCCCCGGCACGTGCACGAAGCCCTTGATGCGAAGCACGTCGTGCATGCGCGCGACATCCTGGATGCGGGATTCGAGCGCGCCGGGATCGCCCACGTCGCCGACGGCGACCGTGAAGCTCTCGAAATCGTTGTGATCGTGCAGGCCGTCCTCGTTGTCGTGGTGGGAGCGCCGCGCATCGACGGTCGCTTCGGCTTCCGCCCCGATCCCCAGCAGCACGCGGATATCAACGGCGCCCTGCACGGTCGAGACGACCTTCACCGGACGGTCGAGCCGACGGCCGAGATCGGCTTCGACCTCCGCGAGCGCGTCCGCGCTCACCAGATCGCGCTTGTTGAGGAGAATCATGTCGGCGCAGCGGAGCTGGTCCTCGAACACCTCTTCCAACGGAGCATCGTGATCGAGGCTCGGATCGGCGCGGCGCGCGGCCGCCAGCGCTTCCGGGTCCTGGGCGAAGCGGCCGCCGGCGACGGCCGGCGCGTCGATCACGGCGATGACCCCGTCGACGGTGGTCCGCGTGCGCACCGCCGGCCACTGGAACGCCTTCAGCAGCGGCTTCGGCAACGCCAGGCCGGAGGTTTCGATCACGATGTGGTCGGGCGGATCGGCGCGGTCCAGCAGCTTCTCCATGGTCGGAAGAAAGTCGTCGGCGACGGTGCAGCAGATGCAGCCGTTCGCGAGCTCGATCATATCTTCCTCGCGGCAAGCTTCGGTGCCGCACCCCTTGATCAGTTCCTTGTCGATGCCGATGTCGCCGAACTCGTTGATGATGAGCGCGAGCCGGCGCCCCTGGGCGTTCCGCAGGAGATGGCGGACGAGCGTCGTCTTGCCGGCGCCGAGGAACCCCGTGATGACGGTGACCGGAATCTTCATTGGCTCGTTTCCTTCAGCACGGCGGGAATGCCGGCCGTCATGAACACGACACGGTCCGCGGCCGCGGCGATCTTCTGGTGGGTGATGCCGGCCGCGTCGACGAATGCGCGCGCAAGCGCATTGGCCGGCACCACGCCCTGCCCGACTTCGTTCGATACCAGCACCACAGGTCCTCTTGAATTCCGCAGCGTTGAAACGAGCTCGTCGACCGCCGCGTTCCAGTCCCGACCGGCCGCCATGAGGTTGCTCAGCCAGAGCGTGAGACAGTCGACGAGCACCGGCCGTTCAGGCGCGGCATGTTCTGCCAAGACCGCCGCGATGTCCAGCGGCTCTTCCACCGTTTTCCAGCGCGGTCCCCGGCGCGCCTTGTGCCGTTCGATGCGCTCCGCCATCTCCCGGTCCTTGGCTTCGGCGGTCGCCAAATAGAGGCCGCCCGCCGCGAGCCGCTCGGCGTAGGCGCTCTTGCCGGAGCGGGCGCCGCCGAGCACGAGCGTGACGCGCGGAAACCGAGGAGATGCCCCCATGCGATTTTGCTGCCCTTCACGTCAACGCGCGGGCACGTTGACGGCCGCGACCCGCCAGTTGCCGCCATGCAAGCCCCCGGAGCGCCCCCGGAGCGTGCCGCCCTTCATGTGATCAATGCGGGTGAGGCCGAGATTGTCGAAGCGAAACGAAAACCCGGGAGCGCCCGCGAGGTCGAGGGCGACGGCCATCGCCGCCCGGATCGTGCCGCCGTGGGCGATGGCGACGATGTCGCGGCCGCGGTGGTTTGCCGTGAGCTCGCCGATCGCCTGCTTCGTCCGCGTCACCACGTCGGCGAAGCTTTCGCCGCCGGGCGGGCTGTTCGACCAGGGGTCCTTCCAGAACTCGTGATAGGCGGGGGCGTTCCAGGCCTCCATCTCGTCCCAGGTCATGCCCTGCCATTCGCCGAAATACTGCTCGGCGAAATCGCGCACCACGATCGGCTCCGGGATGGGGGCGCCCGCGTCCGCGATCGCACGCGCCGTCGCCTGGGTGCGCGAAAGGTGGGTCGTGATCCAGACGGCGTCGCGCGGAAGAAGCCCTGAGAGAACCTTCATGCTCTCGGCGTCCGACGTATCGCAGGGCACGTCGTCCTGTCCGTAGAGCCGCCCCATGTAGGCGGGAACGACGGGGGCGTGGCGCACCCACCACCATCGCGTCACGTCGCTCATGCGGCCCACGCGGCCGCCGCGACGAGGATCGCTATTTCGGACGCCTGCTGGACGGCGCCCAGCACGTCCCCCGTGATGCCGCCGAGCTGGCGGTCGGCGAGACGCGTGATGCACCACGAAGCACCGGAGGCGAGAAGGATCGCGCCCAAGCCGGCCACGGGGCCGAGGGCCACGAGGGCGATCCCGCATCCGACGGCGAACGCGACGGCGGCGCTCCGGCGGTCCGGGCGGCCGGCGGCGACCGCGAGACCGTCCGCGCGCGCGGGCTCGCGCGCATGCATGAGCCAGGGCAGGATTCCGCGCGAGCACGCGTGCGCGGCGACGAGGGCGCCTGCGGCGCCGGCGAGGCTCGCGATCGCCGCCGCGCGGATCCCGACGGAAAGAACGACCGCGAGCACGCCGAAGGCTCCGATGCCGCCCGCCCGCATGAGGGCGAGCTTTTCATCCCGCGCGACCCCGGCACCGAGCCCATCGGCCGCGTCGGCGAGCCCGTCTTCGTGCAGCCCCCCCGTCAGCGCTGCGGCGAGCGCAATCGCGAGAAAGGCGGCCACCAGGGCCGGCGCTCCGAGCGCGAGAACGACGGCATGGCCGAGCGCGGCGAGCGCTCCGATGAGCAGGCCGACCAGGGGGAAAGCGCGCGCCGATTCACCGAGATTGCGGAATTCCCCTGCCGGCACGGGAAACGGCAAGCGCGTGAGAAACTGCCCGGCGAGGCAGATGTCCCGCCACCAGCCGCCGACCATTCTGCCGGCCCCATCCAACGCACTCCGATCGAATGCCACGTTTGCCCCTCTCCGGCTCTTTTTGCCTTCCAAACCGACGGCCGCGCAAAAAATCACACGACCGGGCACCCGATTTTCGATTATAGCTCTCACGCGAACAACCCCAACCGGAAACCCTGGGGAGGGCTTTTTGGCGGTCCAGCGATCCGTCCGCACGCTCGGCGATATCCGCCGTCTGCTCCGGGGCCTGCCCGGGGCGGATGTCGGCGCCGCCGAACGCGCGGCCCAGCGCGAGCCCCAACTGACGAAGCCGCCGGGGGCGCTCGGGCGATTGGAGGACGTGAGCCGATGGCTCGCCGCGTGGCAGGGCCGCCATCCGCCTGAGGTCGAGCGGGTCGGCGTTCGCGTGTTCGCCGGAAGCCACGGCGTCGTCGTGCACGGCGTATCCGCCTACCCGCCGGAGGTCACCGCCCAGATGGTCGCCAACTTCGAAGCGGGAGGGGCGGCCGTCAATCAGCTCTGTATCGCGGTCGGCGCCGATCTTCGCATCGAGGCGATCGAGATCGCGCGCCCGACCCGCGATTTTACCGAAGCGCCCGCCATGAACGAAGACGAGTTCGCCCAAGCATTCGCGATCGGCATGGATTCGGTCGCCGCCAGCATGGACCTGCTCTGCGTCGGCGAAATGGGAATCGGCAACACGACGGCCGCGGCCGCCGTCTCGCACGGCCTTTTCGGCGGCGAGGCCCGCGATTGGACGGGGGCCGGCACGGGGCTCGAGGGCGAAGCGCTCATCCACAAGATCGCCATCGTCGGCAAGGCCGTTCGCCTGCACAAGGACGCCGCCGTCGATGCGCTCGACATTTTGCGCCGCATGGGCGGCCGCGAGCTTGCGGCCATCGCAGGCGCCGTCGCCGCGGCCCGCTACCGACGGATCCCGGTGCTGCTCGACGGCTACGTCTCGACCGCGGCGGCGGCGGCGATCGAGGTTTTCCGGAAAGGCGGCCTCGACCATTGCGAGGTCGGCCACGTGTCGGCAGAGGCGGGACATCGGCGGCTCTTGCAGCGGCTCAACAAGCGGCCCCTCCTCGACTTGGGCATGCGGCTCGGCGAGGGGACCGGCGCGGTGCTGGCGAGCTCCGTCGTCCGTGCGGCCGCCGCCTGCCACGCAGGCATGGCGACCTTCGGCGCGGCCGGGGTGAGCGACAAGGCGAAGGCGTAGGTCTATTCGCCCTGCTGCAGCAGGAGACCGCGGATGCGGGCGACCCGAAACATGTAGAGAAAGAATACGGACGCGAAAACGATATAGACCGCGTTCAAGGCGACCGACCACACGAAGAGATCGACCGGAAACTCGTTCCGAAACAGAACGGCGCGCATCCCTTCGAATACGTAGGAAGACGGCATCGCCCAGGCGACCGGTTGCAGCCATACCGGAAGCGTCGAGACCGGGTAATAGATCCCGCTGAACGGCGCCACCACGAAGATCGCGAACCAGGCCAGGTTTTCCGCTCCGACGCCGTGACGGAGAACGATCGCGGAGACGGCGAGCCCGACGGCTGCGCCCATGATCAGAAGGTTGGCGTAGAACGCGACCAAGGGTAGCCCCAGCGAAAAGACCCAGACGTCGTAGAGCGGAAACGAGAGCAGCGCGGCGGGCATGATGGCGACCGTCGTGCGCAGCACGCTGATGATGAGGAGAGAGGCAATGAATTCGGACGGCCGGAGCGGGCTGATGAACAGTTGACCCAAGTTGCGCGACCACACCTCTTCCAGAAACGGGATCGCGACGCCCAAATTGGCGCGGAACAGCACGTCCCAGAGAAGCACTGCGCTCACCAGCACCCCCGCCGCCTGCGCGACCCAGGACGAGTGCTGGAGAAAGAACGTGGTGATGAAGCCCCAGAGCACCATCTGCATGACCGGCCAATAGGCAAGCTCGAGGATGCGCGGCCAAGAGCTCCGGAGCACATAGAGGTGCCGGAGGATCAGGGCGCCGACCCGCTGCCACGAAAACAAGATGATCCTGGTGTGGTCGCGAGCGGCCATGTCACTGCCCCGGCACCGCGCCGCGGTCGCGGCGACCGCGGGCGATGTCGAGAAACACGTCCTCCAGCGTCTCGCGCCCATAACGGGCGATCAGATCCGCCGGCGCTCCCGAGGCGACGATCGCGCCTTCCCGCATGATCAGCACCTGATCGCAAAGGCGCTCCACCTCCGCCATGTTGTGCGACGCGAGCACGATGGTGGCGCCGCTCGTCCGCCGGTAGCTGTCGAGGTGGGCGCGGATCCAATCGGCGGCGTCGGGGTCAAGGGATGCGGTCGGCTCGTCCAGCAGAAGCAGCTCCGGCTCGTTGATCAACGCCTTCGCGAGCGAGACACGGGTGATCTGCCCGGCCGAAAGGCTGCCCGTGGGCCTGTTCAGGAACGGCCTGACATCGAGCGCCTCGCTTATACGGAGGATCCGCGCCTGCCTGTTGTCGAGACCGTACAGGAGCGCATAGACGGTCAGGTTTTCCCGCACCGTCAGGCGTCTCGGAAGATTGACGTAAGGCGACGAGAAGTTCATCCGCGGCAACACGCGCTCGCGGTGGCCGGCCATGTTTTGGCCGAACACCGTCACCGTGCCTGATGTCGGCAACAGAAGGCCCAGCACCATTGCCAGGGTCGTCGTCTTCCCGGCGCCGTTGCCGCCGAGAAGCCCGAGCGTAATGCCTCGTGGCACGCTGAAATCGACGGCGTCGACAGCGACGATGTCGCCGAAGCGCTTCGTCAGGCCTTCGGCCCGGATAACGGGGGAGGCGGGGGAGGCGGGGGAGGACGGCATGGGTCAGCCGGTCGCGCACGGCGGGCGGCTGCCGGCCGACAAGACGGCGAGGCTCAACGTCCTGCCTCGATCCGGCGTTTGATCTTCAGGAGCTCGCGGCGTCGGTTGTCCTCGGCGATGAGCTGCTCGATGTAGCGCCCTTGGAACATCGTAATGCCGACCGTACGCCCGAAATCGACGGCTTCCCGGTTGTCGCAGCGGCAGAGCACGATCTTCCCCTCGCCCACCTGCGTGACCATCGTTTGAAGCTTCTTCTGCACGTCTTCGCCGCCGTCCACCAATTCGGTGTTCCAGACGAGCTTCATGAGGTCGGCGCCGACGCGCTCGCGGTTGATCATCACCATTGATCGGAAGTTGAGGCCGTCGAGCAAGACGCGATAGCCGCGCGACTGGGCGAACTCGCGCGCGAAGAGATAGGAGGCGACGTCCGCCAGGATGTCCTCCTTCTGCAGCTCGATGATCATCGCGCCCCGGCGCGATGCCGAGATGTTGTCGTCGAACCCGAGGAATTCGGGCGAGAGCACGGTGGCCACATTGATGTTGAAACTGATATTCCCGGAAATGGTTTCCCGGTCGGACTTGCTCAAAAAGCGCCAGCATGCGGCGGTCGAGCGTCATGGTGAGATGCTGAAAGAGCCAGCGATTGGACATCAGGTTGACGTCGGGCAGCACCGTTTCGCGGAGATCGCTGATGGAGATGAAAAGCTCGCTGAAAAAGGGCTCCGGAACGTTCTTCGAGGTCACCGTGCAGACGAACTGCCGGCGCATGAGATTGGAGAGATCGGCCCGCGACAAGGCCTCCTCGACGCGGCTCAAGGTCTCCGGTGTCAGCGCCTCGCCTTTCTGCTGCTTTGCTCTCAAGGTGGCGCGCGCGTCGGGTCGGCTCTGGACCTCCTCGTCGCGTTTGCGCTCGGCATCCGCGAGCTCGCGCACGACCCGGTGAATCTCGGAAAAATCGGACGCGGCGTTGTACCACTTGGCAAAGGGAGACGGTGCCTTGCTCTCGTCGGCGACGAGGGGATCGTCGCCAAACAAGAAGCGCGCCTTGCGGACCGCGGTTTCGGTCTAGGCATGAGCTTCGGCTTTATAAATGAAGAAAAAGTCGTTGTTCTTCAGTTTGAAAAGCTGGCCCGACATCGCCGCGATGAGAGGCTCGAAACAATCCGCCGCGGCCCGGATGTGCTGGTCGCGACGGTTGATGGGCTGCAAGGCCGACAGGCGAAGATGAGCGACTCTGCGGCCCTCCGAGCGCTTCTCAAGCCGCTGGACGTAGTCGAGAAGCAAAGCCTCCTGGCTCGTCCCCGTTTCGTTACATCCGGTGGCGTCGCCATCTGTCCGTTGGCTCCCTTCGAGGGGCGTCACCTTGCCTTAAGAGCGGGGGGGCGGCAACCGCGTTCATGGCCGGCCGTTTCATGCCTTGGCCTGGGCGGCCATCGCCTCCACCAGACGGTCGATGAACCGGCCCTGAAAGCGCGTGACTCCGATCTGCAGACCCCATTTTACCGCGTCTTCCGAATCAACGCGGGAGAGAATCACATGGTCGCGTCCGACACGGCCGACGATGTCGCGCATTTCGCGCATCCGGTTCTCGCGCCCTTCACCTTCGAACTCGGGCCCCCAGGCAATCTTCACGAAGTTGGGCTTGAGGAAAGATGGATCGAAGAACTGAACGGCGATCGGGTTAAGGCCGTCCATCAACACGCGGAAGCCCTGCTCCTACAGGTTTGCGCGCACGCCGTCGAAGCGGTTGACGTCCGAAAAGATGTCGATCAGCTGCATCTCGATGACGACCTTGGCGGTGTGCTCGCCGACGGCGGCGCGGAACAGCTCCCAGTCGCGCGTGAGAATGGTGTTGATGTTGAGATTGAGGCTGATCGCGTCCGGCAGCGTGGCAAAATTGCGCCGCGCCATGACGGCGAGCACGCGCTTATCCAGGGTCTCCGTCAGATATTGAAACAGCCAGGGGTTGGCGAAGAGGTTGATGTCCGGCGCGACGCGCGTCTTGAGTTCGCCGATCGCAACGAAATGTTCGCGGAACACGATCTGCGCCTTGCTGCCGGGGACAACATTCAACGCCGTTTGGCTGCGGATCAGGTCGGCGACCTGGGTCGCGCGCAGTTTTTGGTTGATGATGACCAGGTTCTTCGGCGCGAGCGGGGCGCCTTCCGATTTCGCCGGCCTCGACCCCGCCGCCCCCTCCTTCGCGGCAGGAGCCTGCTTCTGGCGCGCCTCGGCGGCGGCCACGAGGTCGTTCACGGCCGCGACAAAAGCCTTGAAGTCTTCGGTGCGCGTAAGATCGTACCAGGTGCTGAAATGGTCCTCGGTGCTGCCGTACTCGGCCGCCGTCAGCGGATCTTCCGCAAACAGGGTACGGACTTTCTTGACGACCGTGTCGACCTCTTCGACGGGCGTGTCGCGGCAGACGAGGACGACGTCGCCGTTGGACAGCGGGAAGAGATTCGCCAGCTGATTTGCGATGAGCACCTCGAACGAGCGCGCCGCGATGTTCAGGAAGTGCGGCTGCTTATTCGACGCCCGCAGGTCGGAAAGACGGATGTGGACGGCATAGCATCCCTGCGGGTTGGCCCGCACTTGCCGCAAGTGACCGAGCAACAGGCTCTCTTCGCTCGTCCCGCTTGCCCCACTGGGGCGCGGGGCTGGGCCTGGACCCGCCATTGTCTACCCTGCCTATCCCTTCCACCGTCACCCGACCCACCGCTCCGATTCGTTCGGTCCGAAGGGACCGCCCGGAACGGCCGAATGACAGAGGCCACCTTGCCGCGCGGCCGCCGATCCATCATATTCCGGGTGATGGTCGAGAGACAATCCGACATCCCGGGAAGAAAACCTGGCGATGCCAAGCTCCCGCGCGTCTCGCCGGGACGGCGCGTTTACGCCGTTGGCGACATTCACGGTCGTTTCGACCTCCTTCTTAAGCTATTGGCGACGATTCGCGAAGACGCCTTGCGCCGGCGCCCGGGCGACGAGGCCTGCACGAACGTTCTGATCTATATCGGCGACTACGTGGACCGGGGGCCGGAGTCGTTCGCGGTGGTAGACTACCTCATTCACGATCCGCACATCGGCTTCGAAACCGTCTTTCTCAAGGGCAACCACGAGGACATGCTCGTCCGATTCGTGAGCGAGGGAGCGCTCGGCGAAGCCTGGATGATGAACGGCGGCGTCGCCACGCTCCGAAGCTACGGCGTGAATGCGGCGGTGCTGGTGGACGATCCGGACCCGCTTGACGCGGCGCGGCGCGAGTTCGTCAAGGTGCTCCCCCAAAGCCATCGCGACTTTTACAAAGCGCTCAAGCTTTCGCACGTCGACGGCGACTATGTCTTCGTGCATGCCGGCGTCCGCCCCGGCGTCGCGCTCGGCAAGCAAAACGAGGCGGACATGCTCTGGATTCGGGGCGAGTTCCTGGATTCGGACGCCGACTTCGGCCGCATGGTCGTGCACGGCCATTCGATCCGGCCAATCCCGGACATCCAGCCGAACCGGATCGGGATCGACACCGGCGCCTTTTACACCAACCGGCTCACCTGCCTCGTTCTCGAGGGCGAAGACCGCCGCTTCCTGCAAACCTGACCGCTCGGTCTCAAACCGCCGGAGCCGCTCTTTGCCGCGGCGCATCCGGATGATAGGTTGCAGCGCCGTGTCACGTCGACAAACCTCCAAGGGCGGGCCTCCGCGATGATCTCACGCAAGAAAATACTGGTCACCGGCGGCGCCGGATTCCTCGGCTCGCATCTTTGCGAGCGTCTCTTGGGCGACGGACACGATGTTCTCTGCGTCGACAACATGTTCACAGGGACCAAGCAGAATATCGTGCATCTCCTGCACAACCCCTATTTCGAGTTCCTGCGCCACGATGTGACGTTTCCGCTCTACGTGGAAGTCGACGAGATTTACAATCTCGCCTGCCCCGCCTCGCCCGTTCACTATCAGTACGATCCCGTGCAGACGACCAAGACGAGCGTGCACGGCGCCATCAACATGCTCGGCCTTGCGAAGCGCACGCAGGCCAAGATTCTGCAGGCGTCCACCAGCGAGGTGTACGGCGACCCCGAGATTCACCCGCAGACCGAAAGCTACCGCGGCAACGTCAATCCGACGGGGCCGCGCGCCTGCTACGACGAGGGGAAGCGCTGCGCCGAGACGCTCTTTTTCGACTATTACCGTCAGCACCGCCTCAACATCCGCGTCGCCCGCATCTTCAACACTTACGGGCCCCGGATGCACCCGGACGACGGCCGCGTGGTGTCGAACTTCATCGTGCAGGCGTTGAAGGGCGAGCCGCTGACCATCTACGGGGATGGCCGGCAGACCCGGTCGTTCTGCTACGCGGATGATCTGATCGACGGCCTGGTCCGGCTGATGAATGCCCCCGACCGCGTGACCGGCCCGGTCAATCTCGGGAACCCATCCGAGTTCTCGATGCTGCAGCTCGCCGAGCTCGTCCTCAAGCTCACGGGTTCGAAGTCGAAGCTCGTCAACCGGCCTCTGCCGGAAGACGACCCCATGCAGCGGTGCCCGGACATCGAGCTCGCGAAGAAGGAGCTCGGCTGGCAGCCCAAGGTGCCGCTCGAACGAGGGCTCCAGGAAGCCATCGCCTACTTTCGGGCGACGCTTCGCGATTGAAAGGCCGCGTATACGGCTTTCGCCCAGCCGCGAAGCCCCGGCTCGTCCTTGCCTCCGCTCCGCGCCTTCAGCCAGCGATCGACGGGAACGAAGAATCCGCTTTTCGGGCGGTCGAGAACGGCCTCAGGCAGGCGCCGTTTCGGCGTCAAAGCCATCTTGCGCTTGCCGTGCGCGCCGTCGTGGGCGAGCCCGGGCGCGAGCGCGCGGAAGAGAACCTCGTCGACCAGGGGGACCCGGACCTCGACCGAATGGGCCATGCCGGCCCAATCGGCGTCGCGCAACAGCTGATTTCGCATGTACCAGCAGAGCTCTAGGGCGGTCACTTGAATGCGTGGCGATTGGCTCCCGTCGCCCGCGACCGCGAGACGATCGCGCGGCGAAAGGGCCCGCAAGCCCACGAGAGCCATCTCCGGATCGAGAACGCGCGAAAGCTCCCACGGCATGAAAAGCCCGCGCCGCATGAGATAGGCGTCGCCGACCGCAGTCCCGAGCTCGAGGAGCCCCGCGGCCTTCGGACGGCCGAGACGCAACGCGAGGGAGGCCGAGAGCTCGCGGACCAATTCCCCGAGGCCGGCCGCGCCGGGGATCGGTCCCAGCATGGCCGCCAGGCGAGGCACCTGGCGGAACGTGTCGTAACCTTGAAAGAGCTCATCGCCGCCGAGCCCGGAGAGCGCGACTTTGAGACCCACCTCGGCGGCCGCGTGCGCGACGAAGTAAGTGTTCACGCCGTCGATCGACGGCTGATCCATGCACGCAAGCACGTCATCCATGCGTTCATGGAACTCGGTTTCGCTCACCCTGACGCTGTGGTGTCGCGTCCCGTAAGCACGCGCGACCTCGCCCGCGAGAACCGTTTCATCCAAGGCCGTCCCTGCGAATTCCTCGAACCCGAGGGTAATGGTGTCCAAGCGCGTCCCCTGCACTTCGGACGCGAGGGCCGTGATCGTCGCCGAATCGAGTCCCCCGGAGAGGAACACGCCCACCGGCACGTCGGCGACCAGATGGTGGGAGATGCTGTCCCGCAACAGCGCGCCCAGGTCAGGCGCGGCGGCAGCCGTGCCGGTTGCGAGCACCGCGACCGGGTCGAAGAAGCGGGTGAGCCGGCGGCCGCCGTCTTGGGCGACCTCGAGCGTGTGGCCGGGCGGCAGCGCCTGGATGTCTGCGTAAAGCGTATGCGGCTCGGGCACGCTTCCGAAAAGAAAGAACCCCACGTGACCGGCGGCATCCGCGCTGCGGCCCGCAGCCCCGCCGGCGAGCAAGGCCTTCACCTGCGAAGCCGCGCGAATCGTCTCTCCGTCGTCGGAATAATAGAGCGGCTTGATTCCGAACGGGTCGCGGGCGAGGAGCAGCGTCCGGCGCCGGTCGTCCCAGAGGGCGAGCGCGTACATCCCGCGCAGGTGCTTCACCATGCCCGGGCCGTCCCGGTCATAGAGATGCAGGAGGACTTCCGTATCCGACTGGGTGCGAAGCGTGCGCCCTTGCGATTCCAACTCCCGGCGCAGCGCGCGGAAATTGTAGATTTCGCCGTTGTAGGTGATGCGAAGGCCGGCCGAATCGAGCGCCATCGGCTGCGCGGCGTCGGCGCTCAAATCGATGATGGCGAGACGCCGGTGGGCGAGCCCGACCTGGCCGCCGGCGGCCGTCCACGCGCCCTCGCCGTCCGGGCCGCGGCGCGCCATCGCCGCGTTGATGGCGCCAAGCTCCGCCTCGGAAACGCGCGGCGCGCGGGCCTTATAGGCGAAAATCGCGGCAATCCCGCACATAGGCTCCTTCTTACCTGGGCTTGCGGCCTGCTGCCAAAGACTTTCCGGGCACCCGCGTCCCCATGCCTTGCCGGTGCTGCTTTGCAAGTCGGCGGGGAAAACGGGTAAAAGAACCCCCATGAAACAACTCGTCCAGAGCGCCCGGACGGGGCGGCTCGCGTTGCGGGACGTTCCGGAGCCGAAGGTCCGGCCCGGCCATGTTCTCGTCCGCACGCGAAGCTCTCTCATTTCGGCCGGGACAGAGCGGATGGTCGTCGCGTTTGCCCGCAAGAGCCTGGTCGGCAAGGCCCAAGCCCGCCCGGACCTCGTCCGCAAGGTGCTGGAGAAAGTGAAGCGCGACGGGCCGGTCGCGGCCGCCCGCGCCGTGTGGGCGCGATTGGACGAGCCGCTGCCGCTCGGCTACTCGGCCGCGGGCGAAGTCGTCGCCGTCGGCGCCGGGCTCGAGGGCGGGTTCCGCGTGGGCGAGCGCGTCGCCGTGGCGGGCGCCGGGCTCGCGAACCATGCCGAGGTCAACGTCGTTCCCGGCAATCTCGCCGCCTCCGTGCCGTCCGACGTCACCGACGAGGAGGCGTGCTTCGGGACGCTGATCGCGATCGCCATGCACGCGGTCCGCAACACCGGCGCCGGCCTCGGCGACGTCGTCGGCGTCGTCGGCGTCGGCCTCGTCGGCCAGCTTGCATCCCAGCTCCTGGCGCTCGGCGGCGCCCGGGTGATCGCCATCGATCGCAGCGCCGACCGCCTGGCGCTCGCGCGCCGGCTCGGCGCCGAGATCGCGCTCGATCCCGCCGACTTGGGGCTCGACGCCGCCGTCAAGAGCGTAACGGGCGGTCGCGGCTGCGATGCAGTTCTGATCGCCGCCGCGACCGATTCGAGCGAGCCCTTCGCAACCGCCGCCCGCATTGCCCGCGACCGCGCCCGCGTTGCCGTGGTCGGCCTCACGGGAACGGCGTTTCCCTATCAGGACTTCATGAAAAAGGAGCTTTCGATCGTGGTCTCCAGGTCCTACGGCCCCGGCCGCTACGACCGCGACTACGAAGAGCGGGGGATCAAATACCCGGAGGGCTGGGTCCGCTGGACGGAGACCGAAAACCTGAAAGAGGGTCTCCGGCTGATGTCGCCCGCGTGCCCACGACGCCTCGACGTGAAATCGCTCATCACGCACCGGTTTCCCGCCGACGAGGCCAACGCCGCGTACGACCTGATCACCGGCGCGGAGCCGCAGCTTGGCGTCGTCCTCCTCTATCCGGAGAAGCCCTCGAAGGTGATCGAGGCTGCGTTCCCGGCGGCGCGCACCGTTGCCGCCGGAGCGTGCGTTCTCGGCGTGATCGGGGCGGGTGCCTTCGCCAGAAGCGCGCTTCTGCCGGAACTGAAGCGGATGAGCCGCGTGACGCTCGATACCCTCGTCACCCAACGCGGAACGTCGGCCGAGCACGGCCGCGAGATGTTCGGGTTCGCGCGCGCGTCGTCCGACGAGAAGGACGTGCTCGAGAATCCGCGGATCAACGCCGTCCTCGTCGCGACGCGGCACGACTCTCACGCCGATCTCGCGGCGCGCGCGCTCGCCGCGGGAAAGCCGGTCCTGGTGGAGAAGCCGCTCGCGCTCACGCTCCAGGACATCAACCGCGTGGTCGAAGCCCGCAATGCTTCCGCAGCTTTTTTCCAAGTCGGCTTCAACCGCCGCTACGCGCCGCTCGCGCGGGCGCTCAAAGAGCGGCTTCTCGCGATCCCGGGGGCCAAAAGCCTGCTCCTCCGCGTCAATGCCGGCGCCCTTCCCGCCGACCACTGGACGCGCCAGCCCGACTCGGGCGGCGGGCGCATTTTGGGGGAGGTCTGCCACTTCGTCGATCTCGCGCGCTTTCTCGTCGGCGACGCCATCCAGTCGGTCCACGCGGAATCGGCGGCCGCCGAGACCGGCTCCGTCGAGGACGTCTCCATCGCCATTCGTTTTCGCGACCGCAGCCTGGCGACGATCATCTACACGGCGCTCGGCGATCCTTCGTTTCCGAAAGAGCGGATCGAGGCCTACGCCGGCGGCAGCGCGTTTGCGCTCGACGATTTCCGCACGCTGACTTCGGTCGAGCAGGGGCGCACGGCCGTCGACAAGAGCAGCAAGGACAAGGGCATCGCCGCCGCGCTTGCGGCCTTCGTCGACGCCGTCATTTCCGGCGGGCCGCCGCCGGTCGACGAGGCGGAGCTGATCGAGACGTCGGCCGCCACCGTCGCGGTCATGGAATCGCTCCGGTCCGGCGAGCGCGTCGATCTGTAGGGGGACAGGCCCGACACATGAGAGCGATCCCAGCACCCACAGTTGTCATGACCGGGCTTGTCCCGGTCATCCACGGCTTCGCCTGCCGCGAGAAGAACGTGGATGCGCGGGACACGCCCGCGCATGACGGTGAACGAGGGAAGGGTTTCCGATGAATTTGGACGGCTTCTTTGCCGAGGAGTTCGACGAGCACGAGCGTGTCGCGAAGGCGACCCGGGCCGCGATGCTGGAGCCGTTCCGGCGCCTGGTCGGTCTCTCCGCCGCCGCGGTCAAGGGCGGCCATAAGATCTGTTTCTTCGGCAACGGCGGCAGCGCCGCCGACTCCCAGCACCTGGCGACCGAGCTCGCCGTGCGCTACAAGAAAAACCGCCCTGCCATTCCGGCGCTCGCGCTGACCACCGATTCCTCGGCGCTGACCGCCATCGCCAACGACTTCAGCTTCGACGAGCTTTTCGCCCGTCAGGTGGAGGCTCTCTGCCGGAAGGGCGACGTCGTGATCGGCATCTCGACGTCGGGTAAATCGGAGAACGTGATCCGCGGCCTGCAGGCCGCAAAGGCGCAGGGCTGCACGGCAGCAGCCTTCGGCGGCAAGGGCGGCGGCCGGCTGGTCGGCCTCGCCGATCCGCTCCTCCTCGTTCCCTCCGATACCACCTCGCGCATCCAGGAGATGCACATCACGCTCGGGCAGATGCTTTGCGGCGCGCTCGAGATCGAGCTCGGCTACGCATGACCGACCGCTCGTCGCTCATCCCGCTGGTCGAGGCGCTGGCGAACGCGCGCGTGCTCATCGTCGGCGACGTCATGCTCGACCATTTCGTCTACGGCTCGGTCGAGCGCATCTCGCCGGAAGCGCCGATCCCGGTGCTCCGCATCGCGCGGGAGACGGCGATGCTCGGCGGCGCCGGGAACGTCGCCCGCAACGTCGCCGCCCTCGGCGGCCGTGTCGTGCTGATCGGGGCGATCGGCACGGATGTCGCGGGGAAGCGGGTCCGCAAGCTGGTCTCCCAGGAAACCGGCGTCACCGACGCGCTGCTCGCGGACAAGGCGCGGAGGACGTCGACGAAGACTCGCTACTTCGGCGGCAACCAGCAGATGCTTCGTGCCGACGAGGAGACGGTGGCACCGCTGGCGCCGCGGGCGCGAAAGGCGCTCCTGCAGAAGGCACGGCAGGCGCTCCGGAAATGCGCGGTCATGGTCCTCTCCGACTATGGAAAGGGCGTCCTTCAGGACGGCGTGTCGGAGGCGTTGATCGCCATCGCGAAACGGGCAGGGAAGCCCGTCGTCGTCGATCCCAAGTCGACCGATTATCGCTGCTACCGGGGCGCCGACGTCATCACGCCCAACAGGCGTGAGCTCGCCGACGCGAGCGGGATGGCGACGGGAACCGACGCCGAGGTGGTCGCCGCGGCCGGCTCGCTCATCCGCAAACACGCACTGCGGGCGATCATTGCTACCCGGAGCCAGGACGGCATGACTCTGGTCGCCGCGCGGTCGGCAAAAGCGAAGGCGCTCCACCTGAAAGCGGAGGCGCGCGAGGTCTTCGACGTCTCCGGCGCGGGCGACACGGTGGTTGCGACCGTCGCCGCCGCGCTCGGCGCCGGCGCGGGGCTTGCCCAAGCGGCCGCGCTCGCCAACGTGACGGCCGGGATCGTCGTCGGCAAGGTGGGCACCGCCGTCACCCATCCGGCCGAGGTGGTCGCCGCGCTTCATCATCAGGACTTGAGCAGCGCCGAAGCGAAGGTGCTGACCCTCGCGCAAGCCCTCGAGCGGGTCGAACAGTGGCGGCGGCGGGACTTGTCCGTCGGCTTCACCAACGGCTGCTTCGACCTCCTCCACCCCGGGCATGTTGCGCTTCTCCGCCAGGCGCGGCGCGCCTGCGACCGCCTGATCGTCGGCCTCAACAGCGATGCGTCGATCGCCCGGCTCAAGGGCCCGGGCCGCCCGGTGCAGCCGGAAGCCGCGCGCGCGGCCGTGCTGGCGTCGCTTGCCGCCGTCGACGCGGTCGTCATCTTCGGCGACGACACGCCTCTTGAGTTGATCAAGGGGATTCGCCCGGATGTGCTCATCAAAGGCGCCGAGTACACGGGCAAGCTCGTGGTCGGCGCCGCCGAAGTGCGGGCCTATGGCGGCCGGGTGATCCTTGCCGACATGGTGGCCGGCCATTCGACCACCGCCACCATCGCGCGGATGGAGCGCTGAACGATCAATCCGGTCACTTGCCGCGTTGGTCGCCGGGGAAGGCATTTCGCGGGTCGGCTTTCGGCCGGCTCTGCTGATCGGACGAAAAGAGAAAATCGAAAATTCCCTTCTTCGGCTTCTCGGCGACCGGCGGCAGCGACCAGGCCGGAAGCGCCCGGGGCGGCAGTCCCCGGTGGGCCGCGGCCATGAAGTCCCGCCAGATCTGGGCCGGAAGCCCGCCGCCGGTGACACGCCGCATCGGCGAATCGTCGTCGTTGCCGCACCACACGCCCACCGCGAGATCGGCGCTGTAGCCGACGAACCAGGCGTCGCGGAAGTTCTGGCTCGTGCCGGTCTTGCCGGCGAGCGGCCGCTCTTGGCCCCGCGGCATCTGGGCCTGGCGGCCCGTCCCGTATTCGATCACGGAGGCGAGCATGCGGCCCATCGTACCGACGTGATGGGCGTCGGCCACGCGCCCGGCGCCGTCGCCCATCCGGCGGTAGAGAACAGCGCCCTCGCGGGTTCGAATCTCCTCGATCCCATAGGGCCAGACGCCGAAGCCGCCGCTCGCGAAGACGCCATAGGCGCTCGTCAATTCAAGCAGCGTTGTTTCCGCGGTCCCGAGCGCGAGGCTTGGGGTCGGCTTGATGTCGGCGGTGATGCCGAGGCGCTTGGCCGCGGCGATGACGCGGGTGCGCCCGACCTTCTCGGCTAAGTCGACGGCAACGGTATTGACCGAATAGGCGAGCGCTTCGTCGAGACGCATGGCGCCGCGAAAGCCGTCGTCGAAGTTGCGCGGCTGATAGCCGTCGATACGGATCGGGCTGTCGGTGACGGGGGTCGACGGCGTGAAGCCTGCCTCAAGGGCCGCCAGGTAGACGATCGGCTTGAAGGCGGAGCCCGGCTGGCGGACGGCCTGCGTCGCGCGGTTGAATTGGCTCTCGGCGTAGCTGCGGCCGCCGACCATGGCGCGGATGGCGCCCGTCGGCGTGAGCGCGAGCAGCGCCGCTTCCTCGACGGTCTGTTTCTGGCCTTCGCGATCGAGGGTCAAATCGACGATCGCCTCGGCCTGGCGCTGGAGCGCGGGATCAAGCGTGGTGCGGATGACAAGGTCGCGGTCGAGCGAGCCCGCGTAACCGGGCACCTGGTCGAGCACCCAGTCGGCGAAATGGCGGGCGAGCCCGCTCGGCCGCGGGCGCCCGGCCATCTGCGAGCCGACCCGCGCGGCGGCTTGCGCCTCCTGTTGCGAAAGGAGGCCGGCGGCGACCATGTTGTCGAGAACGCGGCTCGTGCGTTTGGCGGCAAGCTCCGGGTCCTTGTGCGGGTTGTAGCGCGAGGGCGCTTTCAGAAGGCCCGCCAGCATCGCCGATTCGAAGGTGTTGAGCGTGCGCGCGGAGCGCCCGAAGTATCGCTGCGCCGCCGCCTCGACGCCGTAGGTGCCGGCCCCGAAATAGACGCGGTTGAGATAGATCGTGAGGATCTGGTCCTTGGTGAGCCTGCGCTCCAGCCAGACGGCGAGCATCACTTCCTGAACCTTGCGCTTGAATTTGCGCTCGGAAGTCAGGAACAGGTTCTTCGCCGCCTGTTGGGTGATCGTGCTTCCCCCCTGCACGATCCGGCCGGACTTGAGATTGACGACGGCGGCGCGGACAAGCCCGACGGGATCGATCCCGAAGTGGGAATAGAAGCGCCGATCTTCGGTCGCGATCACGGCCCGCGGCAGAGCCTTCGGCAGGTCCTGAAGCTGCATCGGGGGGCCGTAGAGATCGCCGATGGTGACGAGCTCCGTGCCGTCCGCCGCCAGCAATGTCACGGCCGGGCGCCGACGCGCTTCCATCGCCGCGTCGACATCCGGAAGGTCCGTCGCAAAAAGCACAACGACGCCAACGGCGCCGATGAGCACCCAAACGCCCGCGATGGCGGTCCCATAGGCGAGGCGGCGGAGCAGGCGACCACGCCAGCTCTTGCCTCGGGGTTTTGAGGCGGCTGGAGATCTTTGGGGTGCTTTCAAAGGGCCGCGCGGTGCGTCGGTCATCGCTCCATGTTTCGTGCCGCCATGGTTATGAAAAGCTTAACGGGCGATCGGTGGCGCGGGCTCCGCGTATCCCAAAATTCTTTCATGGAGGGAACGGTCCACCTGGACGCCTTCGGCCTCCGCACGCGCGCGGGCGACACGGCGGCGGTCGCCGGGGAGCCGCGTCCCCGCTTGCGCGAGGATCGCCTCCGCGACCTCCTCCACGCGATCAGGGAGCGCTTCGCCGCAAAAGAAAGCCGGATCGATCGCGATAAAGAACTGCCCGGTGCGCGGCGCCCCGCCGGTCTTGTCGGTAAATGAGGAGGCCTCGTGGGAAAACCGGGATCCCGTGAGGGCGGCGGCCATGACTTCGACCATCAACGCGACCATGGCCCCCTTGTACCCGCCGGCTGGTGCCAGCGTGCCGCCGCCAAGCACGGCCTTCGGGTCCGTGGTCGGCTTTCCCTCTGTGTCGAAGCCCCAGCTGTCCGGGATGGGCTCTCCACGCTCGAGGCAGAGCAGCACTTCGCCCCGCGCGACCAAGCTCGAGGATTGATCGATCACGATCGGCGGTCCCGACCGCCGGGGTGCCGCGCAGGCGATGGGATTGGTCCCGAAGAGCGGCTTCCGGCCGCCCCACGGCGCCAGCACTTTCGGCGAGTTGACGAAAGCGAGACCGATCAGACCCGCCTCCGCCAGTCGCTCGACATGGTGGCCGATGACGCCCGCATTGTAGGAGTTGGTGACGGACGCCGAGGCGATCCCCGTCCGCCGGGCCATCGGGACGAGCTCGGAAAGGGCGAGGTCGATGGCCGGGTGCGCAAATCCGGTCCGCGCGTCGACCAGCAATGCCGCGGGACCAAGCGCACGAGACGTCGGAGTAGCATGGCCGTCGACCTTGCCTATGCGCGCGTGCGCGCAATAGCCTGGTAGACGAACGAGACCGCTGTTCAAGATACCCTCGGCCTCGGCGGCGACGATCGAGTGGGCGACGGGAATCGCGTTCCGTTCGCACGTGTTGCTCGCGAGAAGGACCCGGCGGGTGAGCGCCTCCACGTCCGCAAGCGTGAGGCGCACGGTCTCACGCGTCATGGCTGCACTTCGAAGGTCGACTTCACGGGGACGCCGTCGCGGACGACGGCGATTTCGAAGCGGTCGCCCGGGCGATGGAGACCGATCGCGCTCGCGACGTCGGCGGTTTTTCGGATCCGCCGACCGGCGATCGTGGTCACGACGTCGCCCACTTTGATGCCGGCCGTCGCGGCGGCGTTTCCGGGCTCGATGCGGCTCACGCGAACGCCGGCTTGCGTCTCGCGCGCGTCCTCCGCGAGCGGCTCGACGACGAATCCGGGACGGCCCCGGAGCACGCGGCCGTGCGCCTTCAGGTCGTCGACCACGCGCATGACGAGGCGGGAGGACGCCGCGAAGTTGATCCCGATGTTGGCGTCGCTCTCCTTCGTGAAAATGGCCGATACGAGCCCCACCAGACGGCCTTCGGAATCGAACAGCGCGCCGCCCGATCCGCCCGGGTTGATGGGGGCGTCCGTCTGGATGAAGTCCTCGATCGGGTTGAAGCCGGTGCCCGTGCGCCTGAGGGCCGAGACGACGCCGCAGGTGACGGAGAGGCCGAGCCCGAACTGGTTCCCGACCGCGCAGACGCGGCTCGCCAGCGGCGGCTCGCCGCCCATGCGCAAGACCGGAAGATCGGCGTCGATCTGCAGGAGCGCGATATCGGTCGGGGCATCGCGGCCGAGAATGCGGGCCGGGAGCTGGCGGCCGTCTTCCAGCCTGACCGTGACGCGCTCGGCGCGGCCGAGAACGTGCACGTTGGTCGCGATGTAGCCCCCGGGCAGAACGGCGACGCCGCTCCCTTCCGGGTGCTTCGGCGCACCTTCAACTGGAGCGGCGCCTTTCGGCTTTGCCGGCCAATCGGGAAGGACGCTGACGACGGATTGCAAAGCATCCGGCGAAAACGCCGCAGCCGCGCGGCCGGCAAGCGCGGCAGCAAGGAGAACGAGCGCCACCAGCCGGGCGGCGGCGTAAATGGGTGGAAACAGCCGTGTGGAAGGACGTAAAACCATTCGTCGCGGTTTTATCATGGCCTCCGGGGGGGCGCGCGGCAAATTTCGACGTGGTAAGTTCTTGATCGGAGGCCCCCGATGGCGGTTTCGCTCACTGCCAAGTTCCCGCGCGTCACGCTCGCCCACGCGCCGACGCCGCTCGAACCCATGCCCCATCTCAGCCGTCTCCTCGGCGGGCCCAAGCTGTATGTGAAGCGGGATGACTGCACGGGTCTCTTCCTCGGCGGCAACAAGGCCCGTCAGCTCGAGTATTACTTCGGCGCCGCGCTGGCGGAGGGGGCCGACACCGTGCTGACCACCGGCGCGGTCCAGTCCAATCATGCGCGCCAGACAGCGGCGGCGGCCCGCAAGCTCGGACTTGGGTGCGAGATTCAGCTCGAGAACCGCGTCTCCGGCATGGCGCCCGAATATTACAATCTCTCGGGCAACGTCCTCCTTTACCGGCTGCTCGGCGTTCCCATTCACACGTACCCCGTCGGCGAGGACGAGGAAGGCGCCGACGCCCAGCTCGAAGGCATCGCGGCCGGGATCCGCGATCGAGGAGGCAAGCCCTACATCATCCCGCTCGCCGCCCGCCATCCGCCGCTCGGCGCGCTCGGCTACGTCGACGCGATGGCCGAGACGCTGGAGCAAGCCCGCGCGCAGAAGATCGAAATCGACGCGATCGTGCTGCCGACCGGCAGCGCCGCCACCCACGCGGGAACGCTCGCCGGCCTTCGCGCCCTCGGGAGCCGGACCAAGGTCTTCGGCATCTGCATCCGGCGGAACGCGGCCCTGCAATCGGAGCGCGTGCTTGCGCGCACGCGCGCGGCGGCGAAGCTTCTGGGAACCGAGCATACGATCGGGAACGCCGACGTCTGGGTGACCGACGACTATCTCGGGCCCGGCTACGGCCTGCCGACGCCCGGGATGATGGAAGCGACGGAGCTGGCCGCGCAGACCGAGGCGCTGCTCGTCGACCCCGTCTACACCGGCAAGGCGATGGCCGGGCTCATCGGCCTCGTCCGCAAGGGCCACTTTAAACCCTCGGACACGGTCGTCTTCCTCCACACGGGTGGCATCCCCTCCCTTTTCGGATATCAAGCGGTGTTCGGCCACGAGCCTGTGCGCCCGTGAAGTTCCTGAAAACCATTCGTCTCGACGCGTCGGACGCGAACGTCTTTCCGCGCGCGGCCGAGGCGGAGGAATGGGCGGTGACCGGCACCTTTGCGTTCGCCGAAGGCGACGTGGCGGCGTTGCGCGGCAAGGAGAGCCTCGCCTTCAAGACGGGCTGGCTCGGTATCCGGTCGTTCGGCCGGGCGACTCTCGTCCAAGTCACGACGATCACGGAGGCCGAGCGCGAAGCCGTGGTCGAGGCCTTGGCCACGCATCTCATGGCCGAATACGGGGCCCCGGACGCCGCGGCGGCGAGGGGCGCCGCGCAGGACGAGGTCGCGTATGCCGCCGGCCTCGCGGACCACGCCTTGGGAACGCTGCTGGCGATCGAGCGCGAGGCCGCCACGGACGGCATCCGCGAGCGCATCCGCGCGATTCCCAGGCCCGAGGGCGGCCACGCCCGCATTTGGACCATCGTCGACGACGAATCTTAAGAAATGTCCGCTTTCCTGAGGCATTTACGTGTTGAAGCGGGGCGCGCTTTCCCGCTAGCTTGGGCAAATGTCGGGGCATTCCAGGGTCTTCGGCCGCTCCGCGCGGCCGGAAATCGGCCCTGGGTCGGCGTCCCAGGGGGTCTGACGTGACAATACGGTTCTTGGCTGCTGGGCGCCTGCTTCTGCTGGCGGCCATGGCGACGACGGGGTTGGGCGCCGCGGGTGCCCAGGCCGCCTCCGCCTCGACCCTCTACGACATGAGCGTCTTTCTCAACCAGCCCCATCCGTTCGCCGCCCCGCCCAGCACGGCCCAGGCAAGCCCGCCACCGGCACTGCCGACCGTGCAAGCCGCTCCCAAGGGGGACGAGGCGCCGGAGAAGCGCCCGGCGGGCGAGTCGGGAGAAGCGTCCAGCGACGACGATCCGCTCGAGCCCGTGAACCGGTTCTTCTTCGGTTTCAACGAGTATCTGCAGGAGTACCTGCTCCGCCACGTGGCCCGGGCCTACCTCGACTACGTTCACTCCGGCGTCCGCGATTCGATCGGCAACTTCTTCCATAACCTCCGCAGCCCGGTCATTCTCGCGAACGACGTTCTTCAGCTCGAGGGAAAGCGGGCCTTCGAGACGGCGGCCCGCGCCGGCGTCAACACCACGCTCGGCGTCGGCGGCTTCTTCGATGTCGCCAAGTCGTGGTTCCAGATCGAGAAGCACAACGAGGACTTCGGCCAGACCCTCGGCGCGTGGGGCGTCGGCGAAATGGTGTATTTGGTGTTGCCGGTGCTGGGGCCGTCGAGTCCCCGGGATGCGATCGGAAAATACGTGGTCGATTCCTACTTCGATCCGCTCGGGATGTATCTTTCCAACACCGATCGCGAATGGGTCACGTGGGCCCAGTTCGGCATCGAAGGGCTGCACGATTACGCGAGCATCTTGGACGAGCTCGACTCGATCCGGAAGACGTCGATCGACTTCTACGCGGCCGTGCGAAGCCTCTACCGCCAGAAGCGCGAGGCCGACATCCGGAACGGCGCCGCGTCGCCGCTGCCCAGCCTCAATTACGACATCGAATAACGACGACGACGTTTGTCGCGCGACCGCCGGTTGACGTAGGATCGGCCTCGCGATGCCGAAGAAACGCCCACCACAGCGGCTTTATTACGCCAACGGCCGGTGGACCGAGGAGCAGCCGATGCTGCTGGGCCCGCGGCACCACGCGGTCTGGCAAGGCTCAGTCGTCTTCGACGGCGCGCGGTCGATCCAGGGGCGGCTCCCGGACGTCGCCCGCCATTCGGCGCGGGTAGTGGAGAGCGCGAAGCGCTTGGGCCTCGCGCCGGCGCTCGACGGCGCCGAAATCGAAGCCCTCATCCGGAAAGGGGCGCGGCGATTTCCGAAGACGGTCGATCTTTACATCTGCCCGATGTTCTACGCCGAGGAGGGCTTCGTCCGCCCCGATCCCAAGAGCACCCGGTTCGTCCTCGGGCTCTACGAATCGCCGCTGCCGAAGATCACGGGGTTCTCCGCCTGCCGGTCGAGTTTCCGCAGGCCCGCCCGCGACATGGCCCCGACCGACGCGAAGGCCGCGTGCCTCTATCCCAATATCGCGCGCTCGCTGCAGGAGGCGGCCGACAAGGGCTTCGACACGGCCGTCATCCTCGATCCCCTGGGCAACGTCGCCGAGTTCTCGTTCACCAATCTCTTCCTTGCAAAAAAGGGCGTCGTCGCGACCCCGGCGCCGAACGGGACCTTCCTCGACGGCATCACCCGCCAGCGGGTGATCGGGCTTCTGTGGAGCGCCGGCGTTGCCGTGGAGGAGCGCACCGTCGCGTTCGAGGAGCTCCTCGCCGCCGACGAGATATTCGCGACCGGCAACTACGCGAAGGTGCAGCCCTGCACGCGGATCGAAAAGAGAAAGCTGAGACCGGGCCCGGTGTTCCGGAAAGCAAGGAGGCTTTATATGGAATTCGTGGAGGTGTCCGCGTAGACGTTTCCCTACATCCCGATATCCCCCACGTATTCAAGTTGAACAGGGCCTAAGCAGTGTTATATTTGTCATACACAGCGTAGAGGTGAACGCCATGCTTGCCGTGCGCCTTCCCAAGGCCATCGAAGTCCGGCTGGAGCGGTTGGCGCTTCGGACCGGCCGCACGAAAAGCTACTATGTCCGTCACGCCATCGCCGAATTTCTCGATGAGCGGGAAGACTACCTGATCGCTATATCGAGAATGGAAAAACGCGAGCCGCGGGTGTCCCTCGACAAGCTGGCAAAACGCCTTGGCTTGGAAGATTGAATTCGTCCGCTCCGCCGCGAAAGAATTCGAGGCCCTCGACCGCACGGTCCAACAGCGAATCCACAACTATATGCGCGAGCGCGTGGCCGCCAATGGCAACCCTCGACGGCTCGGCAAGCCGCTGAAGGGCGACAAAGCCACGCTTTGGGCCTACCGCGTCGGCGACTACCGCATCGTATGCAACATCGATCACTCACGGAATGTCGTCGTAATTTTGCGCATTGGCCATCGCCGGTGGGTTTACAGGTGAAGTGACATGCCTGAATTGCCTTCGCCGAATTGGATCGACATTTCCCTTAAGGCCGTTACGGCACTCGTTGCTATGTGGGGAGGAGGCCTGAGCACATGGCTCTGGCTCGAAAAGAGAAAGGAAGAAATGCCGCTATTCGGCTTGCGACTGGAAAAAAAACGGACGCGGCAGACTTTTACTTGAGGCTCGACATCACCAATCGGCGGCGCTGGCCGATCACGGTCACAGAAATCGATGTGCTGGCGAAGAACATTGATTGCGGGCTCTTTGACGTCTGGGGAAGCGGTAATAAGGAAGCCGATATTTTTGCGGAACACCCGCCCGTTAGGCCGGATTTAGAAATTGCTCCACAAGAAAAGGGCGGATGCAGTTTCCTGCTGGTGGGGACAATTGATGCGGACGTTAAGGTATCTGTCCGTTGGCTTGACCGAAGCGAAAAGATCAAATCGCGGACGAAAATATTGCGATTTCCTAAAAAGCTTCTTCCGACTGAATCTTCTGTGAAGCTCGAAGAAATCCCAAGGAGTCGATCCTAAACGTCCAGGTTGGCGACCTTAAGGGCGTTTTCCTGGATGAAGTCGCGGCGCGGCTCGACCAAGTCGCCCATCAGCGTCGAAAACACCTCTTCGGCGGCGTCCGCATGGATGACCTTCACCTGCAGCAGCGCCCGCGCGTTGGGATCGAGGGTCGTCTCCCAGAGCTGGCCCGGGTTCATCTCGCCCAAGCCTTTGTAGCGCTGGATCGCGACGCCCTTGCGGCCTTGCTCCATGATTGCGTCGACCAGCGCGACGGGTCCGGTAATCGTGTATTCCTTGTCCTTGGCCTTGAGCTTGCCGTGGCGGGCGTAGAGCTTCTGCAACTCGGCCGCCTTTTCGTCCAACTTCCGCGCGTCCGTCGAGCGGATCACGGCCCCGTCGATGGCATGGCGCTCGGACACGCCGCGAAGGGTGCGGGCGAAGGCGAGCCCGCCGTCGGCGAGCGGCGAGCCCTTCCAGCCGCGTTCGGCCGGAGGAGCGAGCGCATCGAGGCGGCGCGCGATCACGCTGGCGACCTGGCCGGCCTTCTCGGTGTCCCCAAGAATCTGAGGGTTGAGGGCGCCCAGGATCGCGGCCTGTTCGACGACGTCGTGCGTGACGTGCTCGCCCAGGCGCCGGACCATCGACGTCACCGAGCGCGCCTCGTCCACCACCCGGCGGAGGTCGGCGCCCGCGATTTGCGTTCCGTCGAAGGCCTGGAAGACGGCCCCTTCCTCGATCGCGGCGTTGAAGAGATGGTTCTCGAGCGCGGGGTCGTCCTTGAGGTAGACCTCCGAGTTTCCGCGCTTCGCGCGGTAGAGCGGCGGCTGGGCGATGTAGAGATAGCCTTTCTCGATGATGGCCGCCAACTGGCGAAAAAAGAACGTCAGTAGCAGCGTGCGGATGTGGCTTCCGTCCACGTCCGCGTCCGTCATGATGATGATCTTGTGATAGCGGCATTTCGCGATGTCGAAGTCCTCGCTTCCGATGCCGGTTCCGAGGGCGGCAATGAGCGTTCCGAGCTCGGCCGATCTCAGCATCTTGTCGAAGCGGGCGCGCTCGACGTTCAGGATCTTGCCGCGCAAGGGGAGGATCGCCTGGAACGCGCGATTGCGCCCTTGTTTGGCCGAACCGCCGGCCGAATCGCCCTCGACGATGAAGAGCTCGCTCAAGGCCGGGTCGCGCTGCTGGCAATCGGCGAGCTTGCCCGGAAGCGACGCCATGTCGAGGGCGCCCTTCCGCCGGGTGAGCTCGCGCGCCGCGCGCGCCGCCTCGCGGGCCGCAGCCGCCTCGACGATCTTCCCGATCACCTTCTTGGCCTCGGTCGGATGCTCTTCGAACCATTGATCCAGCTTTTCGCCGACGACGCCTTCGACGATCGGGCGGACCTCGGAGGAGACGAGCTTATCCTTGGTCTGGGAGGAGAATTTGGGGTTCGGGACCTTGATCGAGAGGACGCACGTCAGCCCCTCGCGCGCGTCGTCGCCGGTGAGCTGGATTTTCTCGCGCTTGGCGATGCCGCTCGAGAGGGCGTAGCTGTTGATGGTGCGGGTGAGCGCGCCCCGGAAGCCGGCGAGGTGCGAGCCGCCGTCGCGCTGGGGGATGTTGTTGGTGAAGCACAACATCGTCTCGTGATAGCTGTCGTTCCACTGCATCGCGAGATCGACCGTGATGCCGTCGCGGTCCTCGTGGATCAGGATCGGCGAGCCGTGGGCGGGAATCTTCGACCGGTCGAGGTAATCGACGAACGCCTTGAGGCCGCCCTCGTAGTGCATCTCGACGGTTTTCGGCGTGACGCCGCGCGCGTCGGTCAGCGTGAGCTTGACGCCCGAGTTCAGGAACGCGAGCTCGCGGAGCCGGTGCTCGAGCGTGGCGAAGTCGTACTCGGTCTTGGTGAACGTCTTCTTGGACGCGAGGAAGGTGACCTCGGTCCCGGTGATCGGGCGCGGCTTGCCGGAGCGAGAATCGTCGAGGAGGGGGGCGGCGCCGGCCAGCTTCAAGGGCGCCTCGGCTTCGCCTTCGAGGAAGCGGACGAAGTATTCCTTGCCGTCGCGCCAGATGCGAAGATCGAGCCATTCCGAGAGCGCGTTGACGACGGAGACGCCGACGCCGTGTAGGCCGCCCGAGACTTTGTAGGAGTTCTGGTCGAATTTCCCGCCGGCGTGCAGCTGGGTCATGATGACCTCGGCCGCCGACACGCCCTCTTCGGCGTGGATGTCGACCGGGACGCCCCGGCCGTTGTCGCGCACGGTCACCGAGCCGTCGCCGTTCAGCGTCGCGTGGATGGCGTCGCAGTAGCCCACGAGGGCCTCGTCGATCGCGTTGTCGACGACCTCGTAAACCATGTGATGAAGCCCGGATCCGTCGTCGGTGTCGCCGATGTACATCCCCGGGCGCTTGCGGACCGCATCGAGGCCCCTGAGCACCTTGATGGACTCGGCGCCATAGGCGCTCGCTGCCTCGGAAACGACGTCTGCGTCGATGTCGGTCATGATCCGGCCACCCTGGAGGGACGCCGCCAGTCGGACGGCACGACAGTCGAATCCTCAATCTCGAAAAGCTGCGAGCGGCCGGCGAGCGCCTGAAAAATGTTGCTCTCCGTGCCCGTGAGCCAAGCCTGGACCCCGAGCCCCACGATCTCCTCGAACAGCGCCTCGCGGGCGGCACGATCCAGGTGGCTGGCGACTTCGTCGAGCAAGAGGATCGGCGGAATGCCATTCGCCTCTCGTTGCGCTCTCGCGTTGGCAAGCACGAGCGCTATCAACAGGGCTTTCTGCTCGCCGGTCGAGCACGTCCCGGCCGGCTGTTCCTTGGCCTTGTGGCGAACGGCGAGATCGCTGCGGTGGGGGCCGTTCGAGGTCCGCCCGGTCTCGGCATCCACCCGCCGGGCCGCCTTGAGCGCGTCCCGCATGCGGTCCTCGGCGCTGAGCGCCGGGCCTCCGGCGAGCCACCGCTCGACCTCGCCCTCGACGGCAAGCTCGGCCGCCGGAAACGCCTGAAATCCGGATGCCGAGGCGAGCCGGTCGGCGGCCTCAACCCGCGCGGCCGCGATGGCGACCCCCGCGGTCGCCATGGTGTCCTCGAGCGCCGTCAGCCATTCCGGATCGGCGCTGCCGGCCGCGAGAAGGCGCGCGCGCTCCCGCATCGCATGGCCATACGCGCTCAAGCGCGCGGCATGGGCGGGATCGAAGCCGAACACCGTGCGATCGAGAAAGCGGCGCCGCTCGGAGGGCGAGCCGGTAAACAGACCGTCCATCTCCGGCGTCAGCCAAAAGAGGCTCACATGCTCGGCGAGAGAAGCCTGGCCCTTGGCGGGCGCACCGTTCACCCTGACCAGCCGTTTCGAAAGAGCTTCGCCGGAGGGCGAGAGTTCGGCTCCCGTTCCGAGTTCGACGGGGCCGCGCGGGGTCGCGAGCTCCGCCGCCACGCCCCAAGTCTCCTCCGCATGGGTGCCGGACACGCGCCGGGCCACGTCCGCAACCAGAGCGCCGCGGAGACCTCGGCCCGGTGCCAGAAACGATAGGGCTTCCAGGACGTTTGTCTTGCCGGCGCCGTTGGGGCCGGCGAGGACGACCGGACCGGCGGACGCCTCGATCCGCTGGAACCCGTAAGACCGAAAATTCTTGAGCGTAAGCTTGGCGACCGAGAGGGGGGCCCGTGCGTGCGGCCATGCGGCCGTTTTGCCAGCTCCCGAAGGGCGTGTGACCCCCCGAGCGAGCTCGATCACGGCATCCACGCGTTCGTCCTTGTGCGCAACGAACAGATCTCGGCTCCCTTCAGACTCGCATCGGCATCAACACGTACAGCACGCTGGTGTCGTTGGCCTCGCGAAGAATGGTCGGAGACGAGGCGTCGGCAAGCGCGAAGCAGGCGTTGTCGCCCTCGATCTGCTGGGTGATGTCCAGCAAGTAGCGGGAGTTGAAGCCGATCGAAAGCTCCTCGCCATCGTAGGAAACTTCGAGCTCTTCCTCGGCGGTCCCGGCCTCCGGGCTGCTCGCCGAAAGAGTCAGCGTCCCTTTCTTCAGGGCAAGCTTCACGGCGCGGGACTTCTCGCTGGAAATCGCGGAGACGCGGGCGACCGCCTCGGCGAACAGCTTGCGGTCGACCTCCAGCTTCTTGTCGTTGTTCTCCGGGATCACGCGCTCGTAGTCGGGGAACGTGCCGTCGATCAGCTTCGAGGTCAGAACGGCGGCGTCGAAGGCGAACCGGATTTTCGTCTCCGAGAGACCAATTTCCACGTCGCCGGTCGTCTCTTCGATCAGCTTCCGGAGCTCGGTCACCGTCTTGCGCGGAACGATCACGCCCGGCATGCCCGCGGCACCCTCAGGAAGAGGCACTTCGACGCTGGCGAGCCGGTGACCGTCGGTCGCGACGGCCCTGAGGACGCCGACCCGGTCCCGCTTGGCGGCGTGAAAGTAAATTCCGTTCAAATAGTAGCGGGTCTCCTCGGTCGAGATCGCGAACTTGGTGCGGTCGATCAGCGAGCGCAGCGCGCCCGCGGCGAGCGAAAACCGGTTGGGAAGGTCGCTCCCGGCCATGACGGGAAAATCTTCGGTCGGAAGACAGGCGAGCGTGAACCGCGAGCGCCCGGAGCGCAGCGTGAGTTGCCCGTCCTTGCCGCTCGCGAGCTCGACTTGAGCGCCGTCCGGCAGCTTGCGCACGATGTCGTAGAGCGTGTGCGCCGGAACGGTGGTCGCGCCCGGCCGCGTCACCTGGGCGGCGACTCCCGCGATGATGTCGAGGTCCATGTCGGTTGCGTTGAGGTTGAGGCGCTCGCCGCTCGCATCCAGCTTCACGTTGGAGAGGATGGGAATCGTGTTGCGGCGCTCGACGACGCTTTGTACGTGCCCCAAGGACTTCAACAAAGCGGCCCGTTCAATGGTCAGCTGCATTGATGGTTTTTGCAATCTGTTCAAGAGGTTGCGATAGGCTTGGGACGCCCGCCGCGCCTTGCCCAAGGACCCGCACGGCGCTCAGCCGAGAACCGAATCATTATAACACAAGGGCACCGTTTCCGAAGCCCTTTTGGGCCCCGTTAAGCCTTTGAAAAAACGAGCGAAAAACGCACTATTCGCGGGGGTCGCGCGGACCCGCCGGAGGCCCTTTCCGGGCCGATTCGCGAGGGTCTAAAAGCTCAGCCCTCGAGCATCCGGCGGAGCAGTTCCACGTCTTCCGCGAAGGCCGAGTCGCGCTCGCGGAGCTCTTCCACCTTGCGCACGGCGTGCATCACGGTCGTGTGGTCGCGGCCGCCGAACTTGCGTCCGATCTCCGGGAGCGAGCGCGAGGTCAATTGCTTCGCGAGATACATCGCGACCTGCCGGGGGCGCGCGACCGAACGCGCACGCCTTGCCGAATGCATGTCGGAGATACGGATGTTAAAGTGGGCGGCGACGCGCTTTTGGATCTCTTCGATGGTGACCCGCCGGTCGTTGGCGCGCAGCAGGTCGTGCAGAACCTCCTGCGTGGTCTCGATGGTGATGTCGCGTCCGACCAATTGAGCGTGGGCGACCACGCGATTGAGGGCGCCTTCGAGCTCGCGTACGTTGGCCGTGATCTTGTGGGCCAGGAACTCCAGGACCTTCCGCGGCACGGTGACGCCAAGCTGCTCCGCCTTCGACTGGAGAATTCCAAGGCGAAGCTCGTAGGTGGTGGAGTGAATATCGGCGACGAGGCCGCAGTTAAGCCGCGAGATCAGCCGCTCTTCCATGCCTTCAAGGTCGGAGGGCGACTTATCCGCCGAGATGACGATCTGCCGGCCCTGGTCGACCAGCGCATTGAAAGTGTGGAAGAATTCTTCCTGGGTCGAGTCCTTGTTGCTGATGAACTGCACGTCATCGATCATCAGGACGTCGACGGAGCGGAACTGCTCCTTGAAATCGACCGTGTTCTGTTCGCGGAGCGCGCGAATGAACCGATACATAAACTTTTCGGCCGAGAGATAAACCACATTGCGCTCGGGGTTCCGTTTGCGGATGTGCCAAGCGACGGCATGCATCAAGTGGGTCTTGCCGAGCCCCACGCCGCCGTAGAGGAACAGCGGATTGAACGGCGGGGCCGTTGCCTCGGCGATCCGGCGGGAGGCGGCATAGGCGAACTCGTTCGGTTTGCCGACGACAAAGTTTTCGAACGTAAAGCGAACATCGAGGGGAGCACTGATATCCGGACGTGCGGCGGCCCCGTGGCCTTCGCCGCCAGTCCCTTGAATCCGGGCGGCGAGCTTGGGCTTCGGCGCACCGGCGGGAATCAGCGGGCGATCCGGCTGGACCACCACCTCGATTCCCTGGATGGCGGCGTCCTCGCCGGCCCACAGGGCCGTCAAGCGGTCGGCATAGTGGGCAACGACCCAGTCGCGCATGAACCGGGTGGGCACGGAGATCTTCACCTGCCCGCCCTCGGCCTCGCGCACGGTCATGGGCTTGAGCCAGCTTTGATAAGCGGTTTCACCGATCTCGGCCCGGAGACGCCCGCTTACCCTTGCCCATTGCTCGTCGATCCTGCGCGTGCTTCCCCCGCTCGCCATCGCTCACTCGACCCCGATTGCAGGCAATGCTCACCGACCTGACTGGCCCCCGACGAAAACGGCGCGACGGAGACCGGCCTGATCAGACGACTCAATTAAACAAGGGCTTTAAAAAAACAGAACCGCGGCGGGCGAACGTCTTTCGAAAACGTTTCGCGATCACGTCGAGAAATCTCCCAAACGATCCGGGAGCGTTCAACGATGACTTCAATCCGATCGGACATTTTTTTCACCCCGGGACGACCTGTAACTTGTTGTATTTCGTTTTCATCAGGAGGTGCGGCGTTCGGAACTCTTCCCCAAACATGAGCATTGGTTTTTTGTTCACTATCTGAGTGGGGCGCCTCAACCCCCGCGCGCCGATGAGGGTGCGATACTATGCGTCGGGGTATGGGGTGGCAATATGATTCCGGTCGCGCAAATTGTGGTCGCCAAAAAAATTTTCTTGACAGATTTTTGATTCGATCGCGCGCGTAAAACGCGGCTTAAAATGAAAAGGCCGCGCGATGCGCGGCCTCGCCCTCGCGGAACGCGGATTGGCCTATGCGGCCATCGCTTTGATGCGCGCGGACAGGCGCGAAAGTTTGCGAGCGGCCATATTCCGATGGAGCATCCCCTTGCGCACGCCGCGCATGACTTCCGGCTCGGCCATCCGAAATGCAGAGCGCGCCTTCTCCTTGTCGCCGCTCGCGATCGCCTCTTCGACCTTTCGTACGGCGGTACGAATGCTGCTCATCCGGGCTTGGTTCACCTCGGTCTGCCCCTTTGCCTTACGTGCCGCCTTGATCGCCGACTTGATATTCGCCATGCCGTTTGCCCTTTTGTCTATATCTGCCGTTCCCGGCCGCCGTCGGCGCAAGGCTTATATCGCCCGGGCGCCGCGGTCAACCCTCCGCCGGCGCGTTCCGGCCGCTCCCAGTTGCCTATCGGTTCTTAAACGCCGGCGGGCGCTTTTCGGAAAAGGCCGCCATACCTTCCTTCTGGTCCTCGGTCGCGAACGTCGCGTGGAACAAACGGCGCTCGAGCCGGACGCCCTGCGTGAGCGTCGTCTCCAAGGCCGCGTTCACGGCCTCCTTCGCCAGGCTGACGAGGGGCCGGGACAGCTTGGCGATCTGGGCCGCCGTTTTCATCGCTTCCTCGACGAGACTCGCGGCCGGCACCACGCGCGCGACCAGGCCTGCGCGCTCGGCCTCGACGGCATCGATCTGGCGGCCCGTCAGGATCATCTCCATCGCCTTGGATTTGCCGACCAGGCGGGTGAGCCGTTGGGTTCCTCCGATGCCGGGGATGGTTCCGACCGTAAGCTCGGGCTGTCCGAACTTGGCGTTGTCGGCGGCGATGATGAAGTCGCACATCATCGCGAGCTCGCACCCGCCACCGAGGGCATACCCGGCCACCGCCGCGATCACCGGCTTCCTGCAGGTGGCGATACGTTCCCAGTCGCGTGTGATGAAGTCCTCTAGATATGCGCCGACAAAGCTCTTCGGTCTCATTTCCTTGATATCGGCACCCGCGGCGAACGCTTTTTCGCTCCCCGTAAGGACGATAACGTTGACCCCGTCGTCGGCTTCCAGCGCATCGACGGCCTTGGCAAGATCCTGCATCATCGGCGTGTTGAGGGCGTTCAAAGCCTTCGGCCGGTTGAGCGTTACGAGCGCGACGGCGCCCCGTTTTTCGACGTTGATGTTCTCAAAGGTCATCTCTTCATCCTTTCGTCCGATGCACGATGTCGCCGCTCGCCCGATGGGTCAGCGTTGCCGAGTGGCACAATAGAAGGTGGTTCGGCCGGACTGAACGATCTGCCGGATGCCCCCTGTGACTTTTGCATCGCACGTGCAGCCGGGGCAGCGCTCGCCGGCGCGACCGTAGACGGCGAAATTGTGCTGGAAGTATCCGAGCTCGCCGGACGGCTGGCGATGGTTGCGAAGGGTGGAGCCGCCGGCCGCGATGGCTTCCGTGAGCACGCCGCGGATCGCCTTGGCGAGGCGGTCGGCGCGCTCGCCCTTCACGGTCGATGTTCGCCGTTTGGGCGACAGGCCGGCGCGGAACAAGCTCTCGCAGACGTAAATATTGCCGAGGCCGGCAACAACCGATTGATTGGAAAGGGCGTTCTTGATCGGTGCCCGGCCCTTCAGCCGCGCAGCCAGAGCCTGGCCGTCGAACGCCGCTTCCAGCGGCTCCGGGCCCAGGCGCGCCAGCATCGGGTGCGCATCGAGTGCCGCGGCCGCGACAAGGTCCATGAAGCCGAACCGGCGCGGATCGTTGAAGCGGATCACCGTGCCCTCCTCGGTCTCGAAGATCACGTGGTCGTGGGGCTCTTCGGGGGGCGCTTTATCGGATTTCGGATAGACGCAAAGGCGCCCGGACATCCCGAGGTGAACGATAAGGACCTCCCCCCGCTCCAGAAAAAGCAGCAGGAACTTGGCCCGGCGGCGGATGGCCGTCACGCGCTGCCCCTCGAGCCGCCGCGAGAACTGCTTCGGCAGCGGAAAGCGCAGGTCCGGGCGCTTGGCGCGAGCGCGGGCGATCATCCGGCCTTCGAGCAACGGGGCGAGGCCGCGGCGGACGGTTTCCACTTCGGGGAGCTCCGGCATGCCCGCAACCTAGCGTGCCTTCCGGGCTTTCGCTATGGTCGACGGGCATGCGAAAAACGACCAAACGACCGCGCCGTTCGCCGGCCCGCGCGCGGATGGCGTCGGTCCCCTTCGGCTTTCAGGACGTTCCTGCGGACGAAAAGGCGACCCTGGTCGGGCGCGTATTCGAGAGCGTCGCGTCCCGCTACGACCTCATGAACGATCTCATGAGCTTGGGCGTGCATCGTCTATGGAAGAACACGCTCGTCGGCTCTTTTCGGGCGGAGAGCGCGGGCACGCTCCTCGATGTGGGCGGCGGGACGGGCGACATCGCGTTCCGATTCCTCGCGCGCGGCGGGCGGAACGCCGTGGTGGTCGACATTAACGAAGAGATGATCCGGATCGGGCGCGGCCGCGCTGCCGACCGCGGGATTCCCGCAGGCATCGAATGGGTGCGGGGCGACGCCGAGCAACTGCCGCTCGCAGACGGAAGCGGGGACACCTACACGACCGCCTTTTGTCTTCGCAATGTGACGCGGCCCGAGCGGGCGCTTCGGGAGGCGTTCCGAGCCTTGAAACCGGGCGGCCGTTTTCTCTGCCTCGAATTCTCGCGCGTCGCGCTCCCGGTCCTCGACCGGCTTTACGATCTTTATTCCGATCGCGTGATTCCGGCCCTCGGGCAGCTCGTCGCCCGGGATCACGACGCGTACCAATATCTCGTCGAGAGCATCCGCCGGTTTCCAAGCCAGGAAATCTTCGCGCGGATGATCGCGGACGCGGGCTTTGCCCAGGTCACATACAGAAATCTTTCCGGCGGCATTGCGGCCATCCACTCAGGCTGGCGGATATAGCCGCTGCCATGCACCGCCCGTAGGCCCAGCCGGCGTTCCGGCATGAAATCACACCTTGCCAAGGGGGGTAAGGAAGTCTACTTTAATCACACTATTTTTTCGTGAAATCATGGAGCCGATGCGTGGCGGACACCAAACGGGTCCTCTTGGTCGTCTCGGGTGGGATCGCTGCCTATAAGACACTCGAAGTGGTCCGCGGCCTGCGCCAGCGGAGCGTGGCCGTTCGCGCCATTCTGACGCGCGGCGGCGCGGAATTCGTGACGCCCCTCTCGCTCGCCGCCGTGACCGAGGATAAGGTCTACCAGAACATTTTTTCGCTGACCGACGAAAGCGAGATGGGCCACATCCGCCTCTCGCGCGAAGCCGACGTGATCCTGGTCGCGCCCGCGACGGCCGACATTCTCGCCAAGATGGCTGCCGGCATTTGCGACGATCTTGCGACGACGGCGCTGCTCGCGACCGATAAGCCCGTGATCGTGGCCCCGGCCATGAACGTCCGCATGTGGGAGCACGCTGCGACGCAAGCCAACCTTCGGACGCTGGAAGCCCGCAGAATCCGCCGGATCGGGCCGAACGAGGGCGACATGGCGTGCGGCGAGTGGGGCATGGGGCGGATGGCCGAGCCGGCCGAGATCGTTGCCGCCGTCCTCGAATTCCTTGGTGCCGCCGGAGTCCCTGCGGCGGCGGCCACCCTTCAGGGCCGGCGCGCGCTGGTCACGAGCGGCCCGACGCAGGAAGCGATCGATCCTGTTCGCTACATCACCAACCGCTCGTCGGGGAAACAGGGGCACGCCATCGCGGGTGCCCTCGCCAGACTCGGCGCCGAGACCGTGCTGGTGACCGGGCCGACCGGGGAGCCGGATCCGCCCGGCGTCCAAGTGGTACGCGTCGAATCCGCCCGCGACATGTTGGCCGCCTGCGAGCGGTCCTTGCCCGTGGATATCGCCGTCTGCGCCGCCGCGGTCGCCGACTGGCGGGTTGCGGACCCGAGCCCCAAGAAGATCAAGAAGACCGCCCAGGATTCCCCGGCGCTCAAGCTCGAGCGCAACCCCGACATTCTCGCGCAGCTCTCCCAGACGAACCGGCGCCGGCCGCGTCTGGTCGTCGGGTTCGCCGCAGAGACCGAGAACGTCGTCGAGAACGCGATGAAAAAATTGACCGCCAAGGGCTGCGATTGGGTCGTCGCCAACGACGTGAGCGAAGGCACGGGCACGTTCGGAGGCGAGTCCAATACGGTGCACCTCGTCTCGTCCGGCAACGGAAAGGCCGAGGTCGAGCACTGGCCGCAGCTGACGAAGAGAGACGTGGCGGAACGGCTGGCGGAGCGCATTTCGGCGGCGCTGGGAGGACGGCAGTGACGGGGGTCGAAGTGATGATCCAACGGCTGCCCCACGGCGCCGATCTCCCGCTCCCCTCTTACGCGACGGGGGCGAGCGCAGGGGCCGATCTCGTGGCCGCCGTGCCGGAGGCGGTCGTCCTGGCACCGGGCGCGCGGGCGCTCATTCCCTCGGGCCTCGCGATCGCGCTGCCGCCGGGTTACGAAGCTCAGGTGCGGCCCCGTTCGGGCCTGGCGCTGAAACACGGAGTTACCGTTCTCAACAGCCCGGGCACGATCGATTCCGATTACCGGGGGGAAATCGGCGTCATCCTTGTGAACCTCGGGAACCGGGCCTTCCGCGTCGAGCGCGGCATGCGCATCGCCCAGATGGTGGTGGCGCCGGTCGAGCGTGCCGCGTGGAAGGAAGCTTCGCGGCTGCCCGAAAGCGGTCGCGGTACCGGCGGGTTCGGATCGACCGGAACGGGCAACGCGGACGCGGGACGCTGAACGATGCTGCGACTCTCGAAAAAGACGCTTTTCGCGATCGAAGCCGTTCTCGACATCGCCTTTCATGCCGGCGGCACGCCTGTGCAAAGCCGCGACATCACCCGCCGGCAGGGAATTCCCCGGCGCTATCTCGAGCAGGCGCTGCAGCGGCTCGTGCGCCAGGGTATTCTCCTGGGCGTCCGGGGCCCGCGCGGCGGCTACCGCCTTGCGCGCGAACGGCGCCGCATCTCCGTCGGCGACATCGTCCGCGTGGTGCGCGAAATGGAGACGCGGGAGAACCCGGACGAGACCGACGGCGGCTCCGAGCTCGGCCGCCAAGTCGTCCGCCCGCTGTGGGCCGAGCTCGACCGCGACATCATGAAGAAGCTCGACTCGACGACGATCGACGAGCTTTGCGCCCGTTCGCTCGCCGCCGGGATCGCCAGCGAAGGCCGCCAGAATCTTGACTTCGCGATCTGACGCGAGGGGCCGTCTTAGAGGCTCAATCCCTTGAACGACCGCAAGACCTCGAAGAAGCAGTGGACACCGCGGCCCGCGGAGCCGCGCGGGCGCGTCTACGATTCGATCCTGGAAACCGTCGGCGGCACGCCGCTTGTCCGGCTCAACAAGCTCGCGGCGGACGCGGGCGCCCGCGCCGAGCTTCTGGGAAAGTGCGAGTTCTTCAATCCGATGTCGTCGGTGAAGGATCGCATCGGTTTGGCGATGATCGAGGCCGCGGAGGCCGAGGGTCGCATCGGGCCGGGCACCGTGCTGATCGAGCCGACGTCGGGCAATACGGGCATCGCGCTCGCCTTCGTCGCCGCCGCCAAAGGGTACCGGCTGATCCTGACCATGCCCGAGGGCATGTCGGTCGAGCGGCGGAAGATGCTCAGGCTTCTCGGCGCCGAGATCGACCTCACGCCCGCCGCCAAAGGAATGACGGGGGCCGTCGAACGGGCGAAGGCGCTGCAACGGAAAACCCCGAATGCCGTGATCCTGCAGCAGTTCGAGAACCCCGCCAACGTCGAGGTCCATCGCAAGACGACGGCAGTCGAAATCTGGGAGGACACCGGCGGCAAAGTGGATGCCCTGGTGGCGGGCGTCGGGACCGGGGGGACCATCACGGGAGTCGCCGAGGTCATCAAGCCGCTGAAGCCCGGGTTCCGCATCATCGCGGTCGAGCCCGAGGACAGCCCTGTTCTCTCCGGTGGCGTCCCCGGCCCGCACAAGATTCAAGGGATCGGGGCCGGGTTCGTGCCAAAGATCCTCGACGTCCGGGTCATCGACGAGATTCTCAAGATCAGCAACGAAACCGCCTTCGCCACCGCCCGCAAGGCCGCCCGCATGGAGGGCCTGCCGGTCGGCATCTCGGCCGGCGCCGCCATTGCCGCCGCTCTCGAGGTCGGGATACGGCCTCAGATGGCCGGAAAGACCATCGTCGTGATCCTGCCGTCCTTCGCCGAGCGCTACCTCTCGACGCCTCTCTTCGAAGGCCTCGAGCCGGCCTAGCGATGGATTTCACCGAGAGCCAGGTTCAGCGCTACGCCCGGCATATCCTTTTGAAGGAGGTCGGCGGCGAGGGCCAAGCGAAGCTGCTCGACGCGCGCGTGCTCGTGATCGGCGCCGGCGGCCTGGGCTCCCCCGTCCTCCTCTATCTCGCCGCGGCAGGCATCGGGACCCTCGGCGTGGTCGATGATGACGACGTCGACCTCACGAACCTCCAGCGCCAGATCGTGCATGCGACGGACACGGTCGGCATGCCCAAGGTCGAAAGCGCGCGCCGCACGCTCGCCGGCATCAATCCGGACATCAAGGTCGTCCCGCACCGGACCCGGATCACGGCCGCGAACGCCCTCGATCTCATCCGCGACTACGACGTGATCGCGGACGGGAGCGACAATTTCCCGACCCGCTTCCTCGTCAATGATGCCTCCTATTTCGCCAAGAAGACGCTCGTCTCGGCGGCAATCCTCCGCTTCGACGGCCAGATCGCGACGTTCAAGGCCTTCGCGCGCGGCCCCGACGGCGAGCGCTACCCCTGCTATCGCTGCATCTTCCGCGAGGCGCCGCCCGCCGGCCAGATTCCTTCGTGCTCGGAAGCGGGCGTGCTGGGCGCGCTCTGCGGCATGGTCGGATCGCTGCAGGCAACCGAGGTAATCAAGGAAATCCTCGGCATCGGGCAGGGCCTCGCGGGCGCGCTCATCGTCTGCGACGGGCTCGACGCCACGTTCCGGAAGATCCGCGTCCGCCGCGACCCCGGCTGCCCCCTCTGCGGGGACCGGCCGTCGATCAACGACCTTTCGATCCACGCCGCGTCATGACGGCGTGCCGGAGCCCTCGATGACAACCACCGAACGGCCGGACAAGCTCAGCATCATCGTCTTCTCCGGCGCGTTCGACCGCGTGCACTACGCGCTTCTCACCGCGTCGGCGGCGATCGCCATCGGGATTCCGGTGACGCTGTTCTTCACGATGGGGGCCTGCCGCGCGCTCGAACGCCCGGGTGAGGACGGCCGCCCGGCGTGGGCATCGATGCCGTTGAGCGAAGGGATGAATGCCCGCTATGGGGATGGCGCCGCCCTCGACGCCGCGTTCAAAAGCCGCGCGGTCGCCACATTCGAAGAGCTGCTCTCGGCCTGCGTCGCCCTCGGCGTCCGTTTCATGATCTGCGAGACCGGCCTCAAGGCCCTCGGCATCGGGCGCGAGGGCTTGCGCACGGACGTGCCGCTCCAGGAAGGCGGCGTCGTCACCTTCCTCAACGATGCCTCCCGGGACGGAACGGTGGTGTTCGTGTAGGGCGCCCGGTTCTAAAACGTCTCCACGAGAACGCGGTCGGGCGGCGCATGGCCGTCGACGAAGGTCCGGATGTTGATCAGGACCTTGCTGCCCATGTCGATGCGGCCCTCGAAGGTTGCCGAGCCCATGTGCGGCAGGAGGACGACGTTGTCGAGGGCGACCAGCTTCGGGTTGACAGCGGGCTCGTGTTCGAACACGTCGAGCCCGGCGCCTGCGATCTCACCCGTCTTCAGCATGCGGGCGAGCGCGTTCTCGTCGATCACCTCGCCGCGCGAGGTATTCACGATATAGGCGTGGGGCTGCAACAGCTTGAGGCGACGGGCCGAAAGGAGATGGTAGGTTGCGGGCGTGTGCGGACAGTTCACCGAAATGATGTCCACCCGCGCCAACATCTGATCCAGGCTTTCCCAGTAGGTCGCCTCGAGCTCGGCCTCGGTGTCCGGGTGGACGCGGCGGCGGTTGTGATAATGGATCGAAAGCCCGAAGCCGCGCGCGCGCTTGGCCACGGCGCAGCCGATCCGGCCCATCCCGATGATCCCGAGGCGCTTGCCATTAATGCGGTGCCCGAGCATCCAGGTCGGCGACCATCCCCGCCAGTTGCCCGAGCGGAGCGCTCGCTCGCCTTCGCAGACGCGCCTGGGGACGGCCAGGATCAACGCCATCGTCATGTCGGCCGTGTCTTCGGTGAGGACATCGGGCGTGTTGGTCACCACGATGTTGCGCTTCCGGGCGCCCGCGAGATCGATATGATCGACGCCGGTCCCGTAATTGGCGATCAGCTTCAAGTTGGGTCCGGCCTCGCCGAGAACCGCGGCGTCGATCCGGTCCGTCACCGTCGGGACCAGGATGTCGGCCGACTTCATCGCCTCGATGACCGCTTTCTTGCTCATCGGGCTATCGTCCAGGTTGAGGCGCACCTGGAAGAGCTCCATCATCCGCGTCTCAATGACATCCGGAAGCTTGCGGGTCACCACCACGAGCGGTTTTTTTTGCGGCATTGAGCTTCGCCCTGTCGTCCGGCCCCGGATTCCCTGCCCCCAGCCCAGGTCCCTCGTCAACACTCATAGCAAGAATTGGGCCCGGGCGTCACCGGCAACATCCGCACGGCAGGTGAAGGGCCGCCCGCGCGTCACAGGAGCCCGTCTCGCCGCTTGACCCGACGGCGCCGCCGCCCATAATTGCGGCGACGATTCGCTCAACCGAAGCCGTGCTCAGAGGGAATGGGACCCACTCGAAATCCACGCCGGATTGCCATCGCTGTGCTGCTGGTTTTCGCCGCTGCCGTTGCGGCCGATGCCCAGCAAGACGGCTCGTCCGGCCTGCCGCTTCCCCGTTTCGTGAGCCTGCGCGCGGGCGAGGTCAATTTGCGGACCGGGCCGGGCGTCCAGTACCCCATCGAATGGATCTACCAGCGGCAAAGCCTGCCGGTCGAAATCATCGCCGAACACACGACGTGGCGGAAGATCCGCGACTGGGAAGGGGCCCAGGGCTGGGTGCACCAGAGCATGCTCGGGGCCAAACGCTCGATGATCGTCGTCGGCGGCACCCGCAACGTCTATCGGAAGCCCGATCCCGCGGGGACCGTGGTGGCCCGGGCCGAGCCCGGCGTGATCGGAAAGCTTGCGGCCTGCCCCGACGGCACGGAATGGTGCCGGGTCGAGATCGAGGGCATCGAGGGCTGGCTCAAGCGCTCCGATTTCTGGGGCGTCTATCGGGGCGAAGTGCTGGAGTAGCGGGCGCTCGTCCGCGCAAGTCCAACTCAGTCGAGATCCCCGGCAATCGCCGCGCGCACGCCCTCAGGCATCGCCGCCATGTGGCCATAGTTCGGGTGGCCGAATGCGATCACGGCCCGCGTCCCCGGCGCCTTGAACTTGGCGGCCTGCGACTCCGAAAAATGAAAATGGAGGAAGTGGATGGCCGATGTCTTCCCCTCGGCCGTCGTGCGCTCGACTTCCGTTTCGGCAACCGCCGTGATCGTTTCGCCCGCGAAGCTCAACGTGATCGTCTCCTCGACGCCCCCAAGGCCTGCGAGAAAACGGGCCCGCTGAACCGGGTCGTCGACTTCGAACATGAGCGTCGCCACGAGATCGCGCCCCTGTGGAATGAGCGGGTTGTAAGCGGCGAGCTCCCCCTCGATCTGGCCCTCGCCGCCCTTCTCCACGAACAGCATCTCGTGGACCTGATGCAGCATGGTGTCATAGCACTCGAAGTAGAGCGTCGCATGCGGCCCGCCCGGCACCCGGCGGTTTTTCTTTATCTCCAGCATTGCCGCGCGGCGGGCCTTTCGCACGTTTGCATAATCGTCGAGCGAAAGGAGATCGGCGCTCGCAATCGATCGCTTGCGCGTCGGGGCCGGGATGGAAGGTTTCGCGCTCATGCCGGGCTCCCTCAGCCCGCGTAGGCCCGTGCGAAGAGCTCGATCGGGTGCTGATAGCTGCCGGCGTCGATGGTCCCGCCGTCAGCGAGCTTATCGAGCCCCTGCACGACATGCTCGCGGGCGAGCGGGCACTCGGAGACGATGTAGCGCGCCGTCGCTTCGTGCGCCTGCCGGACGACGGGCCGGCCGACCTTCAGGGCGACCTCGAAATTGTCCTTCATGACGCCCCACGAGCCGCCGTGACCGGAGCACCGCTCGATCACCTGGAGATCGATGCCGGGCACGAGATTCAGCATATCGGCGCCCTTCTGCCCGATATTCTGCGCCCGCGCGTGGCAGGCGATATGAAGGGCGACGCGGCCGTCCAAGGGTTTCAGCCCGGCGGCCAATCCTTCTTTTTTCGCGATGTCCACGACGTACTCGGAAATATCGTAGGTCGCCCGGGCGAGACGTTTCACGTCGGCGTCCTCGGGAAGAATCAGCGGCCACTCGAACTTCATCATCAGCGTGCAGCTCGGCATCAGCGAGACGACGTCATAGCCCTTGTCGATCCAGTCCTTCAGCGCTTGCGAGACGCGGCGGGCCTTGTCGGCGACGCGCGCGATCTCGCCGTGTTCGAGCTGCGGCATCCCGCAGCATTCGGGATATGCGATCTCCACGGCGACGCCGTTCTTCGCGAGCACGGCTTGCGCCGAGGTGCCGATGCCCGTGCTGTTGAAATTGGCGAAGCAGGTGGCGAAGAGAACGGCTTTGCGGCCGAGCGCGGGCGCCTCCGGATTGGGCCGCGGCGCACCGTCCTTTGCCCGCGCGAGAAGCGTCTTCGATTGGTACCGGGGAAGTGCTGCGTCCCGGTGGACGTGCGCGAGGCGTTCGAGCATGGGGCGCGTGAGCGCGTTCCCTCGCTTGGTCGCCCAATTGGCGAGCGGGGCGGTCGCCGCGCCGAGCGCGCCGTTGCGATCGGTCTCCGTGAGCTGCCGCTCGACCCACGACGTCTTGCCCTTCTTCGCCTCGACAGCGCGGTAGCGGAGCATCAGATGGGGAAAATCGAGGTTGAACTCGTGCGGCGGCACGTACGGGCACTTGGTCATGAAGCACATGTCGCAAAGCGTGCATGCGTCAACGACAGGCTTGAAGTCCGCGCTCGCGACCGCGTCGAGCTCGCCCGTCGCCGAATTGTCGACGAGGTCGAAGAGGCGGGGGAAGCTGTCGCAAAGATTGAAGCAGCGCCGGCAGCCGTGGCAGATGTCGAAGACGCGCCTGATCTCGGCGTCGAGCTTCGCTTCGTCGTAGAAGTCGGGATCGCGCCACGCGAGGGGATGGCGGACCGGCGCTTGGAGGCTGCCTTCGCGCACGAGAGAATTCCTTTTCGCCGGTGGGCCTCGCCCGCGCGCGGGGCGCGCAGGCGCGTTGCCGGACAACATTGGGGGGCCGAACAACGGCCCCCCAGTCGTCCGATCAGCCTATGGAGGACCTCGTTATTTCACCGTGTCGAGAGCTTTCTGGAACCGCCCGGCGTGCGATTTCTCGGCCTTTGCGAGAGTCTCGAACCAGTCGGCGATTTCGGCAAATCCTTCTTCGCGTGCGGACTTTGCCATGCCCGGGTACATGTCCGTGTACTCGTGCGTCTCGCCCGCGATTGCGGCCTTGAGATTGGCCGCCGTGGCGCCGATCGGAAGGCCGGTCGCCGGGTCGCCGGTCTCCTGCAGGAATTCAAGATGTCCGTGCGCGTGACCGGTCTCGCCTTCGGCGGTGGAGCGGAACACGGCCGATACGTCATTGAAGCCTTCGACGTCGGCCTTTTGCGCGAAATAGAGATAGCGACGGTTCGCCTGCGACTCGCCGGCAAACGCATCCTTCAGGTTCTTTTCGGTCTTGGATCCTTTCAGCTTCGCCATGACGTCTCTCTCCTCCTTAGGTTGATAACCCCGTCAATTTGACAGACCGCACCCGGGCAGCCGTACGCCGCCGAATATGCACTTTGGCAAAAAGCGAGTCAAGGTTTTTTAGACAAAGTCTAAAAAACAACCAAATCGATTGTTTGTAAACGGATTAAGGCTTCGACTCGCCAACGCGAATGATGACATCCACGCGCGTGACGGCGGTGCCTTCGGGCGGCGGTGGAAGCCCGGAGACGACGATGCGATCACCCGAGATATCTTCCAGCTGGCCCGTGGCCTGAAAGTAGAAGTGATGATGATCGGTCGTGTTGGTATCGAAGTAGGAACGGCCGGAATCGACCACGATCTCGCGGAGCAGACCGGCCGTCGTGAACTGATGGAGCGTGTTGTAAACGGTCGCGAGAGAGACCCGCACGGACGCCGCTTGCGCCTCCACGTGAAGACGCTCCGCCGTGACGTGGCGGGCGCCCTTGTCGAACAAGAGCTTCGCGAGCGCGAGCCGCTGGCGGGTCGGCCTGAGGCCGACGGTTCGCATTTGTTCGATGGCGTGGCTAAAGGGACGCATGTTTCTTCATCTTATGTAACGAACGTTTCGGTTGGAATCAAGGCCTACCCGACAAGATTGGAATTGAACCAATCCGGAGGAAGCGCGATCTCGCGAATTTGAGGGGCGTTCCGGCCCCGTCTGAGGGCGGATGAGGCGCCGCTTCAGGCCGGCTCCTGGGCGGAATTGGGGGCCGGGATGCCGACGATGTTGAAGCCCGAGTCCACGTGGTGCACTTCGCCCGTCACGCCGCCCGAAAGATCGCTGAGGAGATAAAGCGCGGCCCCGCCCAGGTGGTCGAGCGTCACGTTGCGGCGAAGCGGCGCATGCTGCTGGTTGAAACGGAAAATTTCGCGGGCGCCGCCGATCGCGCTGCCGGCGAGCGTGCGCACGGGGCCGGCCGAGATGGCGTTGACCCGGATGTTGCGCGGGCCGAGATCGTTCGCGAGGTAGCGCACGCTCGCTTCGAGAGCGGCTTTCGCCACGCCCATCACGTTGTAGTTCGGGACCACGCGGGTCGAGCCCGCGAACGTGAGCGTGAGGAGCGAGCCGCCGCCGTTCATCAACGTCGAGGCCGCGCGCGCGACTGCGGTGAAGGAATAGCAGGAGACGTCGAGGGTGCGGAGAAAATTGACCCGCGAGGTATTCACATACGGGCCCTTGAGCTCTTCCTTGTCCGAATAAGCGATCGCGTGGACCACGAAATCGAGTTTATTCCACGCCTTCCCGATCGCATCGAAGACGCCGGCGAGGCTGTCGTCCTTCTCGACGTCGCATGGCAGCGTGAGCGAGGCGCCGACCGACTCCGCGAGCGGGCGCACGCGGCGGGCAATCGTGTCGTTCTGGTAGGTGAACGCGAGCTCGGCCCCGTGGCGGCGCAGGATGCGGGCGATGCCCCACGCGATCGAGTGGTCGTTGGCGACCCCCATCACGAGACCCTTGCGCCCCGCCATCAGCGCGGCCGGAACCGCACCCTCCATCGCATCGGGGAGCATCTCCGGGGATATCGGCGTATCGCGCATTAAGAATACCCCAAGGGCAAGCGGATAGCGGTGACTCGTTAAGCGTCGTAGCGCGTGAAGGCGAGCGAGGCGTTGGTGCCGCCGAACCCGAAACTGTTCGACAGCACGCAGTTGATCTGGGCGTTGTCCTGGCGTTTCAGCACGATCGGCATGTCGCGGGCGGCCGGATCGAGCTCGGTCACGTTCGCCGACGCCGCGAGAAAATCGTGCTTCATCATCAAGAGACTGTAGACGGATTCGTGCACGCCCGCGGCCCCGAGGGCGTGACCGGTCAGCGACTTGGTCGAGTTGAAATGCGGAATCCGGTTCCGGTCCCGAAACACTTCGCGGATCGCCTCCAGCTCCTTCAAATCGCCGATCGGCGTGCTGGTGCCGTGCGTGTTGATGTAATCGACCGGATGGGTGAGCCCGGCGGTCGCCATGCGCATGCAACGGACCGCGCCGTCGCCCGACGGCTGCACCATGTCGTATCCGTCGGACGTGGCGCCGTAGCCCGACAGCTCGCCGTAGATCTTCGCTCCGCGCGCCTTCGCTTGCTCGAGCTCTTCCAGCACGAGCACGCCGCCGCCGCCCGAGATCACGAAGCCGTCGCGCTTGGCATCGAACGCGCGGGAGGCTTCCGTCGGGCGGTCGTTGAAGCCTCCCGACAAGGCCGGCATCGCATCGAACAGGACGGAAAGCGACCAGTGGAGCTCCTCGCCGCCGCCCGCGAACACGACGTCCTGTTTTCCGAGCTGGATCTGTTCTGCGCCGTTACCGATGCAGTGCGCGCTGGTCGAACAGGCCGAACTGATCGAGTAATTCACGCCCTTGATCTTGAAGGCCGTGGAGAGGACCGCCGAATTCGTGCTCGACATGGTGCGCGGGACCATGAACGGCCCCACTTTTTTCGGCCCTTTCTCGCGCGCGGTATCGGCAGCGAGCACCAGGTTCTTCGTCGACGGGCCGCCGGAGCCCATGATGAGGCCGGTGCGCTCGTTCGAAACGTCGGCCTCGTCGAGGCCCGAATCGGCGATGGCTTCCTGCATGGCGATGTAATTGTACGCCGCGCCGTCACCCATGAACCGCCGCCAGCGGCGATCCACCGCCGCATCGATATCGATCTTGAGAGAGCCTTCGACCTGGCTCCGGAAACCCATGTCCCGGCAGGTTTCGGAGAAGGTGATTCCGGAGCGTCCCTCACGGAGAGAGGCCAGGACCTCGCCGAGATTATTGCCGATGCTCGAAACGATGCCCATTCCGGTGACGACAACGCGCCGCATCGGCCGGCTCCTATGTCACCTGGGGATCGGAGAATAGACCGACGCGCAGGTCCTCGGCTTCATAGATGATCTTGCCGTCGGCCTTCATGATGCCGTTGGCGATGGCGATGGCCATCGAGAGCTTGCGCCGCACGATCCGCTTGATGTCGATCTGGTAACTGACCTTGCTGACGGTCGGCCTGACCTCGCCGCTGAACTTGACGCCGCCGACACCGAGCGCGCGACCGCGGCCGGGAACCCCGAGCCACCCGAGGAAAAAGCCGACCAGCTGCCAGAGCGCATCCAGCCCGAGGCAGCCGGGCATGACGGGGTCGTTCTCGAAGTGACAGCCGAAGAACCACAGGTCCGGCTTGACGTCGAGCTCGGCTTCAAGCTGGCCGAAACCGAACTGCCCGCCGTCTTCGGTGATACGGACAATGCGGTCGAGCATGAGCATCGGCGGCAGCGGAAGCTGGGCATTGCCGGGGCCGAACAGCTTGCCGTGCGCGCACTTGACCAATTCTTCGAACGAATAGCTGCTTTTCTTGATCAAGTTCGTAAAGGCTGAATCCTCGTTCAGGGTACTCTCCCTTGGCTCGAGCCGGGCCGATCCCTCCGAAAACTTACATCCGAACGGCCCAAAAGTTCCAGCCCTGTCGTCGGGGCGCGCCCCGACCCGCCGGGACACCCCCGCCAGGCTCAGTGAGCCGCCCGCGCCTTGTCCTTGCCGCCGTCTTCACCCCCGCTCTTCTCGAAGCGGTGGGAGATGTCTTCGCCCGTCGCCTGATCCACGGCCTTCATGGAAAGCCGGACTTTGCCCCGCTCGTCGATGCCGATCAGCTTCACCTTCACTTCGTCGCCGACCTTCACGACGTCGCTCGCCTTGGCGACCCGGCCGGCGGCCATTTCGCTGATGTGGACGAGGCCGTCGCGGGCGCCGAGGAAGTTTACGAAGACGCCGAAGTCGACGATTTTCACGACCTTGCCGTTGTAAAGAGCACCGACTTCCGGCTCGGCAACGATGTTGCGTATCCACTGAATCGCGGCATCGGCGGCTTTCTGGTCGACCGCGGCAACTTTGCAGGTGCCGTCGTCCTCGATGTCGATCTTGGCGCCCGTGACTTCGCAGATCTCGCGGATGACCTTACCGCCGGGCCCGATGACTTCGCGGATTTTGTCCTTGGCGACGTGGATGACCGTGATCCGCGGAGCGTTCGCGCTGATGGCTTCGCGCGAGTTCGCGATCGATTTCGCCATCTCGTCCAGAATATGGAGCCGCCCTTCGCGCGCCTGCTCAAGAGCGATCCGCATGATCGCCTCGGTGATCGAGGTGATCTTGATGTCCATCTGGAGCGCGGTGATGCCGACGGTCGAGCCGGCGACCTTGAAGTCCATGTCGCCCAAGTGATCCTCGTCGCCGAGAATGTCGGACAGCACGGAGAAGTCTTCATCCTCCTTGATCAGGCCCATGGCGATGCCCGCGACGGCTCGCGTCATGGGCACGCCGGCGTCCATCAACGAGAGCGAGGCGCCGCAGACGCTGGCCATGCTCGAGGAGCCGTTCGACTCGGTGATTTCGGACACGATGCGAATCGTATAGGGAAACGCCTCGCGCGCCGGGAGCAGCGGATGCACCGCCCGCCAGGCGAGCTTTCCGTGCCCGACTTCGCGGCGGCTCGTGAACCCGAAGCGTCCCGCCTCGCCGACCGAATAGGGCGGGAAGTTGTAGTGCAGCAGGAAATGCTCTCGGTATTCGCCCTCGAGCACATCCATGATCTGCTCGTCCTCGCCGGTGCCGAGAGTTGTCACCACGAGGGCCTGCGTCTCTCCGCGCGTGAAGAGCGCACTGCCGTGCGCCTTCGGCAGGATCCCCACTTCGACGGCTATGGGGCGGATCGACTTCGTGTCGCGTCCGTCGATCCGCCGGCCGGTCTTCAGGATGTCCTGGCGAACGATGTCCTTTTCCAGGTCCTTGAGGACTCCCAGCACGATGTCCGAAGCGGCGTCCTGATCGAGCGTGGAATCGGCGGCGAGCTCGGCCGCGACCTTTTCCTTCACGGCGGCGATTTTCGCCACGCGCTCCTGCTTGACGGTTTGCTTGTAGGCCGCGCGCATGCCTTCTTCCGCCCGCGGCTTCACGCGCGCGGCGATGGCTTCGCGTTCCGGCCGCTCCGACGGCAGATCGATGGGGTCTTTCGCACAGACCTCGGCGAGCGCGATGATGGCGTCGATCACCGGCTGAAACGCCTTGTGCCCGAACGTGACGGCGCTGAGCATGATCTCTTCGGAGAGCTCTTTGGCTTCCGATTCGACCATCAGAACGCCATCGCGGGTTCCCGCGACGACGAGGTCGAGCTGGCTCGTCGACATCGTGTCGATCTGCGGATTGAGCACGTAGTTGCCGTCGATGTAGCCGACGCGGCAGGCCGCGATCGGTCCCATGAACGGAAGCCCGGAAATGGTGAGGGCCGCCGAGGTGCCGATCAACGCGACGATGTCCGGGCTGTTTTCGAGGTCGTGGGAAAGCACGGTACAAATAACCTGCGTCTCATGCCGGTAACCCGACGCGAACAGCGGCCGGATGGGTCGGTCGATGAGGCGCGAGACCAATGTCTCGCGCTCCGAGGGCCGCCCTTCCCGCCGGAAAAACCCGCCGGGGATCTTGCCGGCCGCAAAGCTCTTCTCCTGGTAGTGAACCGTGAGCGGGAAAAAATCGATCCCTTGCTTCGGGGTTTTCTCTCCGACAACGGTGCAGAGCACCTTTGTTTGGCCGTAGCTTGCCATCACGGCGCCGTCGGCCTGGCGGGCGATCTTGCCTGTTTCGAGCACGAGCGGCCGTCCGCCCCATTGAATCTCTTTTCTGAACTCCTTAAACATCGCGTCGACGTCCTTTTTCCTACTTCCTACCTAACAACCACCTGCGACGGCCCATCCGTCGCAGGCGCGGCGTTCAGGGTGTCGGGCGTTCAAAGCCCTTAACGGCGAACTCGCCAGCGCGCCTGGCGCCGGCATCCGCTCGCGCTCCACCGCCCCATTTTGGAAATTCTGACACCCTAAAAGCCATTTCGGCTCGCGGTCCCCGTGAGCGCCCTAGCGCGCTCTCCGCAAGACCAGCTACCGCCGTAACCCCAAGCGCTTGACCAGCTCCTCGTAGCGCTTGCTCTCCGTCTTCCGTATGTAATCGAGCAGCCGCCGACGCTTGCCAACCATCATCAGAAGGCCGCGGCGAGAGTGATGGTCCCTCTGGTGAAGCTTGAGATGCTCGGTGAGCTCTTTGATGCGCTCGCTCAGGATCGCGATCTGAACCTCGGGCGAGCCCGTGTCGCCCTCCTTGAGGGCGTATTCGGTAATTAGCGTCTGCTTCCGCTCTGCGGTCAGCGACATCGTCAACCCCTTTCACTGACGTTGTTCGGGTTCACAAGTTCAGGACCCTGAAAGGACGGATTTCTCCGCCCTTGATCCGGGCCAGCGCCACCATTCGCCCGTCCGCCATCGCGCAAACGACGGCCTCGGGGTCGATTTCGTGAAGCTGGGTCCGGCTCGCGACCGCGAGCAATGAAACCGGTTGACCCCGCTTCAGGCGGCGGGCTTCGGCTTCCGTCAGGGCCAATGCCGGGATGTCGGCCAGCACGGTCTCGACAGGAAGCAGGATCCGCTCAAGCGCGGGACTATGCCCGAGAGTCTCGAGATTATCCAGAGGGATTGCGTGGCTTTCGTCGAAGGGTCCGACCGCCAGGCGGCGGAGCGCCGTCACGTGGCCGTAGGTGCCGAGCTTGAGCGCGATGTCGCGGGCAAGGCTCCGCATATAGGCCCCCTTTCCCGCCGCCACCTCGAACTCCGCGTGGTCCGTGTCCGGGATCGCTACGAGCTCGAAACGATCGATCCGGATGCTGCGCGCCTTGAGATCGACCGGCTCGTTGGCGCGGGCGAGCGCGTAGGCCCGCCGGCCTTGAACTTTGATCGCCGAATAGGTGGGCGGCACCTGCTCGATCATGCCCGTGAAGGCGGGGAGCACGCTTCGGATGGCTTCGTCCGTCGGGCGCTCCGGGCTCGTCGCCGTCACCGCGCCTTCGCGATCGTCCGTCGTCCGCGCCTCGCCCCAGCGAACGGTAAAGCGATACTTCTTCGCCCCGTCGAGCACATAGGCAACCATCTTCGTCGCCTCGCCGAGGGCGACCGGCAGAACCCCCGTCGCGATCGGGTCGAGCGTTCCGCCATGGCCGGCCTTTGCCGCATCCGTCATTTTGATCACGCGCGTGACGACGTTGCTGGACGTCAGGCCCGCGGGCTTGTCGATGACGAGCCAGCCGTGCAACGGCCGGCCCTGCCGCTTAGCCATGCCCCCTCTCTCGGCCTCGCCCGCGTTTCCGGGCGGGCAACGCGCCCGCATCCGGCTGCGCGGCTGGAGCCTCGCTCTGCCTGAGGAGATCTTCGATGCGCGTCGCGCGCGCGAACGCGTTGTCGGCGGAAAAGGCGAGCGCCGGGACGAATCTGAGCCGCACCGTCTCCGCGATCCGCCGGCGGATGAAGGGGCTCGCCCGCGTCAGCGCGGCGACGACCGGCTCGGTCTCCGACCCCCCGAGCGGCAGGACGTAGGCGGTCGCACTGCGGAGATCGGGACTGACCTGCACCTCCGTCACGGTCACCGAAATCCCTTGGAGGCCGGGATCGCGCACTTCGCCCCGTTCGAGCATCCACGCAAGCGCGTGGCGGAGCTCCTCGCCGACCCGCAATTGCCGCTGGCTCGGGCCCCGAGCGTCCCGCCTCACCATGACGACCTCACATCCGAATCCATTCGGCCGCTTTCATCCCGCGCGGGTATTCAGGAAATTCCCGCTTGCGCGCGGCCTTGCTTTGGGCCGCGCCGACGACCGACCGCGTTTTGAACGTTAGAGCGCGCGGGAGATCTCTTGGATCTCGAAACACTCCACCACGTCTTTTTCGCGAATATCCTGATAGTTGGCGAAGGCCATGCCGCATTCCAGTCCCTGCTTGACCTCGCGCGCGTCGTCCTTGAAGCGCTTCAGCTGCGACAAATCACCCTCGTGAATGACCACGTTGTCGCGCAAGAGCCGCACTTTCGCGCCCCGTTTGACGACGCCTTCGGTCACCATGCAGCCCGCGATTTTGCCGACTTTCGTGATCGCGAACACTTGACGGATCTCGGCGTACCCGATGATGTTTTCCTTGAGCTCCGGCTTCAACAGTCCCGACAGCGCCTTCTTCATATCCTCGGTCACGTCGTAGATGATCGAGTAATAGCGAATATCGACGCCGTCGCGGCGGGCGAGCTCGCGCGCCTGCGGATTGGCACGCACGTTGAACCCGACGATGAGCGCTCCGGACGCGCGGCCAAGCGTGACGTCCGATTCGTTGATCGCGCCGACCCCGGCGTGCAGCACTTTGACTTCCACTTCGTCCGTCGAGATCTTTTCGATCGCGCCCTGGATCGCTTCAACCGAGCCGTGCACGTCGGCCTTCACGATGACCGGCAGAATCTCGCCCTCGCCCTCCTTGATCTTCTCCATCATCTGCTCGAGGGTCCCGCGCGACACGGAGGCGGCCTTCACGTTCCGTTGGCGGCGCTGGCGGAACTCGGAGATCTCGCGTGCGCGGCCTTCGCCGTCCACCGCGACGAAATCGTCGCCCGCGGCGGGCGTGCCCGTGAGCCCGACGATCTCGACCGGAACGCCCGGACCCGCCTCGTTCACGGTCTGCCCGTGGGCATCGAAGAGCGCGCGGACGCGGCCCCACTCGGGCCCGGCGACGAACACGTCGCCCACGCGCAAGGTTCCGCGTTGCACGAGGACGGTTGCGACCGAGCCGCGGCCTTGCGTCATTTTCGCTTCGACGATGGTGCCCTCGGCCGGGCGGTTCGGGTTTGCCCTGAGATCGAGGACTTCCGCCTGCAACAGAATGATCTCCTCGAGCTTGTCGAGGTTTTTCTTTTCCTTCGCGGAAACTTCGACGAACAACACTTCGCCGCCCATCTCTTCGCCGACCAGGCCGTGCTGGAGCAGCTCCTGCTTGATGCGCTGCGGATCGGCGTCTGGCTTATCGATCTTGTTGATCGCGACGATGATCGGGACCTCGGCCGCTTTCGCGTGATGAATGGCTTCGATCGTCTGCGGCATGACGCCGTCGTCGGCCGCTACCACCAGAACCACGATGTCGGTCACGCGCGCGCCGCGTGCCCGCATCTCGGTGAATGCGGCGTGGCCGGGCGTGTCGATGAACGAGATCTTGGCGCCGGACGACAGCGTGACCTGATAGGCGCCGATGTGCTGCGTGATTCCGCCGGCCTCGTGCGCGGCGACGTCGGTCTCGCGGAGCGCGTCCAGGAGCGACGTCTTGCCGTGGTCGACGTGCCCCATGATCGTGACGACCGGCGGGCGAACCGTCCGTGCCGTGTCCTCGTCCGCCTGCTGGCGAAGGCCGATCTCGACGTCGGATTCCGAGACTCGCTTCACGATGTGGCCGAACTCGCGGACGATGAGCTCGGCGGTGTCGGCGTCGATCGTCTGCGTGATCGTCACCATCACGCCCATGTTCATCAACGACTTGATCACCGCAGCCCCGCGCTCGGCCATGCGGTTCGCGAGCTCCTGCACCGTTATCGTCTCCGGGATCACGATGTCGCGCGCGAACTTCTGGATCTCGACCGGCTGCTGCAGGAGCTTCAAGCGCTCGCGTTCCCGCGCGCGCTTGACGGACGCGAGGCTCCGCATCCGTTCCTCCTCGTCACCAAGCGCGACGGCAATCGTGAGCTTGGCGGAACGCCTGCGGGGCTCGCCGCGGCGGGCGCTCGGGGCCGGCCGCTTCGGCTCCACGCGTCCATGCCGCTTGACGGCCCCCTTGCGGTCGTCGTCGGTCTCTTCTTCTTCGTGCGCCTGCAGCTTGAGCACAGCCGCTGCCGCGGCGGCCTTGGCCTGCTCCTCGACTTTGCGGCGGGTTTCCTCTTCCGTGGCCCGGCGCGCATCCGCCTCCTCGGCGGCTTTGCGCGACGATTCCTCGGCCGCGCGCGCCTCTTCTTCGGCCGTGCGGGCCGTGGCCTCGGGATCGGCGGATTCCAGCGGGTCGTGCTCGTCGCCTTTTTTCGCCCCCTCGAGCGCACGCGCACGCGCCGCTTTTTCTTCGTTCGTGAGATGGCCGGGGCCGGGACGGCGTCCCGGCGCTTCGCTGAAAGCCGCGGCGGCTTCGGTCGACTGCGGCTCGAAGACCTCGGCGACGGCCGCTGTCGGCTGCGCCTTGACTTCGGCCATGCGCCCGCCGGCGTCGGGGGCGAAGGTGCGCTTCTTGCGCACCTCGACCTGGACCATTTTCGAGCGTCCATGGGAGAAGCTTTGCCGGACCTGGCCCGACTCGACGGTCTTCTTAAGCTCGAGCTTGCCCGGCCGCGAAATCGTCAGCGGCTTTCCCTTATCGTGTTCCTGCTCTTCGGTTTCGGTCATTGCGCCCCGTTTCACATTCGACAAACGTCGTCCACGTGTCCCTATCAGCCTCGTACGCCAGCGGTCGCGCCGACACTTCGATTCCGGAAGCCCGCCAGGCGCGACACGTCGTCACGCAAGCGGGCCGCCGACCGTCCGAACACGACCGCGTGGACGGTTCTCTCGCGTCCAAGCGCGCTACCCAGCTCGTCCGCGCTGAAAAGGTCGATGCGCAGAAGGCCGGGCGCCCGGGCTTGGATCTGGTCGCGCCCGTCGAAGGCGGTCAGGAGAACGCTCTCTTCGGTCTTGGCGCCCGCGTTCCCGAGCCACGCCCTGACCCTTTCGAAGCCGGCAACCAGTTCGCCGGCCCGCCGGGCGAGGCCGATCCGGTCGAGGCAACGCTTCGCCAAAACGCGCTCGACCCGATCGGCAAGATCGGAAGGCACGGACACGGACGCCTTCGCTGCCCGCGCGAAAACGTTCCGGGCTGCCGCCGTATTTATCATATCGCGGTCGGCGCACAACCAGAAGCCCCGGCCCGGGAGCCGGGCGTCCACGTCGGCTAGGATCTCGTCGTCGGGTCCGACAACGAAACGAACCATGCGGGAGCGGTCGCCCGTGGCGCCACACACGATGCAGCGGCGCATCGGGGTTTTCCCCTCGATGCCGACATCGCGCGCCCGTTGATGCCGCCGGCTTCGCCCCATGACCCGTTCCGCCTCACTGCTTTGCCGCTTCGGCGGAGGCTTCGGCCGGCGGGAACCAGTGCGCCCGGGCAGCCATGATGATCTCGTTCGCCTTCGTCTCCGTCAGCGTTCCGGGAGGCGCGATTTCGATCAGCTCGTCGCTTGCAAGATCGGCGAGGTTGTCGAGGGTCGTGATTCCCTTCTCGCCGAGCGCCACCAACAACGTCGGCGTGACCCCATCGATCGCGGCCAGCGCATCGTCGACCTTGAGCTCGCGGCGTCGGCGCGTGAGCTCCTCATCGCGCTTCGCAAGATAATTGCGCGCGCGGTTGCGGAGCTCCTCGGCGACGGACGGCTCGAAACCTTCGATTCCAGTGATATCTTCGACCGGAACATAGGCGACATCCTCGACCGAAGAGAACCCTTCGGTTACCAAGAGGCGCGCGATGACGTCGTCCACGTCGAGCGCTTCGATGAACAGATTCGAGCGGGTCCGGAACTCCTCCGTCCGGCGCTCCGATTCCTCGCCCTCCGTCATGATATCGATGTCCCAACCCGAGAGCTGCGAGGCGAGCCGCACGTTCTGGCCGCGCCGGCCGATGGCGAGGGAAAGCTGGTCGTCCGGGACCACCACCTCGATGCGGTGGGCTTCCTCGTCCAACACGACCTTCGCAACTTCCGCCGGCGCGAGCGCATTGACGATGAAGGTCGCGGGATCCTGCGACCACTGAATGATGTCGATCTTTTCGCCTTGCAGCTCGCCGACCACAGCCTGGACACGCGATCCGCGCATACCGATGCAGGGGCCGACGGGATCGATGCTGGAATCGTGCGAGAGAACGGCGATCTTGGCGCGCGAGCCGGAATCGCGGGCAACCGCCTTGATCTCGATGATCCCGTCGTAGATTTCCGGGACTTCCTGGGCAAACAGCTTCGCCATGAACTGCGGGTGCGTGCGCGACAGGAAAATCTGGGGACCGCGGGATTCCTCGCGCACGTCGAAGATGTAGGCGCGGATGCGGTCGCCGACGTTGAAATGCTCGCGCGGGATCGCTTCTTCGCGGCGAAGCAGGGCTTCCGCCCGCCCGAGATCGACAATCACGTTGCCGTACTCGATCCGTTTGACGAGACCGTTGACGATCTCGCTCATGCGATCCTTGTACTCGGCGTATTGCCGCTTGCGCTCCGCCTCGCGCACCTTTTGGACGATGACCTGCTTCGCCGTCTGCGCCGCGATGCGCCCGAAATCGATGGGCGGCAGCCGCTCGACGATGAATTCGCCGACCTTGATGTCCGGATTGCCGGCCGTCGCACGCTCGAGCGTGGTCTGCGTCAGCTCGTTCTCGATCTGCTCCTTGGCTTCGACCACCTGGGTGTAGCGGGCGAGCCCGATCTCGCCGTTCGTGCGGTCGATGTGGGCGCGGATGTCGTGTTCGTGGCCGTACTTGGAGCGGCCGGCCTTTTGAATGGCCTGCTCCATGGCTTGCAGAACCTCCTCGCGATCGATGCCCTTGTCGCGGGCCACCGTATCGGCGACCTGCAATAGCTCAGGCCGCGCATACACGGCACCCGCAGCTGACGTCGTCTCACTCATGATTTTCGACCACCTTCCGATGCCGCCAATACCTCGTCCGTCACCACCAGCTTTGCCCGCTCGATGCTCGCAAACTCGAGAGCAAGCTGTTGGCCGTCCACCTCGAGCTTCACCTGGTCGCCCTCGGCGCCGAGTAGCCGGCCCTTGAATTTGCGGCGGCCCTCGATGGGAAAGGCCGTTTCAACCCGCGCTTCGCGCCCCGCGTAGCGTTCATAGTCCCGGAGCGCCGTCAGGGGCCGGTCCAATCCGGGCGAGCTGACCTCAAGGGTATAGGGCCCCTCGATCGGATCCTCGACATCAAGAAGCGCCGATACGGTGCGGGAAATATTGGCGCAATCGTCAATCGTGATGGGGCGGCCGTCGTGCCGTTCCGCCATCACTTGGACGCGCCGCTCAAATCGTCCGAGCACCAGCACGCGCACGATGCCGAAGCCCATGGATTCCACGGTCGGCCGGATCAGAGCCTCAACGCGGCGTGAGAAATCCATTCGGGGTCCTTAGTTTCCTCGTTACGGGCCCTAAAAAACAAAAGGCGGGGCGAGCCCACCCCACCAAATCCAACCTTAGGCTAGATTTAACGAGTCCCAACTGTGAATGTTCGCCGTCCCATATATACTCTAGTCGCTCTGGAATTCAAGGTTCTTGCGGCCTCCAGAGGCAACGCCGGTGCGGCGCCCGTTACGTTAAAACGCGACGGACGTTAACCACGCGGACGGCGCTGGAACCGAAGAAAGACGCAGGCGCTCTCCGCCACCTTGGCCTTCGCCTCGTAACGGGTTTCGAAGCCGTCTTCCGGCCTTTCCCGCCAGTCGCGCGGCGTCCTCGCAAGCCACATGAAATCCGGGTGACGCGTCAGCAAATCGAGGGTCCACCGCACGTACTCCGCGTGGTCGGTTGCAAAGCGAAACTCGCCTCCGTCCGCGAGCAGGCGCGCGATCTCGTCGAGAGTCCCCGGCGTGACGATGCGGCGCCGCTGGTGGCGTTTCTTCGGCCAGGGATCGGAGAACAGGAGGAACACGCGCCCGATGCTGGCGGCAGCGAGGCGGGGGAGCAGCAACCGGGCATCGTCGTCGAAAATGCGGATGTTGGAAATGCCTTCGTCCTGAATCCGTGCAAGCAGGCTCGCGACGCCGTTCACGAAGGGCTCGCATCCGATGAGCCCGACATCGGGATGCGCCGTCGCCTGGCCGACGAGATGCTCGCCGGCCCCGAAGCCGATTTCCAGCCATACCTGCGGCGGCCGCGGCGCAAAGAGAGACGCGGGGTCGAGCGGCCGAGGAGCCGGCGGGAGCGCGATCCTAAGGTCGGGAAGCAGACGGTCCAGCAGCGCCTGCCGGCCCTGGCGCAATCGGTGGCCGCGACGGCGACCGTAGAAGCGAGGGTGTTGAGGGACGGGGGTGCGGGAGTCCGTCACCGGGCGCCGAAGGCGGAGCGGAGCGTATCAACCAGATCGGTCCGCTCCCACGAGAAGCCGCCATCGGCCTCCGGCGTTCGGCCGAAATGCCCGTAGGCTGCGGCCCGCGCGTAAATCGGCCGATTGAGCCCGAGGTGCTCGCGGATGCCGCGCGGCGACAGATTGACCGCTTCCTGTAACACCGTCGAGAGCCGATGCTCATCCACAGTGCCGGTTCCGTGCAGGTCGATGTACACGGACAAGGGCTTGGCGACGCCGATGGCATAGGAGACCTGGATCGTGCAGCGGTCGGCGAGCCCGGCCGCCACCACGTTCTTCGCGAGATACCGGGCGGCATAGGCGGCCGAGCGGTCGACCTTGGTCGGATCCTTGCCCGAGAACGCGCCGCCGCCGTGCGGCGCGGCGCCGCCGTAAGTGTCGACGATGATCTTGCGCCCGGTGACGCCGGTGTCGCCGTCGGGTCCGCCGACGACGAAGCGGCCCGTCGGGTTCACGTAAAAACTGTCCTCCGCGCACATCCAGCCCTTGGGCAGAACGCGGAGCACGTAAGGGCGCACGATTTCGCGGACATCGTCTTGCGAGAGATCGGGTGAATGTTGGGTTGAAACAACGACGCTCGCGGCGCTCACCGGCTTTCCGTTCTCGTACCGGAGCGTGATTTGGCTCTTGGCATCCGGCCCGAGGCCGGGCTCGGTTCGGGCGTGGCGGGCGTCGGCCAGCGCTCTTAAAATGGCGTGCGCATAGTGGATCGGCGCCGGCATGAGGGCGTCCGTTTCACGGCACGCGTATCCGAACATCAGGCCTTGATCGCCGGCCCCTTCATCCTTGTTGCCCGCCGCATCCACGCCGACCGCAATGTCCTGCGACTGGGCGTGGACATAGCAATCGACCACGGCCTTTTGCCAGTGGAAGCCCTCTTGTTCGTAGCCGATTTCCTTGACGCAGTTGCGGGCCACGCTCTCCAGCACCTTGTGGGTGATGGATGCCGGACCGCGGACCTCGCCCGCCATGATGATGCGGTTGGTCGTGACGAGCGTCTCCACGGCGACGCGTGCTTGCGGCTCCGCGGCGAGATAGGTATCGACGATCGCGTCCGAGATGCGGTCGCAAATCTTGTCGGGATGGCCTTCCGAGACGGACTCGCTGGTGAAGAGATATTCTTTTCGCGACACGTGGATGCCTCCGATCGTGGTCACTACGTTTTGGACCGGGGCCTCAACGGTCTTGCCGTCGCGGGGGGAGCCCACTTAGCGCCTTTTTTTTCGTGGTGGCAAGCGGCCCAAATCCGTCCACGGCCGCCACTCGAAAGCGGGCGGCGGCCGGTTATTTGACAAGGTTTGGCCGGAGCGTCAAGGGATTTTGGAATTTTCCGCGCGAGGGGGCCGTTTGCGGGGGACACCCCCGCAGACCCCAAGGGGTGGCCGGCAAGCCGCACGGCTGGGGGGAAAAGCCCTATTCGGGAACAGCCTTGCCGGAGAGCGACTTGGTGAGCTCGAAGAGGCGCTTTCTCACGCGCGGGCTCGCAATGCGATAGTAGGCACGCACCAACTCGAGCGTTTCGCGCTTCGCCATCGGATCAGGCTCCAGGTCCTTCTGGTCCTGGTCCTGGAGACCGACCCGCATGCGGCCTTCGCGCGTCCGCAGCACGTCCGGCATGTCTTCGAAAAAGTACGCGACCGGGACATCGAGAATGCGGCAGAATTCATAAATGCGCGAAGCGCCGATCCGGTTTGCGCCGCGTTCGTATTTCTGGATCTGCTGAAACGTCAGACCGACGGAATCTCCGAGCTTCTCTTGGCTCATGCCGAGGAGCGTCCGGCGCAATCGCACGCGCGCTCCGACATGGATATCAACGGGGTTGGGCACGCCTGGCGGCAAGCGTTCGAATTTTTGCCGCTTGGCGGATTTCGTTCGTTTCATTCCGTATTCTCCATCTTCGCTATTCCTTCCCCCATGCCCCCGCGTCATATTCCCCACACGACGCACGGGATGTGGGCGCAACATAGGAACGCAACCCAGTGCCGTCAACCGTTCCCACCTCGCGCCTTTCCGTTCGCTATCATTCTTGTTCGAGAGTATTCGGTGGCACTCGGGCGCCGAGCATACTTTTCATCTATTGTATCCAATACGCCGACGACGCGGGCACTCAACCAAAAATATGCCCGCCTGGTGCGGGCGATACGGCCTGGAACAGCGCTAAATTACGCGTCGATCGTCCGTTTCCAGCGCCCGAGCGCCATCCCAAGCGCGAGACACACGGTCAGCAGAACGACGGCGATTCCGTTGCCGAATACGGCAAATAACGGGGGATTCGCGAGCGCTTGGGGCAGGGCGCTGTCGATCGTCCCGCGCTGGCCGAGCGCGAGCGAGTCCTTGATGCGGCCGTAGGGGTCGATGACCGCGGAGATGCCTGTGTTGGCGACGCGCACGAGCGGAAGGCCTTCCTCCACGGCGCGCATCCGGGCCGCGGCGAAGTGCTGGTGGGGTCCGCTCGAGAGACGGTACCAGGCGTCGTTGGTGAGGTTGAGAATCCACTGTGGCCGATCGGAGTCTTTTGCCACGTGGCCCGGGAAGATGACCTCGTAGCAGATCAGAGGACTTAGGGGCGGCAGCCCCGCCAGCCGCAGTGTCGTAAGCCCGGGTCCCCTGCCGAAATCCGTATCGGCGAGCGCGACTTGGGAAAGGTCGAGAAGCCCGCGGAGCGGCACGTACTCGCCGAACGGGACCAAGTGGAACTTGTCGTACGTCGCGACGATCCGGCCCTGATCGTCGATCGCGTGCAGGCTGTTCAAGTATCGCACGCGCGTCGGGGTTTCCCGCGCCGCGCGGATGGCCCCCGCGATGATCAGGCCATCCGGCGGGACCGCGCGGGCCATGACTTCGAGAAGATTCGGCTCGGCATCGATCAGGTATTGGACGGCCGTCTCCGACCAGATCACGTGCGTCGGCCGGGGCAGGGTCGTCCCGTCCGCCGCGGCACGCGGCGCGACGCTCATGTCGAGATGCTGAATGAGGTGCTTGTCGCGAAGCTCCGGCAGCCACTTTTCCTTTTGCGCGATGTTCGGCTGCACCAGCCGCAGGCGGACGTCCGGGACCGTCCCGGCCGCGCCGAGCGCCAACCGGGCCGCTCCCCCGGCGCCGATCGCGGCGAGCACCGCGAGAGAAACGAGAAACGGCGCCGCGCGCTTCGACCATCGGTGCAGGTCGTCGGCCAGCGTCGCCGGAGCCGCCGCCGCGGCAACGGTGATCAGGCTCAAGCCGTAGATCCCGGTGACCGAGGCGAGCTGGATCATCGCATCGGATACCACCCACACGCTGCCGATCAAGTTCCAGGGGAATCCGGTGAGCGCCCATCCGCGCAGAAGCTCGGCCGCCGCCCACCACGCGGCGAAGACGAGAACCCGGCCCGGGCTTTCGGGCTCGATCTTGGCCCGCCGCAACGTGGCATGGGTGAGGGCGGTTGCGAGCCCCACGTACAAGGCGGCGACGGCCGCGAGTCCCGGGACGGCCAGCGGAACCATCCAGCCGAACCGGTCGCCGTCGACAAGAAACGCGTAGCTGATCCAATAGAGGCCCGCGAGGAAGAAACCGAAGCCGAACGCCCAGCCGCAAGCGAACGCCATGCGCGCTCTTCGGCTCGACTCAATCAGCCAGAGGAGCGCCGTGAACGCCGGAAAAAGCACCGGCACGACTCCATAAGGCGGCAAGGCGAGAACGGCAACGGCGCCGAGGGCAAAGGCGAGACCAATGCGGCGCCACGTTCCGCTCTCGGCGATCCAGGCGCGCGCGCTCACGAAAGCATGCCCGATACCGAAGACGGTGCCGTGTCCGACGGTCCGCTTGGCGGACCAGCGGTCGCTCTCGATGGGTGGGCTCTCCAGGGCCGGCATCACTCCGCCGTCCGCCGCCGGGCGGACAGCACGCGCTTCCGGCGCAACCGAAGTCGCTGGACGCGCCGCGGATCGGCCTCGAGGACCTCGACTTCGAGCCCCGAGGGATGCGTGATGAGCTCGCCTCGGATGGGAACCCGCCCCGCAACCGAGACGGCGAGACCGCCGAGCGTGTCGATGCTCCCGCGCTCTTCCGGCGACAGGATGGGGCCGAGCTTTTCCTCGAGCGCCTCGATCGTGATCCGCGCGTCGGCATCGAAACTGCCGTCAGGCCTCACGACCATATCGGGCTCTTGCGGGCGATCGTGCTCGTCCGCGATCTCGCCGACGATCTGCTCGACCAAGTCCTCGATGGTCACAAGTCCGTCGACTCCGCCGAACTCGTCCACTACGAGGGCCATGTGACAGCGCGTTACCCGCATCTCCAACAACAATTCCAGAATCCGCATCGACGGGGAGACGAACAGTATCTTCCGCTGGATCTTCGCGAGCGAAAAATCCTCCGCCTTTCCCCGCCACGCGAGCACATCCTTGATATGAACCATGCCGATCGCATCGTCCAAGGTCTCGCGGAACACGGGCATCCGCGAATGTCCCTCTTTCGTCATCGCCTCCACGAGATCAATCAACGGCGTGTTCGCTTCGACCGCGACGATGTCGGCGCGCGGCACCATGGCATCGGACACGCTGCGGTCTCGCAGGGAGAGAATGTTGCCGAGGAGAAGGCGTTCGTTCTCCCCGATGGGCGCTTCGGCTTCAGCCCGTTCCTCCATCAGCTCGTTCAGGGTCTCGCGGACGGACGTGCCGCCGTTTTTCGGGGAAACGATGGTCTTCAGCCACGCCGAGAACCGCTCCCGCAGCGAAGCCGGAAGGGTGGCCGCCGGCGGGACGGGCGCGGGCGGCGCCGCGGCGAGCGGCGGGGAAGCCTGAGACGCAGGCGCCGCGCCCGGATCTACGGGAGCCGAGGGGTTGGCCTCCACCATCGCGGAGCCCGGTTCATTGGCGCGCTTATCCATGGCTAACGACGAATCGTCCTCCGGCGGCGCTTGGCATAAGGATCGGCAATGCCGAGCTCGGATAAAATTCTCGCTTCCAGGCGTTCCATCGTCTTCGCAGCCGCCGCATTTTGATGATCGTAACCCAGGAGATGCAGCATACCATGAACGACCAGATGGCTTAAGTGGTGGGCGAGCCGTTTCCCCTCCGCCGCCGCCTCTTTGGCCGCCGTCTCGAACGCTACGATCACGTCGCCCAGCGGGACCGCTCCATCGGCGTTAGCCGCTGCGGGCGCCCGCTCGGCGGGCGCCACGCCCGATTCCAATGCGGCGAAAGACAGAACGTTGGTCGGGCGATCCCGATGCCGATACCGCCGGTTCAGCGATCGCACGAACCGGTCTCCCGCAAGGACGATGCAGGCTTCGAGTTTCGCGTCGGCGGCGCACCTGGGAACGCGCGCCCGGGCAACGGCAAGGCGGGCCGCCTTCCGCGTCAGGGCTGCCGACATCGGCAACGTTTTCACCCATCGGGGCGAGCGCACGACGACCTCGACGTCGAGGCGGTTGCGGCGGCTCACGAGTTTCACTCCTCGCCCGTGTCCGACCCTTCGTTCTTCTTCGCCGGACGTCGATGGCGCTCGTAGCGGGACGCCGATTTCCGGCGCGTTTCAACCCGGTCGTATGCGCGCACAATGCGGCCGACCAGCGGATGGCGCGCCACGTCGGCATCGTTGAAGCGGACGAAGGTCACGCTCTCGATCGAGGAAAGGGTCTCCATGGCGTCGCGGAGGCCCGACCGCACGCCCTTCGGCAAGTCGACTTGGCTGAGATCGCCCGTGACGACCATGCGCGAGTTGTCGCCGAGGCGGGTCAAGAACATCTTCATCTGCACCGCGGTCGTGTTTTGCGCCTCGTCCAGGATCACGAACGCATTGCTGAGCGTGCGCCCGCGCATGAAGGCAAGCGGCGCGACCTCGATCTCGCCGTTCTCCAGGCGCTTCAGGACTTGTGGCGCAGGCAGCATGTCGTAGAGCGCGTCGTAGAGGGGGCGGAGATAAGGGTCCACCTTCTCCCGCATGTCGCCCGGAAGGAACCCGAGCTGCTCGCCCGCTTCGACGGCGGGACGCGAGAGGATGATCCGCTCGACATGACCTTTCGTCAGCCGCTCGACCGCCTTCGCGACGGCAAGGTAGGTTTTGCCGGTCCCGGCGGGACCCTCGCCGAACACCAGCTCGGACGCATCGATCGCCCGGAGATACTCGGCCTGGGTCGCCGAGTGCGGCCAGATCTGCCGATTGCGCGTGCGGATGACAAGGTCGGCGTCGGCCGCATCGGCGCGGCCGCTCACCATCCGCAACATGGCGTCGATCTCCTCGCGATCCACGGTCAGCCCACGCTCGAGTCGACCGTAGAGCCGATCGAGCGCGGTCGTGGCGGCGGCGACGGCGGCCTCGGGTCCGGAGATCGTGATTTCGTTTCCCCGCGCGTGAATCTCGACGTTGAGTTTCTGCTCGACACGCGCGAGGTGACTATGGTGGGGGCCGAAGAGCTGGAGCGCGATGGCGTTGTCGGCAAATTGCAGTCGCGCGACGCCGTCGTCCCCGCTGCCCTGAGCGTTCGCGCGCACGACGGGTTTCGTTGAGGTCAAGAGAACGCCTCCGCCTGCGCCGGCATCGTCGCGACCGGCGGCGCAAGACCGGAGATTGCGCCTGCGAGGCTGGTGGCCGAGCTTCCCGTGATCGTCACGTCGGCGAGCGTCCCGAGCATTGCCTCAGGCACGCTCGCATGGACGGGCTGCATGTAGGGCGAGCGCCCGATCAGTTGGCCCGCAAGGCGCCCGGCGCGATCGAACAGAACCGGCATGACCCGGCCGACGCACGACGCGTTGAAGGCGCGCTGCTCCGCCGCCAGGAGCTCTTGCAGCCGCGCCAGACGTTCGCTTTTGACCGGGTCGGGGACCTGATCCTCCATCGTCGCGGCCGGCGTTCCCGGGCGCGGGCTGTACTTGAACGAATAGGCCTGGATGAAACCGACTTCGCGCACGAGACGAAGCGTCTCTTCGATGTCGTGATCGCTCTCGCCGGGAAACCCGACGATGAAGTCGGACGAAATCCGGATATCCGGTCGCGCGGCGCGCAGGCGATCGACGATACGCCGGTATCCGTCGGCCGTGTGGCGGCGGTTCATGCGCCGAAGCACGGCATCCGATCCCGACTGCGCCGGGAGATGGAGAAACGGCATGAGCGCGGGAACGGCCCCGTGCGCGGCGATCAGCGCGTCGTCCATATCGGCGGGATAGGAGGTCGTGTAGCGGATGCGGGAGATGCCCTCGATCTCGGCAATCGCCCCGATGAGACGGCCGAGCCTCCACTCCCCACCGGCCGGCGCCGCTCCGTGGTAGTTGTTGACGTTCTGGCCGAGCAGCGTGATTTCACGGGCGCCGAGGGCCACGAGCCGGCGGGCCTCCGCGAGCACGCTTTCCACGGGGCGCGAGAATTCGGCGCCGCGGGTGTAGGGAACGACGCAGAACGTGCAGAATTTGTCGCATCCTTCCTGAACGGTGAGGAACGCGCTGGGGCCCTGCGTGGCCGTCACCTCCGGCAGGTGATCGAACTTGGCCTCCGGGGGGAAATCCGTCTCCACGCGCGCGCCCTCGCCCCGCCACGCGTCGGCAATCAGCCGGGGAAGACGGTGGTAGGTCTGCGGACCGAGCACGATGTCGACGAAGGGCGCCCGGGCCAGCATTTCCTCGCCCTCGGCCTGAGCGACGCAACCGGCGACAGCAAGAACCATTTTGCGGCCCGTTTTTTCGCGCGCGCTTTTCAGCCGCTTCAACGACCCGAGCTCCGTGTAGACCTTCTCGGCCGCTTTTTCGCGAATGTGGCAAGTGTTGAGAATGACCAGATCGGCATCGTCCGGCCTGTCGACCCGCCGAAAGCCGAGCGGCGCCAGAACATCCGCCATGCGGTCGGAGTCGTACACGTTCATCTGGCAGCCGTAGGTCTTGATATGAACCGTCTTCGCCAAGGGCTGAGCGCTCTCTCTGTTCAATAATAGGGCCCGGACTTTACGGGTTCCGGGGGCGCGTCTGTCAAGGCGTCGAGCGTCCTCGGGGCGCGGTGCGGATGTGCCAATCTGCAAATCAACGGAAACTCAGCGCTTCTCCGGCTTATCCGCTTCGTCGTCGACCGGCACGCCGTAAAGCTCCAAGCGGTGACCGACGAGACGAAACCCGTGGCGGCGCGCGATCGCTTCCTGCAAGGCCTCGATCTCGGCGCTGCGAAACTCGACCACCCGGCCGGACTGGATATCGATCAAGTGATCGTGGTGTTCGTCGGGCACCTCTTCATAGCGCGAGCGTCCGTTGCCGAAGTCATGCTTGGCAATGATCGACGCCTCTTCGAACAGGCGCACCGTGCGGTAGACCGTGGCGATGCTGATGTGCGGGTCGATCTTGACCGACCGCCGGTGGACCTCTTCCACATCCGGATGGTCGTGAGCATCCGACAGCACGCGCGCGATCACGCGGCGCTGGTCCGTCATCTTCATGCCCTTGTCGACGCAGAGTTGCTCGATCCGCGAGATTGCCATGATTCGACTCCCCCGCTTTATATCTGTATCGGGAGCGGCAACGTCCATAGCAGGGCGCCGCTTACGATCCCTCCCCTTCAGACTGCCTTGCGCAGGCGTTTCCGGGGTCGCGTCCCGAGCCCGATCTTTTTCGCGAGATTGCTCCGGTGTTTCGCGTAGTTCGGCGCCACCATCGGGTAGTCGGCCGCCAATCCCCAGCGCTCGCGATAGTTCTCAGGGGTCATGTTATAGGCCGTTTTCAGGTGGCGTTTCAGCATTTTCAGCTTCTTGCCGTCTTCGAGACAGATGACGTAATCCGGGAAGACTGAGCGCTTCACCGCGACCGCCGGCTTCGGGCGCTCCGGTTGCAAAGGCTGGGTCCCGACCTGAAACAGGGTTCGGTAGACGTTCTGGATCAGCTGCGGGAGATCGCCGGGCGCGATTGTATTATTGCCTGCATGAGCCGCGACAATTTCAGTGGTCAGCTCGAGCAACTCCGTCGTCGTTGGTTTTTCACTCATGCGAGTCCCTTTGCAGATTTTTTTGGTTGAAAGTACAACCTTAAATAATATTTGCTAATGAGGCAAGAACAAGGCCTCAATTCAACATATCCTACGGCCCATGCTTGGCAATATGCAGAAAACCGACAAGAAGCCCGATTTTTTCATTGATATTACGGGCGAGGTCTGTCCCCTCACTTTCGTTAAGACGAAGCTCCTGCTCGAACGCGCGCACGCGGGCCAGACCGTCCTCGTTCGGCTGAAAGGCACCGAGCCGCTCGCGAACGTTCCGCGCGCCGTCCGCGATCACGGCCATCTTGTGCTGGAACTCGCGCCCGAAGACCCCGCCCGCGAAGGGCCGGACGCGGTCCATCGCCTGCTCATCCGCAAGACGTGACTCTAGGGACGGAGCCGGCCGCCGGCGACCGGGAGCACGGCTTCGGGCGGTCGCAGGTACAAGGGCACGAGCGGCGGAAGCGTCGCACCCGGTCGGAATCTTGCCGCCGCGATGGCGGCGACTTGCGCCGCGTCGGGAACTCCCGCACCGCCCGCACGTATAAGCGTAGAGCCCTCGGAGCCGAGCGCGTCGAGCGCCCGCCCGGCTGCATCGCCCGCGATCAAAAGCCGGCTCCCCCTGTACGGGCTCAGGAGATCGGAGAGAGCCCCCGGCGGCACCGCCTCGGGCGCCGTCAACGGTCGCAGCGCCGGGTCGAACAGTTGCGCATAAACATCCTCGCGCTTCGTCTCCAGCACGACCAGAAGAGCCGCGTTCCGCCGGTCGCCGTCCGGGACGGCGTGGGCGACGGCTTCGAGCGTGGTCACGCCAAGACAGGGGATGCGGGCCGCGAGGGAAAAGCCCTTGGCCGCGGCAAGCCCGATGCGAAGCCCCGTGAACGTGCCGGGGCCGGCCGTCACCGCGACCAGATCGACCGCGGCCAGCGCTTCGCCCGCTTCGGCGAGCGTCACCATCACCATCGGGATCAGGGCCTCCGATTGTCCGCGCTCCATCCGCTCGAAGCGGCGGGCGACCACGCGGCCGTCGCGCCAGAGAGCGGCCGAGCACGCCGAAGAGGCCGTATCGAAGGCGAGGATTTTCACGCGGGCCGCACCTAAAACACGCCGGAGTGCCGGACCAGGATCACGAGGATCGCCGATATGGCCGTCGCCGCCAAGCCGAACGGAAGGTTGAGCCGCCACGCGACCGTCCAGATCGACTCGCCGCTCAGCCTGGAAACATAGAGGGTCGTCGCCGAGAAGGGCGACACGCTGGTCCCGAGACCCCAGGTCGCCAACAGGATAAGGGCCAACACTTCCGGCGGGACGCCGAGAACCGCCGGCGGCAGCACGTGGGCGAGCAGCACCACGAGGACGACCGGATGAAGCCCGATCGCGCCGCAGAGGGAGATGAACATCGCCAGCAGAAGAATCCGGACATCCACCGGAATGGCGATGGCGTCCAGCAGCCGTCCGACGGTGTCCTGCGGAATGGCGAGCGAAATGCCGGCGCCGAAGATGTTGGCGCTCGTGAACAGGATCGCCTCGCTCCGAAGATTGGCGAACCTGGCGATTACCTCCGCCGCGAACGCACGCGGCCCGAGAGCGCCTTCCGAGACCGCGGCATTCGCCGCCTGGTTCCATACGATGGTGAAGGCGGGCGCGACGAGGCCGAGCGCGATCGGAATCGAAATGCCGGTGGTCTCCACCGAGCCGATCAGGAGGCTGAACAGGATCAGGAGCGTGACGGCGAGATTGCGGACGGCCCAGGCCGGAAGCTTCGGCGCGGATGCTCCCGGTTCCGGCGCCGTCACCGGTGTCTTGTTCAGCCACCAGTTCGCCAGGATGAGCACGGCCGCGATCGCGAAGCCGATGGGCGCGATCTGCACCCAGCGGACGCCGGGCAACATCGACAGGATGACCGAAGTGCCGACGAAGAACGGCGACCAGCAGGCGCAGGAAGAGAACCCCTGCGTCAGCGCTTTTGCGAGGCGGATCCGCACGCTGCGATCGGAGTGTTGGCTGATCATGCTCGCGAGGAGGGAAATGCCGGCGAGGTTGAACGCGGCGCCAAGCACGTGGGCAAAGAGCGAAATCATCAGAAACCGCCGCCCGGGCGGCTGGCCCGCGGCGAAATCGCGCACGGCTTGAATGGCCGGGCTTCTGGCGGCGGCTGCCTGCATCCAGACGACGGAGCAAAATAGAACGAAGAACGGCAGCGTCCGGCGGACACCCGAAAGAAACACGCCGGCCAGGTCGCCCGCACCGAAACCGATCAACAGGCCGAGCGTCGCGAGGACCGTGCCCACGACCTGCTGAATGCGGGGTGCCCGCGGAGCCTCCCAGGCAATAAAGAGCAGCGCCAACGCCATGGCGACGGCACCCAGGGATCGGACGCCGAAGAGCGCGTCGACGATGGTGAATACGCACACAAGCAGATAGATCCACGCGGTCCACGGAATAGGGTTCATGACGCTTGTGCCATCGTTGCGCCGGGCACCCCGGGTGGACGCCGCTTTCGCTTGCGAGGATGGCGGTTATACTTGGTTTCGCCAGGTTTGCCACGGCCCTTCGCAACGGAGACCACATCCCCGCATGCCGCTCGTCGAGATCACGGAGGAGAGCCACGGCGTCGCACTCTCTCTTGCTTATGCGACCCCCGACAATTTCACCGGCAAGCCGATTTACCGGCGCGCCGCCTGCTATCTTCACCCGGATGCCGACGCGCGTCTTCAGGAGGCCGTGGCACAGGCTGCGACGCAAGGGTTCCGGATCAAGATATTCGATGCCTTCCGCCCGGCCGAGGCCCAGTGGACGATGTGGAACCACACGCCCGATCCCGAGTTTCTCGCCGACCCCCGCCGCGGCTCGCCGCACTCGCGCGGGGTCGCCGTCGATCTCACGCTCGTCGACCGCACGGGCCGCGCCCTCGACATGGGCACCGGCTTCGATGCGTTCACGCCCCTTTCCCACCACGGCAACAGGGAGGTCTCGGCCGAGGCGCAACGGAACCGTCACCTCCTCCTCGGCCTGATGACGTCGGCCGGCTGGGACTTCTATCGCAACGAGTGGTGGCATTATCAGCTGTTCAACAGCCGCCGCTATCCGCTGATCAGCGACACGGCGCTGCCGGAACGGATGCTTTGACGTGAACGCGTCCGCATCCCAGCCGAGCGCGGCGCACGCGACGACCTTGCTTTTATGGGCGCGGGGAATTCGCTCCTTCGGCGACGGGTTTGTCGCCGTTCTCCTCCCCGTCCATCTCATCCGGCTCGGGTTCGATGCGCTCGAGGTCGGGATATTGAGCACGACGACGCTGCTCGGCTCCGCGTTCCTGACGCTGGGCGTCGGGCTTCTCGGCCACCGCCTCGACCGCAAGCGTCTTTTCTTCGCCGCCTCCTGCCTGATGGTCGGAACCGGCGTCGGGTTCGCGAGCCTCGAAACCCTCTGGCCGCTTTTGATCGTCGCCCTCGTCGGCACCCTCAATCCGACATCGGGCGACGTCAGCGTTTTCCTGCCGCTCGAGCACGCGACGCTCTCCGAAATGGCTTCCGACAAGAACCGCACGGCGGTGTTCGCCCGCTACAGCCTGACGGGCGCCCTCGCCGCGGCCGTCGGCTCGCTCGCCGCCGCCGCGCCTGAGATGGCCGGTGCCTGGTGGGGCGTGTCCATGGACGCCGCCATCCGCGCAATGTTCGGGCTCTACGGGGCGATCGGCCTCGTCACGTTTTTCATCTATTGGCGTCTCCCGGTCGCCGGATACGCAGCCGCTCATCCCCCAGCGGAGCCCCTTGGCCCGTCGCGCAAGATCGTCTACCGGCTCGCCGGCTTGTTCAGCTTGGACGCGTTTGCGGGCGGATTCTGCGTCCAGTCGCTGCTGGCGCTTTGGCTGTTCGACCGCTTCGGGCTCTCGTTGACGGCGGCCGGCATGTTTTTCTTCTGGTCGGGCGTGTTGACCGCGTTTTCCTACATGGGGGCCGTGTGGATCGCGCGCCGCATCGGGCTCATCAACACGATGGTGTGGTCTCATATTCCCGCCAACGTGCTTCTCATGCTGGCCGCCGTCGCTCCCAATCTGGAAATGGTCCTCGCGTGTCTTCTCGTCCGGAGCGCGCTCTCCCAGATGGACGTGCCGACCCGGACCTCCTACGTGATGGCGGTGGTGACGCCGCCGGAGCGCCCGGCGGCGGCCAGCATCACCGCCGTTCCGCGCAGCCTGGCGTCCGCTTTGAGCCCGGCGCTCGGCGGCATGATGCTGTCGACGACGCCGTTCGGATGGCCGCTCATCGCCTGCGGCGCGCTCAAGATCGTTTACGACCTCATTCTGCTCGCGAGCTTCCGCCACCATAAGCCGCCGGAGGAACGCGCGGACGCGATGAAAACTTAAGCGATTCGGCAGGCTTCGTCGAACGAGAGCCTCGGGTTCCGCGGGAACACGCCCTTGGGATCGCCGGTGCCGAGGTTGCAGAGGAAATTCGACTTGACCGTCGTGCCCTTGAAGAAGGCTTCATCCACTTTCGCGTTGTCGAACCCGGACATGGGCCCGCAATCGAGCCCGAGCGCGCGGGCCGCGACGATGAAGTAAGCACCCTGAAGGGTGCCGTTGCGGAACGCGGTCGTCTGGATGAGCGCCTCGTTGCCGGCGAACCACGAACGCGCGTCGGTCTGGGGAAACAGCTTCGGCAACAGCTCGTGGAACGCGAGGTCGTGGCCGATCACGGCGGTCGCCGGCGCCTCCATGGTCTTCTCGACGTTGGTCGGGCTGAGGCAGGGCCTGAGAAGCTCCTTCGCTTCCTTGGAGACGACGAACACGATGCGGGCGGGGCTGCAATTGGCGCTCGTCGGTCCCATGCGCGCGAGATCCCACACCTCGCGCAGCAGGGCCGGGGCCACCTTGCGGTCGCTCCACGCGTTGTGGGTGCGGGCGTTCCGGAAGATAAGATCGAGCCCGTCGTCGTCGAGCCGTTTCCGCATGGGGCGCTCCGTTCAGGGATTCGCTTTGGTGACCGCGGTCACGCGGTCGCCCGGATGCTGCCACAGCTTCTGGGCCCCGAACACAATTGCGAAAAGAACCACACCCACGAGATCGTTCATCCAGGAGCCGGATTTCACCAGGGCGATCGCCGCCGCGAAGAGGACCGCCCGCTCCCACCAGAAGAGCACCCGCGTGAGGTAGCCGTGGAGCGCCGCGGCCAGGCAGATGATGCCGAACGTGGCGGTGAGCGCGGTGAAGACGATCCACCACCACTCCCCGATCATCAGGAGGGAGGGCTCGTAGACGAACATGAACGGCACGATGAACCCGGCGGCACCGACGCGCATGGCGGCCCAGCCGGCCTCCCAGATATTGGCCTGGGCGAGACCGGCGGCGGCGTAGACGGCGAGCGCGACCGGCGGCGTGATCGCGGACAGGATCGCGAAGTAAAACGCGAACATGTGGGCGGCGGGGACGATCGTGCCGAGCTTGATCATGGCCGGGACCAGCAACGCCGCCATCACCACGTAGGAGGGCGTCGTCGGCAGTCCCGTGCCGAGCACGAGGCCTGCGATCATGGTCAGGATCAGTGCGAGCTCGAGGTTGTTCTGCGAGAGCTTGACGACGAACGCGGTGAACGTGATGCCGCCGCCCGTCAGGAAAACGGTGCCGACGATGATCCCGGCGCAAGCGCACGCCGCCGCGACGGGCACCGCGTTGCGGGCGCCGTCCTCGAGCGCGCCCCACACCGTCCGCCAGCCGATCCCCTGGCGCGTCGTCTTTCTGAGGAGCGCGCAGGGGACGCAGGTCAACGTCGCCACCGCGGCGCAGAGGGGCGCCGTATAGCCCTGGAGCAAGCCGTACAACAAGACGACGATCGGAATGAAGAGGTGGCCGCGCTCGGCGAGGACGCGCCGGAGCCGGGGGACCTCTTCCTTCGGAAGCCCGACGAGCCCGGTGCGCTTCGCCTCGAAGTGGACGGCGAAGAACACCGCGACGTAGTAAAGGACCGCCGGAATCAACGCCCACAGCGCGACCTGGGCGTAGCTGACGCCGATGAACTCGGCCATCACGAAGGCCGCCGCACCCATCACCGGCGGCATGATCTGGCCTCCGGTCGACGCGGTCGCTTCGACCGCCGCGGCAAACGCCTTGCTGAAGCCCGTGCGCTTCATCAACGGGATCGTGATGGGGCCGTCGACCAGCACGTTGGCGACGGCGCTGCCGGAGATGGTGCCGAAGAGGCTGCTGCTGATCACCGCGACCTTGCCGGGGCCGCCCGCGGTGCGGCCGGTGAGCGCGACCGCGAAGTCCATGAACAGCTGGCCCGTGCCCGTCCGCTCCATCATGCTGCCGAAAACGACGAATACGATGACGTAGGCGGCCGACGCGGCGAGCGTGATGCCGAAAATGCCTTCCGTCGTGATGTAGAGGGTCTCGATCATCGCCTGGGGCCGGACGTCGGCGATGAAAAGACCATAGGCGACAAACAGCAGCGCCGTGATCGAGAGCGAGGCGCCGATCGTGCGCCGGGTCGCCTCGAGCACGACGATGGTGAAGAGCGTGCCGAGGACGAGCTCGCGCGGAAGCGGATCGTCGACGAACACGAACCGTTCAAGGAGGCGGTCGTTGTTCACCCACAGGTAGAGAATGGTGACGACCGAGAGGGCCAAGAAGACATAGTCGCCCTGCCCCGGAGCGTCCTTGCGTCGCTTCACGCCCGGCCACAGCAGGAACACGAGCACGAGCGTGAACAAGAGATGGCTGCCACGGAAAAAGAACGCCTGCGGCGTGCCGACGAAGGGGATCACCAGATGATAGACCGACATCGCCACGGCGACGACGCCGGCCAGGCTTTTGACAAAGCGCTGGTAGGTCAGGGATGCGAGAAAGCCCTTGAGTGGCATCGAAGGGTTTTCCCGCGGGTTAGTTGCCGCCCGCCCCTTACATCACCTTTGCTTCTTTGTACGCCTTGAGCGCGCCCGGGTGAAACGGGATGCCGAGATCGGTCGCCATCTCCTTCGCGGTCAAGCCCTTGACCGCGGAGACGACAAGGGCGAGATCGGGGATGCTGTTGAGCAGCGCTTTGGTGATCCGGTAGACGCGGTCCTCCGGCTGCGTGCACCCGGTAATCAGGTGCGTCCACGTGCCGATGGTCTGCACGTCCTTGTCCTGCTTCGGATAGCTGCCGGCCGGAATCACGCGCTTGTCGTAGCCGCGGTTGATTTCCTGTAGCGCCTTCAGCTTCTCGTCCGGGACCTCGAGCACGCGGATGTCGCGCCCGCTCGCGAGGTCCTGCACGGCCGAGGCCGGCACCGTGGTGATCAGCGTGAACATCTGGGCGTGGCCGTCCTTCAGTTGGGCGACGGAATCCGTATAGGACCCGAAATTGACCTTCGACATGGCCTCGTAGGAAAGCCCGTGGACCTTCAGCACGTCGCGGGTCATCTGCTCGCCGGTGTTGCCCTTCTGCTGGGTGGTCAGGCCCTTGCCCTTGGCGTCGGCGACCGTCTTGACGCCCGAGTCGGCAAGCGCCACGAAGTGGAAATATTGGAAGTAAAGCGTCGCCAGCTGGCAGACCTTGTCGGTCTTGCTCTCGAACGGCGCGCGGCCGGCGACGCCGTCGACCGTCGAGACGGCATTGCCGAAACCGAGCTCGGCTTTCCCCTCCTGCACGCCCTTCACGTTCGAGATGCCCGCCCCGGGCAATACTTGAACGCTGACTCCGGGGACGTTCTTTTCGACGATGCCCTGGATGGCGCCGCCGAGCGGATACCACGAGCCCCCTTGGGGACCGGTCATCATTTTCAGCGTTTCCGCCGCCGCCGGCGCGCCTGCCATCAACACGCCCGCGACCGCGACGCTCAGAATCCGCGCGTATGGAGTCATTGAAAACCTCCCTCGCAGGCCGGCTCCGGGATCGGCGCCGGCACGCCTCCCTTCGGAAGAGTGTGATCGGCGGGTATGCCGCGGTCAAGCCGCGTCGGCGCGCGTCAGCCGGAACCGGCGCCGAGATCGAGTCGGGCGCCGTCAAGCCGCCAGAGCTCGTTCGAACGGATGAGCGTACGCAGCCTGTTCACGTACACCGGTCCCTGCCCGGAGTAGCGCGTGAGCGCGCCTGCGAGCATGACCCCTTCGAGCGCGAGCCCCTGGGACCGCAACCGCGCCCGCAGGGAGCGAAACTCGCGGTAGTGCCGATTGCTGTTGAGATTGAGCGCGTAGGCGCGCACCGATTCGACGAGGTGCTTGAAGCTCTGCACGCTGTGGCTCTTTCCCTCGTCGCGGCGGAGCGGCACCAGGTGCCCGTCGGCGTAAATCCACTGGCCGAAAAGCGCGTTGCCCTCGCGGACGAAGCGCGACGTTCCCCACCCGCTTTCCTTCGCCGCCTGGGCGACCGCGAGCGAGGGCGGGATCATGTCGACCCGGTCGAGAAGATCGTCGAGATCGTCCGCGGGCGCGCCGTAACGCGCGGCCAGGCGCTGCAGCCAATGTGTGTCGGCTGCGCTCAGCTTGCCGCCCAGCCGTTGGATGTGGCGCAACGCGAGAAGGCGGTGGCGCTCCAGCAGGATCTCCTCATTCACCCGGAGCACGAGAGGCAGAACCAATTTGAGGAAGATGTCCTTCCGAAGCTGAGTCTCCTGGATATCGCCAAGGATGCTGGGAAGTCCGGCGACGAAAACGCGGGGGACCCGTTCCTCGCCGAGGATCACGGACTTGAGGTCGTAATTCACGCGCGACAGAACGGCTTGCAGGAGGATCGGATCGGGCGGCGGCTTGGGTGCGGTCCGCGCCGGGTGCTGCTGCCGATCGGCCTTGCCGGCCGTTCCCGGCGGCGGAACCGGAGCCGACACGACCAGACGCAATGCGGCTTTCGGCAAGGCTGAATTTGGCGAAAGGAAAAAGAAGATGGCGGTCAGGGCGGCGAGAAACCCGAAGACGAACACGAGGATGCTGCGTTGAGCCATCGCCGATACGTCTCCCGATCGGTTTCGCGCGCCCTGCTCCGAGACGACCCGGCGGGCGCGATCCCTAAGCCTCTGCTTTTCGCCTCCGCCGGCGAGCACTCCCTGTCGTTAAGACGCGCAGGGCTGCCCCAGAGCTCGAACCGGCAAGGCGCCGGACTCTTATCACGCGCCGGACGGCGCGGGCTAGGGCTTCCGGCATGGTTAATCTGGGCATAACTGAGCGGAGCGTCGTTACGCGGGAGAAGCCATCCTGGGAAAAGCGGGACGGTTGCGTCAGACGGACTGAACTTCCCGAATTTCGGGGATGTAGTGCTTCAGCATGTTCTCGATGCCGTGCTTCAGCGTCGCGGTCGAGCTCGGGCAGCCGGAGCAGGATCCCTGGAGCTTCAGGTAGACGACGCCGTCCTCGTAGCTCTGGAAGATGATGTCGCCGCCGTCCTGAGCGACGGCCGGGCGAACGCGCGTATCCAACAGCTCTTTGATCTGCGCCGTGAGCGCGTTCTCGCCGACCGCGGACGCGGCCGTCTCTTCAGCCGGGGCGCTCGTCTCGGAGACCACGGGCTTCCCGGACATGAAGTGTTCCATGATGGCGCCGAGAATTTGCGGCTTCATCACGTCCCAGTCCTTGGTTTCCGACTTGGTCGCGGTAATGAAGTCGGAGCCGAGGAACACGCCGGCGACCCCGTCGATACCGAAGAGCCGCTGGGCGAGGGGCGAGCTTCCGGCTTCGTCTGCGCTCGTGAAGTTGGCGGTGCCCTTTTTCATCACGGCACAGCCGGGAAGAAACTTGAGCGACGCCGGGTTGGGCGTGCCTTCGGTTTGGATGAACATGGGTTCACCTCCTGCCCTATTAGATGGCACCGGAACCGCGGAAAATCAAGGATCGGCCGCTGCCCTTGCGTTGCGGCCCCCGTCAGAGGCGCAGGAAACCGACGATTTCGTGCACCTCGCGCAAAACGGGGCCGGAGATGCCGCGCGCCTTTTCCACCCCCTCGCGCAGCACGCCGTCGACGAAGTCGGGCGCCGCCTGCAGCCGGCGAAGCTCGTCCTGGATCGGCGCGAGCTTGGCGACCGCGAGCTCGGCGAGCGCGTCCTTGAACTTCGAGAACGGGCCGCCGCCGAAGCGCCGGCAGACCTCCTCGACGGCCGCATCGGCAAGCGAAGCATAGAGGCCAAGCAGATTTTCCGCCTCCGGCCGGCCCTCGAACTCCTTCGGCGACGCCGGAACGGGGTGCGGGTCGGTTTTTGCCTTGCGGAATTTCTTCGCGATGTCGTCCGCGGTGTCCGTCATGTTGATGCGCGAGTAGTCGGATGCCTCCGACTTGCTCATCTTCTTGGTGCCGTCGCGCAAGGACATGACGCGGGTGCCGCTCCCGAAGATCAGCGGCTCGACCAGCGGAAAGAAATTTACGCCGAAGTCGTTGTTGAATTTCTGCGCGATGTCGCGCGCGAGCTCCAGGTGCTGCTTCTGGTCCTCGCCGACGGGGACGTGGGTCCCTTTATAGGCGAGGATGTCGGCGGCCATGAGATTGGGATAGGCGTAGAGGCCGACCGACGCGTTCTCGCGGTCCTTGCCCGCCTTGTCCTTGAACTGGGTCATCCGGTTGAGCCAGCCGAGCCGGGCGACGCAGTTGAAGATCCACGCGAGCTCGGCGTGGGCCGGCACCTGGCTCTGATTGAAGATCACGTTGCGCTTGGGGTCGATTCCGGCCGCAATCATCGCCGCCGCCACTTCGCGCGTGCCCCGGCGAAGCTGCTTCGGGTCCTGCCACATCGTGATCGCGTGGAGGTCGACCACGCAAAACAGGCAGTCGCCGAAGTCCTTCTGCAGCCGCACCCAGTTCCGGATCGCGCCGAGGTAGTTGCCGAGATGGAGGTTCCCGGTCGGCTGCACGCCGGAGAAGATCCGTTTCATCACAAGCTCCCAAAAAGGCGCCGCTTTATGCGGCTAGGGCGGCCCTCCGGTCAAGCGCCGGGCGCCCGTTCGCCGGCGGCCGGGCGGCGCAGCAGACCCTTCAGGTCCTGCAATTTGGCCGCGCCCAACAGTTGCACGAGCAGCGCATACGAGAGAAGGCCGCTTCCGATCAGAGCGGCGAGCGCGCTCGCGCGCTCGATAAGAGCGCCCCGCAACGGCGATTCCAGAACCGTCGCAAGCAGCCAGAGGACGACCGCCATCCCCGCGCAGGCGAGGATCGTGCGTGGGATGCGGCGCGCGAGACGGCTGTCGATTTCGAGGTGCCCGCGCCGGCGCAGCACCAGGGCAAGCGCGGCCGAGCTCAGCCAGGCCGAAAGGGTCGTCGCGAGCGCGATGCCGACGTGGAGAAAGGGCCCCATCAGCAGAATCCCGAACACGACGTTGGAAGCCATCGCCGCGACCGAGATCTTGACCGGCGTCGAAGTATCCTCGCGCGCAAAGAAGCCGGGGGTCAGCGCCCGCGCCAGCGCGCTCGCGGGCAGTCCGAGCGCGTACACGGCGACGGCCGCGGCGGTTGCCGCCGTTTCTCGCGCGCTGAAGGCGCCCCGCTCGAACAGCACGCGCACCAGCGGCTCGGCGATCACGGCGAGCGCCGTCGCCGCCGGCAGCGTCAGAAAGAGAGAGAGCTCGATCGCCCGGTTCTGGCTGTGGGCGGCCTCGGCGAGCCGCCCCGCCCGGAGCTGACGCGTGAGCAGCGGCAACAGCGCCGTGCCGACCGCGATGCCGATCACGCCGAGCGGCAGCTGGTTCAAGCGGTCGGCATAGAAAAGGTAGGCGATCGAGCCCGACGGCAGAAAGGACGCGATGATCATGTTGATCGCGAGGTTGACCTGATAGGCGCCGGCACCCAGGGCGACCGGCACGATGCGGCGGAAGAGGAGCCGGATCCGGGGTGAAAGGCTGGGCCGCGCGGGCCGCAGCCAAACGCCGGCCCGCCCGCTCGCCGTATAGATCCAGAGGAACTGGAGGATGCCGGCGGCAAACACGCCCCAGGCCACGGCATGACCCGGCGTCGGCATGACATTGCGGAAAACGAGGAGCGCGGCGATCAGCGAAATGTTGAGACCGATGGGGACGGCCGCCGCGGAGGCGAATCGGCCGAGCGAGTTGAGGACGCCGGAGACCATCGCCACCAGCGAGATGAAGAGAATGTAGGGAAACGTGATGCGGGTGAGCTCGACCGTGAGGGCGAATTTTTCCGGCACGGCGAGAAATCCCGGCGCGAACAGCATCATCACGTACGGCATCGCGAATTCGGCCGCGCCGACGAAGACGGCAAGCGCCAGCAAGAGGACGGCGAACGCCTCGTTTGCAAAGGCGTGCGCCCTTTCCCGCCCCTCCGCTTCGAGGGTGCTGGCGAACAGCGGCAGGAAGGCGGCGCTGAACGTCCCTTCGGCGAAAAGACTGCGGAACAGATTCGGGAGCTTGAAGGCGACGAGAAAAGCGTCGGCGACCGGCCCCGCGCCCAGGATCGCCGCGATCAGCATGTCGCGGATGAACCCGAGCACGCGGCTCGCCATCGTGAAGCCGCCGACGGTCGCGATGGAACGCAACAGCGCCATACCGCCTCAATATCGCCTTTTGATACCGGCGAAAAGACGGCAGTTGGCGGATCGCCCGGTTATTTGCCGGCTCCGGCGGACGCGCGCGCCGAGCGGCCGAGGAGGCGCTGGAGAACGCCGCCTCTCTTTCGCGTCGCCGGCTTTCGCACGGCCGGCGCCACGGGTTCCTTCGCGGGTTCGGGCCCGCCCGCCGCCACTTGGGCCAGCAGCCGCTCGCGGATCGCTTTGATTTTTTCGGGATGCTCGACCTTCAGGCCGAAGGCGTCCTTGACATAGAAGACGTCGACCACCCGCTCCCCGTAGGTCGAGATGTGCGCGCTGGATATCTGCAGGCCGAGCGCGGTGATGGCCGATGTCACGTCGTGCAGGAATCCGATCCGGTCGCGGCCGTTCACCTCGACGACCGTGTGGTCGCCGCTCGCCTTGTTGTCGACGAACACGCGCGGCGGCACGGTGAACACCTGCGTCCGGCTCGGCAGCGCGCGGCGGCGGTGAGAAGCGAGCGCCTGGGCGGTGTCGAGCTTGCCGGCGAGGGCGTCCTTGATCCGGCGCGTGAGGCGCTCGAGGCGCTCGGGCGCCGCATAGGGACGCCCCTCGACATCCTGGATCCAGAAGGTGTCGAGGGCGACGCCGTCGGCGAGCGTCGCGATCCGGGCATCGACGATGGAGGCGCCCGAAAGCGCCATCGCGCCCGCAATGGAGGCGAAAAGGCCGCGGCGGTCGCGGGCGTACACGACGATCTCCGTGACCCCGCGCGCGGCCTCGACCCTGGGTTCGACCGCGAGGCCCGGCCCATCCGACTCCGCCGTCCGGACGAGGCGGGCATGACGCGCGTGGGTCTCGGCGTCGAAGCCGAGCCAGTAGTCGGGGCGGCCCTTGGCGACGAATTCCTCGACGGTCGCGGGATCCCAGTCGGCGAGCAGCTCGCGCAGCCTGGCTTTGGCGGCCTCGACGCGGCGGTCGCGTTGAGCGGCCGGGATGGCGCCGCTCATCAGCTCGCTCGCCCGGTAATAGAGCTCGCGGAGGAGATTTGCTTTCCAGGAATTCCAGACGGTCGGGCCGACCGCCCGGATGTCGGCGACGGTCAGGATGAGGAGAAGCCGAAGCCGTTCCGGCGACTGCACGGCGGCGACGAAATCGGTCACGGTCTTCGGATCGTCGATGTCGCGTTTGAACGCGGTGCGGCTCATCAGAAGGTGGTAGCGGACAAGCCACGCGACCGTCTCCGTCTCCCAGTCGGTGAAGCCAAGCCGGCGCCCGAGCTTGAGCGCGATCTCGGCTCCGATCTCCGAGTGATCCTCGCCCCGCCCCTTCGCCACGTCGTGCAGCAGCACGGCGAGGTAGAGCACGCGGCGCGACTGCACCTCCGGGATGATGGCGCTGGATACCGGGTGGTCGTCCTTATGCTCGCTGCGCTCGATCGCCGCGAGAATTCCGATCGCCCGGATCGTGTGCTCGTCGACGGTATAGACGTGATACATGTCGTATTGCATCTGGGCCACGACGCGGCCGAAGTCCGGGACAAAGCGCCCGAAGACGCCCGCTTCGTTCAGCGCCGTCAGCACCTTCTCGGGATGATCCTGGGTCGTCAGCATCTCCAGGAACAATCGGTTCGCCTCGGGATCGGCCCTGAGCCGATTGTCGATGCGATTGAGATTGAGGCCGACCAGCCTGAGCGCCCGCGGATGAACGTGGAGCCCGTGGCGATGGGCCTCGTAGAAGAGGCGGAGCAGCTTCACCGGCTGCTTGGCGAAGGCGTCTTCGTCGACCGCAAGCCGGCCGCCGTCGAAACGGAATCCCTCGATGGCGGGTGCGCTGAACGGGGTCTTCGCGCCGCGGCCCGGGAGCAGGCCCGCCTTCTGCTGTTCTTCGATGACGGCGCAGAGGATCCGCGTGAGGTCGCCCACATCCTTGGCGACGAGGAAATAATGCTTCATCACGCGCTCGACCCCGCGCGTTCCCGCGTGGTCCTTGTAGCCCATGCGGGTGCCGAGGACCTTCTGGACGTCGAACGTAACGCGCTCCTCCGGGCGCCCGGCGAGATAGTGAAGGTTGCACCGGACGGTCCAGAGGAAGTTCTCCGCCCGCTCGAAGGTGCGAACGTCGGCACGCGTGAGCACGCCTTCGTCCACCAGGTCGGCCACATCCTTCACGGGGTACAGATATTTGGCGATCCAATAGAGCGTGTGAAGATCGCGGAGGCCGCCCTTGCCCTCTTTCACGTTCGGCTCCAGCACGTAGCGCGTGTCGCCCATCCGCCGGTGGCGCGTCGCGCGCTCGGCGAGCTTGGCGGCAACGAAGGCGGCGCCGCTCTCCGCCACGACCTCGCGCCGGAAGCGCTTCTGAAACGCGCGGGCCAGCCCGCGGTCTCCCGAGAGCCAGCGCGATTCGAGGAGGCTGGTGCGGATCGTCATGTCGGAGCCCGCGAGCGCGAGGGCGTCGTTGATCGAGCGGGTGGCGCTGCCGACCTTGAGTCCGATATCCCAGAGCGTGTGCAGAACGCGCTCGACGATACGCCGGTCGGATGCGGCGAGCGCCTTCTCGTACAGAAACATGAGGTCGACGTCGGAATATGGTGCGAGCTGTCCGCGACCCAGGCCACCGGCGGCAACAACCGCGAGGCGGTCCTTTTTCAGGAAGCGGCGGTTGGCGACCGATTCGGAGACGAACGCGAACACCGTCCGCACGAGCTCCTCCATCAGGTACGCGTGCGCGCGGACGACGTGCGAGCCGGGCAATGCCTCTTCTTCGAAACGGCGGCGGATTTCCGCGAAGCCCCGCGCGAACGCCCGGCGGAAGGCGGCGAGCGCCGTGGCCTCCCCTCCCTTGTTCGACACGGCCGATCGAAGGTCGCGGTCGAGGGCCTTGCGATCCCATATCGCCTGCGGGCGGTCGATCTTTGACACGGGCGCTCTCTGGTTCGTCCTGGATACGCGATGAGAAGCTAAAAATAAGGCGGCTCGGAGCTGAACACATCCGTTTTTGTCTTGGTGCGGCCAAAGGACCTAAGAGGTTTTTATTGATCCTCTGCGAGACCAGCCGATTTCTTGGTAGTTTTCGTTGCTCCTTGCATAAAATGTAGCATTATCAATGAATCAAATAACCAACAACGCTCAATCCGATGATCCTCTGCGACGGAGCTTTTCGCGAATCCGGTACAGAACTTCGAGGGCCTCGCGCGGCGTGAGCGCATCGACGTCAAGATTGCCGATGATCTCTTCGGCCGGCGAAATCGGCGGCGGCTCGCGCACGGCGACCGCCCGGAACAGCGGAAGATCGTCCGCGAGCTTGCCGATGACGGACGATTGCTCGCTCCGCTCGAGCATCTGCAAGACCTCCTCGGCGCGCGCGATCACCGGGGGCGGGAGACCGGCGAGCTTGCCGACGTGGATTCCATAGGACCGGTCGGCGGCGCCCGGCGCGACGGCGTGGAGGAACACCACGTCGCCCTGCCACTCCTTCACGCGCATGGTGTGGCAGGCGAGATTCGCGAGCTTGGCCGCGAGCGCGGTCAGCTCGTGATAGTGGGTCGCGAAGAGCGCCCGGCAACGATTGACTTCGTGCAGGTGCTCGATCACCGCCCACGCGATCGAGAGGCCGTCGAAGGTCGCGGTGCCGCGGCCGACCTCGTCCAGGATCACGAGCGCCCGCGGGCCTGCCTGGTTCAGGATGGCGGCGGTCTCCACCATCTCCACCATGAACGTCGACCGCCCGCGCGCGAGATCGTCGGCGGCGCCGACGCGCGAGAAGAGGCGGTCGACAATCCCGATCCGCGCCTCTTCGGCCGGGACGAACGACCCCATCTGCGCGAGCACGGCGATGAGCGCGTTCTGGCGGAGAAACGTGCTCTTGCCCGCCATGTTGGGGCCGGTCAGAAGCCAGAGGCGTGCGCCCTCATCGAGAACGCAGTCGTTCGGAACGAAGGCCGCTCCGCCCGATTCCTGGAGCGCCGTTTCGACGACGGGATGCCGGCCGCCCTTCACCTCGAACCGGCTGCCGTCTTCGAGCTGAGGCCGTACATAGCGCCGGTCGACGGCGAGCACGGCGAGCGCGGCGGCGACGTCGAGAGCGGAGAGCGCTCCCGCCGCGGTCGCGACCGCCTCCGCATGGCCGACAACCTCGCGGACGAGCGCCTCGAACGCCTCGAGCTCGAGCTGAAGCGCGCGATCTGCGGCTTTTGCGATCCGCCCTTCCAGCTCGCCCAGCTCGACGGTCGTGAAGCGGATCGCGCTCGCCATCGTCTGCCGGTGGATAAAGCGGGCGCGCTGTTCCGCAAGCAGCTTCTCACCCTGCCGCGCCGGGACCTCGATGTAGTAGCCGAGCATGTTGTTATGGCGGATCTTGAGCGAGGAGATCCCGCTCTCAGCAGCGTAGCGTCCCTGCAGGTCGGCGATCAGGCGGCGGCTTTCGTCGCGGAGCGTCCTGAGCTCGTCGAGCGCGGGCGCGTAGCCGGTCGCGAGGAATCCTCCGTCGCGCGCGTAGACCGGGAGCTCGGGCCCGAGGGCGCGGCGGATCCGTTCGACAAGGTCTTCGTGGCGGCCAAGGCCCTTGACGGCCGATGCCACGCCCGCAGGCAACCCGCTTCCCGCCGTTTGAACCGCGCCGGAAAGCTCGGCCGTCAGCGCGAGCCCGTCGCGGATGGCCGCGAGATCGCGGGGTCCCCCCCGGCCGAGCGACAGGCGCATCAGGCCGCGCTCGAGGTCCGGGCAGCGCCGGAGGATCGCGCGCACGTCTTCGCGCGTCCGCTCGCCGTCGCGGAAGAACTGCACCATATCCAGCCGGCGCTCGATCGCGCGGACGTCGGTGAGCGGAGCGCCCAAGTGGCGGGCCAAAAGGCGCGCGCCGGCCCCGGTCATCGTCAAGTCGATGGTCGCGAGCAGGCTTCCGCGCCGCTCGCCGGTCATGGTTTCCGTCAGCTCGAGATTGCGCCGCGTCGCCGCGTCGATCTCCATCACCGCGCCCTCGGCGATTCGCTGGAGCGGCGAGACGCGCGGGAGGCGGCCCTTCTGCGTCAACTCGACGTAATCGACGATGGCGCCGGCGGCCGCGAGCTCGGCCCGCGAAAAGGCGCCGAAGGAATCGAGCGTACTCACGCCGAACAGCGCTTCCAGCCGTTTCCGGCCGTTCTCGCTGTCGAACCGGCTTTTCGGCTCGAGCGTGAGGCGGTCCTTCCAGTCACCAAGTGTTTCAAAGAGTGCGGGCCGCTGAACAAAGGAGTCCGCCACCAGGATTTCACCCGGCCGGAGGCGGGCGAGCGCCGCGCTCACGTCCTTCTCCGCAAGCGCCTGGGCGTGGAACGCGCCGGTCGACACGTCGATCCAGGCGAGCCCGAACCCGCCCGCCGCTTCGGCCAAGCAGGCCAGGTAGTTATGATCGCGGGCATCGAGGAGCGAGTCTTCCGTGAGCGTCCCCCGCGTGACGACGCGGATCACGTCGCGACGGACGACCGACTTCGAGCCGCGTTTCCTGGCCTCCGCCGGGTCTTCCATCTGCTCGCAAACGGCGACCTTGAACCCGGCCTGGATCAGCTTCGCCAAGTAGCTCTCGTGGCTGTGGGCCGGGACGCCGCACATCGGGATGTCCTGGCCGCGGTGCTTTCCGCGCTTGGTGAGCGCGATGTTGAGGGCGCCGGCGGCCTTCGCCGCGTCCGCGAAAAAGAGCTCGTAAAAATCTCCCATGCGATAGAAGAGCAGATGGTCGGGATGGCGCGCCTTGACCGCCAAGTACTGATCCATCATCGGCGAGACGCGGGCGGCATCGTCGCCGGATGCGCCATCGGGCAGCGGAGGCCGGACCTGAAAGCTTGCTTGGCCGGGGTCGTCCGGCGAAAGCGCAATCCGGGTCGGGTCTGAAATGGGGCGATTCACGTCCGGCGCGGTCCTTGAATCACCGAAAAGAACAATGCCCGCACCCTATCACGGGGCTTCACTGCGACGCCATGCCGCGAGACGCGTTTCCCAAGTTTCGCCTGGGGATGAAAAGAGGTCTTGCGCTTTCTTCTACCACTTGGCCGCGACCTTGGGCAGAATGCTGCCTTGCGAACCTGGGAACGCTCACACCCAGTCCGCATTCCGTAAAAACCGGGAGTCCCAGGGCAGAGACACCCGGGTGAGCGGAGGGGGCGGGCCATGGATGCTAAAGCCGACGACGTCAAATCAAATGACGAGCTCACCGCGATCGAGTCGCTGCGCATGCACGCCTCGGGGCGGCCCGGCAAGGTCGAGATCCACCCGACCAAGCCGCTGACGACCCAGCGCGACCTCACGCTCGCGTACTCGCCGGGTGTCGCCGCGCCGTGCCTGGAGATCGCTAAGAATCCGGACCGCGCCTACGACTACACGGCCAAGGGCAACATGGTCGCCGTGATCACCAACGGGACGGCGGTGCTCGGGCTCGGCGACTTGGGCCCGCTCGCGGCGAAGCCGGTGATGGAGGGGAAGGCCGTCCTCTTCAAGCGCTTCGCCGACATCGACGGCATCGACCTCGAGGTCGCGACCAAGGACGTCGACGAATTCGTGAATTGCGTCCGCTTTCTCGGGAGCGCGTTCGGCGGCATCAATCTCGAAGACATCAAGGCGCCCGAGTGCTTCGTGATCGAGCAGCGCCTCCGCGAGCTCATGGATATTCCCGTCTTCCACGACGACCAGCACGGCACCGCGATCATCACTGCGGCCGGCGTGATCAACGCCCTCCATTTGACGGGGCGGAGTTTCGCGGACGTTCGATTCGTCGTAAACGGCGCCGGCGCGTCCGCCGTGGCCTGCGTCGAGCTCCTGAAGATTCTCGGCCTTCGGCCCAACAACGTAATTATGTGCGACAGCAAAGGCGTCATCTATCAGGGGCGCAAGGCCGGCATGAACCAGTGGAAGTCGGCGCATGCGACGGACACGCCGGCCCGCACGCTCGCGGACGCGATGAAAGGCGCCGATGTCTTCATCGGGCTTTCGGCGAAGGACGTGGTGACGCAGTCCATGGTGAAGTCCATGGCGCGCCAGCCGATCGTGTTCGCGATGGCCAATCCGGATCCCGAGATCTCGCCCGAAAAGGTGAAGGAAGTCCGGCCCGACGCCATCGTCGCCACCGGCCGGTCGGACTATCCGAACCAGATCAACAACGTTCTGGGATTCCCCTACATTTTCCGCGGTGCGCTCGACGTGCGCGCGAGCACGATCAACGACGCGATGAAGATCGCGGCCGCCCATGCGCTGGCCGCGCTCGCCCGCGAAGACGTGCCGGACGAAGTGAGTGCCGCCTATTCCGGACGGCGCCTCCGTTACGGCCCCGAGTACCTGATTCCCTCGCCGTTCGACCCCCGCCTCATCGTCGCCGTTCCCGAGGCGGTTGCGAAGGCGGCGATGTCGAGCGGCGTCGCCCGCCGGCCGATCCAGGACTTCAAGCATTACCGGGCGACGCTCTCCGCTCTCCTCGATCCGACCGCCGGCAGCCTGCAGGCGATCTTCGACGAGGTCCGGCACGTCCCGAAGCGCGTCGTGTTCGCCGAGGGCGAAGAGGAGAAAAGCATCCGCGCCGCCGTCGCATTCCGCAACGCGGGCTACGGCACGCCCGTGCTGGTCGGCCGCGAGGAGCGGATCCAGAAAACCGCCCAGGCGCTCGGCCTCAGCCGGCTCGACGGGATGGAAATCCACAACGCCAGGCTCGGCAAGGCGAACCAGGATTACACCGAGCTCCTGTACAGCCGGCTGCAGCGGAAGGGCGCTCTCTACCGGGACTGCCAGCGCATGGTGAACCAGGACCGCAACATCTTCGCCGCGCTCATGGTCGCGAACGGCGATGCGGATGCCATGATCACCGGCCTTACCCGCGGCTACCATGCCTCGCTTCGCGACATCACCCGCGTGCTCGATCCGAAGCTCGGACGGCAAATCTTCGGACTCTCCCTCGTGCTGACGCGCGGGAAGACCATTTTTGTTTCCGACACCGCCGTGCACGAGGCGCCGAACGCCGAGCAGCTCGCCGACTTCGCCATTCAGACGGCCGCCGTGGCCCGTCAGATGGGTCACGAGCCCCGCGTCGCGCTGATCTCGTTCTCTAACTTCGGCAATCCTTCCCTGCCGCGCTCGGAGGTGGTGCGCGAAGCGGTCCATATCCTCAATGGCCGGCAGGTGGATTTCGAGTTCGACGGCGAGATGAGCGTCGATGTCGCGTTGAACCCGGAACTGATGGCACTCTATCCCTTCTGCCGTCTTTCGGAGCCCTCGAACGTCCTGATCATGCCGGGCCTCCACTCCTCGCAGATCTCGACCAAGCTGCTGCACGAGCTCGGCGGGCGGACCGTCCTCGGGCCGCTCGTCATGGGTCTCTCCAAGTCCGTGCAGATCGTGCCGATGAGCGCCACCGTCTCCGATCTGGTCAACATGGCGGCCTTCGCCGCCCACGAATCGGTCGGATAACCCGGTTTTTCATCCAACGTTCACGCCCGTTTCATCGGCGTGTCTCACGCGGGGGCTAGGGCTCCCCCGTGACGACAGCCCGTGAGGACCGTGCCATGCCCGCCACCCAGCCGACCGAACATTTGCCGCCGCGTGAGCTTCGGAACGGTCTCAATGCTCGCGGCAGACGAGACGGGACGCCTCACCGCCGCACGGCGCCGCCCGCGATCCAATGGCTCGAATTCCTCGCCGCGCTTCGCTCACGGGGATTCCCAGGGACTTATTCCGACGCCGGCTCCGAAAACGCGACGCCGCACCAATAACAGATTCACCCCCGCCGCTTCCCCGCGAGCGGCTTTCACCTCACGGGCGGCAGCGCAAGGCTGGCGCCCTTTTTTTGTCGTTATGCCGCGAGTCCGGCGAGGGCCTTCTCGTGCGCCTTGCGTGACGCTTCGCCGAAACAGCAGAAGATCACCCGGGAGAGTGTCTTCTCCCGTTCGAGCACGTCGGCGACCGTCTTGACGGCGATCGCAGCCGCCCGCTCGGGCGGAAAGCGGTAAACGCCCGTCGAGATCGCGGGAAAGGCGATCGTCTTGACGCCGTTCTTCACCGCCAGCTCCAGGGATTTCCGATAGCACCCGGCGAGAAGGGCATCCTCATTGGCGTTGCCGCCGTGCCAAACCGGGCCGACCGTGTGGATGACGTGGCGGGCGGGAAGGCGATACCCCCTGGTGATCCTGGCGTCGCCCGTCAGGCAGCCGCCGAGCGTGCGGCATTCCGCGAGGAGCTCCGGCCCCGCCGCCCTGTGGATGGCACCGTCGACCCCGCCGCCGCCCAAGAGCGTCTCATTGGCCGCGTTCACAATGGCGTCCACCGGAAGCTTGGTGATGTCGCCCTCGGCGATTTCCATGCGATCTGTCGCCATCCCTGAACCGTCTCCGCTCGCACGAACATTCGAACGCCGTTCCCTCAGCATACGGCAACTGCTAAACACGAGCCAATCCACTGGGCAGCTCGCATGACCCTCAGCGAACCCGCGTCCGTCCTCGTTTACGTCGGCCTCGACCGGGTGGGGGACGCGCTCCTCAAGCTGCCGTTCGTCCGGGGCTTGCGCGAAGCGTTTCCCGCCGCCCGCATCGCGTGGGTCGCCGGCAAGGAGACCAGCGTCTACGCGGGCGTCATGGCGCCCCTCGTTCGCGGCCTGCTCGACGAGGTGATCGAAAACGCCCATATCGGCGAGACGCCGGCCGAACTCCTCCACCGGCCTCTCGACGGGCGGCGGTTCGACCTCGTCATCGATACTCAGCGCATCCTCTGGGTGACGCTCTCTCTATGGCGGGTTCCCCATCGGACGTTTCTCTCGCCGGCGGCCCGTTTTCTTTTTTCATCGCGGAAGCCGCCGAAGGGCTATCGTTCCCCGCCGTCCATGCAGCGCCAGCTTCTCGACCTACTCGAGCTCGCGAGCGGGCGCGCGTTTCCGACGCCGGAGACCCTGGACGTGGCGATCGATCCGGCCCTCGCGGCGGACGCCGCCCGGCTGCTGCCCGAGGGTCCCGCCTATGTGGGCTTTGCCCCGGGGGCAGGCGGGCCGCCCAAGTGCTGGCCGCTGCAGAATTTCGTCGCCCTTGCCAAGGGCGAAGCGGCGCGGGGCCGGGTCCCGGTCTTCCTGCTCGGGCCCAAGGAGACGGGCTGGCGGAGCGAGATCGCGGCGGCCGTGCCGGAGGCTCTCTTCCCCTTGCAGGCCGACGCGATCGAGAGCGCGCACGGCTATGCGCCAACCTTCACCATCGCGCTCGCCCGGCGGCTCGCGGCGGCCGTCTCGAATGACTCGGGCGCCGGCCACATGCTCGCGGTCGGCGGGAGTCCTCTCGTCGTTCTGTACGGCTCGACGGTGCCGGAGAAGTTCCGCCCGATGACGCGCCGGCTCACGATCGTCCGCGCAGGCGATTTCGGCGGCAAGGAGATGCGCCTGATCCCCCTCGCGCCCGTCGCGGATGCTCTCGATCGGGCGCTCAAGAGCTGAGTCCTAGCCCGCCTTGCGGAACGTCAGATTGATGCGTTGATTGCCGAGGAGAGGGTGATGGCTCTTTTTCAGCGGCATGACGCCGTGGTAGCGAAGCCGCGCAGGCCCGCCCCAGACGACGACGTCGCCGTGCGCGAGCGGCACCTTGGCCGGCCTGTCGGCCCGCGCCGCGCCGCCGAAGAGAAAGACGGCAGGGACGCCAAGCGAGACGGAGACGATGGGCGCGTCGAAGTCGCGCTCGTTCTTGTCCTGATGCAGCGACAGCCGCGTGCCGGCTTCGTAGCGGTTGACAAGGCAGGAGTCCGGTTCGAATTGGCGGAAACCGGCTTCGGTCGCCGCGCGTCCGGCGAGCCGCAAGAAAGAGTCCGGCATTCGCGGCCAGGGCCTGCCGCTCTCCGGGTCTAAGGCGTCGTACCGATAACCCGTCCTGTCGGTGACCCAGCCGAACTGGCCGCAGTTCGTCATCGCGACGGACATGCGAAAGCCGCCCGGCGTCGCCATGTGGCGAAACGGAGCCGCGGCGGTCACGTCCCCGAGCGCGGCCAACAACGCGGATTCGTCGGCGAGAGCAAAACAGCGCAGGAGGACGGCGCCCGGTGCCAACGGCTCCTGCCCGGTAGCGACTGCGCTCGGGCATTCGAACAAATTCAATGTCATTCCATCGATCGCCCTCGCCCGCTTCCCAAGGTCCTTGGCCGCCGTCCCGTCCAGCCCTTCCAAAGGATCGCCTGAGTGAGCAGATAACTATAGTGGGCTCGCGCCCCCCGCGCTCCGGGTCTTGCGTTCAAATCCCGGCCGCCGGCGCCGACGACCGACATTTATCTTCGGATCGATTCTTATTATCATTGAGGCATGGCCGACGTTCCTTGCATTCAGATGGACCCGCAGCCTGCCGGCGACGGCCGTTTCCGCGCCGTGCTCCGGCCGCGGCGGAGCGCCAGCCTCGAGGGCATCCACATCGTCATGGGTGCGGTTGCAGCGGTCTCGTTCGGGACGGGCGTCGCCTTTATCGCGGCCGGCGCCTGGCCGGTGTTCGGATTCCTCGGCCTCGAAGTGCTCCTGCTCTATGGCGCGCTTCGTCTCCACCACTGGTCCGGCCACGTCTCCGAAATCATCGCCATCACCGACGAGACGTTCACGGTCGAGCGCGTGGACCCCTGGGGGAAGCGCCGGATGTGGTCGTTCCAGCCTCATTGGATGCAGGTCTTGCTCGATCCGCTGGAAGGGCAGAACCGGCTTGAGCTCCGAAGCCACGGCCGGGCGCTCGCGATCGGCGCCTTCCTCACGCCGGCCGAGCGCCGCGCGGTCGCGGATCTGCTGCGCGGCGCGCTTGCGCGGCTCGCGACGCCGAATCTCCTGAGCGCGCGGCCCTCGGCGTAATTTTTCTATTTTTTCTCGGCGAGGCCGAGGACGTCGCGCATGGTGTAATAGCCGGGCGCCCGCCCTTTGCACCAGAGCGCCGCGCGCACGGCCCCCTTGGCGAAGGTGGCGCGCGTCGACGTCTTGTGCGTGAGCTCGATCCGCTCGCCGTCCGTCGCGAAGATCACCGTGTGGTCGCCGACCACGTCGCCGCCCCGGAGGGTGGCGAACCCGATCGTGCCGCGCTGGCGCGCGCCGGTGACACCGTCGCGGACCTTGACCGCGGCCTCCTGCAGCTTGACGCCGCGCCCCTGGGCCGCCGCTTCGCCGAGGGCGAGCGCCGTGCCGGAGGGTGCGTCGACCTTGTGGCGGTGGTGCATCTCGACGATCTCGATGTCGTAGTCGGGCCCGAGGATCTCCGCCACCTGGCGCGTGAGCCCGAGCAGCAGGTTGACACCCGCGCTCATGTTGGCCGCGTGCACGATGGTGGACCGCCGGCCGGCCGCACGCAGGGCCTCCACGTGCTTCCCATCCAGCCCCGTGGTTCCGATCACGAGCGCGGTGCCGCGGGCACCCGCGAGCTCGGCGTGGCGCATCGTCGCCTGGGGCGCCGTGAAGTCGATGACGACATCGGCCGTTTGGAACAGCGCCTTGGGGTCCGCCACCACGCGGACACCGTTCGGGCCGGCACCCGCCAGCTCGCCCATGTCCTTGCCGAGATCGGGACTTCCTTCCGGCTCGGTTCCAGCCACGAGCGTGCATCCTTCCACGCGCAAGGCCTCCGCCCCAATCATGCGGCCCATGCGCCCTGCGCACCCGGCTATAGCGATCTTCATGGCATTTCCCCTGGAAGCAGTCAGCATTCAGCCTACAGCAGTCGGCCAAGGGCTCAAAGAACGGAGCCGCCGACCCATGGGAACTGAAAACGGACGGCGGAGCGCTACTCTTTGAGGTCCTCCCACAGCTCCTTCATCTTGTGGAAGAAGCCGTGGGATTGCGGGCTGTGGGTCGCCTGGCTCCCGTCGCGCTCGAATTCGCGAAGGAGGTCCTGCTGGCGCTTGGTGAGACTGACCGGCGTCTCGACGATCGCGTGGACGAACATGTCGCCGCGCGATTTCGAATGCAGCACCGTCATTCCCTTGCTCTTGATGCGCAACTGATGCCCCGTCGGCGTGCCCGCCGGGATGACGAGCTGCGCCCGGCCGCCTTCGACCGTGGGAATCGTGATCGTGCCGCCGAGCGCCGCAGTGGTCATCGGGATCGGCACGCGGCAGTGGATGTTGGCGCCTTCGCGCTGAAAGATGCGATGCGGCGAGACGCCGATGAAAATATAGAGATCGCCGGGAGGCCCGCCGCGCAGGCCCGCTTCGCCTTCGCCCGCGAGACGAATCCGGGTTCCGTCTTCGACGCCCGCCGGGATCTGCACCGCGAGCGCTTTCTCCCGTTGCACGCGACCGGCGCCGGCACAGGTCCGGCAGGGGTTGCGGATGATCTGGCCCGCGCCCTGGCAGTTCGGGCACGTGCGCTCGACGGTGAAAAAGCCGGACTGGGAGCGGACGCGTCCTTGGCCGTGGCACGTCGCGCACGCGGTGGGGGCCGTGCCTGCCGCCGAGCCCGTGCCTCGGCAGCTGTCGCAGGGCACGGCGGTCGGGACGCGAAGGCTCGTCTTCTTGCCGGCGAACGCTTCCTCGAGGGTGATCTGCAGATTGTAACGGAGATCGGCGCCTTGCATGACGCCGCTGGTGCGCCGGCCGCCTTGCACAAAGTCGCCGAACATTTCATCGAAGATGTCGGCGAACCCGGACGCAAATCCCGTGCCGAAGCCCCCGAAACCCGAGCCCGCGCCGCCCTCGAATGCGGCGTGGCCGAAGCGGTCGTAGGCGGCGCGTTTTTGTTCGTCTTTGAGGACGTCGTAGGCTTCGCTGAGTTCCTTGAACCGGTGCTCGGCGCCCTTGTCCCCGGGATTGCGGTCGGGGTGACACTGCATCGCCAGCTTGCGGTAGGCCTTTTTCAGGTCGTCCGCGTTGGCTTTGCGGTCGACCCCCAGCGTGGCGTAGTAGTCTTGCTTCGCCATGCCCTAAAACCCGCCGAACTGCCCCAGCCGCACAAGAACGCTTTCTTCGATCAGCGGCCTTTTTTGTCCTTGTCGGGGTCGACTTCTTCGAAGTCGGCGTCGACGACTTTCGAGTCCTCGGATTTGCCGGGGCCGGGCTTTTCGCCGCCCGTTGCCGAAGACGCCGTTTGTTGCTGCTCCTGGTTGGCCTTGTACATGGCCTCGCCGAGCTTCATCGAGGCTTGGGCGAGCGCGTCGCTCTTCTTCTTGATGTCGTCGGCGTCTTCGCCTTTGAGCGCCTCGCGCAGCTCCTTGACCGCCGTCTCGATCGTCGTGCGGTCGCCCGCGGGGATCTTGTCGCCGTGCTCCTTCAGGTGCTTTTCGGTCGCGTGCAGGAGCGTATCGGCGTGATTGCGAAGCTCCACCAGATCGCGGCGCTTCTTGTCTTCGCCCGCATGCTTTTCGGCGTCCTTGATCATCCGTTCGATATCGGAGTCGGAAAGCCCGCCCGAGGCCTGGATGCGGATCTGCTGCTCCTTGCCGGTCGCCTTGTCCTTGGCAGAGACGTTGACGATGCCGTTGGCGTCGATATCGAACGTCACTTCGATCTGCGGGAGTCCGCGCGGCGACGGCGGAATGCCGACGAGATCGAACTGGCCGAGGATCTTGTTGTCGGCCGCCATCTCGCGCTCGCCTTGGAACACGCGGATGGTGACCGCCGACTGATTGTCTTCGGCGGTCGAAAAGACCTGGCTCTTGCGCGTCGGAATCGTGGTGTTGCGGTCGATCAGGCGGGTGAACACGCCGCCCAAGGTTTCGATGCCGAGCGAGAGCGGCGTGACGTCGAGAAGCAGGACGTCCTTCACTTCGCCCTTCAGAACGCCGGCCTGAATGGCGGCGCCGATCGCGACGACTTCGTCCGGGTTCACGCCCTTGTGGGGCTCGCGCCCAAAAAACTCCTTCACGATCTCGATGACCTTCGGCATGCGCGTCATGCCGCCGACGAGAACCACTTCGTTGATCTCGCCCGCCGTGAGGCCGGCATCCTTCAGCGCCTGCTTGCAGGACGGGATGGTGCGCTGGATCAACTCGTCGACGAGCGTCTCGAGCTTGGAGCGCGTCAATTTGATGTTGAGGTGCTTCGGTCCCGTCTGATCGGCCGTGATGAACGGCAGGTTGACCTCCGTTTGGATCGTGCTCGAGAGCTCGATCTTCGCCTTCTCGGCCGCTTCCTTGAGCCGCTGGAGGGCGAGCTTGTCGTTGCGGAGATCGATGCCGTTCTCTTTTTTGAACTCGTCGGCGAGATAATCGAGGATGCGCTTGTCGAAGTCTTCGCCGCCGAGGAACGTATCGCCGTTCGTCGACTTCACTTCGAACACGCCGTCGCCGATTTCCAGGACCGAAATATCGAACGTGCCGCCGCCCAAGTCGTACACGGCGATGACACCGTTCTCCTTCTTCTCGAGCCCGTAGGCGAGCGCGGCGGCCGTCGGCTCATTGATGATGCGGAGCACTTCGAGCCCGGCGATCTTGCCGGCGTCCTTGGTGGCTTGGCGTTGGCTGTCGTTGAAATAGGCGGGGACCGTGATCACGGCCTGGGTGACGCTCTCGCCGAGGTGGCGCTCGACCGTCTCCTTCATCTTCTGAAGGATGAACGCGCTGATCTGGCTCGGGCTGTACTTTTTGCCCTCGACTTCGACCCAAGCGTCGCCGTTTTCCCCCTTCACGATCTTGTAGGGGACCATCTTCATGTCTTTTTGCGTGATAGAGTCGTCGAACCGGCGTCCGATCAAGCGCTTGATCGCGAAAAGCGTGTTTTCCGGGTTCGTCACGGCCTGCCGCTTCGCCGGCTGGCCGACCAGACGCTCGCCGTTGTCGGTGAACGCGACCATGGAGGGGGTCGTGCGCATGCCCTCCATGTTTTCGATCACCTTGGCTTGCTTGCCTTCCATGATGGCGACGCAAGAATTGGTGGTCCCAAGGTCGATACCGACAACTTTGCTCATTTTAGACCTCTCAGTTTCAGCGGCCCGACGCGGCCTTATCGAAGCACCGCCGCGGACCCCGGGTAAAACAGGGCACGCTCGGACGGAACGGTCTGGCGTTATATGGGGTTATGCCCCGCCTCGCACAACTGCAACAGTCCGGATTCCCCTGCCAGGAATAGCCTTCGAAGCAACGCGAATCGTGCGCCCTCAGAGCTCTTCATCGACCTGCGAGCCGGTTGCATCCGGCTTCTTTTCGTAGGCCGACTGGCTCGCCTTGTTCGCACCGTCGCCGCCTGCCTCTTTCTGGGGCTCGGCCGAGCCCTTGGGGCCGCCTTTCGTGACGCCGACCTTCGCCGGGCGGAGAAGCCGGCCGCCGAGCGTGTAGCCGGTTTCAAGCACTTGACCGACGGTCCCGTGAGGCTGGTCCGGAGCGTCGTACTCGAACAGCGCCTCGTGGAGGTTGTGGTCGAACTTCTGGCCTATCGCCTCGATCGGGGTAATACCGAATCGCTTGAAGATGTTCTGCAGCTCGCGCTGGGTGATCTCGATGCCTTCGATGAATTTCTGGGCCGCCGCGTCCTTGCGCAGAGTCTCGTCTATGCTGGCGAGCGCACGATTGAAATTGTCGGCGACGGAGACGAGCTCCCGCGCGAACGACGCAATCGCGTACTTCGCGGTGTCTTCGCGCTCGCGCTCGCCGCGGCGGCGCACGTTCTCGGTTTCGGCGAGCGCGCGCAAGAGCTTATCCCGGAGCGTCGCGATCTCGGCTTCGAGCTCGTGCTCGCGCTGCGAGACTTGCGGGAGACCCTGGTCGGGCGGGCTGGCGGGCGGCTCGGCCGCAGCGGGTCTCACTTCGCCATCGGGCGCCGGCGCCTCCCCCGGCTCGCGCGCCGCGTCAGGACCGGCTTGCAGGTCGGGGCCGTCGCCGGCATCGATCGGGATGTTTTGTTTCCGTTGTTCCATTGCTTTTGCCGTGTTCTTTCAATCTTAGCCGATCAAACGGCCGATGAGTTTCGCGGTGTAATCGACCATCGGGATGATGCGGGCATAGTTCATCCGGGTCGGCCCGATGACGCCGACGGCACCGATGATCTCCTGGCGCGTATTGCGATAGGGCCCGACGATGAACGAGCATCCGGAGAGCGCGAAGAGCTCGTTGGCCGCGCCGATGAAGATGCGCACGCCCTCCGCACGCTCGGAGAGCGAGAGCAGCCGCACCACGGTCTCCTTCGTCTCGAGCGCCGAGAAGATCGAGCGGATCTGCTCGAGGTCCGCGAGCCCGGAGATGTCGGAGAGAAGATTGGCCTGGCCACGCACGATGAGGGTGCCGGCCGCGCCCTTGTCGCCAGCCCACGTGGCAAGCCCGCTCTGCACGACGCGCGCCGAGAGCTCGTCCAGGCGCGCGCGATGCTCTTCGATCTCGGCCATGATGTCCTGGTAGCCCTCGGAGATCGTCCGCCCGACGAGCCGCGCGCTCAGGTAGTTCGTCGCCTCGACCAGGGCCGAGGGCGGCAGGCCTTTCGGGATCTCGAAGATCCGGTTCTCGACCACGCCGTTCTCGGACACCAGCACGACGAGGGCGCGGCCGGGGTTCAAATTAATGAATTCGATGTGACGGAGCGGGCTTTCGGTCTTCGGCGCCAGCACCAAGCTCGCGCACCGCGAAAGGCCGGACAGGGCCGTGGATGCCTCCTGCAACATCCCTTCGACGTTGGCGCCGGCGGCCGCGCACTGGCCGCTGATCCGCTCGCGCTCGTCCTCCGTGAGGTTCCCGACCTCGAGCAGACCATCGACGAAGAGCCTCAAGCCCGCCTCCGTCGGGAGCCGCCCGGCCGACGTGTGGGGGGCGTAGAGGAGGCCGGCTTCCTGGAGGTCCGCCATCACATTCCGGACGGTCGCCGGCGACAGGTCCACGCTCAGGCGGCGCGAAAGGGTGCGCGAGCCGACGGGCTCGCCGGTCTCCAGGTAGGCGTCAACGATTTGCCGGAAAACCTCGCGCGAACGCTCGCTCAGCTCCGAAATCACCGGCTTGACGAGTGTAGTTCCAGGCTTCGGCATGCGGCTGGAATGTAGTCACGCGACAGGCGAGCGTCAACGGAACCTCCCTCGAATTGCTTGCAATATCCTTGCGGAATCGCAGGGTTAGCTTTACGCACGCGGCCTCGCGGGGTAGTTTGGCGCCCCGCCCGAAAGCCCTTGCGAAGGAACCGCCATGCGTCCCTCGGGCCGCCGTCCCGACCAGCTTCGCCCCGTCAGTCTAGAGCCCCACGTGCTCAAGCACGCGGAAGGCTCCTGTATGGTCCGCTTTGGCGACACCCACGTTCTCTGCGCCGCGACGGCGGAGAGCAGGGTGCCGCCGTGGCTCCGCGATTCCGGCAAAGGGTGGATCACGGCCGAATACGGGATGCTGCCCCGCTCCACCGCCCAGCGCACGGAGCGCGAAGCCTCGCGCGGCCGCCAGACCGGCCGCACCCAGGAGATCCAGCGGCTGATCGGGCGAAGCCTCAGGGTCGTCACGGACCTCGCCGCCATGGGCGAGCTGCAGGTGCGGATCGATTGCGACGTGATCCAGGCCGACGGGGGCACCCGCACGGCCGCCATCACGGGCGCCTATGTCGCGCTCCATTTCGCTTTTCAGCGTCTGGTGAAGCTCGGGATCCTGAAATCGGTCCCGCTGGTCTGCCAAGTCGCCGCCGTCTCGACGGGGCTCTATAAGGGCGTGCCGGTCCTCGACCTCGACTACGCGGAGGACAGCACCGCCGACGCCGACGCCAACTTCGTTCTGACGTCGGCCGGGGCCATCGTCGAAATCCAGGGGACGGCGGAAAAATCCCCTTTCGAGGAAGCACGGTTTCTTGAATTGATGGCGCTCGCGAGGAAAGGGATCGACGAGCTCGTCCAGCTTCAGCGCCGGGCGCTCGGGAATGGATGACGCGAAGCGCTTCGCCGAGGGCACGCTCGTCATCGCCAGCCACAACGCGGGAAAGGTCGTCGAGATCGCGGACCTTCTGCGTCCGTTCGGCGTTCAGGTGAAGTCGGCGGGCGCGCTCGGGCTGCCAGAGCCCGACGAAACCGGGGCGACGTTCGTCGAAAATGCACTGCTCAAGGCGCGCGCGGCGGCCGAAGCCGCGCACCTGCCGGCGCTCGCCGACGACTCCGGCCTCGTGGTGCCGGCGCTGGGCGGCCGACCGGGTATCGAGTCCGCTCGCTGGGCAGGTCCGAAGCGGGATTTCGCCTTGGCCATGCAGAAGGTAGAGGATGCGCTCGCGCGCTCGGGGCCGGGCGGAACGCCCCCACGCGACCGGCGGGCGTCGTTCGCGTGCGCGCTCGCGCTCTGCTGGCCCGATGGTCCCTGTAGCACGTTCGAGGGCGACGTGCGGGGCACCCTCGTCTGGCCACCGCGCGGAACGAAGGGTTTCGGATACGATCCCATGTTCCGGCCGGACGGCCATGACATGACCTTCGGAGAGATGGACCCGGCCGGCAAACACCGGATCAGCCACCGGGCGATCGCGTTCCGGAAACTCGTCGATGCCTGCTTTGAACGCTGCTGAATTGTCGGAAGGCCTTTCGGGGGATCTCCCGCTCCACGGGGATGCGGGATTCGGCGTCTACGTGCATTGGCCGTTCTGCCGCTCCAAATGCCCGTACTGCGATTTCAACAGCCATGTGGCCGAGAGCGTCGATCATGCGCGCTGGCGGAGCGCGTATCTCCGCGAAATCGACCACATGGCGGAGGCGATGCCGGGCCGGCGGGTGACGAGCGTTTTCTTCGGCGGCGGCACGCCTTCTCTCATGCCTCCCGCGACGGTGGACGCGATTATCGCGCGCATCCGCCGCAACTGGCCGGTCGCAAGCAATCTCGAAGTGACGCTCGAAGCCAATCCGACGTCGGTCGAGGCCGGAACGTTCGCGGCCTTTCGCGACGCCGGCGTCAATCGGGTCTCCTTGGGCGTCCAGGCCCTCGACGAAGACGCGCTCCGGTTTCTCGGCCGCCATCATTCGGCTGATGAGGCTTTGGCCGCCGTCGAGCTCGCGGCCCGCACGTTTTCCCGCTATTCCTTCGATCTCATTTACGGCCGCCCCGGTCAGACGGTGGAGGCGTGGAGGGACGAGCTCGAACGCGCGCGCACGTTTATCGGCGGTCACCTCTCGCTTTATCAGCTCACCATCGAGACCGGCACGCCCTTCCACCGGAACGGAATCCGCCCGGCGCCGGAAGACCTCGCCGCCGATCTCTACGACGCGACGCAAGAGGTTCTCGAAGCGGCCGGTCTCCCCGCTTACGAAATTTCGAACCACGCGCGCGCGGGAGAGGAATGCCGTCACAATCTCACGTACTGGCAGGGCGGCGAGTACGCGGGCATCGGCCCCGGCGCGCACGGACGCACGCTCGGCGACGGGACGGCGACGGCCGCGCACCAGATCTATACGCCCGACCGCTGGCTCGCCGCGGTCGAGACCCAGGGCCACGCAACGGCGAAGCGCATCCCCCTCGACCGGGATGCCTGGGTCGCGGAGCTGCTGATGGGCGGGTTGCGATTGACGGAGGGCATCGCGCGCGATCGATTCCGTCGTCTCGCGGGCCGCGCGTTGGAGGAGTGCCTCGCCGACGGCCGCGTGCGGCCGCTGGTGGATGGCGGGTTCCTCCGTCTCGATCGGGATGGCCTCAGGGCGACGGCGGAAGGACGCATCAGGCTGAACGCGCTCCTCTCCCGCCTGCTTGCGTGATCGCGCTTAATTGGTTGCCGCTTGGAAGGATTCCGGCGCCTCGCCGACCACGGCGGCGCCGCGGGGGAGAACCCGGAGCACGGCCAGCCCGCGCTCGGCAATGCCTTCGGGCAAGAAGCGGAAGATCCCGTCCCGCCCCCAGAAGCCGTTCGGGTTCATGATCGCCTTGTGGCTGAAGTCGGGGCCGCCCTCGGTCCGCGCGAGCACCGCGGCCAATGCGACCGCATCATAGGCGAGAGTCGCCAGGCGCGGCGGCTGCTGCTTGAAGACGTTTTGGTACTCTTGCTCGAAGGCCGCGCGCGCCGTTGGCGGAGGCGCCGCAAACCAGCTGCCGACGAGCGCCGGCTCGGCGCCGATTCCCGGCTCGTCCCACTGGCCGGTTCCGAGGATGCGGATCTTCGCGGGATCGATATCGTAGAACGGAAGCAAGGCCGCGATGGACTGCAGCTTCTTGCCCTCTTCGGCGATCAGAAGCGCATCGAACGGAAGCTCGCCGAGCGTCTGCAGGCGCTCGAGCCGCTGGAGCGCCCGCTTTGCAAGCTCGTCGTCGCGCGCCTCCAGCTCCTTCCGGTGGCTGAGCAGCGCGCCCCGACGGCGATCGTAGTCGGCAAGCGCGCGCACGGAGTCGGTGAAGTCCTGCACGGCGGGATCGTAAGTCTGCACGCGCGTGACGCTCGAGCCCTGCTTTTCGACAGCCGTGCGGAGCGCCCGCACGACGGCGTTTCCATAAGCATTGTTGGGAGCGAGCGCCGCGAATCGCTGGACGCCCCGCGTGCGGGCGAACGTGGCGACCCGCTCGACCTCGGCCTGCGGCAGGAAGCCCATGACGTAGACGCCGTTGCCGGCGACGGTGCGGTCGCTGGAGAAAGCGATCACCGGAACGTTGGCGGCCCGCGCCGCCGGCGCAACGGCCCGCACGGATGACGCAAGCAGCGGACCGAGAACGAGACTGGCGCCGTCGCTGACCGCGAGCTGGGCGGCCTGCGCCGCGCCGTCGGGGCCGGCCTCGGTGTCGTGGGGAAGCAGCTCCAGGCGGTCGTCGCCGAAGGCGAATACCGCCAGCATGGCCGCGTCCAGCATGGCCTCGCCGAGCCGGGCATTGGGGCCGGACAGCGGCAACAGCAGCCCGACCCGGACGCTTTCGCTCGAACGGGCGAGCGGCACCTGCGGGGGGGAGGGGCTAGGGCTCTCCGGAACGGCGCGCTGCAGGAACGGCGTGAGAACCGCTTTCCAGCTCCCGTCCGGATCTTCGGCCGGGGCGGCGGGAGGCGGCGGCAAGGCCTCCGGCGCTACCGCCCCCGGGCGCGCCGCCGGCCGGGTCGGGAATGCGGGCGGCGCTGTCGGCGGAACCGTCGGCAGCGGCGTTCGCGTCGCCGTCGTGGGGGGCGCGGTCGCGGGCGCGGGTTTCCCTTGCATCCACGCGGGCGTCAGGGAAGATTCGCAGGCCGCGACGGACAGGGCGGCGACCGCAAGCCACGGCGCAAGACCACGGAACGATCGGCGGAACCATGGGCGGGTCATCGGCTGCGGCAAATCCTCCTGGAACGGGCGGGCGCCCGGATCGCTCTCGCGGCGACATTCGGAACACAAACGGGCCGCCCCGCGAGACGCACGGGCGAACCGCCGGCAAGCTCGACGGCGGACTCTATATTGTCGCCACGCCCATCGGCAATGCCGCCGACGTGAGCCTCCGTGCCCTCGACGTCCTGAAAGCGGTGGACGTCATCGCGTGCGAGGACACGCGCGTGACCTCGAAGCTGCTTGCCATTCACGGGATATCGACTGCCCTTCTTTCCTACCACGACCACAACGCCGACCGTGTGCGGCCGCGGCTGATCGAACGCCTGAAACACGGCGAAAGCGTGGCGCTCGCCTCCGACGCGGGCACGCCCTTGATCTCCGACCCCGGCTACAAGCTCGTGCGCGCGGCTGTCGGCGAGAGCATCGCCGTCACCGCCGTGCCCGGGCCGTCGGCCGTGCTGACCGCGCTCGTCCTTTCCGGATTGCCGACGGACCGTTTCCTGTTCGCGGGCTTCCTGCCCCCCGGCGGCAGCGCCCGCCGGAAAGCCCTTGCCGAGCTCGCCCAGGTCGACGCGACCCTCGTCGTGATGGAGAGCGCGAAGCGGCTTGCATCCGCGTTGCGCGATATGGCCGCAGTCCTCGGCGACCGGCCGGCCGCCGTGGCGCGCGAAATGACGAAGATGTTCGAAGAGGTCCGGCGCGACACGCTCTCGGTCCTTGCGCGACACTATCAAGAGGCGGGCGCGCCAAAGGGCGAGGTCACCATCGTCATCGGGCCGCCGGGCGAGCGCGCGCCGATGTCGGCCGACGATCTCGACCGGCGGATCGCCGAAGCGCTTGCGACTCACTCCGTCCGCGACGCCGCCGAAATCGTCGCCGGCGCGTGCGGCGTTCCGCGCCGCCAAGTCTACGCACGGGCGCTCGCTCTCAAGGGCGGGGCGGGAAAGCGATGACCGCCGCCAATGTCCGGCACCGGGCCTGGCGGTTCGGCCGCACGGCCGAGACGGTCTGCGTCTGGTGCTTGCGGCTGCAGGGATACCGCGTGCTCGCCCGGCGCTACCGCTCGCCGGTCGGCGAGATCGACATCATCGCCAGGCGCGGGCGCGTCGTCGCGATCATCGAGGTGAAGGCGCGCGCCCAGGCGAACGACGCCGCCGAGGCGCTCACGCCGCGCCAGCGGCTCCGCATCGCCCGCGCCGCGAGCGCCTTTCTCCAGGCGAACCCGGCGCTCGGCGCCTGCGACCTCCGGTTCGACGCGATGGCGCTCACCCGCTGGCAGTGGCCGCTGCACCTGCGGGACGCCTGGCGGCCGGACGCGTGAGGGCTTTGACCCGTTTGGCCTCCCCGTTAAAATAGCCTGCGATTCGCGTTTATCGGGAGTCGTCTTCATGAGCCATGGCGTCACAGCACGCTCTCTTGTTTCTTTTATCGTTCTGCTGGCTTTGTCGCCGCTCGCCGGCTGCGGCCCGATGGTCGGCGCCGGCGCGACGGCCGGGGTCGCGGCTTACGACGAGCGCGGCATCGACGGCGTGTCGCGGGATTTCCGCACGGCCAACGAGATCCGCGGCAAGCTTCTCGAAAAGCAGACTTCGCTGCCGTTCAAGATCAGCGTCGAAGTTTACGAGGGCCGGGCGCTTCTTACGGGCGTCGTCCAGGAGGAACAGGCCCGCGCCGACGTGGTCGCGCTCGCTTGGCAGGTTTCGAGCGTCCGGCGCGTGCTCAACGAGATCCAGGTGAGACCGGCAGGGAGCGTGGTCGATTTCACCCACGACGCCTGGATCACCACGCAGCTCCAGTCCAAGATCACGTTCGACAAGAACATTCTCGGCGTGAACTACAGCGTCGAAACGGTCAACGGCGTCCTCTACCTGATCGGCATCGCCCAGGATCAAGCGGAGCTCGACCGCGTGATCGCTTACGCGCGCTCGATCGAGCGCGTGCGCGAAGTCGTCTCCCACGTCCGCCTCAAGCGCGACGCCGCCGCGTGATGGCCGTGCGAGCCTCTGTCGAAGCGAGCCTGAAGCGTGCGAGCCGCGATGCCGGATTCGATCTGGCGGAGACCGCGCTGGTGCTGGCGTCCCGCCGCCGCCCGGGCGTTCCCCTCGGCCCCTACCGCCGGCACCTGGCGCGGCTTGGCGATGAAACGGCGGCCTACGTCAGGGCGGCGACCGGGGGAACGGCCGCGACGCCGCTTGCGCTCAGGGCCGAGGCGCTCCGGCAGGTGATCGGGAAGCGCTATCGCTATCAGGGCTCCGAAGCCGCCTTCGAGGAATCCGACGGCGCCAATCTGATGCGCGTGATCGACTACCGCTCGGGGCTCCCCGTCGCGCTCGCGGTTCTTTACATCCACGCGGCGCGCGCGCTTTCCTGGCGGGTTGTCGGCATCGATTTTCCGGTGCGCTTTCTCGTCCGGCTCGAAGACGGCGGCGCGCGCCTCATGCTCGATCCCTTCGAGGGCGGCCGCACGCTCAGCCCCCGCGATATGCGCGCGATGCTGAAGGCGGAAGCGGGCAGCGGCGCCGAGTTCGCCTTCGCCGATCTCGTGGAAGCCGACGGGCGCGCCATTCTCCTGAAGCTGCAGGAACAGGCGAAGGCGCGGCTGGTCGAGGAAGAGCGCTTTCAGGACGCGGCCGAAACGGCGGAGACCATCGCGCTTCTCAACCCCGCGGACCCGGCGCCTTGGCGCGACATGGGGTTCCTTTATGCGCACGCGGGCGAGACCAAGCGCGCGGCCGACGCGCTCGTCGAATACCTGAAGCGCGAGAGCGACCGCTCGAAGGCGGCCGAGGCCGAGGCTCTCCTCGGGACTCTGCGCCGCCAGCTGAATTAGTCTATCATCCCGGGCGAGAGAGGGGCGCCGTTCGCGGGCGGGTCTCATGCAGTTGACCGTTGCCATCCAGATGGACCCGATCGAATCGGTCGACATCGACGCCGACAGCACGTTTGCATTGGCTCTCGAAGCCCAGCGCCGGGGCTATCCGCTCCATCATTATCTCCCGCAGAATCTCAGTTTCGGCGCCGGCCGGCTCAGGGCGCGGGCGCGGCCCCTGAAAGTTCGCCGGAAGAAGGGCGACCACTTCACCTTGGGCGAGCCGGCCGTCATCGAGCTTGCCGAGATGGACGTGGTGCTCATGCGCCAGGACCCGCCGTTCGACATGGCCTACATCACGGCGACGCACCTTTTGGAGCACGTGCACCCGCGGACGCTCGTGGTGAACGACCCCGCGCACGTCAGGAACGCGCCCGAGAAGCTGTTCGTCACCCACTTCCCCCACTTGATGCCGCCGACGCTGATCACGTCCGACCGCCGGGAGATTCTCGCCTTCCGCAAGGCGCACAAGGACATCATCGTGAAGCCGCTTTACGGGAACGGCGGCGCCGGCGTCTTCCACATCACGCCCGACGACGAGAACCTGAATGCGCTCTTGGAGATGTTCACGCGCCTCTTCCGCGAGCCGGTGATCGTCCAGGCGTATCTCCCGGAGATTCGCCAGGGGGACAAGCGGATCATCCTGATCGAGGGCAAGGCCGCGGGCGTCATCAACCGCGTGCCGCCGCCGGGCGAGGCGCGCGCCAACATGCACGCCGGCGCCACGCCGCTGAAGGCGAAGCTCTCGAAGCGCGACATGGAGATTTGCGAGGCGATCGGCCCGGCGCTGAAAGAGCGCGGCCTTATCTTCGCCGGCATCGACGTGATCGGGAAGTACCTCACCGAGATCAACGTGACGTCGCCGACGGGCATCCAGCAGATCGACCGCTTCGACGGCGTCACCCTCGAAGCCGACATCTGGGACGCCATCGAGCGGCGGTATCAGGAGACGCGGGCGTGAATTAGCCCTCCCTGGCGCCGAGAACGCGCCTCTGAGGATGGCGAGCTCGGCGATGCCCACGCGGGCGTTCCGGGCTCGGCGCGAAAGCGCGCGCCGTTCGCCTGAACGATCGAAGCCTCGCCGCGGACCGAGTCGACGCTGCCGACGGAGCCCAGGCGGGGGTCTCCGGCAGGGACACCCGAAGATCCGAATGTCTCGGCGAGCCGGGCA
>SHVQ01000040.1 GCA_009694195.1 Rhodospirillales bacterium
TACCAAGCGCCGCTAATATTGACTCGTCATGCCCGCGCTTGTCGCGGGCATCCACGTCTTAAAAAAGACAATCAGTTCAAGGGCATGGATGGCCGGGACAAGCCCGGCCATGACCATGGGGACGGGTCAGTACCAAAGAGCGCTGGTATAAGGATACGCCACCACCGGACGCGCGCGCGCCAGTCCCCTCCCCTGGTCGCGGTCGCGGCGGGCGAGTAAGCTCGGGCCCATGCGTTGACTCGTCCACCTGAGCTGCGGGCTCGTGATGTTCACCTACGTCGCGAGCCACCTGCTGAACCATGCCTTCGGCGTGATCTCCCTCGGCGCGATGGAAACGGCGCGTTCGTGGTTCGTCGAACCATGGACCACGCCCGCGGGCATTTTCGTCCTCCTCGCCGCGGCGCTCACCCATATCAGCCTCGCCTTGTGGACCACGTACGCCCGCCGCAGCCTCGCCATGCCGGCCTGGCAGTGGGTCCAGCTGGTCCTCGGGCTCTCGATCCCGTTTCTCCTGGTCGAGCATGCGCTGGCGACCGCGGGCGCCAGACTTCGGTTCGGGATCGAGCCGACATATGCGTATGTGCTCGCCGTCTTCTGGAAGTTCGCCCCGGAAAAGGGCTGGTTGCAGGCCCTGCTCCTGATCGTCGCCTGGACGCATGCCACGGTCGGCATTCATCATTGGCTCCGATTCAAGCCGTGGTACGAACGGGCGGCGCCCACTCTGTTCGGCTTCGCCGTCGCCATCCCGGTCGCGGCCCTGCTTGGCTTCGTCGCCAGCGGCTTCGCGGTGCGCGAGCGCGCGGGCGACCCGGCGTGGGTCGCCAACATGCTCGCGGCGATGGGATATCCCGGCAGCACGTTCGACGCATTCGTGGGCGCCGGGACCAAGCTCTGGCAAGCCGGCTTCGCATTCCTCATCGCCGCGGTTTTCGCCGGGCGCGGCATCCGATTGTGGCTGCAGAGCCGACGCGCGGGCGCCCGCGTGCGTTACCCGACCGGGCGGCTCGTCAATGTGCCGCACGGCGGGACCATCCTGGAAACGAGCCGCGCCGCGGGAATCCCGCACGCGTCCGTGTGCGGGGGCCGCGGCCGTTGCTCCACCTGCCGGGTGCGGGTCCTGCGCGGGGCCGAGAGCCTGGCGCCCGCACTCCCGGCGGAGACCAAGGTTCTGCAGCGCCTCATGCTCGCTCCCGACGTGCGGCTGGCCTGCCAGGCGCGCCCCACCGCCAACGCCGAAATTCAGGTCGAGCTGCTTCTGCCGCCGGACGTCCGGGCGAAGGACGCCCTCGCGGTCCAGCGCTTCGCCCACGGCGAGGAGGCGGACATCGCCGTGCTCTTCGCGGACCTCCGCGGCTTCACGAAGCTTTCGGAAAACCGACTTCCCTACGACGTGGTCTTCCTCCTCAACCGCTACTTCGCCGCGATGGGGAAAGCGATCACGGGCGCCGGCGGGCGCGTCGACAAATTCATCGGCGACGGCGTGATGGCGCTGTTCGGCGTCGACGACGGCGCCGAGGCGGGCTGCCGCAGCGCGATCCGCGCCGCGCGCCGGATGGCGGAGGAGCTCGACATGTTGAACAGTTTGCTCGGTCACGACCTCGCGGAGCCGCTTCGGATCGGGATCGGCATCCACGTCGGCCCCGCGATCGTCGGTCACATGGGCTACGGCGAGGCGTCCGGCGTCACCGCGATCGGCGACACCGTGAACACGGCGAGCCGGCTCGAGGCCATGACCAAGGAGGCGGGCGCACAGCTCATCGTGAGCGACGACGTGGCGATGCGCGCCGGCGTCGACCTCTCCGGATTTACCTTGCAATCGGTGAGCGTGCGCGGGCGGGCGGGCACCATCGCCGTCCGTCGGGTGGTTTCGGCCCTCGAGCTGCCGGAGGTGTGACGCGACCGCGTCATGGCCGGGCGTGTCCCGGCCATCCATGACTTCGACTGTCGCAAGAGACGTGGATGCGCGGGTCACCCCCGGGTCGAAGAGCCCGGGGGCGCGCATGACGATGAAAATCTCTAATACTTGCCGGCCTTGCCGGATGCGACCGCCTGTTTCAGCCAGTCGTATTCCTTGCACCCGAAGAAGCACGCCTTGTCGAGGCGGGCGAGGATTTTCCTCGCTTCGTCCGGGCGTCCGGTTTCCAGATAAAGCTGCCCCAAATAATTGAGCGCGCCCTTGTGGTCCGGATCGATCTTGAGCGCGCGCGCGTAGTAGTCCTGCGCCTCGTCGAGCTTGCCGAGCTTGCGGTGCGTGTATCCGAGCAAGTTGAGCACGTCGGCGTTGGTCGGGGCCTTCTGGTGGGCGGCGGCAAGATGCGGCACGGCCTCGGCATGCTTCTCCTGCTCGATCAGCTTGGTCGCCTCGGCCATGCCCGGCACCTCCGGGGCTCCGCCCGAGTCGGCGGCCGGCGCGGGCGGCGCGGCGACAAGGGCGGTCATCGCAAGCATAACAAGCATAAGGAGTGTCTTCGACATCGCTCGCTCTCCGATCATTGGGGGATCGCCGGCACTGAAAACGGTTTTGGGTCGCCCGTCAACACGGCGAGGAATTCGACAAGGTTCACTTTCTCTTGATCCGCGAGGCCCAAGGGCCGGATCTCGTGATCCAGAGAGGGCCGCGCGATGAACCCGGAGTCATAGTGGTCGACGACCTGCGCGAGCGTCGCGAGCCCGCCCGTGTGCATGTAGGGCCCCCGCCGGGCAACGTCGCGCAAGGTCGGCGTCTTGAAGGCGAACCGCATCCGGGCGTCCGGGTCGCGCGCCCCGCGCCCCGCGTCGTCCGTCGCGAGGCCGATGTCGTGGAACCTGCCGTCGGTGAAGTTCCAGCCGCCGTGGCAGGCGGCGCAATTGGCCTTGGTGTTGAAAAGAACGAACCCGGCCTTGGCGGCTTCGCCGATCGCCGCTTCGTCGCCCTCGATCCAGCGGTCGAAGGGGGCGGACCCCGACACCACCGTGCGCTCGAAGGTCGCGACGGCCTGGGCGATGCCGTCGAGGGTGATCCCCTGCCCCGGGAACGCGGCCTCGAAGAGGGGCCGGTAGCCGGCGACGGCGGTGAGCTTGCCGACGAGGGCATCGAGCGGCTGGTTCATCTCATGCGGGTCCTGGATGGGGCCGAGCACGACGCCCTCGAGGGCGTCCGCCCGCCCGTCCCACGTGAACCGCCCGCTCCACGCGAGGTTGAGAAGCGTCGGCGTATGGCGCCGCAGCGCCTCCCCGGCATCGCCGAGGCTTTTGGCCCGGCCGTCGCTCCACGCCCGCGCCGGCTGGTGGCAGCTCGCGCATGCCATTTGGTTGGAACCCGAAAGCCGGGAATCGAAGAACAGGACTCTGCCGAGATCGGCCTTCTCGGCCGAAAAGGGATTGTATCGGGGAAACGGAATCTCGGCCGGGCGCCGGTACCGCTCCTTCATGGCCGCGAGATCGGCCGCATCCGCCAGTGAAGGAAGCGCCAACGCCGTTGCCGCGGCGATCAAGACGGCAAGCGCCAGCGGAAACGCTCGGCCGCTCAACACGCGCGGCAAATGGGCTCGCACAACGCAAGATTCCGGCGGTCAGGCGCCGCTAGCCTTCCCACAATTGATCCTGGATTTCCCGCTCGCGCTCGAATTCGCTGATCTCGCGGCCGACGAAATCGCGAAGGGAGACGATGCCGGCGATGCGGGTGCCGTCCATGACCGGCAGATGGCGGACGCTGTGCCGGCACATGGCGCGCATGGCGGAGAGCGCATTGGCGTCGAGCGGAATCGTGACGGGGCTCGCCGTCATCGCGGTGGAGATCCGGGTCCTCGCGGGGTCCAACGCCTTGGCGACCACGCGCTTCAACAGATCCCGCTCGGTGAAGATGCCGGCGAGCGCGCCGTTCTCGATCACCAGAACGGCGGCGACATTGCGCCCGTCCATGCGGGTTACGGCATCGAGAACGCTTGCCTCGGGGCCGATCCAAAGCAGGTCCTGATCCGCGACGATGTCCTTGACCGTTCGGCTCGCCATCGCGCGCATGACGCTCCTGATCCTGGCCTGAGTTTAGAAGAGATGAGCCGCCGACGCCAACCCTCGCGAGCCGGCCAACACCCCGATACCCACCCGATTTCCCCCGATTTTCCACCGGCTTATCCGCAAGCCGTCAATCTCTGGTTGCCGTTTGCCGTTGATCTCCCACGCGTTGCGGGGCTATAAAAGGAATCGGAAGAGGACCCCTGGATCGGCCCTCTCCGCCTGTTGGGGGATGCTCCGATTGACCCGGATGAGTGCGCATATTGCGTGCGGCGCCGCGGCTGACGTGCCTGCTTCGGCGAGGCGGCACGGCGTTGCCGCCGCGCTCATCGCCGTTTCGATCGCGCTCGCGGGCAGCATCCTCGCATCCCCTGCCCCGGCGCAGGAATTGAAGATCGCCGTCGCGGACCTCCTCGACAACCACAAGCGGCTCAAGGCGGCGGAAGCCGACGTGACAGCGGCTCGGGAACGGTCGCGCGCCGCGCTCAAGGATTGGTTCCCCGATTTCGAGCTGACCGCCAACTACGGCTACGAGCGCCAAAAGAAGGGACAGGGCGAAAAAGACAGCTACATGCCGCCCCGCGAAATCGACCTCAAGCTGACCCAGCTCCTCTGGGACTTCGGCAAAGCGAACGCCGCCATCGAACAGGCTCGGCTCGCCTTCGAGCAGGCGCAGGCGGTGCGCGCCCAGACCCGGCAATCCCTGATGTTGGAAGGCGTCACGGCTTACCTGAACCTGCTCAGGGCCTCGAGGCTCGTGGAATTCGCCCGCGCCTCGGAGGCCAACATCAAGCGCCAGGCCGAGCTCGAGGACGCCCGTGTTCAGCGCGGCTCCGGCTTTTCGACCGACGTGCTGCAGGCCAAGACCCAGTTGGCGGGCGCGCAATCGAAGCGGGCGCAGACGGAAGGCGGCCTCAACATCGCGCGGAACCGCTTCCGCGCCGTGTTCAGTTACGAGCCCGTCAATCTCAAGGAGCTGGCTCAGCCGCGCGCTCCCCTGGATCAACTGCCGACCACCATCGAGGGCGCGGTCGAAACCGCGGTCAAGGACAATCCGCAACTGAAAGCAGCGAAGATCGCCTCCGATATCGCCCGCGAGGCGATCACCATCGTTCGGGCGGAGGAGTTCCTGCCCAAGCTCAACGCCGTCGGCGAATCCAAGCACAAGGAGGACGTGGGCGGGACCATCGGCGGCAAGACCGAGCAAATTGTGAAGGTGGAACTGACCTACAAGTTCGACATGGGATTCACCGCGGTCAATAGCCTGCGTGCGGCGAAGCAGACCCACTTGGGAACGGAAAGCCGCTACGCGGACACGCGCGACGTCATCGAGGAGCAAGCGCGCAACTCCTGGGAGCAGCTTTTGACCGCGAAAGCCAATTTCGAATACGTTTCCAACCAGGCGAACATCGCGGCCGAATTCCTGGAACTCGCCCGGAAGGAGCGGGCGCTCGGCAATCGCTCGCTGATCGACGTGCTGGCCGGCGAAACATCCTTGATCAACGCGCAGATCGACGCCGTCTCGGCGGAAACCGACGTGTCCGTAGCCGTGTTCACGCTGCTTTCGGTGATGGGGGGGCTGAGCGTCGATATTCTCAAGTGACCCGGCGCGGGATCGCTGGCTGCGGCCTTGCTTCCCATTTATTTTCAGATGCTTGTCGCTTCTGGTTTTTTTAGAGAACCGTTAGGGTTTTGTGCTAGCATCTGGTCGGGAGCGGGAGGAAGCAAAGCAGGACAGAAGTCATGACCCCGCAATTTCTGAACGCCGGCTCGATCGAGCTGGCCCAAGCACAAGCTGACTCCATCGGCCGCATCGACGGCGTCTCCGGCCCCGTCTTCATCACCCGCGTCGATGGCGCGCGCGTGCAGGCGTCCCAGGGGACGCAGCTCTTTCAAGGCGACTCTGTCGAGACCGGTCCCGGCGCCAAGCTCGGCATACTGTTTGCGGACGACTCGACCTTCGCCATGGGCGAGAAGGGCAAGATGGCGCTGGACGAGATGGTCTACGACCCCGGCAGCCAGACCGGCAAGGCCGCCATCGCCGTCGCCGAGGGCCTGTTCAGCTTCGTGAGCGGCCAGATTGCCAAGACCGCCGTCGACGCCATGGTGATCACGACCCCCGTCGCCACCATCGGGGTGCGCGGCACCGCCGGCGCCGGCAAGGCCGGGCCGGAGGGCACGACCAACACATTCGCGCTGCTTCCCGACCCCGGCACCGGGGCCGTCGGCGAAATGACAATGCGCACCGCGGTCGGCACCCAGATCCTGAACCAGCCTTTCCAGGCGACCCAGGTGGTGAGCGCATTTGTGCCGCCCCCGCCGCCTGTGATATTGCCGCCGTCCGTGATCAACAAGGCCTTCGGGGCGGTGACGGCGAGCCTGCCCGCGCCGACGACGGTCCCTACCGCGCCGACGGCGGCCCAGGCTGCGCCGGCACTGGCCCCAGCCGCCCCGACGGGGACCACGGTTGCGGCCGCCGCCGCGGGCGCGCAAGGGGGTGGAAAACTGGGCTCTCAAGGCGCTTCTACCGCAACGGCGGATCAGGCGTTCGACGCCGCGTTGGCCGGCGCCGGCGGCTCGATCGAGAAGGCCATCGCCGCCGCCCAGGACGTGGTGACGGTCACGGCGGCGAGAGCCGGCTTCGCGGGGCCGACCGACACGTTCACCCCGGCGGCCGTCATCACCAACGTCATGAACTCGGTGCTCGGTCAGTCCATGGGCAGCCTCGGACAGGGATTCGGTCAGAAAGACCCCTTGAGCGGCGGCACGGGCACGGACTCCGTGGTCAAGGAAGCGTCCGAAGACGTGAAGGAGCTCATCAAGGCGGTCATTCAGCAAGCGATTAAAGATGCGAACAAGCAGGCCGCGAACGTCGGGGTCGAGGGGAATCTCGATACAGGCGAGTTCGATAGGACGATCGGCACGGGGCCGAAGGGAGAGATCGATCCCTTCGCGCTGTTCCAATTCGTGGAAGACTTGCTCGACCCGACCGGAGCCCTCTTCGCCGCCGGCCAGGGATTCGGCGATTTCGGGCAAAATTTCGGCGACTACGCCGACATCTACTCCCTTGTCCCGGATAGCAGGCCGAACGCATTCGGCCAATTCGGTGCGGGATTCGGCTTTGGAAAAGGTGCCTTGGCCTTCGCGGCAGACTTCGACTTCAGGCCGGACTTCAACTCTTCGTTCGCGGCGACGTTCGATTTCGGGGGGGATTTCGACTTTGCACGGGATGTCGGTATCGGCTTCGATTTCGGCGCCGGCTTCGGATTCGAACCCGGCTTCCACTTCGGCAAAATCTTCGGCCCGCCGCTGGACTTCGAGCGGCCGCCGGGAAACATCTTCCAGGAAGGGCGCGGCGCCACCACCGGCGGCGTCACCATTTCGGACAACGCCACCGACACCATCGGCCGCACGCTCGTCGGCAGCACGGGCGCCGACAAGCTGTTCGGCGCCGGCGGCGGCGATATCTATCGGCTCGGCAGCGACAGCGCCGCCGACGCGGTCTACTACAAGAACGCGACCGACGGCGCCGCCGCGGGCGCCGTTAGCGCTTACGACAGCATCAACGACTTCGTCAGCGGCACCGACAAGATCAAGTTCGTCACCCAGAGCACGACCCTTTCGACCTTCGACGACGTTACCATCAACAACACCGCCAAGGTCGCCAGCGCCGCCACCAACGGCGCCAACCTCTCGACCGCCGAGGTCGTCCGCATCACCAACACCGTCGCCAACGCCGACCTCACGACGTTGGGCTTTGCCAACGTCATCGCCGCCATCGGCACGGTGACCGCCGGCACCGCGACGGCGGCCGACGCCCAGAACGACGCCATTTTCATCGTCAACGGATCGACCAAAGCCGGCATCTACCTTTACACCAACGCGGACGGTGGCACCGGGAGCAACACAACCGTGGAATCCGGCGAACTCACGCTCCTCGGCGTCGTCGAGAACACGCAGATCACTAACAACAACGATATCGAGTTCACGTCGGCCGTGCACACCTGAGCCCCGTCCCCGAACGGCCCTGATTTCGGGCTTCCGCGTGTGATATAACGCTCGGGCCATGAGGGAGATTTTCGCCCGTTTCGCCGCCCGGCCGTTGATCGCCGCCGAACTGGCGGCGGCGTCGCTGTTTGCGAACGTGCTCGCCCTCGCATCGCCGCTGTTCGTCATCCAGGTCCTCAACCGCTACGTCGCCCACGGCGTCGACACCACGCTCGCCACGCTGACCGCGGGCGTCGTGGTCGCCGTGCTGTTCGAGCTCGGATTTCGTCACGTCAGGCTCGCGCTCGCCTCCGCCGTCAACGCGCCGATCGACCGGCGGGTCGCCGACGGCGCCTTCCAGCTCCTCTCCGGCGCCAAGACGGCTGCGATCGAGCAGCTCTCGCCGGGCGTGCGGCGGGAGGTGATGTCCGGCACCGACACCCTGCAATCCGCCTACAGCGCGCCCAACGTGGCGGCGATCCTGGACGTTCCCTTCGCCCTCGTGTTCGTCGGCGCCATCTACCTCCTGAGCCCCATGCTGGCCGTGATGACGGGCGTCTTCATCGCGGCCGTGTTCCTGATGACGATCGGGGTCCTGTTCGCCGCCCGCGGCCTCACGCGCGAGCTGTCGCAGGCCTCCGCCCGCCGCAACGGGCTGATCGCGGGCGCCATTGGCGCGGCCGACACGGTGCGGGCGTTCAACGGGGCGTCCTTCCTCCGGCGCCTGTGGGCCGAGGAAGCTCTGGGCGCGGGCGCGCTCCAGCGCCGCATCATGGCCCGCCAGGGCCTGCTCCAGTCCCTGACGCAGAGCGCGCAGGCCCTCTTGGGCGTCGGCGTGATCGCCATCGGCGCCACCCTCGTCGTCGGGGGCAAGCTCGACGTCGGCAGCCTCATGGGGGTGAACATCCTCGCCGCCCGCGCGCTCGGGCCCTTCGCCCGCCTCGCCCAACTGGTGGAGGGGTTCGCGAAGGCCCGCCAGGCGGCCGCCAACCTCCGCGAATTTACGCGGCTGCCGCAGGAGCGGAGCGAGGGACCCAGGCTTTCCGAGTACAAGGGCGGGCTCGAGCTCAAGGACGTTGGGTTCACGCATCCCGGCGCGACCACGCCCTTGTTCGAGCATCTCTCGTTTGTCCTCGCTCCCGGCAGTATTCTCGTGGTGACCGGCGGCAACGGGACCGGCAAGACGACGCTGGCCCGCCTGTTGGTCAAGCTGCTCGACCCGAGCCGCGGGCAAATCCTGGTGGACGGGGTCGACCTCGCCCAACTGACGCCGGGATGGTGGCGGAATCAGGTCATTTACATGCCGCAGGAGCCCCGCTTTCTCAACGCCTGCATCAAGGACAACCTGCTCGCGTTCAAGCCGAGCCTGGACGAGGCCGGGATCGCGCGCCTGATCGACGCGGCGGGTCTCCGGCAGTTCATCAACCAGACCCCGGCCGGCATCGAGCTTGCGATCCAGAACAACGGCGACAGCCTGCCCGTCGGGATCCGTCGCCGTCTCGCGCTCGCGCGCGCCCTGGCCACCGACGGCATGCTCGCCGTGCTCGACGAGCCGACCGAGGGCCTCGACCGCGACGGCGCCGCCGCCCTCTACCGCGTGATGAACGCGCTCGGCGATCGGGGGCGCACCATCGTCGCCTTCTCGCACGACCCCTACATTCTGAAGGGCGCCAAGCGCGTGATCGACCTGAACGTGAAGCCGGTCCCCCGCGTCCTCGACGTTGCTCAAATGACCGAGGCCCTGCGCGACAAGGCCGGTGCGCGGGCGGGCGGCGTCCCGGACGGCCCCTTCAAAGAGGCCGCGCAGTCATGACCGCCATCCTCCCGGATACGCGAGTCTCGGACGACGGCGTCGGTCGGGGCACGCACGCGTTCTTCCTTCTGGCGGCCGCCTTCGTCGGGGCTTTCTTCGCGTGGGCCGCGGTCGGCCGGCTCGACGTGGTGAGCGCGGCCTTGGGCGAGGTCATCCCGTCCACTCAGGTGAAGAGCGTTCAGCACCTGGAAGGCGGGATCGTCCGCGAGATCCACGTGAAGGAAGGCGATACGGTCGAGGAAGGCCAGCCGCTCGTGAGCCTGGCGCCGACCCAGAGCGACGCCGACGTGCAGGAACTGGCGGTGCGCATCCGATCGCTGAAGGCCGACGTCGCCCGCCTGGAGGCGGAAGCGGCGGGCATGGCCGAGCCCAAGTTCCCCGATGACCTGCTCCTCGAAAGCGCAACCCTGGTGCGCCAGACCACCGATCTTTTCAAGGCGCGCCGGAACCGCATCGAGAACGAGCTCGCCGGCCAGCGCGAGCTCGTCATCCAGAACGAACAGATGATGCGGGAAATCTCCGCCCGCATCGAGACCTACCGCAACCGCATCAAATTCGTCCAGGAGCAGATCAAGATCAGCGAAGAGCTGTTGAAGGAAGAGCTCACCAACCGCATGCTGCATCTCAACCTCCTGAAGGAGGAGGCCGACCTCAAAGGCAAGACCGCCGAGGACACGGCCGCGCTCAGCCGCGCCGATGCGGCGGCGAGGGCGGCGCGCCTCCGGCTCGCCGGCATCCGCGACGGCTATCAGCAGGACGTGCGGGCCGAGCTCGAAGGCAAGCGCCGCGAGCTCGGCGAAATGTCGAACCGCGTCGAGAAGTATGCGGACAGCCTCCGGCGGACCGTCGTCCGTTCGCCCGTCGCGGGCGTGGTGAAAACGCTCCGGGTCGTCACCGTCGGCGGCGTGATCAAGGCCGGCGACACGGTCGTCGACATCGTCCCCGGCGGCGATCGCCTGATCGTCGAGGCGAAGCTGCCGGTCCAGGACATCGGCTACGTGCAGTCCGGGCAAACGGCGGTCATCCAGCTCGCCTCCACCGACGCCGTCCGTTTCGGAACGCTCCACGGCGAGGTCATCCACGTCGCGCCCGATACCCTCGAGACCAAAAGCGGGGTCCCCTATTACCGGGTCCGCATCGCGACCGAGCGCGATCGCTTCGAGCGCGGCGGCGCCCGCTATCAACTGGTCCCGGGCGTCCAGGTGACCTGCAGCATCCTCACCGGCACCCGCTCGGTCCTCGAATACATCCTCGATCCCTTCCTTCGCTCCGCGCAGACGGCACTCAGGGAACGCTAGCCCCCTCACCCTGCCCTCTCCCCCAGATGGGGGAGAGGGTTGCTCAGGGTCTGCGGGGAATCCCCGCAAGTGTCCCCTTGGGTTGGCGTGGCGTCAGCCGCGCCTTACCCGCCTGCGGGGCCGAAGCCCCTGCGGCGCGGCGAAGGCCCGAAGCTGGGTGAGCGACTGTCTTTGAAGTCAAGCGTTTTGCCATGGGGTTTTGTCCGATCGGACGGCGCGGACGTCCTTGCCGCAGGCGGGAATCGAGCCGCTGCCGTTAACCAATCCTTAGGCAGTTGAAATGTAATGTACTTTTTCGAGGAGGCCTTCTCCCCGACGTTTGGCACGCGTTTTGCTTCTAAGCAGACAAGGCCTCTGGAACGGGAGCAACGACAATGCATATCAATTTTGACAATGCGCGTTACACGAACTTCGTCGAGGGCGACATGAACGCCATCGTCGGAGGCATGGGGACGGACGAGAACGCGGCGTTCTATCGCAAGCTTGTGAGCATCGCCGACGATCTCTCGCTCGACGATCCCATTCTCGAGCTCGAAGACCTGATGTAACGGCGGCGGGCGTCGAAGCCTCCGTCTAGGAGGCGGCGCCCTCGTCGTGCGTGCGGTCGGGACCGACTCTCTCCCGCAAGGCGCGAAAGAGGCTGGCGACCTCGCGCCCGATCTCGCCGCGGTCGCCTTTCAGGCCCTGCCGAAACACGGCTTTCATGGCGAAGATGTGGATGCGGACGATGTCGAGGTCCAGCACCGTCAGCTCCTGACGGCGGTCAAGAAACTTGCAAAGCGAGTCGCCGACGATGCTGATGAGGGGAAAGCCGAACGTGCCGCCCTGCCCCCGAATCTCGTGCGCCATATTGAAAAGCCGCTCGATCTGCCCGACCTCGCCCTTTCCGTTTGCGGCCGTGCGCTGGAATTCGCGCCACAGGTCCTCGAGGTCGTCGACCGCCCATCCCTGGTAGCCTTCAAGCTGTTGGGACGACGCGTTGAGAGCCTTCAGAATTGCCGCAGCAGGCGTCGGTCCCCCCGAGCGCGGAACTTTATCGCTGATGTGCTTGGGCGGACGGACGAGCGGGTCTTTGGCCACTGACTAGGCTACTCCCGCCAGGCGCCTCTCGTCACCTGGATAGATATCCGTCCGCTTGGGAGAGCGCCGGTCGGGACCGAAGTAGCGCTCGATGCGAACGAACGGGCGCGCGTCATCGACGATGGCGATCAAGCGCTTGTAGAGGGACTGGGCGCTCAAGGGCTTCGCGAGGAAGACCGACACGCCGGCATCGCGGGCGGCCTTCACGCGATAGAGCTCGGTGTAGCCGGTCACCATGATGATGGGGACGAATGGGTCCGCCGAGTCCTCCGATTTCCGGATACGCGCTACGAACTCGAAGCCCGTCGTCGGGGCCATGTTCCAGTCGGTGATGATGAGGTCGGGACGCCATTCGACGAAATCGTTGTAGCCGGCGTCGGCATTCGGAGCTTCGTGGATCATCTGGACGCCGAATGACATGAGGAACGTGCGGAGGAGCGAGCGAATGTGCCGGCTGTCGTCGCAGATTAAAACCTTGAGACCCCCGAAATTATACCCCGACATGGCAACTGCCTTTTTAGTCTGCCCGTCTCTCGAATCGGCAACGATACCGAAGATTAATGACACCTTCCTGACACTCTGACAATTTCCTTAAAAAGCGCTCCTTCGGCGTCTGGGAAGTGGTTCATGCGGAAGCACATTTCGGCAATTTTCCACCCGGGCCCCCGCTCATCCATCCGCACGCGCCGCCTGGGCATCCACGCAAGCGAGCGCGCTCATATTGACGATTCCGCGCGCCGTCACCGCAGCCGTGAGTATATGCGCCGGGGCAGCCGTTCCCAGCAGCATCGGCCCAACCGACAACCCCTCTTCCAAGGTCTTCAGCAAATTGAAGGCGATGTTGGCGGCATCGAGGTTTGGGAAGATAAGCAGGTTGGCCTGGCCCTTGAGCCGGGAGCTCGGAAAAATCCGCGCCCGCAACTCTTCGCTCAACGCGGCATCGCCTTGCATCTCGCCTTCGATCTCGAGGTCCGGGGCGCGCTCACCCAAGAGCCGGACCGCATCGCGGACCTTGCGCGAGGATTCCGTGTCGCGCATCCCGAAGTTGGAATGGGAGAGAAACGCGATCTTGGGCTGGATCCCGAAGCGGCGCACTTCTTCTGCGGCGAGCACGGCGGTCGCTTCCAAGTCCGCGACGGTCGGCTCGGGCGTCACATGGGTGTCCGCGAGGAAAAACGTTCCCTTGGGAAGGATGAGGGCTGCGAGCGCCGCCAAGTGCCCGGACGGCCGGCGCGGCCCGATGACGTCCCGAATGTGGCGGAGATGGCGCTCGTAGCCCCCGTTCACGCCGCATAGCATGCCGTCCGCATCGCCGCGCTTCACCATCGACGCGGCGATCACCGTGGTATTCGTCCGCATGAGCGTGCGGGCAGTCGCGGGCGAGATGCCTTCCCGCTCGACGAGGCTGTGGTAGAAGCGCCAATACGCGTCATAGCGCGGATCGTCCTCCGGGTTGACGACATCGACGCCGCGTCCGAGCTCGATCCTCAACCCCAGCCGCTCGATTTGCTGTCGGATGACGTCGGGCCGGCCGATGAGGATCGGACGGGCGAGGCCCTCGTCGAGCACGTCCTGCACCGCTCGGAGCACGCGCTCGTCCTCGCCCTCTGCGTAAACGAGGCGCTTCGGGTCCTGCCGGGCCCGCTCGAAGACCGGCTTCATCAGCCACCCCGAGCGGAAGACGAAGCGGCCGAGGCTCTCCGCGTACACGCGAAAGTCCGCGATCGGACGCGTGGCGACGCCGCTGTCCATGGCTGCCTTGGCGACTGCCGGCGCGACGCGAACGATGAGGCGGGGGTCGAACGGCTTCGGGATCAGATAATCCGGCCCGAACCGAAGGTCGTCGGTCCCGTAGGCGCGGGCCACGATCTCCGAGCTTTCGGCCATCGCCAGATCTGCGATCGCGTAAAGGGCGGCGATTTTCATCTCCTCGTTGATGGTGGTGGCACCGACGTCGAGAGCGCCCCGAAACACGAAAGGAAAACAAAGGACATTGTTGACCTGGTTGGGAAAGTCGGAGCGCCCCGTGGCGATCACCGCATCCGGGCGGGCCGCGCGCGCGACATCCGGCATGATTTCCGGCACCGGATTCGCGAGGGCTAGAATGAGCGGCTTCGGCGCCATCCGCTCCAGCATCATCGGCGTGAGGATTCCCGGCGCGGAAAGCCCCAGGAAAACGTCGGCACCGTCGATCGCCTCGGCGAGGACGCGTGCCTTCGTCGGCTGCGCGAAGGCCCCCTTTTCCGGGCTCATATCCTCCGTCCGCCCTTCGTAGACGACGCCCACGCGGTCGACGAGCCAGACATTTTGCTTGGGCAGGCCCATGCGGACGAGCAGGTTGAGGCAAGCGATCCCGGCCGCGCCGCCCCCCGTCGACACCACCTTCACGTCCTCGAGTCGTTTGCCGACAACGCGGAGCCCGTTGAGAAAGGCGGCGCCGGCGACGATGGCCGTTCCGTGCTGATCGTCGTGAAAAACGGGGATCTTCATCCGCTCGCGGCATTTGGCCTCGACCGAAAAGCATTCGGGTGCCCGGATGTCCTCGAGGTTGACGGCGCCGAAGGTCGGTTCCAAGGCGACGATGATGTCGACCAGCCGATCCGGATCCTTTTCATCGATCTCGATGTCAAACACGTCGATTCCGGCGAATTTTTTGAACAGGACGGCTTTGCCCTCCATGACGGGCTTGGCCGCGTAGGGGCCGATATCGCCGAGGCCGAGAACGGCAGTGCCGTTGCTGATGACGGCGACGAGGTTTCCGCGCGCCGTCAGTTCGGCGGCCTGGGCGGGATCGGCGACGATGGCCTCGCACGCCGCCGCCACGCCGGGCGAATAGGCAAGCGCAAGGTCGCGTTGGTTGAGAAGCGGCTTGGTCGGTCGGATTTCGAGCTTTCCGGGACGCGGAAGGCGATGGTATTCGAGCGCCATCTCCTTGATCGCGGAATCATCGGCCATGGGCCGGCCTCCTCGGTTCCAGACTGGACGTCGACCGGGAAGGGGGATCATATCAGGCGGTATGCGAGGCGCGCAGCAATTCGAGGTTCCGAAGATCATCGGCCACCGGGGAGCCGCCGGCCATGCGCCGGAGAACACGGTCGCCGGCTTCCGCAAAGCCGCCGCCCTTGGGGCCCGGTGGGTCGAGTTCGACGTGCAGCTCAGCCGCGACGGGCACGTCGTCCTGTTTCACGACGATACGCTCAACCGGACGACGAATGGGCGCGGGGCCATTGGCGACGCGACCCTCTCCGCGCTGCGACAGCTCGACGCCGGCGCTTGGTTCGGTCCTGCATTTCGAGACGAGCGCATTCCGACCCTCGGCGAAGCCATGGCCGCGCTCGGCGAGCTCGGACTTGGCGCGAACGTGGAAATCAAGCCCGCGGTGGGACGGGCGGCCGAAACCGCGCGGGCCGTCGCGGTTCTTCTCCAGCGGGAATGGCCTGCCGGCCTGCCGGCGCCTCTGATTTCGAGTTTTGCCGTCGAGGCCATCGCTGTCATGCGCGACACGGCGCCTGAATTCCCGCGCGCGCTTCTCTCGCGCGAGCTCCCGGCCGGCTGGAAGGACCGGCTCCGCGATCTCGGCTGCACGGGCGTCCATTGCGCGCACGACCGGCTCGGAGCGGGCCAGGCCGCGGACGTGATCAAGGCCGGATACGCGCTCCGCTGTTACACGGTCAACGAACGCCGGCGGGCGGACACGCTGTTTCGCTGGGGCGTCGATTCGGTCTTTTCGGACTACCCGGACAGGCTTTTCTAGCGATCGGACCGTCGGGAGCCCGGCGCCGGTGTTCGGGCTCCGCCGAACCACCGAACCACCGCCGCGCCCGCGGCCATGGCGGCGACGAAGGCGACGACCCGGCCGTCTCCCGACACCAGGGCCGCGATCGCGGGGCCGGGGCAGAGCCCCGCCATGCCCCAGCCGATCCCGAAAACGGCGGCCCCCGCGAGCAGTCGCCCGTCGATCGCGCGCCGGGCCGGAAGATGAAAGGCGCCATCCCAGAGGGGCGCCGCGCGCCCCCGCATCAGACGATAAGCGACGGCCGCGACCGGAACCGCCACGGCCATGACGAAGGCAAGGCTCGGGTCCCAGGCTCCCGCCAGGTCGAGGAATCCGATCACCTTCGCCGGATTGACCATTTCCGAGATCGCGAGCCCGAGCCCGAAGACGATCCCGGCGACGAGCGCCGCTGCTTCCCGTGCCATGGCTACCCCCCAAGGAGATGGCGGATCACAAACACGCTTCCGAACCCGGTCGTCATGAAGATCGCGGTTGCCGCAACCGAGCGTGGGGAGAGGCGGGCGATCCCGCAAACGCCGTGGCCGCTCGTGCAGCCGCCGCCGAGCGCCGTCCCGACGCCCACCAGGAGGCCGGCGAGGACAATCTGGGCGAGCGAGGAATCGATCCGGATCGGGATCGGACGGCCGGTCGCGGCCGAATACCCGAGCGCGCCGAGCAGAAGACCTGCAAGAAAAAAGAGGCGCCACGCGACATCGCCCGCCGACGGTTTCAGAACTCCGCCCAGAATGCCGCTGATTCCGGCGACCCGCCCGATGAGCACGAACAGGAGCCCGGCGGAAAGACCGACCAGCGCGCCGCCGACCGACGCCGAAACGGGGGTGAAGTTTTCCATCCGCAGTCTCCTTCCAGCCGGAGCGTCGTTCCGGCCGATATCTTAGCCCGTTTTGCGCGTCCGGCGACAAAGACCGCCGCGCGATCGGGCCGTTACCGCCCCTTCCCGGCGGCCTGAAGTTGCCGCCGGGAGCTCGATCCCATATGGTGCCTGCGACTTGAGGGCCGCGTCCCGCGCGCTCCCAGGCGGCTGCCGCCGACGGCCCGAACGCCGGCGCGGAAGAACGTGGCGCACGCACCCATGCACAATTCGCCCGCGCTCCTTTCCATCATCATCCTTCTCGCGGCCGCCGTCTTGGCCGTGCCCCTCGCCCGGCGCATCAGGCTCGGCTCCGTTATCGGCTACCTTGCGGCCGGCGCCGTCGTCGGTCCCTGGGGATTCCAGCTCATCGTCGAAGTGGAGCAAAT
>SHVQ01000041.1 GCA_009694195.1 Rhodospirillales bacterium
TTGTCGCTGGTCGGCAGATGGTCGATGAGGCCGAAGCGGTGCACGCGGTAGCCGGTGCCGATGACCATCCGGTGGAGCGACGCCGGCGTGAAATAGTTGAGGTGGTCCGGAAAGCGGTAGCCGCACCAGTGCCGCCCCATGACCCGCCGGTTGAGCGAGCCGTAGTTCGGCACCTTGATGATCAGCATGCCGCCCGGCCGCATGCGCGGATGCAGCGCGGCCAGCACGTCGCGCGGCCGGCTCTCGTGCTCGAGGTAGGAGCGGAGCGTCGCGGCGGCGAAGAATGCCTCGGGGAAGGCGGCCATGCCCTCCAGGCAAGGCGCGTTGACGGCGGACCCGCCCCGCGTGGCGAAAAAGGCGTCCGCCTGCTCCGCCTCGCTTTGCGAAACGTCGATGCCGAAGGGAACGTACCTGGAATCGAGGATATGGAACTGGGTGCCGCCGCCGCAGCCGAGGTCGAGCACGTTGCCCGGCGCCGCATATTGCAGGATCAGGGAGCAGACGTTTTTCCGCGGGAGCAACCGCAAGCGGCCCCGCGTCGCCAAGCTCAATCCGTGCGACACCGGGCGCCGCTGCAGGCGGTCGGCGGAGCGGAGCTCGCGCGTCCGCTCCCATGCCAAGTTGGTGACCAGCTCGTCATAGACCGGGCCCTTGGCGAGGTACACGAAGCCGCATGCCCGGCACGCCGTCATCGCCCATTCCGGCGGCGCTTGGGCGAGCGGCGGCGCCCCGTCGGCCGCACGGTCGCATGCGGGACAGACGCGCGCGGCGACGCGCACCTTGACCGGAGGCGTCTCGTTCAGCGCGGCCACGCCGAGGACCAGACCAAATCGGCCCCGCCACGCCGGGCCAGCGTTACTCGGCAGCCGACGCGGTCGCGCGGGAATACGTCAGCCCGAAGAGGCGCCCGGCCCCAACTTCCGGAGCCGTGATGCCCATCCTGCCCAACGCGGCCCACATGGTCGCGGTGTTGGAGGTGACGACGGGCAGGCCCAACACGTCCTCGATCGCCTGTGCCGTCTCCATGGCGCGGATGCCCGTGCAACTGAGCAAGAGCGTATCGAACCCGCGGATGCGGTCTCGTAAAGCGAGAACGTCCTTGCGAATCCGGCTCGGCGTCAACGACGCGACTTCGCGGCTCTCCTTGAGTGCGAACGTGTAGTGGTCGTCCATGGGAAGGCCGTTGGCCTTGAAGAAGTCGAGCTCGATCGCGTTCAGGTGCTCCGGATACGGCGACACCATGAAGGTCTTCTTTGCCCCGAACGCGCGGAGCGCTTCGCACACGGCGGTCGACGTGGTCACCGCCGGAATGCCCGTCGCCGCCGTCATCCGGCCGGCGAGCTCGAGGTCCCAGCCCTTGCCCAAAAAGAAGCTCGCGGACGTGCAGGAAAAAACGAGCAGCTCCGGATTGGCGAGCGCCGCGCTCCGGCACGTCTCTTCGAGCGAGCCGATCAGCATGTCGAAGTTCTCGCGCGTGCCCATCCTGGCGTTCCGCGCCTGCTTGAGTCGGGCGGTGTGGAACACCACGCCCTCGGGAAGAAAAAGGTGATAATCCACCTCGCTCACTTCGTCGGTACCGACGACGATCAACGCGAGCCGTCTGAATGTCTCGGGCATGGGGGTCCTCCGCCGTTCGAACGACAATTCTACGCCAACCCGCGCGGCCGGACCAGCGGCCAGGCGCGATTCACCCTTCGTAGGCGGTCCCCTGGCCTTGGACCTCGAACACGGATTTGCCGGCCGACGGCGCCGGCAGCTCGATTGTCGCCGCAACGAGCCTGGCGACGCGCGTCGGTTTCCCGCGGATGATGTGCCCCGAGTAGATCGAAGGGATATTGGACGGGGTCAGGGGAAACGCGTCGGCCGCCGTATAGTCGGCGATGAACATCCGCCGCGGGCGCTCGGACCGGTTTTCGCCGGAGCCGTGGACGCACCAGGAATGCATGAGACAAAGGTCGCCCGACTTGCCGATCATGGGAACTGCGTTGCGCTCGACCTCCGCCCGGTGCTCCCCTGCCACCACGCCCCGAAAGACGTCTTTTTCGTAGTGGGTCAGCTGCCGACGGTGCGAGCGAGGCACCACCATCAGGCAACCGTTGTCCTCGCTCATGTCGTCCAGCAGGAGGAGCGCCGTCACCATGTCGTCGTTGGTGTGCGGCGTGAACGCGTGGTCCTGGTGATAGCCGACGTAGGCGGCCATGCCCGGCATCTTGATGTTGAGCTTGCAATGATGGAATTTCACGTCCGGGCCGACAAGCTGCGCGACGAGATCGGGGACGGGCCCGTCCCAAACAAAATCTTTGTAGACGTCCGAGATATCCACCGGGTTGGCGATGCGGCGGAGCCGGGGCGCGGCGGCCGAATGGCCGGCCTCCAGGTCGAAGCGTGTCTTTCCGTTCGGAGTTTCGCCGTAGCTTCCCGGATGCGCGCGGCTTTCGTCGACCCAACGATCCGCCTCGGCGCGAAGCGCACGCACCTGGTCCGGGTTCGCGGCCCCGCGCACCATCACGTATCCATCCGTACGATACTGGGCGAGCTCAAGGTCCGTGAGCATCGTTCGACACCTCAACGCTGGCGCAGGATAGTCGAATCCGCGGAGCGATGGCGAGCGCTTTTGCGCCGCCACGTAGCCTCTTCCCTCATGAGTTCCGCTGCGGCATGGTAGCGCCCGGAGCCCACGGCAAGACAAGGAGCGCTCAATGGGTGAAGACTTCGATTGGCACCGCGCCGCCCGCGCGGACGAGATGGAGGAAGGCGAGCCGAAGCTCGTCGCCGCGGGCAAGTTCCAAATCGCCCTCTGCAAGGTCGCCGGCACGTGCTACGCCATCGACGACATCTGCACCCACGAGTACGCCTCTCTTTGCGACGGCGTCGTCGAGGGCGACTCGATCGAATGCCCGCTTCACCAGGCCAAGTTCCACATCCCGACCGGCAAGGTGATGACGCCGCCCGCCACCGAGGACCTCAAGACCTATCCCGTCAAGGTCGAGAACGGCGAGGTGCTCGTCGGCCTGCCGAAGGAATGAGGCTGGGAGGCCGTCGAGTCGCCCGAAATTCCAGCCATGGCGAGCGACCCCAACTTCGTCATCATCGGCGCCGGCCAAGCAGGCGGCTGGGCCGCGGCGACGTTGCGCGCCGAAGGCTTCGCCGGCCGCGTGGTCATCATCGGGGCGGAGAGCTATCCACCCCACGAGCGGCCGCCGTTATCGAAGGGCGTGCTTGCGGGCGATGCGGGGATCGAGAAGACCTTTCTCCGCCCGTCCGCCTTCTACGGCGAAAAAAACATTGAGCTTAAGCTCGGCGCGAGCGTCGAAGGAATCGACTGCAAGAATCAAAGGCTCCGTCTCGCCGGGGGCGAAGCGGTTCCGTACGATTCGCTTTTGCTTGCGACGGGCGCCCGTGTGCGGCGCCTCCCCGTCCCGGGAAGCGACCTCGCGGGCGTGCACTATCTGCGGACCATCGACGACATGCTGGCGATCCGGCCGCGGCTGGAACCCGGTTGTCGCGTCGCGGTCGTGGGCGGCGGCTACATCGGGCTCGAAGTGGCGGCGACGGCACGGAAGAAAGGCTGCGACGTCACGGTTCTCGAGATGCAGGACGTCGCGATGCCGCGGGTGGTCGCCCCCGAGATCGGCAAATTCTATGTGGATGTTCACCGCAGCCGCGGAGTCGATGTGCGTCTCGGCGTGCGTGTCGTGCGACTCGAAGGCAAGGAGCGCGTCGAGCGCGTGGTTGCCTCAGGCGAAACGACGATCGATGCCGATCTCGTCGTCATCGGCGTCGGCATACTCGCGGACGCGGATCTTGCCGCAACGGCGGGCCTCGCGGTCGAGAACGGGATCGTCGTCGATGAATTCACCCGCACGTCGGACCCGCACATCTTCGCCGCGGGTGACGTCGCCAACGCCTGGAACCCGGCGCTCGGCCGCCGCGTTCGCCTGGAGTCCTGGCAGAACGCACAGAACCAGGCGATCGCCGCCGCAAAGACGATGGCGGGCAAGCCGGTTCCGTACGGGGAAATCCCGTGGTTCTGGTCGGACCAATATGACCTCAACCTGCAGATGGTCGGCATGCCCGAAACATGGGACGCGCTCATCGTCCGCGGCGCCATGGGACAGGGGCCGTTCACCGCGTTCTATATGAAGGACGGCGTTGTCGTCGGGGCGAACGCGGTAAACAACGCGCGCGACATCCGGTTCGCCCGCAAATGGATCGCAGAAAAGCGGCGCGTCGATGCAGACAAGCTCGCCGACGCCGCGATCCCGTTGAAGCAGACCGACGCGTCCTGACCGAGCCTAACGATTCAAGAGCACGTGTCGGCGCGCCTGCCACACCTTCACGGCTGCGAATCGATAGGCATTCGGGCAGAACGCACGGTAGCTGTCGTTCGCGGCGCCCGACTCGAGCCAGCGTTCGCACCGCTTTCGCTCGCCGCACTTCACGCATGCACTCCCGACCGCTCGCATGACGGCGGGCCAAGCGCCGACCGCGTGCTTGCGATCGAGACCGAGGCGCGTCATTATCCGCTGCTGCAATCGCCCTGCCTGTGGATAGGCTTTGACGATGGCCGGAATTTCAGCGGGATTCATCCCGATGTCGTCAAGCTCGCTCGGTGTCATGGCTTCGAGCTCTTGCCGGAGGAGCTGCCGCTCGACCCAGGCACGAAGCGAGTCCTTGACGGCGGGCCAGAGTGCGGCGAGACGCCGTTCCCAGCCATAGGCGCGTGTGCCGCCCGCGGACGTATTCACATGGCCGCCGATTGCCGCAAGATACCAATCCGTGTACATGGCGCACCTATTCTCTCGGTTCTCAGGTTTCATAAAAACAAGCTTACCGCCACGCCCGCGGGCGGTCCTTGATCTGAGTCAAATGCGGGACACGCAAAACGCCCCCCGATGAGCCGGTTTCCGCCGCATCCGGACTTCCCTATGATTGCGCCGGCATGCCTGCAAACCCGAAGAGCGGAAAACCCGACGAGGAGACGGTCGTCTTCACGATCGGCCATTCGAACCACCCGGCCGAGGCGTTCGCCGCGCTGTTGAAGCGCCAGGGCATCGAGGTTCTGGCCGACGTCCGCTCCATTCCCTCCTCGCGCCGGAACCCTCAGTTCAACCGGAAGGCGCTTGCGGACGATCTCGGCCGTCGCGGCATCGCCTATCTCTTTCTCGGCAAGGAACTCGGGGCGAAGGCGCCCGACCCGTCCTGCTATCGCGACGGCCGCGTGAGCTACGATCTGATCGCCGCGCGTCCCGAATTCCGGGTCGGCCTCGACCGGGTGCTGGCCGAAGCGTCGGCGCATCGCGTGGCGCTCATGTGCGCCGAAAAGGAGCCGCTCGACTGCCATCGCACGATCCTGGTGAGCCGTCATCTGAAGAAGCACGGTGCCCGCGTGCGCCACATCCTCGCCGACGGGCGGATCGAAGAACACGCGGACACCGAACGCCGCATTCTCGACGCGACCGGAGAGACGGCGCCGCCGCTTCTCGCGTCCATGGAAGACGGAGCCGCAGCCCTCGACCGAGCCTATGCGGCGCGCGAGCGCAGGATGGCCGCACCCGCGCCGGGAAAGAGCTAGCCGATGGGAAAGAACGGTACTTCGAGGATCGTCTGCCGCCTCAGCGCAGGCTACCCGGAGATGATTCGCGCCTGCGAAGGCCTCGATGCCGTCACGCTCATCGAAGCCCGCGACCAGGAAAGCTTCGTGCAAGCGATTCCGGACGCCCGCGTGGTCGTCACCCACAACGGCCTCTATACGGCCGAGATTGCGGCAGCCCTGAAGACGCGCGGGCCGCGACTCGAATGGCTGCATCTCGTGACCGCCGGCTGGGACGCGCTTCTCAAGCACGGCGCGCCCTCGGGCATTCCCGTCTCGAACTCCTCCGGCATCTGGACTCCCGTCGTCGCCGAGCACGTCTTCGCCATGCTGCTCGGGCTTGTTCGATGCCTCCCTGAGATGGAGCGCGGGCGGGCCGAGGGCCGCTGGGTGCACGGCGAGATTCGCGGCAGCCTTTCCTGCCTGCGGACCCGCACGCTCGTCATCCTCGGCATGGGCAGCATCGGCCGCGCCTGCGCCCGAATCGCCAAGACGTTCGAGATGCGCGTGGTCGGTGTCTCGCGAACGCCGCGCGAGGAGCCGCACGCGGATCGAACCGTCGGTGTCGAACGCCTGGCCGAAGTCTTGCCCGAAGCCGATGCGCTGCTGATCGCCGTGCCGCTGACGCCGGCGACGCGCCACCTGGTCGGCGCGCGCGAGCTCGCGGCGCTCAAGCCATCGGCCGTGCTGATCAATGTGGCCCGCGGCGAAGTGGTGGACGAAGCGGCTCTCGTCCGCGCGCTCGCGGAAGGAAAGCTCGCGGGCGCCGGCCTCGACGTGTTCGCCGAAGAGCCGCTGCCATCAGGTCATCCGCTCTGGCGCCTCAAGAACGTGGTTCTCTCGCCTCACGTCGGCGGCTATGGCGATCCGCACCTGCTCGCCGGCCTCGCCGGCCACTTCCGCGCCAATCTTGAGCGCTTTCTCGCGGGCAAGCCGCTCCACGACCGGGTCACGATGCCGCCCGCCGACGAACCGTTCGTGGAGAAAAACCCGGCTTAAAGGCTGGCCTTCGGCGCCTCGCCTTTGAATATCCCGAGCCGCCGCACGGCTTCGGTTTCGATGACCTTGACCAGGTCGGGTTGCCGGGCCATGAGCCCGCGGAAGTCGGCGATGTCGAGGATGAGCAGCTGGGAATCCATGTCGGCAACCGCGGTTGCCGTGCGCGGACTATCGGAGATCAGCGCGATCTCGCCGAAGAAGTCGCCGGCCCCGAGCCGTACCGGGTTCGGTTCGAGCCGAATTTCGACCTCGCCCGACACGATGAAGTACATGCAGTCGCCGGACTCGCCGCGGCGCATGATGACCGCGCCGGCAGGCACCTCGCGCGGCCGCAAGAGGCGCGCAACCTCGGCGATCGTGCCGGCGCCGATGGTTTTGAACAGCGGCACCTTCGCGACCAAATCCCAAGTCCTGAGAAAGTTGTAGCGGCGGGTTTCCTCGGCGAATCCAGTCGCGAGAATGCCCGCCCACAGCGCGAACACGGCAATCCCGCAGATCATGACGGTCCCGGCGAGTATCCGCCCCCCGACCGTCGTCGGCGTCACGTCGCCGTACCCGGTTGTCGTCAGCGTGACCACGGCCCACCAAAGCGCGCTCGGAATGCTGCCGAACGCCTCGGGCTGGGCCTCGCCCTCGAAGATGTAGGCGAGCGTCGCGGCCCCGAACAGCACGATCAAGAACGCTTTGAACACGTTGAAAAGCCATCCGCCCACGCTCGGGATCACGCGGGACAAGACGGCAATGCCGTGCGAGTAGCGGGCGAACTTGATAAGCCAGAAAATTCCGACGGCGCTCGCCGCCCGTGTCCCGGCGGCGCTTGCAAGCACGATCGCCATGGGGGCGACAGCAAGCAGATCAATGATCCCCAAGGGGGAGGCCGCCCAGTGCCAATAGGCGCCCGCGACACTCGCCGACTTCGAGGGCGCGACCGAAGGAGCGACGAGGATGTGGAGGACATACTCCAGCGCGCAGAGCATCAGCGTCGCGCCCTGCATGACCTGGACGAACAGGCCGTACGTCTCCATCACCCACGGCACGGTCGCGAGCGCGAGCGCGACGATTCCGCCGCCGATCACGATGTAATGGATTCCCCGGAAGAGCCGCGCGTTGCGGCTACCGGACGAAGGGTCGAGAAAATCCGCAATTCTTGCCCGAGTCATGCGCCCCTTGCCGCCCGTGACAGAATGCTGTCCGGCGTCGCTATCAATGGAGGATATCCGGCACCGAGGTCAAGGCATGTCCGTGTCGTCGCCGGAGCCGCGGGTCGCCGCGACGCTCCGTTTTTCGCTTGCGTGAATGGACGGTGGAATTCGAGTATGGGGGCGCCGACGCGGCCCGCCCCCCGCGCGAGGCGTGACTTCCTCCTGGGGTGGAAACAACGAAAGGGGGACGAAGATGATCGTCGAGGAACGGATTTACACGCTACGCCCGGGCAAGGTTCCCGAATTCCTGGCGCTTTACGAGCGCGAGGGCATGGCCATCCAGAGGCCGATTCTCGGAACCATGGTCGGCTATTTCTTTACCGAGGTCGGCCCGCTCAACCAAGTCATTCACATGTGGGCCTACAAGGACATGGTCGACCGCGCCAAGCGGCGGGCGAAGCTGGTAAAGAACAAGAAATGGCAAGCCTACCTCGCCAAAGGCCGCGATTTCCTCGTGACCCAAGAGAACAAGATCCTGAACCCGGCGTCGTTTTCGCCGACGCCCGGCGTTCTTCTGAAGAACGGGAAGAAGAAGAAATGAGCCGATCGGACGCATGCGCGCGGAGGGTGGGATGACGGCGGGCTCGAACGCGCGAACGGGCGGGCGAATTCTCGTCGATTGCCTGAAGCTCCACGGGACGAAAATGGCGTTCTGCGTCCCGGGCGAGAGCTTCCTCGCGGCGCTCGATGCGTTCCATGACACGCCGGAGATCAAGCTCGTCACCTGCCGGCAGGAAGGAGGCGCCGCCATGATGGCAGACGCCTACGGGCGGCTCACCGGGCAGCCCGGCATCTGCTTCGTCACCCGCGCGCCCGGCGCGACCAACGCGAGCGCGGGCCTTCACATCGCCTTCCAGGACTCGACGCCGATGATCCTGTTCATCGGCCAGGTCAGCCGCGCCATGCTGGAGCGGGAGGCGTTCCAGGAGATCGACTACCGCCGCATGTTCGGGCCGCTCGCAAAATGGGTCGCCGAGATCGAGGACGCGCGGAGGATTCCGGAGTTCGTCAGCCGCGCGTTCCACACGGCGACGTCGGGGCGGCCCGGGCCGGTCGTCCTCGCGCTCCCGGAGGACATGCTGACCGATAAAGTGGACGCCGTGATGACCGGGCCCTATCGGGAAGTGCAGGCGGCACCCTCGCCCGAAGACATGGCCGAGCTGCACGGAATGCTTGCCCAAGCCAAGCGCCCGATCGCGATCCTCGGCGGCCGCGGCTGGGACCAAAAGGCATGGGACGATTTCCGCGCCTTCGCCGAGGCGACGGCCATGCCGGTTGCCGTCTCCTACCGGACCCAGGACCGCTTTGACAACACGCATCCCAACTATGTGGGCGACCTCGGGATCGGACCCAACCCGAAGCTCGCGGCGGGCATGCGGGAGGCCGATCTCGTGCTCGTCGTCGGCGCCCGGTTGGGCGAGATCACCACCGGGGGCTACACGCTTTTCGACGTTCCGCGGATGAAGGCAAAGCTCGTTCACGTCTATCCGGGGCCGGAAGAGCTCGGCCGCGTTTATTACCCGGATCTGCCGATCAACGCCGGCATGAAGACCTTCGCCGCGGCGGCGCGCGCCATGCCGCCGGTGAAGACGCCCTGGGCCGAGGCGACCAAGGCGCTCCGGCGCGGGTACGAGGAATGGATCAAGCCCGTCCGCATTCCAGGCCCGGTTCAGATGGGCGAGATCATGGTCTGGCTGCGCGAGCACCTTCCGCCCGACGCGATCATGTGCAACGGCGCCGGCAACTACACGGTCTGGCTGCACCGGTTCTACCAGCACCGGCAGTTTCGCACGTTGCTCGCGCCCACCAGCGGGTCCATGGGCTTCGGCACGCCCGCCGCGGTCGGGGCCAAGATCCTGTTTCCCGAGCGCACGGTCGTCGCGTTCGCCGGCGACGGATGCTTCCTGATGAACGGCCAGGAGCTGGCGACCGCCGTCCGTTACAAGGCCAACATCATCATCCTCGTCATCAACAACGGCATGTACGGGACGATCCGCATGCACCAGGAGCGCGACTACCCCGGCCGCGTCACCGCGAGCGATCTCACCAACCCCGATTTTGCCGCCCTCGCGCGCGCTTACGGCGCCCACGGCGAGACGGTCGAGCGGACGGAGGAGTTCGCCCCCGCGTTCAAGCGCGCCGAAGCGGCGGGGAAGCCGGCGCTGATCGAGCTCCGCATCGACCCGGAGGCCATCACCGTCACCCAGACGATCGAGCAAATCCGGGAAAAGGCGCTCGCGAGCGGCCGGAATGCCTCGTCGCGCTAAAGCGGAATCAAATCAGATTGAAGCGCCCCCCTCACCCTCCCCTCTCCCCCCGTGAGGCGGGGGGAGAGGGTTGCGTAGGGTTGGCGCGGCACCGGCCGCGCCTTACCCGCCTGCGGGGCCGAAGCCCTTCGGCGCGGCGAAGGCCCGAAGCTGGGTGAGGGGAGAGCGATTCCGCCCATCTCGATCACGCTCTTAGGTTCGTTCAATTTCATTGACGGCGGCTGCCCTTTTCCGGTTTGATTTCCGCAACAAACCACAAGATCGGTCAGCCGGCCGACGGGCACCACGGACTCTAGGGAGACAAGCCTATGCAATGCCTTGATCTGAGATCGATCTTCACGGCGGCCGTTCTTGCCGTCTCCGCGACGTTTGCGCTGGTCGCGACCGCCGCGGCGCAGGAATGCAAGAACCGGGGAACGCTCGACGCTCTCTACTGCGACGAGGACGGCGATCTCGTCGCCGATGCGCCCAAGGACAAGAGCAAGTGGAAGACCCCGGGCACCCTCGTGTTCACCTACACGCCGGTCGAGGACCCGGCCGTGTACGAGAACATCTTCAAGCCGTTTCTCGAGCATTTGGGCAAGGTCACCGGCAAGAAGATCGTTTACTACCAGGTCCACGCGAACGCGGCCGAGGTCGAGGCCATGCGGTCGGGACGCTTGCACGTCGGCGGCTTCTCGACCGGGCCGACGGGGTTCGCCGTCAATTTGGCGGGCGCCATCCCCTTCGCCGTCAAAGGCAATGAGAAGGAGCTGCAGGGCTATCACCTCATCGTAGTGGTGAAGAAGGGCAGCCCGTACCAGAAGCTCGCCGACCTCAAGGGCAAGAAGGTCGCCCACACGTCGCCGTCGTCGAATTCCGGCAACCTGGCGCCGCGCGTGCTCTTCCCGGTCGAGGGGCTGACGCCGGAGAAGGATTACAATGTCGTCTATTCCGGCAAGCACGACCAATCGGTGCTCGGCGTGAACTCGGGCGACTACGACGCCGCGCCCGTCGCCTCCGACGTCTACGACCGCATGGTCCGGCGCGGCACGGTGAAGGGCGACGACTTCCGCATCATCTTCAAGAGTCCGCTGTTCCCGACCTCGTCCTTCGCCTATGCCCACGACCTACACCCGGACCTCGTGGCCAAGATCAGGGAAGCCTTCTTCAGCTTCCGTTACCCGCCGGACATGCTGAAAGCTTTCGAGGGCGCCGACCGCTTTTACCCCATCACGTACAAGGAGCATTGGGCGGCGGTTCGCAAGATCGCGGAAGAGGCCGAAGGCGGCTTCACCCGCTCGGCCCTCGATGCGCTCGCCAAGCGGGAGGAAGAGGCGGTGAAGAAGAAGAAAGAAGAGGCTGAAAAGAAGAAAAACTAGCGATGCGGTCCATCGCCGTCGATGAAGGGCGCGGGGTCAATGCCCGCGCCCTTGTCGTTTCCGATCTCGTCGTCGCCTACAAGCCCGGGCAGCCGGTCTTGAAGGGCGTGACGATCACCTTCAACGGCCGCGGCATGACGGCCGTGATCGGCCCCTCCGGCACCGGCAAGAGCACGCTCATCCGCACCATCAACCGCCTAGTCGAGCCGACCTCCGGCCAGGTGCTTTTTCTCGGCCGCGACATGGCGCGCGTCAAAGGCCGCACGCTCCGCGAAATGCGCTCCCGGATCGGGATGGTGTTCCAGGAGTTCAACCTGGTCGAGCGCCTCTCCGTGATGGAGAACCTGTTGTGCGGCCGGCTCGGGTTCGTGCCGGCCTGGCGCACGTGGCTCCGCCGGTTTCCCGAGTCCGATATCGCACGCGCGTTCGATCTGTTGGACGCCGTCGGCTTGCGCGAGTTCGCGACCCAGCGGGCGGACGCGCTCTCGGGCGGGCAGCGCCAACGCGTGGGCATCGCGCGCGCGTTGATGCAGGAGCCGGCGCTGCTGCTGGCGGACGAGCCCACGTCGTCACTCGATCCGAAGACGTCGGTCGAGATCATGGAATTGATGACCTCTCTCGCGCGCCGCAACGACGTCCCCGTGATCGTCAACATGCACGACGTCGAGCTCGCGAAGCGGTTTGCCGAGCGCATCATCGGCCTCTCCGGCGGCACCGTCGTCTTCGACGGCCCGCCCGGCGCGCTCAAGGACGAACACCTGAAGCAGATCTACGGCGGCGAGGGCTGGCTGTGAGGACTGGACTTGGTCTTTCCGTCACCCCCGCGAAAGCGGGGGTCCAGCACGCGATAGACTGGGTTCCCGCTCAGGATGCGGGGACTCCCCGCAGCCCCTGCGCGGGAACGACGAAGAGGGACGGCCCCTCATGCTGAGCCCGTCGAAGCATGGGCGCGAGGCGCGGCGGGCGTTTGAGGCCAATTGGCTTGCCCGCCTCGGCTGGCTCGCGCTCGCCGCCTACGTGTTCTACGCAGGCTCGTTGCTCGATCTCAACTGGGAGCGGCTCCTGCTCGGCCTCGACAATGCCGGGCGGCTCTTCGGCCGCATGTTTCCGCCCGACTACAGCCGGTGGGAGCTCTTGCTGAAAGGGATGATGGAGAGCCTGGAGATCGCGGTGCTTGCCTCCTTCTTCGGGATCGCGGTGTCGCTGCCGGTCGGGCTGCTCGCCTCGCGAAACATGATGCCCGCCTGGCTCACCTGGCCCGCCCGCATGCTCATCGCCCTCTGCCGATCCTTTCACCCGGTGATTGTCTCGATCCTGTTCGTGAAGGCGGTCGGCTTCGGCGCGCTCGCCGGCATTCTCGCGCTCGTGGTGGCGTCGATCGGCTTCATCGCCAAGCTGTTCGCGGAAGCGATCGAGGAAATCTCGCTGAAGCAGGTGGAGGCCGTCCGCTCGACCGGGGCCTCCATGCCGAACGTCCTGATTTTCGGCGTCCTCCCGCAGGTGCTCGCGCGGTTCATCGGTTTCGCGGCCTATCAGTTGGATTCCAACCTCCGCAACTCGACCATGGTCGGCATCGTCGGCGCGGGCGGGATCGGCGGCACTCTGTTCGCCGCCTTCCAGCGGTTCGACTACGACTTCGTCCTCGCCATCCTCATCGCCATCATCGTCACCATCATGATCGGCGAAATTCTGTCCGCGCGCCTGCGGGCGGTCTTTCAATGACCGCCGTCGCCAAGGCCCCGGCCTGGGAGCGATTCACGCCGCGCGAGCGGTTTGCGCGCTTCACCGTCTATCTCCTCACGGTCGCGGCCGTGGTGACCTCGCTCCGGACCGTCGAGGTCATTCCGGAATTCCTCTACGACGCGCCGGAGCAGATGATGGACCTGTTCCGCCGCATGTGGCCGATGGACGTCGGCCATTATCCCCAGGCCATCCACGCGGCGCTCGTCGAGACGATCCATATCGCCACGCTCGGCACCATCCTCTCCGTTCTGCTGGCCCTTCCGATCGGCGTGATGGCGGCGGGCAACGTCACGCCCTATCCCGCCCTCAACTTCATCGCCAAGCTGCTCCTCGTCTCTTCCCGCTCGGTCAACTCGCTCGTGTGGGCGCTCGTCTTCGTCGCGGTCTTCGGCCCCGGGCCGCTCGCGGGCGTCTTCGCCATCGCGTTCCGCTCCATCGGCTTCGTCGGCAAACTGTTCGGCGAAGTGCTGGAGGAGGCCCACCGCGGCGCGATCGAGGCGCTTACGGCGGCGGGCGCGCCGTGGGTTTCCGTCCTCCGCATGGGCTACTGGCCGCAGGTGAAGCCGGCCTTTTGGTCGATCGTCATGTTCCGCTGGGACATCAACGTCCGCGAGTCGGCGGTGCTGGGCTTGGTCGGCGCGGGCGGCATCGGCGTCGTGCTCGATACCGCTCTCAATCTCTTCCATTGGGACCGCGTCGCCATGACGCTCGCCAGCATCTTCGGCGTCGTCATCTTCGCGGAGATCGTCGTCACGGCGATCCGCCGCCGCGTCCTCTGAGCGCCTATCGCGCGGCGAGCAGCGCCCGGGCGACCTCGGCGAAACCGGCGCCGCCGGAAGCGCCCGTCACCCAGGCCGGCCGATGCTCCAGACGGTCGAGAAATTCGCCCACGTTGGCCACGCCGACCGCGTTCGGAAAGTGGCGGAACATGGGCGCGTCGTTGGGCGAGTCGCCGACGAAGACGAAGCGGTCGCGCTCGGCGTCCAAATCGACGTTGAAAACCTCCGACATCAGCAGGCGCGTCATCGCAAGCTTGTCGTAGTCGCCGAACCAGCCGTTGACGTGGATCGAGCTGACCTTGGCCTGCGCGCCCGCGGCCTCGAACATGCCGACGATCCGGTCGATGGCGGCGGCGGGGAGCGGCGCCACGTCTTCGCGGACGTCGATGGCGAGATCGGCCTCCCGATAGGGCTGATCGGCCGCAATGGCCGCACCGGGCACCGCGGCGAGGATTTCGCCGGCGAGCGCATCCAGCCGCGCGCGGTCCCGCCGGCGCTCGTCGGCCCCGATCCAGAAGCGCCGGACCATCGCACGCCGCCCGTGGTCGTAATGGAAGTAGAAGGCGCCGTTCTCGCCCACCACGCCGTCCACCGGCCACATGCGCGCGATATGGTCGCACCAGCCGGCCGGCCGGCCGGTGATCGGAATGACCGTGAGCCCGGCGTCCTTCAGCGATTCGAGAGCGGCGTAGGCTGCGGCCGTGAGGCGGCCGTGATCCGTCAGCGAATCGTCGATGTCCGTCAGCACGTGGCGGACACGCTCGCGCGCGGCGATCGGAAAATCTTTCAGCGGTCGCAAGCGGGGCCCCCGGCGACGTGACGCTCGACCTTAACAAGGATGCCGGCCCGAAGGCCAGCGCGGGACATCCGTATGCGATTGAGCCAATCGCAAGCGCCCCGTAGCATGGGACGGGGCCATGGACGGTAAACTTTACGATCTCCTCATCATCGGCGGCGGCATCAACGGCGCAGGCGTCGCCCGCGACGCGGCCGGACGCGGGCTCTCCGTCATCCTCTGCGAGCAAGATGACCTCGGAGCGTTCACATCTTCAGCGAGCACCAAACTCATCCACGGCGGGCTTCGGTACCTCGAACACTACGCCTTTCGCCTGGTGCGCGAGTCGTTGGCCGAGCGCGAGATCCTTCTTCGCATCGCCCCCCACCTCGTCCAGCCGCTCCGGTTCGTCATGCCGGAGGCGCGGCTGCTCAGGCCTGCCTGGCTCATCCGGCTTGGGCTTCTGCTCTACGACCGTATGGGCGGCCGGCGCACGCTCGAAGGCTCCGCCCGCGTCGATCTCGCGGATCACCCGTACGGCCGCGCGCTGAAGGGCGACGTCGCGCGCGCGTTCGTCTACTCCGACTGCACGGTCGATGATTCCCGTCTCGTCGTCCTCAACACCCTCGACGCGGCCGAACGGGGCGCCGTGATCCTGCCGCGGACGGCGTTCGTCTCCGCCGAGAAGGTCCGGGACCGATGGCGTGCGGTGGTGCGGCCCGCAAGCGACGATTCGCCGATGGCGGTCGAGTCGCGCGCGATCGTGAATGCGGGCGGGCCCTGGGCCGCTCAAATCCTCGCGCAACGGCTGGGGCTCGGGACCCGCCGCGCATCCCGCCTGGTCAAGGGAAGCCACATTGTCGTGCCGCGGGCGTATGAGGGCCGGCACGCGTACGTATTTCAGAACGCCGACCGGCGAATCGTCTTCGCGATACCCTACGCGGGCGATTTCACGCTCATCGGCACGACGGACGTGGATTTCGAGGGCGATCCCGCGAGCGCGACGATCTCGACGGAAGAAATCGAATATCTTTGCCGAAGCGTGAGCGCCTATCTCGCCGCGCCGGTCGCGCCAGACAAAGTGGTCTGGCGCTACGCGGGCGTTCGCGCGCTCATCGACGATCCGGCTCTCCCGGCCAGCGAGGCCTCGCGGGATTATGGGCTCGATCTCGCCGAGGTCGCGGGCGCGCCGCTGCTCAGCATCCTGGGGGGAAAGCTCACGACGTACCGGAAGCTCGCGGAGCAAGCGGTCGACCGCCTGCTGCCGCTATTGGGCCGGAGCGGAGCGGCGTGGACGGCATCGACGCCGCTTCCGGGTGGCGATACCGCCGGGCGGGATGTCGCCGCCCTTGCCCGAGCGCTTACCGCAACCCGTCCATGGCTCCCGGCCGAGCTCGCGCACCGCTACGCGGCGGCCTACGGCACGCGAGCGGAACGCCTGCTCGGCGGCATCACCGCCGCTCGCGATCTCGGGTCGCACCTGGGCGGCGGACTTTTTGAATGCGAGGCGCGCTACCTCATGCGCGAGGAATGGGCCCGGACGCCCGATGACATCCTGTGGCGGCGGACGAAGCTCGGCCTCCGGCTCTCGCCCAACGAGCGCAATGCTCTCGCCGACTGGATGGCGGGCGAGCGCGTATCTAGCCCAGCACGGCCTTGAGACGCGCCGCAATCGCGGCAAGCTCCGGTTCGCCGTAGGGCTTCGCCGGAACCACGCCCCAGATCGGCCGGGGCCAGGCCGGATCGTTGGTGAATCGGGCGACCACGTGGATGTGGAGCTGGCGAACCACGTTGCCGAGAGCGGCAACGTTGAGCTTGTGCGGCTTGAACGCCAATTCGAGGGCTCGGGACGCGCGCACGATTTCGGCCGTCGCTTCTCCCAGGTCGGCGGGCGCGAGATCGTGAAAGTCCCGGAGACCGGTGCGCTCGGGCACGAGCACGAGCCACGGAAAGTTGCTGTCGTTCATCAGCAGCACCCGGCACAGCTTCCAGCGCGTGAGCGCGATCGTGTCGGCCGCGAGCTTTGGGTCGAGGGAAAACGAAGGCATCAATGCTCCTTCTGGTAAAATGAATTAAATCAGCAAGCTCTTTGAAATACTCCTGATCGAGCAAACTTTAAATTCCATCCCCGCGAAGGGTTAATACCAAGCGCCGCTAATATTGACTCGTCATGCCCGCGCTTGTCGCGGGCATCCACGTCTTAAAAAAGACAATCAGTTCAAGGGCATGGATGGCCGGGACAAGCCCGGCCATGACCATGGGGACGGGTCAGTACCAAAGAGCGCTGGTA
>SHVQ01000013.1 GCA_009694195.1 Rhodospirillales bacterium
AAAGGGTGTGGCCGCGATTTCAAACGGTTCTGCCTGTACCTCGAGCAGCTATAAGCCCAGCCACGTGTTGAAAGCGATGGGGCAGTCGGATGAAGTCACTCAGGAAGCGATACGAATCTCCTGGAGCCACCTTGGCCCTGTTCCAGAGTGGCATTCGATCCAAGAGGCGATCCGCAGGCTGCTATAAGGGTTATACCAACGGTCCTTGGTTCTGACCTGTCCTCATGGTCATGGCCGGGCTTGTCCCGGCCACCCACGCCTCTGATCCGATTGTCTTTTTAAGACGTGGATGCCCGCGACAAGCGCGGGCATGACGAGTCAAGATCAGCAGCGCTTGGTATTATACCAAGTCCCATTGATTAGGACCGATGAGCCCAATCGCGCAGGCCGATGGACATGATGCGCCAGGGCTGGTCGACGAGCTTGTTCCAGGCGTCGCAGCAGTGATCGAGGATGTCGTCGAAGGAGTCGAAGACGCGGTTGGAGAGCCAGTTGTCGCGCATGAACTGCCAGACGTTCTCGACCGGGTTGAGCTCGGGCGAGCGGGCGGGCAACGATACGATGGTGATGTTCGCCGGAATGTTGAGCTTTGCGGACGTGTGCCAGCCCGCCTGATCGACGAGCAGAACGGCATGTGCGTCTTCGGCGACGGCGAGCGATATCTCCTCGAGATGCAGGGCCATGGCCTCGGTGTTGCAGAAGGGGAGAACCAGCCCGGCCCCCTTGCCCGCCGCCGGACAGATGGCGCCGAAGATATAGGCCGATTGGGTGCGTTGATCGTGGGGCGCCGACGGCCGTGTCCCGCGCCTGGCCCAGCGGCGGGTGCGCTTGTTCTTTTGGCCGATCCGGGCCTCGTCCTGGAACCAGACCTCTATCGTCGTGCCCGCCGCTTGGCGGCGCGCGATCGTTGCCAGGACCGCGGGGAAGTTTTTTTAAAATCTCCCGCCACCGCGGGGTTTTGCGCGTGATGGCGCGGGCGGGCCGAGAGCTTGCGGTAGCCCATCGAGCGCAGCACGCGGCTCAGCGTCTGCTTGGCGACGACGATCCGGAACTCTTCCCAGATCCACTGGATCAGATCGACCAGCCGCCAGCGCACGACACCGTGGACCGCCGGGATCGGCCCCTCCTCGATCATCCGTGCCAGCGCGCGTCGATGGACGTCCTTCAGCTTGGGCGGCTGACCGGGCGCCGTCTTGCCGATCAACCCATCCGGACCCTCGGCGTTGAACCGAACCACCCAGTCCCGGACAATCTGAACGCCCACACCGCCGATCCGCGCCGCGTCACGCCGCTCGCCGCCATCGTAAATCTCGGCCACCGCGAGCAGCCGGCGACCTTGGTTCGCGTCCCGAGTCCGCTTCGCAAGTCCCCGAAGCGCGGCGCCGTCAAAGTCCCTTCGCAGCGATATCGCGGCCGCCATGGGAAACCTCCATCCGTTTGCCACCTTGAATCATCTTTTCGCCGCCTTGGGAATCCCCTTCGAGAGTCACGCTCTCCGGGACGTGGTATTACACCGCATTGCGACGTTGTTCGAGAGAGACGGTATTGCATCCCTGCGGCAAGCGCGTGCTTTCGCGTACCAAGGCCGAATGTTATGGAAAGGACGGCGCCGCGGGGACCGCCCGGATTCCGCCCTGCGGCTCAGGAGCATGCGGATGCCCAGACCTTATCTCCTGCTGGCCGTTCTTGGGTTGATTCTCGGCGCTTGCGTCACGCTCCCTTCCTCGCAGGAAACGCTCGATCCCGGGGCTTTCCCAATCACGTTCGCAGCAGCCGGCCTGGCAGGCACGCAGGAGCGATTCGTCCGCGCCGTCGGCCTGACCAATCACGTTGCCTATGTCGGCATGTGGGACGCCAGCGACGGGGGCCCTCGCCGTGCATACATCCAAGCTTACCACTACCCCCAAGGCACGTATGGAACCAAGCCACCCGACTTCGAGGAATACTTCCCCAAGTTCGAACCGGCTTTCCAGAACAAGGCCCTGCGGTTCGAGCCTGTAAAAGCTCTGCTCGGCCTCGACGGGATTATTTACTACCGGGCATTCTCCGACGGTGCTGCGTCCTGCGTCGCATTTTTCGAGCACATTTGAATCAACGAATCGACACCGGCCAACGTACCCGGCGATGGCGAGGTCAACGGCTACTACTGCGCGCCCAAGGGAGAGCGACTCGACGACTCCCAGGTCGGGGACTTCCTCTCGAGTCTTCGACACCGGGACGCGAGGCGGCGGTCAGGCTGATCGCCGAACCTCAGCCATTAGCGTCCGGAAGACGCCGGCCCAATCGCCGCGCCTCTCCTGACGGAAGAGCCGCATGGACGGGTACCAGGGGGAGTCGGAACGATCGCGCTGCCAGCGCCAATCCGGCCGGAAGGGAACGAGGGTCCACACCGGCACCCCCAGCGCGCCTGCGAGATGCGCGAGCGCCGTGTCCACGCTGATGACGAGGTCGAGCTCGACGAGCACGGCAGCGGTCGCGGCAAAATCGGTAAGCTTGTCGCCGAGGTCGATTGCCCGGGCGAGAGGGGGGTGCCGGCTCACGGCCTCGCGCCCGGGCCCCACCTGAAGGATGACGACGTCTCGTCCCGCCTGCTCGACCAGGGGCGCGAAAAGCCCCGGGTCGACCGAGCGCCGGCGATCGTTGGCGTTGGCCGGGTTGCCGGCCCACGCGATCCCGATCCGCCGGCGCCCGCGGGAAGGCGGCAAGAGGGCGCGCTCCTTGGGCGGAGTGACATAGGGGACAGCAGCCGGAATCGACTCGGGCGTCGTCTTAAAGATCCGGGGAAGGCTCATAAGCGGGGCATGGACATCGAAGGGCGGCGTGGGTTCGCCCTGCTGGACGACCGCATCCACACCCGCGACGGTTCGGAGAAGGCGCGCGAGTGCCGGTTGGCACTCGAGCACGACACGTCCGCCCCGCGCCTTCACGAGCGGGACATAGCGGACAAACTGGATGGTATCGCCCAAGCCCTGCTCCGCGTGGAGAAGGACGGTTTTCCCCGCGATCGGCTCGCCTGCCCACGCGGGGACAGGAAGATCGCGCGCCGGCGGGAAGCCCGGCTTTCGCCACCGCCATTCATATTCGGCGAACCCTTCCGCGAATCGCCCGGTCAGGAGGAATGCCAGCGCCCGATTGCACCGGGCTTCGCCATGGGTGGAGTCGAGGCCGAGCGCGCGCCCGTAACTCTCGATCGCGTCATCGATCCGCATCAACTCGAAGAGGGTGTTGGCGCGATTGACGTGAGCCGGCACCAGCGAGGGGTCGAGACGGCTTGCGGTCTCGTACCGGGCAAGCGCCTCGTCCATCCTGTCGAGGGCGAAAAGCGGATTGCCGAGGTCGTTCTCGAATTTCGCATTGCCGGGATCGAGTCGGAGGGCCGTATCGTAAGCCTCCACCGCAGGCCCGTACCGGCCCTGCTGAAAACGGCAGCGGCCGAGATTGTAATGCGCGCGGGCGAAATCGGGCTTCAGCGCGATCGACCGGAGCAAGCTCTCCTCGGCCTCTTCAAGGGCGTTCAGGTCGATGAGAATGGCGCCAAGGTTGCACTGAACTTCCGCCTGGCTCGGATCGCAGGCGAGCGAAGCACGATAGGCGGCCACGGCCCCATCTCGGTCGCCTTTTGCTTGGAGCGCATTGCCGAGGTTGTTGTGGGCGCCGGCGTGACCGGGTTTCAGATCGATCGCGCGGCGGAGGCAGCCAACCGCGTCGTCGAGCCGTCCCTGGCCGCGAAGCGCGGCCCCCAGATTGGCGAGCGCCTCCACATCGCCCGGCGCGGCCGCGAGAAGTCGCCGGTAAAGGGTCTCCGCTTCGGCGAGACGGCCCGATCGATGATGATCGACGGCCGCAGCCATGAGCCGCCCGCGATCGAAATGCGGGTCCGGCACAGGGCCCGTCGGAGGTGCCGAGCCCGCGTTAGATGTAGTAGGCCGCGAGCGGCTGGAACCCGTTGAACGCGACCGACGCATAGGTCGTTGTGTACGCCCCCGTCGCGCGAATTTCCAACCGGTCGCCCACTTTGAGGTCGTTCGGCAGGCGATAGTCGGCGCGCTCATAGAGCACGTCCATGCTGTCGCATGTCGGTCCGGCCAGGATGACCGGCTCCGGCCTTCCGTTGCGGGCGCTCACGATCGGATATTGGATCGCTTCGTCCATGGTCTCCGCGAGGCCGCCGAACTTCCCGATATCGAGAAACACCCAGCGCTTCTCGTCGGTCGCCGACTTCTTCGAGATCAGGACGACCTCGCTGTGGATGACGCCGGCACTGCCGACCAGCGCGCGACCGGGTTCGATCACGGTGTCCGGAATCGAATTGCCGAAATGCGTGAGCAATGCCTTGTGGATCGTACGGGCATAGACGCGCGGCGACGGCACCTCCTGGCGGTAGCGGGTGGGAAATCCACCGCCCAAATTGACCATCTGCAGCTGCACGCCGTCGACTTTGAGGCGCTGGAACAGCTCCGCCGTGGTCTTCAGCGCATTGTCCCACTGTTTGGGATCGCGCTGCTGGGAGCCCACGTGGAAGGAGAGGCCGTAGGGAACCACTCCTTTGGAGGGTGCGATCCGCAACAGCTCGTAGGCCATGGCTGGATCGCAGCCGAACTTGCGCGAGAGCGGCCAGTCGGCACCTTCGTTGCTGGTGAGGATGCGGCAGAACACGCGCGACGCGGGCGCCGCCTGACTCAATTTGTCGAGCTCGGCCGCACTGTCGAAGGCGAACATGCGGACGCCGAGCTCGTAGGCGCGTGCAATGTCGACCTCCTTCTTGATCGTGTTGCCATAGGAAATGCGTTCCGGTCCGGCACCCGCCGCCAGGGCCATTTCGATCTCCGGCACGGACGCGGCGTCGAAGCAGGCTCCTTGACGGGCCAGCAGCGTCAGTATCTCGGGGGCCGGATTCGCCTTCACCGCGTAGTAAATGCGGGAATCCGGCATCGCCTTCCGCAAGGCCTTGAAGTTGCTCTCAACGATGCCGAGGTCGAGCACCAGGAATGGAGTCGGCGGTCGTCGATCGTTGAGGAAGGCGGCTACTTTCTTGCTCATTTCACGCTGTCAACCTCCGTCAGTGCGAGGGGCTAGGTCCGAGTTAAAGCACGCGAATGTTCTTGAATTGCCACGGGTCGTCCTTGTCGAGATCTTCGGCGAACAGCACGCCCCGGCCTTCGAGCGGGGTCCAATCGCTGTATTTGCCGACCACGGGACCGAGGTAGGGAATGCAGATATCGAGCACACGCTCGAAATCCATCTCGTCGGGCTCGGTGATCCCGCGCTCCGGGTTCTCGATCGCCCATACCATGCCGGCCAGCACCGGCGCCGTGACCTGCAGACTGGTCGCGTTATTGTGGGGCACGAGCTCCCGCGCTTCGCCGATCGATAGCTGCGAGCCGTACCAGTAGGCACCCTTCTCATGGCCCATCAGGAGCACGCCCAGCTCATCGATGCCGGTCGTGATCTCGTCCATGAGGATGCGATCTTCCTTCTGACGGACAAGGTTCTTGCCCGCGTATTCGTGCAGAGAGAGCACCGCGTCGTCGCACGGGTGATAGGCGTAGTGCACCGTCGGCCGGTAGAGGACTTTGTCCTTCTCGGCGACCGTGAAGTAATCGGAGATCGAGATGGACTCGCCGTGGGTGATCAAAAACCCATGGAACGGCCCCTCGAGCGGCGTCCAGGTGCGGACCCGCGTCGTCACGCCCGGCCGCTTCAAGTAGATGGCCGACCCGCGGCCGAACTCATGCCGGCCGCCGTCGTGCGGCCAGTGCCGCTCGTGGCTGCCCCAACCGAGCTCGGCCGGCTGGGAGCCCTCGCTGATGAAGCCGTCGACCGACCAGGTGTTGACGAACTCGCCAGGCATCTTCGGCCTGCTCGCAACTTGGGTATCGCGCTCGGCGATGTGGATGACCTTGATGCCGATATCCATGGCAAGCCTACCCCAATCGGCCCGCGTGCGCGGACGCTTCCCGTTGCGCCCGGTGTCGGCCGCGATGTTGAGCATGGCCTGCTTGACGAAATGCGACACCAATCCCGGATTGGCGCCGTGCGTCAGCACGGCGGTCGGCCGCTTCTCCGACGTGCGGAGCGCGAGCGCCGATTCCCGGAGCGCGTAGTTGGAACGCATCGCGGGCGGCACCGAGGTGTCGAAATACCCGCCCGCCCATGGCTCGATGCAGGTATCGAGGTAAAGCGCGCCCCGTTCCCAGCAAAGCTTTATCAGCGCGAGGCTGGACACGTCGACCGACAGATTCAACAGAAAATCCCCGTGCCCGAGACGCGGCTCCAGGATATCGCGGTAGTTCTCCTGGGTCAGCGGCTTCACGTGGAACTCGATGTTGTGCTCGGCCGCCACGCGCCCATCCCCTTCATGAGCGCTGATGATCGTGATCTGACCGGGCGTCATATCGATGTGCCGGAGGATCAGCGGAAGTACACCCTTTCCGATGCTCCCGAATCCGACCATGACAAGCCGCCCTGGAAAGGCGACGTGGCGTTTGGCTTTTGCCATTGTTTTTTCCATTCTTCATTCAGGCGGACCGAGGCCCGCCGTCTTCCTGGTTATTTTCGTCGTCGCGCGCGTGGGGTCGGGCGTACCGGCACGGCGCTCGCGAGCCGTCCGCGGGCGCGCGCCTCGATCTCCGGCCACAACGCGACAATTTCGTCCGCCGACATTTTTCCGTAGAGGGCCATCGCCTCTTCGGCAACCGCGAGCGCGAACGGTTTTTCCATGCGGCGCCACGAATCCAGGTCCCAGCCTTCGTTCGACTGGCGAAGTCGGCGTTCGGCGATGAACACCTGCGCAGGCAGACGCTGCCCGTCGGCTGTGCTGACATCGAATTGCCGGAGCCCGTAATCGTTCGTCTCGTAGAACCGGAGGCGATCGAGATCGCCGGTGGTCAGGCCGTCGATGAGCGTTCCCTGGACGACGCCGCCCGGGCGCGGGACCACCATGGGGTAGCGTTCGCCCTGCACGCGCCGGCGGCGGAAGCCGTGGATGGCAGCGTCGCGAAACACGAGCCCGTCCGTGTCGCGACCGAGCACGACCCGGAGCACGTCGCGGTCGAGCAGGCTTCCGAACACGAACAAGGGCATGGGCGCAGGCGTGACAACGGTCGCCGAATCAAGACCGGCATGAAGACCGGGCGTGCCGATGAGCGGCAAGTCGCGCACCTCGACCTCGACGCCGCGCGTGAAGCCGTTGAAGGCCGTGCGAAGCGTCTGGCCATAGGCGCCGACTTGGCCGACCTCGATCCAGTCGCCCTCGCCGATGTCAGAGGGCAGCATGAAAGGTCCGGCCATGCGGTCGGCGCTGTCGCAGGTCGGCCCCAGCAGCACAAACTGTTCGCGAGGCTGTACCGCCCCGCCGCTTGACTGAATGCGCCGGACCGGGAACCGAAAACCCGGCACGCCTGCGTCCGACAGGTTGCCGTAAATCCCGTCGTTAATGAAAAGCTGATAGCCGCGCCGCATCAGGACCTGGACGACCAGCGATGCGCCAGCGGCGACGAGCGCCCGGCCGGGCTCGCACCAGACCTCGCAGGCGGCCGGAAGGCCGAGCTGCGCGATGCCGCGCCTGATGGCCTGGATGAAGTCGTCGAAGGGGAGCGGCGTGCGGTCGGCGTAGCTCACGGGAAATCCGCCGCCGACATCGAGCACGTCGAGCGTGACGCCGGCCGCAGCGATCACGGGGCCCGCCAACGCCAGCGCGCGCTCATAGGCAGCCGGATCGAAGCACTGCGAGCCGACGTGAAAGCAGACTCCGAGCCGCCGGGCGACACCGCGCGCGCGCTTCAAGAGCACGACGGCATCCTCGGCACGGGCGCCGAACCGTCCGGTCAAGTCATAAGCCGTGTCCGCCTTCGGCAGCGCGAGGCGGACGTGCAGGCCCAAATCCTTCGCGCCGGCAGTTTCCGCGAGGATCTTGTCGAGCTCGGCCTCCGTATCGAGGGCGAAGTCGCGCACGCCGTGCGCTTCGTATGCCGCACGGATCGCGGAGCGCGCCTTCACCGGATGCATGTACGCAAGGAATGCATCGGGAAAGAGACCGCGTACGAGCTCGATCTCTCCCAGCGACGCGACATCAAAGGCACGAATGCCGGCATCGTAGAGAGCGCGGAGCACGGAGGGATTGGGGTTGCACTTCGCCGCATAAAGGACGCGGCCGGGAAACAACTGTTGGAACCGCTTCGCTGTCTCCGCTAGCGCCCCCGGACGGTGACAGAGCACCGGATCGGCGGGACGCAGTTCCGCCACGACCTCGTCAACCGAGGGCAACGGGTGATTCAGGGTTTGAAGACATCGAAGCCGGTCGAGTGCAAAACCGGAAGTCTGGAACATCGCCTTAGTAACCCCGGCCCGCCTGCCCGTCAGCGGGCTCTAGTCACACATGTCTCCCCTGGGCTGCTTGCCGGCCCGCTTACTCCTTGCGGTTGCGTCCGGCCTTGCGTTTGTTCAGGGAGAAGTCGCTCCGTCGACGACGAAGCGTCGGCACGAAAACGTCAGCTCATCACTGACTGTTTTTGCGGGGTCAGACCGCTCGGGTACAACCGACCATAGCCACACCTCCATCGGAACCAGCGCTTGGCGCCAGAAAGGCCAAACAGAGACGCGTTACGTCGTTGCTCAACCACTATGGGTCTTTGCACGTGCGAATACGTTCGTTTCGGTTATATGGCACATCGATTTCCGGGTGCAAGAATTTTTTCAATTAGAGGGGAAGATTCTTTGGCCCCTACCCACGAATGGGGGGGGCACCGAGTAATGGCGCTTCCGGCCGACCGTCACACACGCTCCATCGGAACCGGTTGGAGTCCTTTTGGAAGGTCGGGATGTCGCATACCGGACCGTACTAAAGCACATGCAGTATTGGAGCACCATGGACCCACTAGAACTAGGAGAAAAGCAGACGTTACTGGCTAGCGTCGAGCCGGTAGATCGTGTCGTCGCCAGGCCTCGGACTCCCGCGCCCGTCGCGGTTGCTGGTGAGGATGTAAAGACGGCCGTCGGGGCCGGCCACCACGTCGCGAATGCGTCCGGGCCGCTTCGAATCGTCGCCCCCGGCCAGCCATCGCTCGATGCGGGCCGCGCGATAGCTTCCGCCGTCGCGGGCGAGCTCGATCCGAACGAGCGCGCCGGTGCCGAGCACGGCGACGAAAAGCCTTCCCTGGTGGAACGCGATGCCGCCGGGTGGGGTGGTGCGGTCGGGCCAGGCGACGATCGGGTCGACGTACGCCGGGATGCCCGCGGCACCCACAGCGTTGGGCCAGCCGTAATTGGCCCCTGCGCGGATCACGTTGACCTCGTCGAAGGCCCGAAGGCCGAACTCGCCGGACGGGCCGTGCTCGGACGAGAAAAGGTCGCGCGTCTCCGGATGCCATGCGAGGCCTTGCGGATTGCGATGGCCGTAAGAAAAAACCGGGGAGCCGGGAAACGGATTGTCCCGGGGGATATCGCCTTCGGCCGTCAGCCTCAGGATCTTTCCCCCGAGCGATTTGAGGTCGGCGGCGAGCTCGGCTTTGAAGTTTTCTCCCGTGGTCACGTACAGCATGCCGTCCGGCCCGAATCCGATTCGGCCGCCGTTGTGGTTACGAGCGCCGGGAATCCCGTCGAACACGATTCGATCAAGCCGTCCCCGCTCGCCTTCGTCGCGAAGACGCACCACGGCATTGCCCACAAATCCGCCCGCCCGGTACGTGTGCATGGCATAGACGAACGGCTCGGCCGGAAAGCGCGGATGCACGGCCAAGCCCATGAGACCGCCTTCGCCGCGGTGCTCGACCTCCAGCGTGGAGTAAGGCTCGGCCGCGAGCTTGCCGTCGCGGATGAGGCGAATGCGCCCCGGCCGTCCGGAAGAAATATCAGCGACCACGGCACCTCCAGTCCCTGCACCCACGGGACAGGTCGATGTCCGGGAGCGCCGTCCACGACCTGGTCGGCGACCGCCTGCGGCCGGCGCCCGACAACGGGATCGGCCGACGCCCCGCCGCACGCGGCGGTGATGAGAGAGAGGGCCCAAACCCATCGGGTGAGTGAAGTCATGGTTCTTCTCCTCGCGGATCGAAGCGCTCTTGCCTCAACCGGACCGGTGACGGACAATCGCGCCAGCAAACACCCAGGCAAAATAACGACATGAAGGAGGGACGATCCATGGGCAAAACGACGACCGGAAATCACGGTTCCAAAGAGACGGAGATCGCGAAACTCCGCACCCACTTCCCGGGAGCCGAGAAGTCGGTCTACATGAACGTCGCCGCGCGCGGTCTCCTCTCCAAGGAAACCAGGGCTGCCGTCGATGAATACCTCGACACGCACGCACTCGGGGCCAGCGACAAGCCCGCCATGTTCAAAATGATCGAGCAGACCCGCGCGCGCTTTGCCCGCCTCATCAACGCCGCGCCCGACGAAGTGGCGCTCACGAAGAACATCTCGGACGGCCTCAACATGGTCGCCGCCTCCTATCCCTGGAAGGCCGGCGACAACGTGATCATCGTACCGGAGCTGGAGCACGCCAACAACTTCTACCCCTGGCTCAACGTGCGCGAGCGCCACAAGATCGAGGTCAAGTCGCTCCCGGGCGCCGACGGCCACATGCCCGTGGACGCCATCATCGACGCGATCGATTCACGCACCCGCATGGTCTCCGTCTCGACCGTGAGCTTCTCGCCCGGCTTCCGCACGAAGCTCGAGCCCCTGGGCGCGGCCTGCCGGAAACGCGACGTCCTTCTCCTGGTCGACGGCGCGCAGTCGGTCGGCATCCTCGACACCGACGTGAAGAAGCTCAAGGTGGACGCGCTCGCCACCTCGACCCAGAAGGGCATCCTCGGCTTCTACGGGATGGGCTTTCTTTATTGCAGCAAGGAATGGGCGGAGCGGATGACGCCCGTCTACCTCGCGCGCTTCGGCGTCGATCTCGGAGACCTCAACGAGGCCGCCATGGCCGGCGAGAAATACCGGCTGATGCCGGCGGCCAAGCGCTTCGATCTCGGCAACTACAACTTCCTCGGGGCCGTCGCCGCCAATACCTCGTTGAAGCAATTGCTGGACATCGGGACCCCCGCCATCGAGGCCCACGTCGTCAGGCTCACCCGCCGGCTCGCGGATGGGCTCCTGCAGCTGGGACTGCCGGTCTGCGGCGGCCCCTCCGGTCCCCACATCGCGGGAATCGTCTCCGTCGGCAAGATCGGCAAAGGCCACGACGCCTCCGAGGACCCGACGCTCGACGCCCTCTACCGGCACCTTAGCAAAAACGGCGTCATACTCTCGATCCGGCGCGGCATGCTGCGCTTCGCTCTCCACGTCTATAACAATGACGCGGATGTGGAGCGGGTGCTCGACCTCACCCGCGCCTGGCAGTCCGGCCGCTCGAAGGTCGCCTGATCCCACACCCAGGATCTCCTCTCTCCCACAAGGAACATCAACGGATGAGCAAGACGGTCGATCTCGTGATCTCCGGCGGCACCATCGTTTCGCCGGAAAGCAGCTTCCAGGGCTCCATCGCGATCCAGGACGGCATGATCGTCGAGGTCGGCGCCGACAGCCGGATGCCGGACGCGCGCGACGTGATCGACGCCAAGGGAAAGCATCTCCTCCCCGGCGCCATCGACAGCCACGTCCACTTCCGCGAGCCCGGCTTCACGCATAAAGAGGACTGGCGCACCGGCTCGACGGCGGCGGCCTTCGGGGGCGTCACCACCGTGATGGAGATGCCGAACACCAACCCGCCGATCGCCAACGTGGAAGCGCTCAAGATCAAGCAGGCGGCGGCGGCCAAGGGGGCCTACGTGGACTACGGGCTCTACGGCCTGATCGTCGATAACAACCTGGATCAGATCGAGCCGCTGATCGAGAACGGCGTCGCCTGCTTCAAGATCTACTTGAGCGAATCGGCGACCGGCCAATACCAGCCCCCCCACGACGGCATCATGCTCGAGGCCTTCGAGATCATCGCCAGGCGCGGGATCCGCTGCGCCGTCCACGCGGAAAACGGCGGCATCATCGGAAGGCGGGAGAAGATCCTGAAGGAAGCGCAGCGCCACGACCCCCTCGCCCACCAGGCGTCGCGGCCGGTGGTCGCGGCAACCGAGTCCGTGAGCCGCTCGATCATCTTCGCCGAGTGGACGGGCTGCCGCATCCACATCGCCCACGAAAGCTCGGGCGACGGGCTCTACCTGATCGAGGGCGCGAAGGCGCGCGGGGTCGACATCACGGTCGAGACCTGCCCGCAGTATCTCCTGCTCACGACCGAGCATATGAAAAAGATGGGCGGCATCACCCGATGCAACCCGCCGATCCGCGAGCCCGGCCACGACGAGAAGCTTTGGAAGGCGCTGCACGCGGGCACCGTCGACATGATCGCCACCGACCACGCGCCGCACACGCCGGAGGAAAAGATCCACGCCAACATCTGGCACTGCCATTGCGGCCTTCCCGGGATCGAAACTCAGATGCCGCTGATGCTGAACGAAGTCAACCGCGGGCGCATGACCATCAACCAGTACGTCCTCTGGTCGTCGGTCAACCCGGCCAAGGCGTGGAGCATCTATCCGACCAAGGGCGCGATCCAGGTCGGCTCCGATGCCGATATCGCCATCGTCGACATGAACCATGAGACGGCGATCGACCGCGAAAAGCTCCATTCGAAAGGCCGCCTCTCGCCCTTCCACGGGTGGGCCGTGAAGGGCGTGCCGATCGCGACCATCGTCCGCGGCCGGCCGGTGGTGCGGGACGGGAAGCTCGTCGGCGAAGCGGGGTGGGGGAAACCCATCCGCCAGACGATCGCGCCCGGGCGGCCCAGGAACACGGACCAGACCAGCGCCGCGATCGTGCGGGCGCCCAAGTATTAGACAGTGATCCGATCAGCCGAGATCGCCTCCCTCACCCTCCCCTCTCCCCCCACAGGGGGGAGAGGGTTGAGAAGGGTTGGCGCGGCACTTGCCGCGCTTACCCGAAGCTGGGTGAGGGGGGACTGGACCACGTTCTAGCCGATGAGCGAGCACCCCTCGCGACAGCCCGCCCTTCCCGCCGACGGGTTCACCCGCGACGTCTGCCGGACCCTCGCCGCCGTCCGCTACGAGGACCTGCCGAGAGAGGTCGTCGAGCGGGTGAAGCTGTTTCTCCTCGACACCCTCGGCGTCCTCGCGGGCGGAGCGAAGGCACCCGGCATCGACATCCTGATCCGCCGCCTCACTGCTTGGGAGAGCCAGGGCACGGCGACCATTCTCGTCGGGAAGAAAAAAGTCTCGCCGCCGACCGCCGCGCTCGCCAACGGAGCGGCCGCGCACGCGCTCGATTTCGACGACCAGCACGACCCCGCCCGCATCCACTCCTATTGCGTGATCGCCCCGGCCGTGCTTGCCGCCGCCGAGGACAAGGGCGACGTGGGCGGCCGCGAGCTCATCACCGCCATCGCGGTCGGGGTCGAGCTGCACGCGCGCCTGGGCCTCGCCTGTCCCGGCAGCATCGGCCGCGGCTGGCTGCCGACCGTCGCCATGGGGACGCTGGCCGGCGCCGTCGGCGCCGCCCGCCTGCTCGGCCTCGACGGCGACGGCTGCACCAACGCGCTCGGCGTCGCCTACCACCAGGCGGGCGGCAACATCCAGGCCCGCGACGACCAAGCCTTGAGCAAGCGCCTCGGCCCCGGCTTCGCCGCCCGCTCGGGCGTGCTCGCCGCCTTCCTCGCCAAGGACGGGATCACCGGCGCCACCCGCGCCCTCGAAGGCAAGGGCGGCGTCTTCCGCCTGTTCGAGCGGGGCGAGGTCAGTCCCGACGAGGTGACGAAGGGTCTCGGGACCGACTGGCGCGTGCTCGAATTCAGTCTCAAGCCCTACCCGAGCTGCCGGTGCAATCACACGGTCATCTCGATGGGCTTGGAGCTCCGCGCGGAAGGCATCCGGCTGGACAACATCGAGCACCTGGAGATTCGGCTCGGCCGCGACAACTACGAGGCCGTCTTCGGTCCCTACCAGGTCGAGCGCGCGGCCCAGGTCCACGGCCAATTCAACGCTTGCTACAACCTCGCCCGCGCCCTCACGGATGGCCGCGTCGACCTCCAATCCTTCCAACCTGCGGCGCTCAAGGACCCGAACGTGGCGGCGCTTGCCCGGCGGATGGAAACCGTGCTCGATCCCGAGCTGCCGGAGAAGGCGCCGGCGCCGGCGCGCCTTCGCGTCAAGCTCAAGGACGGCCGCACCATCGACCGGCGCAAGGACACCATGATCGGAAGCCCAGCCGAGCCGCTCACGGAAAAAGACGTGCTTGAGAAGTTCGCAAGCTGCCTCGCCTTCGGGCTTGGGGCGTCGAAGACAGCCATCGACCGCTTGGCCGAGGCCGCCCTCAATCTCGAGAAGATGAACGACGTCTCGGCACTGATCCAGGCGTTCCCGAACGTGGAGCGTTAGTCTTCTGCCTCATGGTTCGAGGGCCGCAGTGCGGCCACCTCACCATGAGGGCCTTGCAATGCTTCCTCACCCTGAGGTGCGAGCGCCAGCGAGCCTCGAAGGGTGAGGACTACCAGCTTACTCCATCGTCGCCAGCGTCCGCGCGAGCACCTGGACGCCCTTGGCGAAGTCGTCGATCGCCATGTCCTCGTCCGGGTTGTGGCTGCCGTGCGGATTGCGGATGAAGATCATGGCCGTCGGCACGCCCGCGTTGGCGAAGTCGCCGGCGTCGTGGCCGGCGCCGCTCGGGATATCGATGGCCGGGATGGCGTAAGTTTTCACCGCGTCCCAGAGCCGCGCCCGCAAGCCCGAATCCATCACCGCGGGCTTGACCCGCGTGATGCGCCCGAGATCGAAGCGGACGCCGCGCTTCTCGCCGATCTCTTGCGCGCGCTCCCGGTAGACGCGCTCCATGCGGTCGAGGATCGCCTTCGTATGACTACGGGAATCGACGGTGAAGCGCACCTCGCCCGAAATCTTCGAGTGGGCGTGGGCTTTCGCGTCCGTATAGAACTTGCCGATGGTGAAGACCATGTCGCCGCCCGCGGCTTCGATGTCCTCCCATTCGCCCTCGAGCCGGTGGGCGTACTCGGCCATGGCGAGGACCGCGTCGTGGCGGAGCTTGCGCGGGACCGCGCCGCCGTGCCCGTAGTCGCCGCGGCAGACGGCTTCCAAGGCCCTGACGTTGCCGCGAATGCCGGTGACGACGCCGATCGGGAAGCCCTCGTGTTCGAGCACCGGTCCCTGCTCGATGTGGAGCTCGAAGTAGGCCTTCACCTTGCCGGCATCGAGGACATGCCGGCCGGCGCGCAACGCCTCCACGTCGCACCCGGCTTCGGCCATGTGGTCGGCGAGGGTGCGGCCCGAGTCGGCCCGCCGGATCGTGTCCAGCTCCTTTGCCGGCAGAAGGCCGAGCGCCGCCCGGCTCCCGATGTGGAGGGTCGGGAACCAGGCGCTCTCCTCGCCCCGCGTTCCCATAACGGTGATATCCGAGGCGGGGGTGATTTTTGCGCGTTGCAAAGCGGCGATCGCGGCAAGCCCGGCGACCACGCCCGCGGCGCCATCGTAGTTGCCGCCCTGCGGCACGGAATCCAGATGCGAGCCGATGATGATGCCGTGACCGTCGGTCCGGCGACCTTTAAGAGTCATATAGAGGTTGCCGGCCGCGTCACGCGTCACGCCGAGATCGAGCCGGCGGGCGGCTTCCGCCATGAGGGCGTGGGCCTTCTGCTCGCCTTCGCCGTAGGAGGCGCGGGTCACGCCGAGGACGTCTTTCGTCTGTTCACGCAAATCTTGGAACAGGGCTTCGGCTGTTGGAATGCTCGCGTCGACCGCCCGCGCGAGGTCTCGGTCGTTCATCGGCGGCGTCCTCCGATCCCAGCAGCGAAACGGTAACACAGAGCCGCCCCCGGCCACCACGCCCGCCGGTCCACGGGACGGGTTGACTTGGGAACGCCCGGTCAACCAAGATCGCGCGCGATCACGCAGTATCCGGACAGGACAACTTTCGTGGCGACGAAGAAGAAGACAGCGCGCGCCAAACCGAAGCGCCGGCTGAACCAGCCGCTCGGCGGCAACCAGATGCCGAGGTTCGGCGGCCCGGCCACCATGATGCGGCTTCCGCAAGCCGCGAGCGCCAAGGGGCTCGACGTCGGCTTCGTCGGCATTCCGCTCGACACCGGCACGTCCAACCGCGCGGGCGCCCGCCACGGCCCGCGCCAGATCCGCGCCGAATCATGCCTCATCCGGCCCTACAACATGGCAACGCGGGCGTCGCCCTTCGACACGCTGCAGATCGCCGATTTGGGCGACATTGCGATCAATACCTTCCATCTGCCGAAATCGATGGCGATCATCGAGCGCGCCTACGACGAAATTCTCGCACACGGGTGCAAGACGCTGACGCTCGGCGGCGACCATACGATTACCTATCCGATCCTGAAGGCGGTGCGAAAACGCTTCGGCCGCCTCGGCCTCGTGCACGTGGACGCCCACGCCGACATCAACGACACCATGTTCGGCGAGAAAATCAACCACGGCACGCCCTTCCGCCGCATCGTCGAGGCGGGCCTGGTGGACGGCAAGCGGTGCGTGCAGATCGGCCTCCGCGGGTCGGGCTACGCCGACGACGATTTCGACTGGTCGCGCCGGCAGGGCTTCCGCGTGGTCCAGGCCGAGGAATGCTGGCACAAGTCTCTGGCGCCGCTGATGGACGAGGTGCGCGAACAGGTGGGCGGCGGCCCGGTCTACATCAGCTTCGACATCGACGGGCTCGACCCTGCTTACGCGCCCGGCACCGGCACGCCCGAGATCGGCGGCCTCACGACCATGCAGGCGCTCGAGATCATCCGCGGCTGCTGGGGCCTCGACATGGTCGGCGGCGACCTGGTCGAGGTCTCGCCGCCCTACGATCCCTCCGGCAACACGGCATTGGTCGGGGCGAATCTTCTCTTCGAGATGCTCTGCGTGCTGCCCGGCAACGTGCCCCGAAGCTCGCGGGCGAAGGGGGGGCGGTGATGACGCTTCTGTTCATCAGCCATGTGGACGATCCCAAGGAATGGCAGACCGAGCTCCGGCGCCTCCTTCCCGGGCTCAAGATGCGCGTGGGCCCGCAGACGCGGAACCTCGACGATATCGACCTCGCCCTCGTATGGGCGCCGCCGCCGGGCGAGCTTCGCCGCTATCCCAACTTGAAGGCGATCCTTTCGCTCGGCGCCGGCGTGGACCACATCCTCAAGGACCCGCGCCTCCCGAAGGGCGTGCCGATCGCGCGCCTCGTCGACCCCATGCTGACGGAGCTGATGAGCGAGTACGTGCTGCTCAGCGTGCTTCGCCACCACCGGGAATTCGACCACTTCGAAGCAATGCAACGGAAGAAAAAGTGGGACTATCGCTTCCCGCCCGACCGCTCGAAGCGGCGGGTTGGCGTCATGGGGATGGGCGTGCTCGGCACCGACGCCGCGCGCAAGCTCGTCGCCGCGGGATTTCCCGTGCTCGGCTGGAGCCGCCGGCAGAAGCGCATCCCCGGCGTCGAAAGCTACTCAGGCACGGCGGGGCTCGGCGCGTTCCTCAAGCGGACGGACATTCTCGTCTGCCTGCTTCCCCTTACAGGCGCGACGCGCGACCTCATCGACGCCAAATTCCTGAAGCGTATGCCGAAGGGCGCTTATTTCGTGAACCCGTCCCGCGGCGCGGTGGTGGTCGAGAAGGACCTGATCGGGGTTTTGGATTCCGGCCACCTCGCGGGCGCGACGCTGGATGTGTTCCGCGAGGAACCGCTGCCGAAGTCGCACCCGTTCTGGACCCATCCGAAGGTGTTGGTCACGCCCCACGTCGCGGCCATGGGGTATCCCTATTCGGCGGCGCCGCGGGTCGCCCTGAACATCCGCCGGGCGCGCGCGGGCAAGCGGATGCTCGACCTCATCGATCCGAAGACGGGATATTAGGGCGCGATCCTGACGCGCACCTCGCCGAAGGATCCGAAGTCGGCGATGCGCATCGCGATCGCCCCGTTGCGCGCGGGAATTCCCGCTTGTCCTGATCCCGAGGCTACCTTAGTAGTGTTCGGCCGAAACGGCGAGCGGAGAGGCAGCAGCGGAACGCGGCCCGCGCTCCATAATCGGGAGGAAAAAGAAATGACTGATGACAAGGGCAGGAACGCGAAGCGCGTCTCCGATTTCGTGAGCGAGGAGCGGCTTTGGCGCTTCCACATGGAGATGGCGAAGATCGGCGCGACGCCGAAGGGCGGCAACAACCGCCAGGCCCTTTCGCCCGAAGACGCGGAGGCGCGCACGCTTTTCGTCAAGTGGGCGAAAGAACGCAAATTCGAAGTCTCCATGGACGAGATCGGCAACGTGTTCGTCCGGCGGCCGGGCACCGACCCCAAGGCGCCACCCGTGTTGAGCGGCTCCCATCTCGACACCCAGCCGACCGGCGGCCGGTTCGACGGCATCTACGGCTGCCTCGGCGCGCTCGAAGTCCTTCACGCGGTCGATGATTCCGGTATCCAGACGAAGCGCTCCATCGAGGCCTGCGTGTGGACGAACGAGGAAGGCACGCGGTTTTCGCCGGGATGCCTCGGCTCGGATGCGTTCGCGCACCCGAAGAACCTGCGCAAGTTTCTTGCCATCAAGGACAAGGACGGCGTCACCGTCGGCGACGCGCTCGCCGACGTGAAGAAGCGGATGCCAAGCGTGGACTCGCGCCCGCTCGGCTTCCCTTTGCATGCTTTTGTTGAAGCCCACATCGAGCAGGGCCCGATCCTGGAAGCCCAGAAGAAGACCATCGGCGTCGTCACCGGCATCCAGGGGGCGCGCCGCTACATCGTCACCGTCGAGGGCGAGGACGCCCACTCGGGCACGACGCCCCGGAGCCGCCGCAAGGACTCCTTCTTCGCCGCAGTCGACATGGTGAACGCGCTGAAGCCCATTTTCACGGAGAACGACAAGGACGACATCCTCCGTTTCACCATCGGCCGCTTCGAGGTTTACCCGGGCTCGCTTTACGTCGTGCCCGGCCGCGTGATCTTCGGCATCGACTTCCGCCACCCGAGCCTCGATACCCTCGATCGCCTGGGTGCGCAGATCGAGAGCGTCTGCCGGAAGCACCAGGGCGGCTGCACGGTCAAGGTGGAAGAGATCGTGCGGGTGACGCCGACACCCTTCACCGGCCTGATTCCGGAAACCGTGGATAAGGCGACGAAGGAGCTGGGGTATCCCTACATGCACATCCTTTCGGGGGCCGGCCACGACTCCCAGAACATCGCGCCGCTCTGCCCGACCGGCATGATCTTCGTGCCGTGCGAGGGGGGCCGCTCCCACAACGAGATCGAGAACGCGACGCCGGGCGACCTCGCCGCCGGCGCCCGCGTGCTCGCCGAGACCATGGTCGAAATCGCGAACCGGTAAGACAAACCCAGCAACCGAGGAGGACCGTCATGAATATCAGCCACTCACCCAAGACCGTCGCGCCGCCGTTCGGGCCCTACGCCCACGGCTGCGAGGTGCCCATGGGCTCGCGCATCATCTACACGGCGGGCGAAGTCGGCGTGATGCCCGACGGCACGATCCCGAAGACGATCGAGGAGCAGGCCGACTGCGTGTGGAAGAACCTCGAGAACATCCTGAAGCACGCGGGCTTCAGCCTGAAGGACCTGGTGAAGATGACGACGTTCCTCGTCAAGGCGAGCGACGTCGCCGCCGCCGGCAAGGTGCGCTCCAAATACCTGGGGGAGACCCGGCCCGCGTCCTCGACGGTGATCGTGGCCGCGCTCGTCAAGCCGGAATGGCTGATCGAGGTCGAGGTTGTCGCGGCCCAACGCTAGCGATGTGACCCCGACGGACGACTCTCCGGCTGACCGCTTCGCCGCGGCGCTTCGCGCGCTCGGCGAGCGGGACGCCGACGCGTTCCCGTTTCTCGGGCCCGAGGAATGCCGGGACTGGCTTGGCCGGACGGAGGCGCTTCCCTATCGGCAAGCGCGGCCGGTGGTCGGCGAAGGCGAGCGGGCGGTCCGGCAGGACTTCGAGATCTGCGACCGGTTCGATCCATCGAGCCCGTTCTGGGCGCTGGCCTGCCGCGTCGAAGCGCCGTTGAACGAAGCGCTCGCCCGCTTCGATCCGGCGCCGGTCGCGCTCCCGTTCCGCCTGAACGATCTGGTCGTCCAGCGCTACCCGGCGGGCTCGCTCGGCATCACCCCGCACCGCGACCACGTCCGCTATCAGGGGTTGGTCGCGAACCTGGTGCTTTCGGGGGTCGCCCGGTTTTCCGTCCGCCGCGACCGGTCGGGACGCGGGGCGCGCGACGTGCCGGGGCCGCCCGGCCACGTCATTCTCATGCGGAACGCCGGATTCGCCGGTGCCCGCGACCGCCCGTTCCATCGTCTCACCGACGTGACGGAGCGCCGCGTGATCGTCGGGCTCCGCTTCCGCAGTGACGCCGCTTAGACCCGCAGCATCTCCTCGATCACCTCTTGCACGGCGAGCGCGTCGCGGAAGCCGGGGATCGGGCTCGCGCGGCCTTCGATCAGGTCGGCCAGGTCGTCGAGCTGGCGCTGGAACTGGTCGGCGTAGGTGTCCGCAATGTGCGGCAGCGCATCCGTCCACTTGTCGCCCACGCATTCGTCCAGCATCGACCACGTGTGGAAGCGATAGCTTCGCTGCTCGCCGCGCAGGATGAACTCGCCCTTCGATGTGCTTTTGCCGCCGACGCTGCCGAGGATGCGGACCGGCACGCCGCCGCAATCCAGCTCGGCCATGATCGCGGTTTCGGCGCCGACCCCGTCGGCCGGATAGTCGATGCGGCAGAAGACGATCTTGGGCGGCCCCAACAGCCGGCGCGAAAGATAAATATAGTGGCTCAGGTTCTCGCGCACGAACCCGCCCTGATCGCGGCAGCCGAGCCACGCGATGCCCTTCTGCCAGTCGGCCGGCCACTCCGGCAGGTCGTGCAGGATGGTGGCGCCGTACACGGTGCCGATCTCGCCGGATTTGATCTTCTGCTCGACGAGGCGCGTGCTCGCGCGGCCGGCGTGCGAGAAATTGATCGCGTTCTTGATCCCCTTGCGCTCGACGAGATCGACGAGCTTCCGGCTCTCGGCGATATCGACGCCCAAAGGCTTTTCGCAGAACACGGCCTTGCCGGCGGCAATCGCCGTCTCCGCGTGCTGCTTGTGATGGAAGGGCGGGCAGGCGATATAGACGGAATCGATCCGGTCGTCGCGGATGGCTTCGGCAGCACTCCCGGCGATGCGCGCCTCGGGACAGATCGTCTGGAACTTGCGCACCTGATCGGGGTTCGGGTCCCACGCGACCAGCACGCGGAAACCGGCGTGGCGGCCCATGTAGCCCGCCATACGCTGGCCCATGGTGCCGAGCCCGATGAAGGCGACGCCGTGCGCCATGGTGTCGGATCAGCCCGCTTCGGCTCCGGCGGCGCGGGCCGCCCTCTTGCGCTGGTTGATGTCGAGCATGCGCTTGCGGAAGCGGATCGATTTCGGCGTCACCTCGACCAGCTCGTCGTCGGAGATGTAGGCGATCGCCTGCTCGAGGGAGAGGATATTGGGCGGGGTCAGCCGGATCATCTCGTCGTGGGAGTGGGTGCGGATGTTGGTGAGCTGCTTCCCCTTGATCGGGTTCACGTCGAGATCGTTGTCGCGCGTGTGCTCGCCGATGATCATGCCCGGATAAACCGGCGTTCCCGGGTGGATCAGCATCGGCCCGCGGGCTTCCAGGTTCCAGAGCGCATAGGCGACAGCGTTTCCCGTCGCGTTGGAGACGAGCACGCCCGTGCGCCGGCTTTCGATCGGCCCCTTCCAGGGCGCATACGCGTGGAACATTTTGTTCATGACGCCGGTGCCGCGGGTGTCCGTGAGGAACTCGCCGTGGTAGCCGATGAGCCCGCGCGTCGGCGCGAGAAACGTGATGCGCATCTTGCCCCCGCCGGAAGGCCGCATCTCCGTCATCTCGCCGCGCCGCTGCCCCATCTTCTCGACCACGACGCCTGAATATTCCTCGTCGACGTCGACCTGGACTTCTTCCACCGGCTCCAGCCGCTGTCCGGTCTCCGGGTCCGTCTTCAGCAGCACGCGCGGCCGGCTGATCGAGAGCTCGAAGCCCTCGCGCCGCATGGTCTCGACCAGCACGCCCAACTGCAACTCGCCGCGGCCGGCGACCTCGTAGGCGTCGCCGCCTTCCACCTCGCGGACTTTGATGGCGACGTTGCCCTCGGACTCGCGGAAGAGCCGGTCGCGGATCATGCGGCTCGTGACCTTGGTCCCCTCGCGCCCGGCGAGCGGCGAATCGTTGACCGAGAACGTCATGGCAAGGGTCGGCGGATCGATTGGAATCGACGGCAGCGGCTCGGTAACGGCCGGATCCGCAATCGTGTCGGCGACCGTGGTGCGGGTGAGCCCGGCGATGGCGATGATGTCGCCCGCCTCGGCGGTCTCGATCGGCACCCGCTCGATGCCGCGGAAGGCGAGGAGCTTGGTGAGCCGCGATTCCTCGAGCGTCGTGCCGTCGTGCGAGAGCGAGCGCACGGGCATGTTGATCCTTGCCCGTCCGCCGTGGACGAGGCCGGTGAGCACGCGACCGAGATAGGGGTCGTATTCAAGCGTCGTCACCAGCATGGCGAAGGGCGTCTCCAGATCGCGCGTCGGCGGCGGCACGTACTCGACGATGAGATCGAACAGCGGCGCCAGGCTCTCGCGAGGCGCCTCCAGGCTCGTGGCCGCCCAGCCCTGCCGGCCGGACGCAAAGAGCATCGGGAAATCGAGTTGCTCGTCGGTCGCGCCCAACACCGCCAGGAGGTCGAACATGGCGTCGTGGACCACGTGCGGCTGGGCGTCCGACCGGTCGATCTTGTTGACGACGATGATCGGCCTGAGGCCCTGCGCGAGGGCCTTCATGGTGACGAATTTGGTCTGCGGCAACGGTCCCTCGGCGGCGTCGACCAGCACGAGCACGCCGTCGACCATCGAAAGGATGCGCTCGACCTCGCCGCCGAAGTCGGCGTGGCCGGGCGTATCCACGATGTTGATGCGCACGCCCTTCCATTCGACCGACGTGCATTTGGCGAGGATGGTGATGCCGCGCTCGCGCTCCAGATCGTTCGAATCCATCACGCAGTCGACCACCGCCTGGTTGGCGCGGAACGAGCCGGACTGCTTCAGCAGCGCGTCGACGAGAGTCGTCTTCCCGTGGTCGACGTGGGCGATGATCGCGATATTCCGAAAGTCCATGGCCGCCGTTGATTCCATGCTAACGAAGAACCGGGCTCGGGATCGCTCCCGCCCGGTTCCGTAGTCGCGGGCAATATATAGGTATTCCAAGGGGCGGCGGGAAGGGCTAATCAGCCGGTGGGCGGGTGTTTCCGGCGGGAAAGCCGCTCGCGATGGAAGATATAGAGACCGCTCGCCATGATGATAAAGGCGCCCGCGACCGTCCAGGCGTCCGGAAAATCGCCCCACAAGAGAAAGCCGAACAACGCGCCCCAGACCAAATTGAGGTAGCCGAACGGGGCGAGGGTCGCCGCCGGGGCAAGGGTGAGCGCCCGGATGTGGGCGAAATGGCCGACGCCGGCGATCACCCCGCTCGCGATCATCAGGGTCCATCCGACCGCGTCCGGCCGGACCCAGAAGAACGGCACGGCCATGCTGGCGACGAGAGAGCCGACGAGGGCCGGGTAGATGAACGACGTCATCGTCGAATCGTGTCGCGAGGCGATCCGGGTCATGACCTGGTAGAGGGCGGAGAACACGGCTGCGAAGAGGGGAAGAAGGGCCGCAGCCGCGACGGCGCTGATCCCCGGCCGGATGATGACGAGCGCGCCCGCGAATCCGGCCGCCACCCCGAGCCAGCGACGGAGTCCCACGGGCTCGCCCAGGATCGGCACCGAGAGCGCCGTGACCAGAATGGGCGCCATGAACTGAATGGCCAGACTGTCGGCCAAGGGCAAAATGCTGACGCCCGCGACGAACAGCATGCCCGCGAGAAACTGAAACGCGCCGCGGCCGAAGTGGAGCAGCGGTTTTTTCGTCACGCAGGCCTGCGGCGCCCGCCGGCCGAGCCAAAGCACCACCATCACCAGATGGAAGGTGTAGCGGGCCCACGTGATCTGCACGACCGGATAGGAAAACGTGAGCTGCTTCAGGATGGCGTCGGCGACGCTGTAGAAGAAGAACGCCGCGAGGATCCACAGGAGGCCCTTGAGCGCAGGCGAAAGGCCCGCGCCGCCGCCGCGTATGGCCGCCCACGTCACCATCAAACGGCGTCCCGGTTTACCCGCTCCCGATGGAAGATGTAGAGCCCGGCGCCGGCGATGACCACCGCGCCCGCGATCGTCCAGGCGTCCGGGAAGTGGCCCCACCCGAGAAACCCAAAGAGGGTCGCCCAGACAAGGCTCGTGTAGGTGAAGGGGACCACGACCGCCGCCGGGGCCGTTTCGAGGGCGCGGATCTGGGCGAAGTGCGACATGCCGGCCGTGATCCCGACGGTCACCATCAGGACCCAGCCTCCGAGGTCCGGCGATTGCCACACGAACGGCACGATCGCGCTGGTGACGCACGAGCCGAAGAGGCCGATGACGGCAAGCGACGTCATCGTCGAGTCGACACGGCCGACGATGCGGGTCGTGATCTGGTAAAGGGCGAACGCGACCGCCGCAGCGAGGATAAGAAGGGCGACGGGATCAACCACGCCCGCGCCGGGCCGGACGATCGCGAGCACGCCCGCGAAGCCGACACCGACCGCGATCCAGCGGCGCAAGCCCACGTGCTCGCCGAGCAGAGGAACGGAGAGCGCGGTCACGATCAGAGGCCCCGCGAAGTAAAGCGCGTTCACGTCGGCGAGCGGGAGCGTGCTCAAGCCGACGACGAACAGCAGCGCGGCGGTGAATTGAAGCGCGGCGCGGGCGAGCTGCATGCCCGGGCGTCGGGATTTCAGCGCCGCGATCAGACGATGGCGGACCAAGAGAGCGACGAAGGCCGCGTGAAAGACGAACCGCGCCCAGAGGACCTGGATGAGCGGGTAGCTTTCGGTCAGGTGCTTGATCAGGGCGTCGGAGAGCACGTAGATGAAGACCGCAAGCATCATCCAGAGGATGCCGCGCGCGTTCGCTCCGATACCGGCTTCCGTCACGCGAGCTTCCTCCCCCCCGCTGATAAACCTGAGGACGGTGCTACAGCACGATTAGGTTAGGCGGATCGTCACCCCCGCGGAAGCGGGGGTCCAGACTGCTGAAACTGGATTCCCGCTTTGCCTACTCCGCCGAAGCAGCCGCTTCGGCTGCGAAGGCTGGACGCGGGAATGACGGCTTTGCCAAAACTTGATCGATCAATGTGTTAATCGATCGCCGTACTAAAGGTCGCCCTCCGCCTTCAGCATATGAATGGCGGCGCGCATGGCCTCGGCGGTCCGGGCAACATCGTCGTCCGAATGGACCGAGGACGTGAGCCCGCCCGGCCGCGTGGAAAGGTCGGCGCCGTTCACCAGGAGCGCCAGGGCAAGCTTCCCCATCACCGGGTCGGCCGCGCCGGCCCAAAGCTTTTCTCCCGCGATCGATTCGGCGTCGAACGCGAGGGGGTCGAGAGCGATCCGCGACGGATTGGTGAAGACGAAGAAGCTCGAGAACGAGCCGTAACACGCCCACGGCACGCTCTCCTCGTGGAAGAGCGTGTTGAGGGATTTCCGGATTTTTGCGGTCTGCGCGTTCGCGCGATCGCAGACATCGGTCGAGCCGATGATCTCGAGCGCGGCGACGCCGGCCGCGGCCGAGAGCGGGTTGGCGTTGAACGTCCCTTGGTGGCCGACCTTCTCTTTTTTCTTCGCCGCCATCTCGTCGAAATCGAGCTGGTCCATGACGTCCTTCCGGCCGCAGACGGCGCCGCCGGGAAGACCGCCCGCGAGAATCTTGGCGAGCGTCGTCAGGTCCGGCTTGATGCCGTAGACGGCCTGGGCGCCGCCCGGCGAAACACGGAAGCCCGTCACCACTTCGTCGAAGATAACCAATGCTTTCTTTGCCCGCGCGAGCCGCACCAGCTCCTCGACGAAGCTCTTTTTCGCCGGCACGAAGCCCGCCCACACGCCCGTCGGCTCCAGAATGACGGCCGCGATGTCGTCCTGGGATTCGAACAGGCGTCGCGCGCCGTCCACGTCGTTCACGTCGGCGAGGATGATGTTCTCGGCCACGCGGTCGAGCACGCCCGGCGTCGGCGTCCCGTCCGTGTGGCTGCGGACCCCGAACGACACGTGGTCGTGCCAGCCGTGGAAGTGGCGCCGGAGGCGGACGATCTTCGGCTTGCCGGTGAACGCGCGGGCGAGACGAAAGGCGAGCATCGTCGCTTCCGTGCCGGTTCCCACGAAGCGCACCTTCTCGGCCGACGGCACGAGCTTCTTCACCAGCTCGCCCCAGCGGATTTCGATCTCGTGGTTGGCACCGTAGTGAGTGCCGCGATCGAGCTGGCGGTGGATCGCTTCGGTCACGGTCGGGTGACCGTGGCCGAGGATGAGGGCGCCGTGGCCGCCGATGTAGTCCACGTACTCGTTGCCGTCGACGTCCCACTTGCGGGAGCCCCGGGCCTTGTTGACGTAGATGAGATAGGGGAGGAGGCGGCGCGCATCGTGGGTGATGCCGCTCGGGAACACGGGCGCGGCCTCGCCCGCGAGCTTGGCCGAGCCCCTGGTCTTCTCCCGGTAGGCGGCGACGATCTTCGAGTTCGTCAGCGTCGAATCGGGCATCGCATCCTCCTCCCTTTCCCTCTCCGCAAGCGATCTAGCGGACGATCGGGAGCTCCGGCGGCGCCCGCCGGGTGAGCAGCTTGGCCCCGTCCTCGGTCACCACGAGGTTTTCCTCGGTGACGAGCACGCGGGCCTCCGGCCCCTTCGGGCCCGCGACCGTATAAGCCATGCTGGGCTCGATGGTGATGGTCATGCCCGGCACCAGCACGGTCTTGTCGTCCGGATGCACGGAGGGCGGCTCGCACATGTGGAGGCCGACGCCGTGACCCATGCGGCCGAGCTTGGTCGGCTGCACCTTGCCGCCGCCGGGCGCGTTCTCGGACGCGTACTGATCGTGCTGGGCCCGCCAAACGTCGGCCATCGTAATGCCCGGCCGCACTACCTTGATCCCCGCTTCCGCCGCCCGCCAGGTGAATTCGTAGGCCTTGCGGATGGCGTCCGGGATATTGCCGAGACCCCATTGACGGTTGAAATCGCAGAAGTAGCCGTCGAACGTGCTGCCGGTGTCGATGGTGAAGAGGTCGCCGCGCTTGAGCACCCGGGCGGAGGGCGCGAGATTGACGCACGGATAGCCGCCCGGGCCCGACTGCGCCGTCACGTAAGGCGACGAATCGGCGCCGCGCTTGATCAAGTCCTGGCGGAGCTTGTCGGTCGCGGCACGTTCGGTCGCGCCGATGTCGATCTTCGTCGCAAACGCGTCGAAGGCGGCCGACGCGATCTGCCCGATCCGGTCCATGCGCGCGATCTCGGCCTCCGATTTCACCAGCCGGAGCTTCCGCATGAGGCCGTCGCCATCGGCGATTTCCACCGGCGCCAGCATCTCCTTCAACCGAAGAAAGTCGCCGATCGGCATCGCCATCCGGCTTTCCGGCCCGAGCTCGGCGCCGATTCGGTTGTGCTTTCCAAGGCAGGAGCGAAGCGCGTCGGCCAGGATCGAAATTCCGTCGTCGGCCGGGCGCGGCGCGATCCAGGAGCGCACGTCCTTCACCCAGCTCGTGCGCTCGACGATGATCAGGTTCGTCGTCGGAGACACGATGATCGGGTCGCGGGTGCGCGGGATCACGCAATAGCGCGGCCGCGTGAGATTCACCCACGTCGGGCTGAAAAATCCCGTGATGTAGTAGAAGTTGGCCTCGCTGGTGACGAAGATGGCGTCGAGCTTCGCCTTGTCCATCTCCTCCTGCAGGCGCCGCACGCGCCCTTTGTATTCGTCGACCTTGAATTCCGGAATTTGCGCCTCGGTCTTTTTCGCCGGGCGCTTGGCTTTCTTGGATGGCATCGTCGCTGGTCTCCCTAGGAACGGTTGTTGGCGTGCAGTCAGAAAATGATCATCGCGACCGAGCGGCCACGGCGTCAAGGCTTAGAGCGGGATCAAATCCGATTGAAACGCCCCCTCACCCAGCTTCGGTTAAGGCGCGGCTGACGCCGCGCCAACCCCAAGGGGGACATTTGCGGGGGATTCCCCGCAGACCCTGAGCAACCCTCTCCCCCCGAATTCGGGGGGAGAGGGGAGGGTGAGGGGGCAATTCCATTAGTCTTCATCTCGTTCTAGAAGCGGCCGACGTAGCGATGGATGCCCACGTCCTGCTCCCAGGCTTTGGCGTGCGCCTTGAAGAGGTGGGGAAGGAGGCGCGCGTTGCGGCCGCGCACGGTCGCGAACTCATCCTGGAGCGCCGGCATGAAGGCGCGCACTTCTTCATAGAGCGCGCTTTCGTCGACGGTCGCAACCCTGCGGTCGTGCAGCACGATGCGGCCATCGATGATCACGGTCTCGACGCCGCGGCCCGATTCGCCGTAGACCAGCTGACGGGTCGCGCTGTTGAAGGGCATGAAAACGGGATCGTCGAGGTTGACGATCACGAGATCGGCCTTCATCCCGACGCGGATCGTGCCGATTTGATCGGCCATGCCAACCGCGCGGGCGCCGCCTTCCGTTGCGTAGCGGAATGCTTGCTCCGCCCCCTGCCACTCCGGCTTCGGCGTGGGGTCGCTCACGCCCGCCAGCATGCAGTAGGCCTTCATCGCCTGAAACATGCTTTGCACGTCGCTGCAGCCGCAATTGTCGCAGCCGAGCGCGATCCGCACGCCCGCCTGACGGAGCTCCAGCATGGCCGGGACGCCGCTCTTCAGCTTCATGTTGCTGTTGGGGTTGAGGACGGCGCCGGCGCCGGCTTCGCCGAGGCGCTTCATCTCGTCCGGCTTCAGCCAGATGGAGTGGGCGCAGTTGAGCTGCGGCCCGAGCAGTCCCGTTTTCTCCAAGAGCGTCACAAGCGAGCCGCCGTATTCCTTGTAGCGAAGCCGCGCCTGCACGGCCTGCGCCTTCGTTTCGTAGAGATGCGTGAAGACGGGGAGCCCGGTGCGGCGCCCGAGGTCGGCCATCATGCCCAGGAACTCGGGCGAGCAGCGCTGCGGACCAGACGGCCCCAGCGCCCAGCCGACGCGCGGCCTCGAGTTTTGCAGGCGGTTCAACTGGCGCTCGACGAAGTCGACGAGCTTCCTGGGGTCCGAAGCGCTGCCGGCGATCGGCGCCAGCAAGTCCGCCGGCACCAACTCGCGCCAATAGGGAATCGTGTCGGCCGCCGCGAGGTCGGAAACCTGGATCGCGAACACGACGCGCAAGCCCGACTCGTCATAGGCGTCGAGCACGGTCTCCAGGTACTCGTCCGTGTCCGGATAGAGATAATGCATGTCCTGCACGGTGGTGATCCCCGTGCGGATGCATTCGAGCGCGCCGATGAGCGTGCGCGCGCGGACCTGCGCGAGCGTGAAGGGCTTGTAGTTCTGCGGGCGCGAATAGAGGCCCCAGATCTCGAGCGGAAGCTCTTCGGTCGTGCCCTTGGTGAGCAGGTCGTGGGAGTGATAGTGCGCATTGATCATGCCCGGGTACACGAGCTTGTTCCTGGCATCGATGGCGACGGCGCCCTCAGCCTCCTTACTCAGATCGGGCGCGATGCGCGCGATCTTCGCTCCTTCGATCAGGATGTCGGACACGGCCGGCTGATGGGGATCGGCGCCCTCCGAGAGGACGCGCCCGCCCAGCACGAGGATGCGGCTGGTCGGTTCCGGCATACGTTTTGCTCCTTCTTACGCGGGCATGGCGACGCCGAGGCCGGCGGCGAACTTGGCCGTCCGCTGCCACACGGCTTCGTAGACTTGCACCCGGCCCTCCCGGACGCTGCGCTCGCGTTCGGCGAACGGGCGCTCACCCGGGATGCGGATCGCGGACGTGCGGGGCACGGGCTTCGAAGCCTTGATCTCCCGCAGGTACCGGCTGGCGGCTTTTTGGAAGGTCGCGGCGTCGCCGAACGCCGCCAGGTTGACGGCGATGAAGAAGTGGCCCTTGCGGCCGGCTTCGCCCGGCTCGTGGGAAAGCCATCCCTTGAGCCCCGGCCCGGTCGTGCAACCCGTGAGGATGCCCGAGAAGATGCCAACCATGAGGCCGATGCCGAAACCCTTGTGGCCGCCGAAGTTGCCGATCGCTCCCTGGGTTGCCACCACCACGGGATCGCGGGTAGGCAGTCCGTCCGGCAAGACGCCGATGCCGTCCGGGATTTGCTCCCCGTGGTACATCGCGTGGCGGACGAGGGATGCCGACCAGGCGCTCGTCGCCATGTCCAGGAGAAACGGCTGGCCGTCCGCGGTCGGGACGGCGATGGCGAACGGATTGGTTCCCATCACCCGGCCGGTGCCGCCGAAGGCATGGACCTTCGGGGGCGAATCGGAGAACACTAAACCCACGAGCCCGCGCCGGGCGATCCGCTCGGCGTAAAACCCGATCATGAAGATGTCGCCGGCGCCGGAAACGCCGACCGCCGCGGCGCCCGAGCGGGTCGCCTTCTCGACGGCCACGTCGCAGGCGAGGACGCCCGCCACTTGGCCCGGGCCGCGGCCGCCGTCGATCAGCGCGGACGAGTCCCGCTCCATCGCGATCCGCGGCCGGCCCTTCGGATCGATCCGCCCGAGCTTCAGGTCTTCGAGCATGGTGTACATGTGGTCGAGACCTTGCTGCGGGATGCCGCGGATGTCGGCTTCGAGAAACGCGTCCGCCGCGATCGCCGCCGAATCCGCAGGACAACCCGAGGCCCGGAGCAGGCGTTCCATGAGGTCGCGCAGGACCGGAATTTCGACCGTGCGGGTCGGCCGCGTGGACATTCTCGGCTCCTCTTCTCTGATGCTATTGCGGCATCGGGACGCCGAGATCGGCGGCCAGCACCGCGGTGTTCCGCCACGTCGCTTCGAGGACGGACACCTCGCCGCTTTCGATCTGGCGCTTCCGCACGGAGAGGGAGTGCTCGCCCGGAATGCGGATCGCGGAAACGCCGGGGGCCTTCCGCGAAGCCTTGATCGTGGAGAGATGATCGTTGGCCCGGCGTCGGAACGCGTCGGCGTCGCCGAAGGCGCCCGGGTCGATCGCGACGATGAAATGGCCTTTGGCGCCGACCTCGCCCGTCGTCGTGTGGTGCCAGGGGATCAACGCCTTGCCCGTCGCGCAGCCGGGAAGCAGGCCGGAGAGGAAACCCACGAACAGCGAGAGGCCGAAGCCCTTCGGCCCGCCCAAGGGCCCGATGGAGCCGCCGGCCCGAATCTCGGTCGCGACGATCGTTGGCTGGCCGTTCTTGTCCATGCCGAAGGCGTCCGGGACGTTCTCATTGTGGTAGGCCGCATGGCGGACGCGCGACATCGAGAGCGCGCTCGTCGACATTTCGAACAGGAACGGATGCGTGCCCGCCGTCGGCACGCTGAACGCGATGGGATTGGTCCCCATCACGCGCTCGGCGCCGCCGTGGGGATGCACGGTCGGCGTCGCATCCGAGAACACGATCCCGATGCAGCCCGCGCGCGCGATGCGGTCGGCGTAGATCCCGACTGCGTAAATGTCGCTCGAATTGCGGATCGCGGCGAGAACGGCGCCCGCTTTCTTTGCTTTGGCGCACGCGCGGTCGCAGGCTAAGAAGCCGGCAACGTGTCCCGGGCCACGGTGGCCGTCGATCAGGATATAAGCGTCGCCTTCCTTCACCACTTCGGGCTTGCCGTTGCCCTTGATCTTGCCGTTGCGAAGCCCGCGGATGAGGTCGGGCATGTGATCGAGGCCCTGGAAATTGATTCCCCTGAGGTCGGCTTCGAGAAAAACTTCGGCCGCCGTTTCGGCGTTGCTGCGCTCGCACCCCGCCGCCACGAACATGCGGATCATGAGGTCGCGTAGGTCCTCGATCTTGACGTTGCGTGTCGGACGATTGGCCATGACGCTCCTCCCCAAGTGGATGCGATTATAGCTTGCGTCCGGAGCGCTGTGCGAATTGAATCCCCCATCGGACGCAAGCAAGAGCATGGGAGGAATTGCGATGAAGAACGGCGGGACGGTCGTCATCCGGGGCGGGCGCGTGGTCGATGCGAAAGCGCGCCGCGCCGATGCCCTCGACATTCTCATCGTCGATGACACCATTCGCGAGGTCGGCCGGCCGGGAATGGCGGCGCCCGACGGCGCCCGCGTCGTCGATGCCAAAAATCGTGCGCTCATCCCCGGCCTCATCAACGCGCACACGCACTCCCACAGCGCGCTCGCGAAAGCGATCGACGACCGCTGGACATTGGAGTTGTTGTTGCATGCGGGCCCGTGGATCACCGGCAACCGTTCGCTCGAGGAAAAGCATCTTTCGACCAAGATCGCGGCCGTCGAGATGGTGCTCAAGGGCTGCACGGCCTGCTACGACTTGATCGCCGAGGTTCCCGTTCATACGGCCGACGGTCTCCGCGCGTCCGGCCAGGCCTACGCCGACGTCGGCATGCGCGCGCTCATCGCGCCGATGATGGCCGACATCACGTTTTACCAAGCGGTCCCCGGGCTGATGGATGCGCTGCCCCCCGCCGACCGCAAGCGGGCCGAGGCGATCCGACTCAATCCCTACAAAGTTCCGCTCGACGTCTGCCGCCAGGTGCTGCGGGACTGGCCGTTCGACCGCGAGCAGATCGCGCTCGCCCTCGCGCCGACCATTCCCCTCCTCTGCACGGATGAGTTCCTCACGGCGGCGCGCGATCTCGCCCGCGAGCACGACATCGGCTTCCACACGCACATGGCGGAGTCGCGCGTGTGGGCGCACGGGGGGGTGCGGAAATACAACGAGTCGCTGACCGCCCACTTCGACCGGCTCGGCATTCTCGGGCCCAAGTTCACGGCGGCGCACGCCGTCTGGCTCAACCGCGACGACATCCGCCGGATGGGCGACAAGGGCGCCAACGTCGCCCACAACCCCGGCAGCAACCTCCGGCTCGGCTCCGGCATCGCCGACGTCCGCACCATGATCGAGTCGGGCGTCAATGTCGGGATCGGCACCGATTCGGCGACGTGCGGCGACCACTTGAGCATGGTCGAGTCCATGCGCCTTGCGTCCTTCGTCTCGCGGGTTCGCGATCGCGATTTCCAGGACTGGATCGGGACCGACGAGGCGCTCACCATGGCGACCGAAGGCAGCGCCAAGGCGCTCGGGTTCGAAGGCCGGATCGGCCGCATCGCCGCCGGATTCAAGGCCGATATCGTGTTCCTGGACTTGAACGATATTTCGTTCGTGCCGCTCAACAACATCGTCCATCAGCTCGTCCACTGCGCGGATTCGAAGGCGATCGACAAGGTGATGATCGGCGGCCGCATGGTGGTCGAGGGCGGACGGGTGACGACCGTCGATTACGACGCCCTCGTGCGCGATGTGGAGAAGGCACGGGCGGGATTCTTGAGCCGCACGCTCGAGCACCGCGAATGGGCGACGAAGCTCGAGGGCGTCGTCGGCACCTACTGCTCCGGCTTCGGGCGCGAGTACAAACACAGTCACTGAGCGGCGGACCCTCATGCAGTTCGAGAAGGTCATCGTCACCGGCGGCAGCGGCCGCCTCGGACGCTACGTGGCGGACGCCTTGCAAGGCCGCGCGCGGGTGACGACGCTCGACATCGCGCCCGCGCGGTCCAGCCTGCCGCACATCACCCTCGACATCCTCGACCTCCCGGGGCTCGCCAAAGCCTTTGCCGGGGTCGACGCCGTCATCCACGTGGGCGCGCTCGACGGTCACTTGGAGGCCACGCCCGAGGACTTCATGAGGGTGAACGCGCTCGGCACCTGGAACGTGCTGCACGCGGCCTTCGAGGCGGGCGTACACAAGGTCGTCGTGGCCTCAAGCAATTCGTCGACCGGGATCAATGCGACGAACCGCCACCGCCCGCCGCTCTATCTTCCGATGGATGAGGACCATCCCGTCTGGCCGACCCACGCCTACGGGCTCAGCAAGTTGATCAACGAGGTCGCGGCCGAGAGCTTCGGCAACCGCGGCGGCACGATGAAGGTCGCCTGCGTGCGGCCGACGTTCATCATGTTCCCGGAGCTCGTGCCGTTCATCGCGAAGCGCGTGCTCGACCCCGACAACCCGGATCTCCTCAAAGAGACCCACCCCGATCCCGCGGTCGCCGCCGCGCTGCACGAGCCGCTCACGCTTCCGCGCTGTTACGTCGAGCCCAAGGATCTCGCCGATCTCTTCCGGCTCGCGCTCGAACACGACGGCCCGTCGTATGAGCTTTTTTACGGGAGCGCCGGCGATTCCTTCGACCCGACGCCGACGCTCATGTATGTCGCCCGCGTCTACGGCCGCATCCCCGAGGTCCGCAAGCCCCAGGTCTACGAAAAGAACGCCCACGCCAGCGTCATCGATTGCTCGCGCGCCCGCGAGACCCTCGGCTGGGAGCCGACAAGCGACTGGGCGAAGATGTCCGAGATGAAACGGGCAACGTAGACGTTGGCGGGCCGCAGGAGCTTCCGATGGGGGACGCCGAAACGTTCGACTACGTCATCGTCGGCGCCGGCTCGGCCGGGTGCGTGCTCGCGAACCGGTTGAGCGCCGACCCCGATGTCCGCGTGCTGCTTCTCGAAGCGGGCGGGCGCGACTGGAACCCGCTCATCCGGCTTCCCATCGGCGAGACCCACCTGATCGGCGGGCGCCACGATTGGTCGTTCGAGAGCGAGCCCGAGCCGGGCGTGGGCGGCCAGCGGTTTCGCCTGCCGCGCGGCAAGGTGTTGGGCGGCAGCTCCTCGATCAACGGGCAAATCTACGTGCGCGGCCATCCGCGCGATTACGACGCGTGGCGGCAGCTCGGCAACGAAGGCTGGTCATGGGACGACGTGCTCCCCTACTTCAAGAAGGCCGAGCGCTGGAAGGGCCCGCCGGATGCCTTGCGGGGCGACTCAGGCCCGCTGGAGACGGCGCCCGGCCGCTATGAGAATCCCCTCTACGACGCCTTTCTCGAGGCCGGACGCGCGCTTGGGTTTCCCGTGATCGCCGACTACAACGGCGCCGACGGGCACGGGTTCGCGCGCACCCAGTTCACCCACACCCACCGCTCCGTCGAGCGGTGCTCGAGCGCGCGCGCCTACCTGCATCCCGTGCGCCGACGCGCGAACCTGGTCGTCAGGACCGGAAGCCGCGTGCTGCGCCTGATCTTCGAGGGGCGGAGCGCGCGGGGCGTCGCATACCGCCGGCGCGGACGCGAGGCGATCGCCCGCGTTGCGCGCGAGGTGATCCTCGCGGCCGGCGCCTACCAGTCGCCGCAAATCCTCATGCTGTCGGGGATCGGCGATGCGGACGCGCTCGCCCGGCACGGCATCCGGAGCGTCGCCCACCTGCCGGGCGTCGGCCGCGACCTGCAAGACCACTTCGGCTCCTGCATCGAGTACGCGTGCACCCAGCCGATCACGTACTATCGGTACCGCAACCTGTTCCGCCGGGGTGCCGCGTTTCTCCGCTATCTCGTTTTCCGCGACGGGCCGCTCGCCGTCTTCCCGATCAACGTGCAGGCCTTCCTCAAGACCGACCCCGGCCTCGAGCGCCCGGACATCAAGCTCTCGTTCTTTCCGGCCGCCACCAACCCGAACGACGAGCCGGACCTGATGCCCAGGCACCACGCCTACAGGATCACCTGGCAGGTTCTCCGGCCGGAAAGCCGGGGCTGGGTCGCCTTGCGATCAGCGGACCCGCTGGCGGCCCCCCGCATCTTCAGCAACTACCTGGGAGCCGAATCCGACCGCGTGCTGAACCGGCGGGCGTTCCGCCTGGCCCGCCTGATCCACGCCCAAGTTGCATTCGAGCCCTTCCGCGGCGCGGAAACGCTGCCGGGCCCCGGCTGCGCGAGCGACGCCGATATCGACGCCTACATGTCCAGGGTCTCGTTCCCGCACTACCATCCGGTCGGTACCTGCCGGATGGGCAGGGATGCCGGCGCGGTCGTGGATGCGCGTCTCCGCGTCCACGGCATCGAAGGATTGCGCGTCGCCGATGCCTCGATCATGCCGCGGCTCATCAGCGGCAACACGAACGCGCCCACCATCATGATCGGCGAGAAGGCGAGCGATCTCATCCGCGCCGACGGCTGATTGGCGAACGACTCGATCCGGTCGGGGCCTCCGCATGTCGGCAACCGCGCCGGTGATGATTCGCGAGCGCATGTGGGGCCAAAAGCCGGTCGTCAGTCGGGAACGAGTCGCACTCCCCCGTCCTGCGCCGCCCGCGAGAGGAGCTTGTCGCGCGTCGCCAGCGGCAGTCCTCTCCGGGCTGCCAGTTCAAGATACGCCGCATCATAGGCGGTAAGTCCCCGGTCGCGCGCGCACTGGAGAATCCCGCCCAACGCCCGCATGGGGGTCGAGTCGTCCACCTCGATCGGAAGTTCGCCAAGAAGGCCAATATATTCCGCGATCGCGCGTGCCGTGATTCGGCCGCGCCGTTCGGCGGCGACGAGCACGTTGGAGGTCTCCAGGTGCCAAAGCGAGGGAACGATCGCCGAGTCTTCTATGAGCCGGTCAAGCATTGCCCACGTCGCCCGAGTGGCCTCGTCGTGAAAGCACCACGCGAGCGATACCGACGTATCGAGCACAAAGGGCATCAGCGGCGCCCTTCCTCTCGCAGCTCGCGAAGAGAAACGCTCCCCAGCGTCTGAGACTTGCTGAACTCCTTGAGACGGGCGACCGCGTCGCCGATCCGCTTCTTGCTCGCCTTCGACACCGGGACCAACTTGGCGACGGGAGAGCCGTGCCGCGTGATGATGATCTCTTCCCCCTGGGCGACGCGCTCCAACAGGGCGGAGAAATGGGTTTTCGCTTCGAATGCCCCAATGGAAGACACGGGACGGCTCCGATTAGACTAGTCTTAGACCAGTCTAATATTTTCTCGTTCAAATTGCAAGGTTTTCTAGCCCTTGGGCTTCCCTTGCCAAGGCCGGCTCTTCCAGTAGGGCGCCGAGGTCGCCATGCCGAGGAAGCGGATGGTGAGCAGCGCCGAGAGGCAGGAGGTGAGATCGGCGAGGTCGAGAGTGGGGTTCACTTCCGTGATGTCAAACCCGATCACCGGCGAGCGCTTCGTCACCGCCTGCATGATGTCCAGCATCTCCTGATAGAGGATGCCGCCCGGCTCCGAGCCCGAGCAGGCGGGCGCGATCGTCGGGTCGAGCCCGTCGATGTCGATCGAGAAGTAGACGTTGGTGAGCGGGCCCGCCGCGTCCAGGCACTTCTCGATGCCGCGGGAGCGCATATCCGGCACGGTGATGATGGTGTTGCCGTTGGCGAGCGCTTCGTCCCGCACCTTCTTGCTGTTGCGCAGGCCCCGGATGCCGATGTGGACGATCTTGCGCACGTTCGGGAGCTCGGATGCGCGCCGGAACGGGTTCATGCCGGCGTGCGTGATCCCGCCCGCATGGTCGGTGAAGTCGAGATGGCCGTCGATCATCACGATGTCGATCGGGTCGGTCTTGTAGGCGCGGAGCACCGGGAACGAGATCGAATGGTCGCCGCCGTAGGTGACGGGAAAGGCGCCCTTGGCCAACACCTTCGTCAGCATTTCCGTGATGTTGTTCTGCGTCTCCATCGGCTTCGTGTAGATGATGTCGACGTCGCCGCAGTCCCAGATGCGGCCCTTCGTCACCTCGTGCTCGAGAAAATCGGTGTCGGTCTCGAAGTCGTAGAAGCCGGTCGCCTTCACCCCGCGCGGTGCGTAGCGAAGCGAGCACTCCCGGATGCGCCGGGGGGCGAACCGCATGCCCGGGCGCCAGGCGCCGCCGTCGTCATAGGGGACGCCGATGACCGCGATGTCGGCATCGAGCGTGTCCAGGTCCGTGCAGATCGGGAACCGGCAGAAGCTCGCGATGCCGACGTGCGCCAGATTGATTCTCGGCCTTTCTTCAGCCATGGGCTTCCTCCTCGTTTTTTGGGGCGCGGGTGCTGCGCCGACGCGGGAGAATGGCTGCCGTGTCCAGCCGCCGTCAATTGCCATTGTCAGACTTGTCCGCCGCCGGCAGGCACCCTACGGTGCGGGACGCAACAACCCGGGAAGGTATTCGCCATGTCGTTCGTCGCCGACCGCTTGAGCCGCATCAAGGCATCGCCCGTCGCGGCGATGACCCGAAAATGCGAAGAGCTCCAGCGGCAGGGGCGCGACATCATCCAGCTCAACTTCGGCGAGCCCGACTTCTTCACCGCCGACCACGTGGCGGAGGCGGGCATCCGGGCGATCCGCGAGCACAACACGAAATACACCGCGATCGACGGAAGCTACGAGCTCAAGCAGGCGATCGCGGCCAAGCTCAAGCGCGAGAACGGGATCGATTACGCGCCCGAGCAGGTCATCGTCGCGAGCGGCGGCAAGATGGTGCTCTACAATGCGCTGCTCGCGACCGTCAACCCGGGCGACGAAGTCATCATCCCGGCGCCCTATTGGGTTTCCTACCCGGACATGGTGAAGCTCGCCGAGGGCGTTCCGGTGTTCGTTTCCTGCCCGCAGAACAACGGGTTCCGGATGCGGCTGGAGGATTTAGCCGCCGCCATCACCAAGCAAACGCGGATGCTGATCCTGAACACGCCCTCGAACCCGACCGGCGCCGCCTACAGCCGCGACGACCTGACGGCGCTCGCGCGCGTCCTCCTCGATCATCCGCAGGTCATCGTTCTGACCGACGAGATCTACGAGCACATCGTCTACGACGGCTTCAAGCCGGCTTCGATGGCCGCCGTCGAGCCCCGCCTCTACGACCGCACGATCACGATGAACGGGATGTCGAAGGGCTACTTCATGACCGGCTGGCGGATCGGCTTCGCCGCCGGCCCGAAGGAGATCGTCAAGGCGATGGCGACGCTCACGTCGCAGAACGTGAGCTGCCCCAACACGATCTCGCAAGTGGCGGCGATCGAAGCGCTGAACGGCCCGGACGATTATCTCAAGAAAAACGTCGCCGTCTTCAAGGAGCGCCGCGACATGGCCGTGGCCCAGCTCAACAAATGCGCCGGTCTCTCCTGCCACAAGCCCGAGGGCGCCTTTTACGTTTACCCGAGCTGCGCCGGCACCATCGGCAAGCGCACGCCCGGAGGCAAGAGGGTCGAGACCGACGCCGACTTCGTGATGGGTCTCCTGGAAGCGGAGGGCGTCGCGGCCGTGCACGGGGAAGCCTTCGGCCTCTCCCCTTATTTCCGTATCTCCTACGCCCTTGCCACGGCGGACCTGCAGAAAGCGCTCGATCGCATCCATCGCTTCTGCGCGTCGCTCCGCTGAGGCGAGGCGTCGAAGGATGGCGCGCTACCCCGCCGACGATCTCGCCCGCTGGCTCGCGTCCGTGCTCGAAGCCGCGGGCGTGCCCGCCGACGACGCCAGCCTTGGCGCCCGCGTGATGATCCGCGCGGACGCCCGCGGCTATCCCACGCACGGGCTCTCGCGCCTGCAGACCTACGTCGGACGGCTGAAGGACGGCGGCGTCACACCAGTCCCGCTCACGCGCGAGCGCGTCCAGGACGGGGTCGTTTACTACGACGGCAACGGCGGCTTAGGCCAGATCGTGGCGACCAAGGCGATGGCGGCCGGACTCAAGCTCGCGCGCGAGCGCGCGTTCGTGCCGGTCGTGTTGCAGGACACGGGCCACTTGGGCGCGATCGGAGTTTTTCTCCTGCCGGCGGTCGAGGCGGGCTACTTCGGCTTTATCTGCCAGAGCGCGCCGCCGACCATGGCGCTCCCGGGCTCCCGTGGCGCCGCCATCGGAAACAGCCCGCTTGCCTTCGCCTGCCCCATTCCGGGCGACGATCCGCTCGTCTTCGACATGGGGACGAGCGAGGTCTCGCGCGGAAAGGTGGCGATCGCGGCCAGGGAAGGAAAGCCGATCCCGCACACCTGGGCGATCGACGCGGACGGCAACCCGACGACCGACGCCGCGAAGGCGATGGCGGGCGCCATGCTGCCGCTCGCGGGCCACGAGGGGATCGGGCTCGCCATGCTGATCGAATGCCTGGGCGGAAGCCTCGCGGGCGCGCCGCCCATCGACCCCGGCTTCAAGGCGGGCCCGGCGACGGCCGGCCTCGGCCACCGCTCTGCCTTCATGCTGGTGATCAACCCGGCCCGCTTCGCCGATCGGTCGGCTTTCGATGCCCACCTGGGAGCCTGGGTCGCCTATTATAAGAAGGCGTCGCCGACGAGCCGGATTCCCGGCCACCGGGCGGCCGCGATGGAGCGCGAATCCATGCGGAAAGGCGTTCCCGTCGCCGACGCGATCGTGGCCGAGGTCCGCAAGGTCGGCGACGCGGCCGGTAGGCCATTCGACGTCGATCCCGCGTGATCGGCGGCATGAGCGCGCCTTGAAGCGCCGAGGGCGGGACAGTACGATCCCTCCCGGAGGAACCCGTCGTGACCGTTGAAACAAAAATTTCCGAGTTCGTGGCGAACCTGGATGCACGGGCGCTGACACCGGACGTTCTTACGCCGCTCCGCCTGGGCGTGCTCGACTGCATCGCCTGCATCCTTGCGGGAACGCGGGAGGCCGTCGCGGTCCCCGCGGTCACGCATGCGATCAAGAGCGCCGGGAACGGCGCCGCCACCATCATCGGGTTCGCGGACCGCGCGAGCCTCGCGGGCGCCGCCTTTGCCAACGGCACCCTCGGCCATGCCTCCGACTACGACGACGTGAGCTGGTCCATGTGGGGACACGCGACGGCGCCGGTGCTGCCGGCGGTGCTGGCCGTTGCAGAATCGCGCAATCTTTCCGGTCTGGAGCTCCTCGTCGCCTTTCTCGCCGGGATCGAAGTGGAAGCGCGGCTCGGCGAGGCGGCGGCGCCCATGCATCTCGACCTCGGCTGGCATCCGACGGCGACCATCGGCACGTTCGGGGCTGCGGTCGCGGCGGCCAAGGCGCTTCGTCTCGACGCCGAGGGTATCAGGGCGGCGATCGGGATCGCCGCTTCGCGCGCGGCCGGCATCCGCGAGAATTTCGGCACCATGGTAAAGCCGATGCACGTCGGCTTCGCGGCGCGCGACGGGCTCGAAGCGGCGATGCTGGCCGCCGCCGGCGTCACGTCGTCGGTCGTGGCGGTTGGCGGGGCGTTCGGTTTCCTCGACAACTTCGCGAAGGGCCATCGGGCCGCGGCGCCGGTCTTCGACCGGCTCGGCAAGCCGTTCGACATCGTGAGCCCGGGTCTCTCCTATAAAATGTATCCGTCCTGCAGCGATACCCACCCCTCCGTCGACGGCGTTCTCGACCTCAGGCACCGGCACAAGCTCGCGCCCATATCGGTCCGCCGGCTGCGCTCCGGCGTCATGGCCAACGTCTACGGCAATCTCACGTACCACCAGCCGAAGACGGCGACCGAAAGCAAATTCAGCCTGGAATACTGCATCGCCGCCGCGATGGTGCGGGACCGCCTCTCGCTCACCGAATTCGAGCCGGGCGCGCTCGACGACCCCGAGGTCCGGGATATGATGACGCGAACGGAAGCCTGGATCGACCCTGCGTTGCCGAAGGACAAGGTGAAGGGCTTCGCCTCGCCGGCGAGCGTCGAGATCGAGACCGCGGACGGCCGCACGTTCAAGACCGTCGTGGTCGACGCCATCGGCCATCCCGAAAAGCCGATGAGCGAGGGCGCCCTCAAGACGAAGTTCGAGCAGTGCGCGGCGGGAACGCTGGAGAGACGGGCGGCCCGGCGCGCGATCGACTTGATCCTGCAGCTCGAGACTCTCCCCGACGTGCGCGCGCTCACGGCCGCGCTGACGCCTGCGGCGGCGACGTTCCGCTCGGCCGCGGGTGCGTGAATGCCGCATTCGTTCCAACACATCCTCGGCCCGGAAATCGTTCAACGATCGAGCCGCGAGGACAAGTACGAGACACGCATCAACAATTGGCTCCGCCCGTGGGATGGCACGGAGCGGATCGACGTGGGCTTCCTCGCTATTCCCTTTTCAAAGGCGCACCAGCGGGGCCACAGCGGCGCATCCGATGCGCCAAACGCGGTCCGGCGCTCATTTCTCATCAATACGACCTACAGTCCCGACTTCGACGTGGACGTGAAGCCGCTCGTCGCCCGCGACTTGGGCGACGTCAAAACCGGCATGGGCGACGTGCGCCAGCACCACGCGGTCTTCGAGGCGGCGATCGTCGAGATTTACCAGACGCTCGGCGACGTGATGCTGGTGATTGTCGGCGGCGACCATTCGATCACGTGTCCGCTCGTGCAGGGTTATTCCCGGAGCCACCCCAAGGAAAAGATCGGGATCGTCCATTTCGACGCCCACAACGACGTGCGCCATTACGAGGACGGACAGCCAACCCGCGGCACCTCCTTTCGCGGCATCATCGAAGGCCCGGCCAATGTGACGGGCGCCAATCTGGTGCAGGTGGGCATCCACGGCTTCATGAATTCCCACTACTACCGGCAATACTGCCGCGAGCAAGGGATCACCGTCATCACCGCCCGCGACATCCGTCGGCGCGGCATCCAGGACGTGATGACGCAGGCGATCGACATCGCCGGCAACGGCACCGACAGCATCTACGTAAGCCTCGACATCGATTGCTTGGCGCTCCCCTTCACCCTCGGCACCGCGGCGGCGACGCCCGAAGGCATGGAGGCATGGGACCTGCTCGAAGCCTTGTTCACGCTCGGCCAGCATCCGAAGGTGCGGGCGCTCGACCTCGTCTGCATCGACCCGCTGCGCGATTTCCGCGAATACACGGCCCGCATGGGCGGAAGCAGCATCCTCACGTTTCTCGGCGGCTATGTGATCCGCAAAACCGGCGGACGCGGCTATTGAGCGCGCGCCCGTGAGCGGCACGCGATTCATCGACGGCATCGCCGACTTCGTCTGCCGCCTGGACGGCCGGAGCCTTCCCGGCGACGTGATCCACGCGATGAAACGGGCGGTTCTCGACTGCCTGGCCGCCGCGCTCGCGGGCGCGAAGGACCACGTCTCGCAAGTCGCGATCCGCCACGCTCAGGCACACGCCGGCCGGCCGGCCGCCGGCATCATCGGTCACGCCGCCCAGGCGCCGGCGGCGGGCGCCGCCTTCGCCAACGGCACCATCGCCCACGCCATCGACTACGACGACCAGAGCATGACCGCGTGGACGCACCCGACGCCGGCCATTCTGCCGGCCGCCCTCGCGCTCGCCGAGGAGCAGGGCGCGAGCGGGCGCGATCTCATCACCGCCCTCGTCGCCGGCCTGGAGACGCAAAAGGCCCTCGGGATCGCGGCCCAACCGGGACACTTCCAGGCCGGATGGCACTCGACGGGGACGCTCGGCGTGTTCGGCGCCGCCGCGGCCGCCGGCAAGATCCTCGGTCTCGACCGCGAAGGGCTCGCGCGCACCCTTGCCATCGCCGCCTCGCGCGCGGCCGGGCTCCGGCAGAACTTCGGCACCATGACGAAGCCGCTGCACGTCGGCTTCGCCGCCCGCGACGGCCTCGAAGCGGCGCTGCTCGCGCGGGCCGGCGTGACCGCGAGCCCCGAGGCGCTCGAAGGCCCGAACGGCTTCCTCCGCGTCTGCAGCCCGCAACGGGACGGCATCGAGCGGGCGATCGCCGCCCTCGGCAATCCGTTCGAGGCGGTCGATCCCGGCCTCGTCTTCAAACTCTATCCCTGCTGCGGGGACATCGCGGCCTGCGTCGATGGCGTTCTTCTGCTCCGCGAGCAGCACGCGCTCCAAGTCGATTCCGTTGCCCGCATCCGCCTCGGTGTCTCGCAAACGTCCCGTGAGTGCGCGCCCAACGACAGGCCCGCAACACCGCTCGAAGCCAAGTTCAGCATTCCCTACACCGCGGCCGCGGCGCTCGTGCGGGGTCGCCTCGGTCTTGCCGAGTTCACGCCGGAAGCGCTGCAAGACGCCGAAGTACGGAATTGCATGGAGCGGGTCGACGTCGTCCTCCATCCCGATCTCGCGCGGCCCGAAGCTGTCTCCTATTGCTCGCCCGCCATCGTCGAGATCGAGACGAAAGGCGGCGAAATCCTTCGCAAAACCGTGCGCGACATGCGCGGACATCCGAAGAATCCATTGACGGCGGCCGACCTTGAGGCGAAATTTGAGGCGTGCGCGGCAAATGTCTTGCAACACGCGGCCATCCGCAAGACGATCGGCCTTGTCCAGCGCCTCGACAGTCTATCGAGCGTCGATGCTTTGATCCGCACGTTGCAACCTTGACCCACACATGGGTCGAAACATCCCGGGGGTAAAAATGGATCCCGCCAAGAAACTCGCGAGCCACATCCTTTCCGCGCGGCTTGACCGCATTCCGAAAAAGGCGATCGAGCGCGCGAAGCTTTCGATCCTGGACACGATCGCGACGGCAATCGGCGGCTCCGACGATCACATCAGCCACGCTGTTCGCCGCTTCGGCCAGTACAGCCAGGGCAAGCCCGAGTGCCGCGTCTGGGTCACCGGCGAGAAGCTGCCGGCCGGCCTGGCCTCGCTGGTGAACGCGGTCGTCGCGCGCGCGCTCGATTTCGACGAGACCTACGAGCTCTGCGTCAACGGCTGCCACGCCAGCGCCTACGACGTGCCGCCCGCGATCGCCCTCGCCGAGCGGGACCCCACGATCACCGGCGCCGAGTTCCTGACCGCGGTGATCGCCGGCATCGACATCCACGTCCGTCTGGCCCTGAGCGTGCTAAGCAACGCCGTCGATACCGGGCGCGACAACATGATTGCGTCCTTTGGAACGACGGCGGTCGCCGCGCGTCTTCTCAGGCTCAATGAAAAGCAGATCCTGGACGCCTTCGGCATCGCCTACGCCCAGGCGGCGGGCGAATTCCAGATGTACGAGGAGACCTCCCACACGGTCGCGCTCCAGCAGGGTCTCCGCGCCCGCACCGGCGTCGATTCCGCCATGTTCGTGCTGGCCGGCCTCAACGGCCCGAACGAGCCGTTCCTCGGCAAGTACGGCTTCTACAAAGCGTTCGAGCCCGAATACGACTTGAAGCTCCTGCTCGACGGCCTCGGCGAGGACTACATCAACGCCAACATCAGCTTCAAGCCGTGGCCCTGCTGCAAGGCCACGCACCCCGGCATCTTCGGCATGCTGACGCTCCGGGAGAAGGAGAAGTTCACCGCCGACGACGTGGTCGGGATCGAGGCCGGCGTCAACCACTTGGCCGAAGGGCTCGTCGTCCAGCCGCATAAAGTAAAATGGAACCCGCAGGACCCGGTGGACGGGCGCTTCAGCCTGCCCTATACGCTCGCCGTCGCCGCCGCCAAGGGCAAGGTCGGCATCACCGATTTCCGCAAGCCCGCGTTCCAGGACCCCACCGTGCGCCGCATCCTCGCCGCGACCAAGGTGACGGTCGACGCGGAGATCGACCGCACCCACGGCCTGCACCAGAACAGCCCGACAAAGCTGACCGTGAAGCTCAAGGGCGGCGGCGAGCGGTCCATCCGGATCGACAAGCCGTTCGGCCATCCGGAGAACCCGGCCGACTTCAAGGCCGGCGAGACCAAGCTCCGCCAGTGCGCGGAAGTGTCCTTGGTCCCGTTCACCGAAGCCCAGTTGCAGGCGATCTGCGACGGCGTCAGGAACCTGGAGAAGCTTCCGAACCTGAGCTCGCTGCTCGACGTCATGGTCAGCAGCGGCAAGGGGGCGGCGCGGGCGGCCGGGGAGTAAACCTTCGTTTCAGCCGGCCGCCACGCGGCCGAGATACGCGCGGACGCGCCTCGCGTTGGCGCCCAGGTCGCCGCGCCCGACGCGGGAGACGGAGCGCACGTCCACGCGGCTTCCGCCGTCGCGGGCGCGAACCCTTATCACCACGTCGTCGGCGAAACGGAACCAAAAGGTGCGGGCCGTCGCCTCGATGCGGCCCTCGGCGGGAACGACGGTCACGATCTCCCAGCCGATCGCGCGGGCGGCCTGCTCCGCCCGCCTGAACGCCTCCGAAGGCGGCAGCGCGAGGTCGAGGGGCTTTATGTCGGGATAAGCCCGCCGCTGCTCGGCCGCCACCTCCGGGCCGCCGTAGGCGGCCGGGTTGAGAGCGTTCTTGCGGAGCGGAAGAACCGCGACGAACGCGGGCGGATCGTCGAGGTCGGTGCTGATGTCGTGGATCACGGGCGGGTCTCCCACGAAATGGCGGTGCGAGATGGGAAGAAGGGCCGCGGCGCCGCTCATGACGAGACCGAGCGCCGCGAGAGCGAGCAGTCGCCACCGCGTCTGCACGGCGGCGACGATGCCGCCGATCGCGAGCACGCCCGCCGCCGCGAGCGATACGTAGACGCCGTAGCGGAGCAGCGCGAACCCGTCGCGGAAGTCCCACCAGCCGAAGCGATGGCCCGAACCGGACGCCGCTTCCATGAGGATGCCCACGGCCGCGAGCGCGGCGCCGGCGACAACGATCCAGCGTTGCACGTTCATGGATGCCTCCGAAGGGGCGCCACCGCGTCAAACTTTCAGGGAGTCCGGAGCACGACCAAGCGATCGGTGCCGGATTCCGGGCACCACACCTCGCCCGGGCGCCCGAGGATCTGGCGCACTGATGCGTTGCCCCGCGTACTCGGCACCGACTCGAACGTTTCGGTCTTCGGATCGAACCGGACCATGGCGTTGGCGCCGAAATCCGAGAGCCAGACGATGTCCTTGTCGTCCACATAGACGGCGTACGTGCGGGGATTGTCGCCCGGAAGCTTCCAGGCCTTCCACGCATTCGTTTTCGGATCGAAGACGCTGACTTGCCCTGAGTTCCATTCGCTCACCCAGATGCGGCCCCGGCTGTCGGACCATACCCGGCGCGCGCCCTGGTTCTTTGTCGGCGGCTCGATCACGGTCGCCTGCCCGGTTGCGGTATCGATGCGCGCGATGTGATTGCCGGCGAGGGAGGCGTAGTAGATGGCACCATCGGGTGTGGTCGCGATGCCGTAGGGCCCGCGCCCGCGCGGCGCATCATGGACCTGGACCGCGCCGGTTTTCGGATCGACGCTTCCGTAGACCCCGTTCTGGCCGGTGAACCAGAGCACGCCCTTCCCGTCGAAGGTCGCCGTGTTGAGGTTGACGGCGGGACGGTTCTCCGGAAGCGGGAAGTGCTTGACCGCGCGGGTCTGCGGATCCACCCGGACGATCGCGTTCAAGCCGCTGTCGGTGATCCACGGTGCGCCGTCCGGGCCGACGATGACGCCGTGCGGCGAAGAGCGGGAACCGAGGGCGATCTGATCGGTCTTCCCCGTCTTCGGGTCGAGGCGGCCGAGCGCGCCTTGGTGCTGGGCCGTATACCAGACCGTGCCGTCGGGCGCCGGCGCCAAGTCGTGCGGATGAGCCCCTTTCGGCACATCGAATTCCTGGGTCTTGACGTCCGCGTGCAGGAGAGATGCGTAGGCGAGCGAGGCGAGGGTGACACAAACAGCAGCGAGCGTTTTCATGACCGGATACTCCTGTCACCAGCTTCAACCACTATAGCGGGACAACCAAGCGGCTGCCAATCGGGGCGGGCGCGGACGACTTTGGAAAATGCTTGCGGCTTCCCATTCGATGCTACGATAACGTGAGTTGTTTCGGCCCCTTGGCCTTTCCTCGCGTCGTCAATCCATCATCCACGAAGGAGATTTCCATGCTCGCCCGCGTTCGCACGATCACCGTCGATCTCAAAAACCTCGATGGCCTGAAAGAGGAATGGCCGCGCTATCCCGTGACGCTCAAGGACAAGGGCCTCAAGGATGCCTTTCTCGTCGTCGACAAAAAGACGGGCAAGGGCTACTCGATGACCTTCTGGGAGAACGAGAAGGCGATGAAGGCGAGCGAAGCCGACCCCGAGTTCAAGAAGGCGTATCAAATCCTCGGCGGCGGCTTCTTCGAGCAGCACGCGTGCGAGTATTTGGACGTGATCTGCAAGCTTCGCTGACCGTCGCGGCGGGAGGCGACATGGTCGCCCTCGCCCGCCACGCGTGAGCCGCGTTAGCGCCCGCGGGGGCCGCCGCGGAAGATGGCGGGCCTCTGCGCGACCTGCTTGCTCGAGAACTTGCCTCTCTGAGGCCCGAACTTGGGGTGCTTGGCCTCGACCGACTCCTTGCGAGGCTTGAACCCCGGGTCCTTGGGCCCCGGATCCTTGGGTCCGTCCTGTTTCGTCATGGGAATATCCTTCTCAGCCGAATCGAATCGCGATTTTAGCAGAGAGAAAGGGTCTCCGGCCATGCTGACGAAGCCCCAGACGTTCTCGGGATTGCGGCTTGCATAGGCGATCGTTCCCCGGCCAACCGCCGGCACAGCCGCCGCCCCGCGGAAACCGGCGAGAATAAACGTCGTCAGTTTATTTCGAGCAAGCCCGGCCGGATGGTTCTTGCCCTTGGTTTCAGCTCTCGTAGTCGCTCGCCAAGTGGAACACGCAGTCGCCGCGCTGGACGCGACCGCCGATCCGCTTGCAAAGCACGAGACCCGCGCGCTGGAAGCGGACGACGACCGCCTCCCGCCAAGGGGTTTCCGGGAACTGGACGGCGCCCGCGGGCTGTCCTTTCTTCACCTCGGCGCCGAGATCGACGTAGGGCTCGAACAGGCCTTCGTCCGGCGCATAGGAGTAATAGTCCGAGCCGCCCACGTAGACGAGGCGGGTCGGCGGCGCTTCCTCGACCTTGTAGTTCTTCGAGAGCGTGCCGAGCAGCTTCAGGCAGCGGCGCACGCCCTTCTCGCCGACCGCGAGCGCCCGCGGGGAGACGGTGCCGGTGCCCCCGAGCTCGGTCGAGACGAAGGCCACGCCCAAGCGCTTGCAGGTGCCGGAGAACGTGCGGTCGTCGAACACCTCGCCGATGTTGCCGACCGGCGCCCCGAACGCCCTCAGGAGATCCATCTGGAGTTGATTGATCTTCTTGTCGTCGGTCTTCTTCATTTCGGCGCTCGGGATGTAGTCGAGCGAGCTTCCGCCGGAATGCAAATCGAACACGACGTCGGCGAGCGGCAGCAGCTCGCTGGTGATGAAGTGGGCGATCATCGGCGTGGGCGAGCCGTTGGCATCGCCGGGGAACAGCCGGTTGAGGTTTCCCTCGCCGTCGAAGTCGAGGGGCGACGTGCGGCGACCGGCGCGGACGGCGGGCGCGTTCGCGCCGGGCAGGATGATGACGCGGCCGCGGATGTTGCTCGCCTTCAGCTCGCGGGCGAGCTTGATCAGCGTGACTTGGCCCTCCCATTCGTCGCCGTGATTGCCGGCCATCAGGAGAACGCGCGGCCCATCGCCGTTCTTGATCGCGATGATGGGGATGGCAAGCCAGCCGTAAGCGGAGCGGTGAACCGAATGGGGCAGCCTGAGATAGCTGACCTGCTTTCCGTTCTTCTCGAAATCGATATCGCAGCTGATGCGGCTCTTCTGTGGTTTCGGCGACGCCATGGATGTTCTCCTGGTTCGTGTCGGTTGTTACGCGGACTTGACGTCGGACGCGAGATGATAAACACAGTCCCCGATCTGAACCCGGGCGCCGATGCGCCGGCAGATGACGATGCCGGCGATGGGGAAGCGGACATCGACGGGCTCGCGGTCCGGCGATTCGGGGAAGTGGATGGCGCCCGCTTTCTGCCCCTTTTTCACTTCGGCGCCGAGCTCTACCGCGGGCTCGAACACGCCCTCGTCGGGAGCGTAAATGTAATACGCGTCGCCGAGAATTTCGGTGAGCCGAGTCGGCGGCGCTTGCTCGACGGGATAGTTGGACCGCAGGACGCCCGTGTGCTTGAGGACGCGGCGGATGCCTTTCTCCGCGATCGCCACGTTCGCCGGGTTGACCGTGCCGATCCCGCCGAGCTCGGTCGCGAACGAGAGAATCCCCAGGTGCTCCGTCTGGGCCGACAGCATCGTGGTGCCGGTGCCGTGGCCGATATAGGTGATCGGAGCGCCGAAGGCGCGGGCGAGCGCGATGACGCCCTTCATCCGCTTGGCGTCCGTGCTGTATCGGATGTCGACGGTCGGGATCAGCTCGAGCGAGCTGCCGCCCGAATGCAGGTCGAAGACGTATTGCACGCGGGGGAGAAGCTCGCTCACGATATAGTGGGCGATCATCTGGGTCGGCGTGCCGTGCGGGTCGCCCGGGAACAGGCGGTTCAAGTTCCCCTGATCGATCGGGGAGACGCGCGTGCCCGCCCGCGCCGCCGGATAGTTCGCCATCGGAAACAAAATCAGCCGCCCGCGGATGTCCTTCGGCTTCAGCTCGCGGATGAGCTTGGCGATCACCACCTGGCCTTCGTATTCGTCGCCGTGGTTGCCGGCCTGGACGAGAACGCCCGGGCCGTCACCGTTCTTGATGCAGACGATGGGGATGCCGATCCAGCCGTAGGCCGAGCGGTGAACGGAGTGGGGGAGGCGCAGATAGCCTTGCTGCTTGCCGCCCTTGTCGAAATCGATTTCGCAGGCGATCCGCGTTTTTTCCGACTTTGCTTGAGCCATCACTTTACCCCAGGTCACGGGCCACGAGCCGGTCGCGATCGGTGCGCATGTTGCCACCCTACCCAGACGGCGGCAAGGTTGCGACGGTCAGACTTTATAATCCGTCGCCAAGTGGAACAGGCAGTCGCCGATCTCGACGCGGCCGCCCATCCGTTTGCACAAGACGAGACCCGCGCGCCCGAAGCGGGCCGTCACGGGCTCGCGCGCGGGTGCTTCCGGAAAATGGATGAGCGCGGCGGGCTGGCCCTTCTTCACTTCGTCGCCCAGCTCCACCAGCGGCTCGCAGAGACCCTGGTCGAACGCATGGACGTAATAGTCGGGGCCGCCGACCGTGACGACGCGCGTCTCGACGCCGGGCTTGACCGGGTAATTCGGCCGGAGCGCCCCCACGTGCTTGAGGACGCGGCGAGTCCCCTCCTCCGCGATCCTAAGCGCCTCGACGGTCACCGTGCCGCCACCCCCGAGCTCGGTGCTCAGGTGGATCGGGCCCTGTCGGAGCGCCGCCGCCGACATGGTTCCCGAGCTGTCCTTCAGATCGATGAAGCCGACGGGGGCGCCGAACACGCGCATGAGCTCGATCGAGCGCGCGGTCCGCTTGTCGTCGTGACTCTTCTTGAAGAGCGAGCTCACGAGGATCATCAGCGAGCTTCCGCCGGAGTGCAGATCGATCACGTAGTCGCACATCGCCAGCAGCACGCATTCGATGTAGTGGGCGATGGCCTTGGTCGGCGTCCCATGCGGGTCGCCCGGGAACGTGCGGTTCATGTTGCCCTGGTCGATCGGCGACGTGCGCATCCCCGCTTTGGCCGCCGGATAGTTCGCCATCGGCAAGAGGATCAGCCGCCCGCGCACGTCCTTGGGCTTGAGCTCGCGGATCAGCTTGATGACCGTGACTTGCCCCTCGTATTCGTCGCCGTGATTGCCCGACATGACGAGCACGGTCGGCCCCTCGCCGTTCTTGATGCAGACGACGGGAATGCCGATCCATCCATAGGCCGACCGATGGACCGAATGGGGCAGTCTCAAAACTCCTTGCTGTTTTCCGTTCTTCTCTAAATCGACTTCGCTCGAGATGCGCGTCTCGACTTTGGTTTTCTTGGCCATCCCGGTGTTCCCTCTATCTATGCGGTTCGCGAGCCCTCGGCCGCCTCCGCAGCGGGGGGCTTCTTGCCCTTGTAATATTTTTTCGTATTCATCATGCGGCGGAGATAAGCCGGGCAAATCCGGCTCATCCAATAGGTGAACTGCGATTGGCCGATCCGGATTTCGAACACGTCGTGGCGAATCGACTGCACCACGGCGGGGGCGAACACGGACGGCAGGATTTGCAGGCCAAGACCGAAATAATAGTCGCGCTTGCGGCCAACGTTGACGGGTGGCGGCTGGACTTCGAACACGCGGATGGTCGACTCTTCCAAGTCGTCCCGGAGCGCGACCGAGAAGGCATGCAGCGCCGCCTTCATCGCCGTATAGGTCGGCTTGCGGGACAGCGGGATGTATGCCAGGTCCGACGTGACGTTGACGATGGCGGCTTCCGGGGCGCGCGCGAGCAGAGGCATGAACAGCTTGATGAGGCGCAAAGGTGCTCGGAAATTGGTCGCGATCTCGAGCGCGGCCTTTTCGAGCGCGGCTTCGTCGCGGACGAAACTGTAGTCGAGACTCGCAGCCGCGTTGTTGATCAGAATATCGAGCCCGCCGAAGGTGCGCTCGACTTCGTCTTTCAGCCGGTCGATCGCCGCGTCGTCGGTGACGTCGCACGGGACGGCGTGGATGCCCGGGAGCGCGGCCTCGATCTTGCTGAGCGTGTCTGCGTTCTTGTCGCACAGCATCACGCGGCATCCGTAGGACTTGAACTCGCGGCCGAGCGCGGAGCCGATCCCGCCGCCGCCGCCGGTGATCAGCACGGTCTTTCCGTGTATCTGCATGAGGGCTCCCCGGAGTAGCGGCACCACCATAAAGAGGCCGGCGTCCCGGTTCAACGGCATCCTGACCGACCTTGCTCTCGCCGGAAAAACCCAAGAGCGCCGCGGGGCTCGCGACCAAAGGATGATGTCGCGCGGGCAGTGCAACTTATTGATGCGGCGGTACGTTTCGCGCGGTTGCTCCTGCGTTCATCATTGCTTATTGTTGTCGTCGTACGGTCGAGGCTTGCCGATTCGCGCCACCCGGGAACTCCGTCGCAAAGCGAGCTCATGAATTCGGAAGAGCTGGTCGACATTCTCCGCCTCCACGAGCGTTTGATGACGGGGGCGACGGGCGGACGCAAGGCCGATCTCCGACTGAAAGTACTGTCGGGATTCAGTCTCGACGGCGCCAACCTCGAAGGCGCGGCGATGGCAGGCGTCGACTTGAGCCATGCGTCACTGAAAAAAGCCAACCTCCGGGGCGCCGATCTCTACGGAGCCAACCTCACAAGCGCCGAACTGCAGGGAGCGAACCTGGAATCGGCCGACCTTCGCGGCGCGCGCCTTTCAGGCGCCAATCTTTTCGACGCCAACCTCATGAAAGCAGACCTCCGCTCCGGCCAGTTCGCCTATGCCGCGCGCAAACTCGCACGGCCGGACATGACGATCGAGGAAAAAATGAGGGCACGAAAGGTTCAGGACTCGATCGCCCACACCGACCTCAAGGGCGCATCGCTGGTCTCGGCGGACCTCGCGATGGCCGAGATGCAAGCGGCTGATCTGACGGATGCCAATCTGCAGAAGGCCAACTTGACCGGCGCCCGCATGACCAAGGTCAACCTGCGGGGCGCCAACTTGAGCGAGACCAATCTCAGCCAGGTCAATCTCAAGGGCGCTTTCATCTGCGGCGTCAACTTTCGGGGCGCGCTCCTGATCGGCGTAAACCTGAGCGAGGCCGATGTGGTGGCGACCGATATGCCGTCCGACCTGGAAGCGTTGCCGAGCGATGTGCGGACGAAGATGCTTGCCCACAACCTTTGGATCCGATCCAACGGCGCCCAAGGCGAGCGAGGCAACTTCGAGAACGGCAATCTCCAGAAGCTCGACCTCACCGGCGCTAATTTAAGCGGCATGCTGTTGCGCGGGGCCTCGTTGAAGGAAGCGAAGCTCAAGGACGCGCTTTTTATCCTCGCGAACCTGGCGTCCGCCGATCTCCGGCATGCCATTCTCGATAACGCCGAATTCGACGGCGCCAATCTCGCGGACGCCCAATGCGAGGGCGCGTCCCTGAAGGGCGCCAAGTTCGTTCCCGTCGAAAGCCCGCAGGCGGCGTCGGGCGGTCTGAAGCAGTGGGCGCCCAATCTTAAGGGCATCCAGTTCGTGTCGGCCGATCTCTCGGCCGCACGCTTCCGCGGAGCCAATCTCGTGTCCGCCAATTTCGAACGGAGCAAGCTCGACAAGGCCGACTTCGCCAACTGCGCCATGGACCCGGGGCTCGCCGATTATCTGAGAAAAAACGGCGCCCTCGTCGCCTGATCATCCGTCCCCTTGCGTTGACAGCCCCTGAGGCCGTCCATACGGTACTGCCGCCCGCGCCGGATGTTTTCCGGCCGCCGGGGTGGGGAGTACGGATGAAGATCACCGCCATGGAAACGATCCCCGTGAGCGTGCCGCTCCGCACGTTCATGGGCGGCTCCTATTACACAGGAGTCCATAACCTCGAATACGTTCTCGTCCGACTCGCGACCGACGCAGGGCTAACCGGCCTCGGCGAGGCAGGCTCCATGGGCCCCTGGGGCGAGACCCAACGCATGGCGATGGCGACGCTCGGCGAGCTCAGGCCGGCCATCGTCGGCGCCGACCCGTTCGAGATCGAGCGCGTGCACGAGCGGATGGCCGCGCTCGTCAAGGACCATCCGATCTCGAAATCGGCCGTCGACATGGCGCTCCACGACATCGTCGGCAAGGCCGCCGGCGTGCCCGTCCACATGCTCCTCGGCGGGCGCTACCGCCGCTCGATGCCCATCCACTGCTCGATCGGGATCAAGGACGTGAAGGCGGCCATCGAGGAAGCGGAAAGCTATCTCGCGATCGGCGTCCGCCATCTGAAGGTGAAAGTCGGGCGCGATCCGAAACGCGACATCGAGGTCGTGAAACAGGTGCGCGGCTTGATCGCCAAGGACGCGCTTCTGATGGTGGATGCCAATCAGGGCTATCAGACCGTCCACAGCGCCCTCGATACCATCTGGAAGATGGAAGCCTATGGTCCGCTTCTGATCGAGCAGCCGATCGCCGGCACCGATCTCGACGGGCTTGCCGACATCCGCCGGCGCATCCAATCGCCGGTGATGGCGGACGAAGCGTTGTGGACGCCCGAGGACTGCCTTCGCATCGTCGAGAAGCGCGCGGCCGACGCGGTTCAGGTTTACCTGCAGAAGTCGGCCGGGTTCAACCGCGCGCAGAAGTGCGTGCACATCGCGGAAGCCGCGGGCGTCATCGCCGTCATCGGCGGCATGACCGATCTCGGGATCGCGTCCGCCGCCGAGCTGCACATCTCCGCCGCCATGCGGAACGTCAGGCCGGACATCATCGCTGCCGGCATTTCCGGACCCGGCATCATCGCGGACGACGTCACGACGGTGCCGTTCAAGATCAAGGACGGCTGCGTCGACGTGCCGGAGGGGCCGGGGCTCGGGGTCGAGCTGGACGAAGCGAAGGTGAAAAAGTACCGGGTCGACATCTAGCCGCCCTCCGGCTTCCCGTTTTGCCGCGATATTGACTCCCCCCTGCCCGGCTCCTAACGTCATTCAGTAAGCAATCAACAAGCGCTCGCGGCACGAGCCCCGGGCACAACCACGGGAGGTTCCGATGGAGCGCAACATCACGCGACGTACGCTCCTGCACACAACCGCGGCAGGTCTGGGGCTCGGCCTCCTGCCTTGGGCCCGCGCGGCACTCGCCCAGAAGGCGTCGCTCACCGGCGTGTTCTGGGGCGGGCCTTATCTCGATGCGATCAAGGCGGTCGCCGTCCGGCAGGACAAGGCCGACATCAAGTGGGAGCTCCACAGCGGCGGCGCGGCGGCCATTATTCCGAAGATCAAGGCCACCTGGCCGAGCTCGCCCTATGACTTCGTCGGCTGCGGCGATCCGCAGTATCCCTCGTTCATCACGGAAGGCTGGCCCGAGCCGATGACGAAGGAGGAGATGCCGAACTTCAAGGACATCCCCGACCATCTTTTCTATAAGAACGCGCAAGGCCAGATTCTCAACGTACCGATGGCGATCAACGCGGTGTTCTTCGGCTACCGCAAGGACATCGCCCCCTTCCCCCTCAAGAAGATGGAAGACCTGTTGGACCCCCGCCTCAAAGGCAAGGTGTGCGTCCGCGACGCCGTGCAGGGCATGAACAGCAACATGGTCCCCTACGCGCTCGCCAACGGCGGCAGCCCCACCAACCTGGAGCCCGGCTGGGAATTCCTCAAGAAGCTCGCGAAGAGCGGCAACATCGCCCGCTTCGCCAAGACGGAGACCGACTTCATCAACTCGATCACCAGCGGCGAGGCAGTCGCCGGTTTCTCCAATCTCTCCAACTGGGGCAAGATCGCCGAGCAGTTTCCGTGCGAGTTCCTGATCCGCGACAAGAAGGAGGCGCCCGGATTCCAAGCCGGGCTATTCCAGGAGGGCATCGTCATCCTGAAGTCCTCTGCCCGGAAGAAGGAGGCGAAGGAATTCCTGAATTTCTTCGTGAGCGCCGAGAACAATTCCACCTACAACAAGGTGCTCAACAACGTCCCCGTCAACGCGAAGTCGGAGTCGACACAGCTCGCCAGGACGATCCTGTTCAAGAGCGACGCAGACCGCGAGCGCCTGACGCATCCATTCGACTGGAAGCTCCTGAATGAGCAGCGGCAGGAGAGCATCCAGCGGTTCGAGAAGGAGATCGTGCCGCTCGCCAAATAACGCAGGTGCATCGTCACACTTCAGGGAGATTGAAATGAAGTCACATCTGACACGGAGGACACTGTTGAAGGCGACGGCGGCGGGGGCCGGACTGGCCGCGCTGCCGTGGACACGGAGCGCGCTCGCACAGAAGGCGACCCTCGTCGGCGTGACCTGGGGCGGACCCTGGATCGAGGGCACCAAAAAGATCGCCGACAAGTGGACAAAATCCGACTTCAAATGGGAGCTGCACTCGGGCGGCGCCGCCGCGATCACGCCCAAGATCGCCGCCGTGTGGCCACAGCCGCTCTACGACTTCGTGATGGGCACCGATCCCCACCACCTCCGCTGGACCACAGAAGGCTGGACCGCGCCCATCACGGCCGAAGAGATGCCGAACCTTAAGGACGTTCCTGCCGATCTCTATACGAAAAACAGCAAGGGCGAGATCACCATCGTTCCGACCAGCGTCGGCGGTAACTTCTTCGGCTACAGGAAGGACATCTGCCCCTTCCCGATCAAAAAAATGGAAGACTTGCTGGATCCGCGCCTCAAGGGCAAGGTCTGCGTCCGCCACGTGTTGCAAGGGCTGAACAGCAACGTGCTCTTCTTCGCCCTCGCCTTCGGCGGCAGCGACCGCAACATGGAGCCGGGATGGGACTTCCTTAAAAAACTCGCCAAGTCCGGCAACGTGTCGCGCATCGCCAACTCCGAAGTGGACTTCATCAACTCCATGACCAGCGGCGAGTCCGCCGTCGGCTTCAACAACAACGTCAACTGGGCGAAGGTCGCCGAGAACTTCCCCTGCGAGTTCCTGATCCGGGCCCGAAGCGAAGCGCCGGGCTTCCAGGCCAACACCTACACGGAAGGATTCATGATCTGCAAGAATTCGCCGCGCGTGAAGGAAGCGAAGGAGTTCCTCAATTTCCTGCTCAGCCCGGAGAACAACGAGATTTACAACGCCGCTATCAAGGACGCGCCCGCCAACGTCAAATCAAAGGCGCATCCGAGCGTCGCCAACATCGTATTCCGCGACTCAGGTGAGCGCAAAGAAAAGACCTACTATCCCGACAACGCCTATCTCGCGACCCAGCAGGACGCGATGGCAAAGAAATGGGAACAGGAGATCGTCCCGATCCTGAAGTAAGGAGCCGCGCGCCCGGTCCATGCTGAGCGAGAACGACATCGAACGATTTCACGACCGCGGCTTCGTCGTCGGCCGCGGCGTGGTGCCGCCCGCCGAGATCCAGGTCCTGCTCCGCGAGCTCGACCGGTGGATCGAAGAGAGCCGGTCGCACAAGACGAATTGGGGTGCGCAGGTCAACGGCAAGACAGTGTTCGACCTCGAAGCCGGGCACACGGCGGAGCATCCGAAGCTCCGCCGCGTCGCCAACCCGGCCGACGTTTCGGAGATTTACCGGAAGTTCATTTTCGAAGGGCCCATCCCCGATTGGGCGACGCAGCTCATCGGGCCCAACATCAAGTTCCATCACTGCAAGCTCAACGTGAAGATGCCGGAGATGTCGTTGCGCGTGGATTTCCACCAGGACCACGCGTTCTCGCCCCACACCAACGACGACGTGGTCGTGTGCCTCCTCTTCCTCGACGACATGAACGAAGAAAACGGCTGCCTCCGCGTCGTGCCGGGCTCGCACCGCGAGCGCTACACCCACTTCCGGGGCAACGACTTCAAAGGCTCGGTCGACCCGGCGATCTTCGACCGGCTCTATCGCGTATCCGAGCCGCAGGTCGGGAAGGTGGGGGATGTCTGCTTCATGCACACCTGGGCGGCGCACGCCTCCGACCCCAACCGCTCATCGCGGCCGCGCCGCATGTTCATCGCCGACTACACCGCCGCCGATGCTTTCCCACTCACCGAGAACTACAACCTCTCGAAGTATCTCGGACACATCGTGCGCGGAACGCCGACTCGGATCGCCCGTCTCAAGGCGACGACCGTCGAGATGCCAAAGCCGCTTTCCCAGACGGAGGAGACCTTCTTCGAGCAGCAGGGGCAGGCCAAGGCGTACGGCGGCTGAACCCGAATGCCGCGCGCTCAGTTGCGGAAGGACGGATCGGTGCGGTCGAGCTTTCGGAGAAGCGCCTCCCACGCCCACACGTGAGGAGGCGGATCGCGCGGATCTTTCTTCTCAAACTCGGCAATCTGCTCGCAGACATCGTGGGACGGCACGATCAACTTCGTGTTGCAGGCGAGCGCGTTCATCTGAATGGCGCAGGACTGCTCCAGGTAGTACATCCGATAGAAGGTCTCCGACATGGTTTCGCCGACCGCGATCAGTCCGTGATTGCGCATGATCATGGCGTTGTGAGGCCCGAGCGCGTCCGAGAGCCGCTTCTGCTCGCTCTCCTCGGCCCGGAGCGCCTCACCCTCGGAGAGCGCCACGTTCAGCTCCTCGTAGTCGTAGTAGGCAATGCGGTTGTAGAACATCATGTTGAGCTGATTGAGCATCTGCAGACCATCCGCCATCGCCGCGACCGCCATTCCGGGATGCGTGTGCGTGTGGATGATGCACTTCGCGTCCGGCCGCGCCCCCTGAATGGCCGCATGAATCGCGTAGCCGTAGGGATTGGGCTTCGCCTTTCCGGCGCCGGACACGTTTCCGTCGAGATCGACGGCGACGAGCGAGGACGCCGTGATCTCCTCGAACAGAAGGCCGTAAGGATTCAGCAGGAACCGCGTCGGCGCGCCGGGCAGCCGGCACGAGATGTGGGTGCCGAGCAGATCATCCATGCCGTAGAGCGCGATCAGGCGATAGGCGGCGGCCGTGTTGATGCGGAGCTCGCGCTCCCCCTTCTCGCGCGGCGATTTCGATATCATTTCTTCGGCTTCCAGCGGTCCGCTTGCCGTTTCAGGATCGCATCCACCACCTCCGCCATCAGGCGGGCGAGCCGGGAGTCGCGGGTGAGCACGTTCATCCCGGCCTCCGTGCTGCCGCCGGGGTTGGTAAGCCGGAGGCGGAATTGCGGCATCGGCTCATCGGGACGGACATGGATGCATTCGCCCGCCCCGGCGAGCGCCGCCCTGACGAGCCGGGTCGCCTTCTCCGCCGGGAGGCCGGCCGCGATCGCGGCGTCGGCCAAGCCCTCCGCCATCGCGATGAAATAGGCGAGGCTGCAGCCCGAGATCGCCGTCGCCAAGTCCACGTGATCTTCGCGGTCGAGCCAGACGGTTGTGCCGATCGGCGCCAGGACTTGGTCGCAGAGCCGGGCCTCGCGCTCCCCCAGCCAACGGCCGCCGAACAGACCGAAGCACCCGCGCGCGACGAGAGAGGCCACGTTCGAAGACGCCCGCGCGACCGCCGCGCCGTCGCCAAGGCCGGACTCGTGCGCCGCGAGGTTGACGGCCGCGACGACGGTGAGGAACACGCTCTTCTGCGGGACGAACCGGCGGCACTGGGCGAGAACCGAGTCCATCGCCGTGCCGGGCGTCGCCAGCATAACGACAGCGGGCTTGACGGCCGCGGGCACGGCATCGAGCCCGGCATACACCTCGATCGGGTAGCGGGCCTTCAGCTCCTTCGCGCGCTTCGCCGACGAGACCACGCCGGCGATGAGCTTCGGGTCGATGCCGGACTTGAGCCAGCCGTCGACATAGGTACTGCCCTGCTTGCCGCACCCGACGAGAAGAACGCTCGGCATCGACGCGCTGCTCGGTTTCTTGGCCACGGGGATTGCTCCTTCCTGGTAGCGGAAGGGCTGGACGGTGGCGGCCGCTCAGCCCCGTGTCAAGTTCCAGAGGACGAATTCCGCTTCTTGGCGAGGCCGACAATCTCTCGTACTATTCCGCCAGCCGTTCCCGTAGCAGTGGACCAAAACAAAGAAAAAGAAAAGGACCGGCGGCGCGGGACGGATCGACAACATCTTGTGGGAGGAATCGATGACGTTTCACATTCCGAGACGCAAATTCTTGAAGACGGCCGCCGGCGTCGGCGCGGCCGGGCTCGCATCCACGCTCCCGTTCGGGCGGGACGCGCAAGCGCAGAAGACCGTGCTCACCGGCGTGATCTGGGGCGGGCCGTGGGTCGAGCTTGGGAAGACGATCGCGGCACGGCAAGACAAAGTCGATGTGCGGTGGGAGCTCCTGCAGGGCGGCTCACCGTCCATCATCCCGAAGATCCAGGCCTCGTGGCCGAACGTGCCCTATGACTTCGTCGGCCAGTTCAATCCGCTCTTCTATCTGTGGGAGAAGGAGGACTGGGCCGAGCCGCTGACCGTCGAGGAGATGCCGAACCTGAAGGACTTGGCGGAGGAAAGCCTGTTCCGCAACAAGAAGGGCCAGATCATCACGGTCCCGCTCGACATCGGCGCCGCGTTCTGGGCCTACCGCAAGGACATCTGTCCGGTCGAGATCAAGACGATGGAGGACCTGCTCAATCCCAAGCTCAAAGGCAAGATCGTCATCCGCGACGTGACGCAGGGGCTCAATAACAACACGCTCTCCTATGCGCTGGCGTTCGGCGGCAACGAAGACAACATGGAGCCCGGCTGGCAGTTCCTGCAGAAGCTCGCCAAGTCCGGCAACGTCGCTCGCGTCGGCAAAGCGGAGACCGACTTCATCAACGCGCTCACGACGGGCGAAGCGGCGGTCGGGTTCTGGAACATGGGCGGTTGGGGCACGGTCGCCAAGACCTTCCCGGTCGAGTACCTGATCAAGGACAAGAAGCAAGCGCCGGGCTTCCAAGCCTTCATGTTCAATGAAGCCTTTATGATCCCGCGCACCGGCAAGAACATCAAGGCGACGAAGGAGTTCTTGAATTTCTTCGTCAACAAGGAGAACAACGAGGAGTGGAACCGGGTGCTCAACTTCGCGCCGACGAACGTGAAATCGGCCCGGAGCGAGCTTGCCAAGCTGATCGTGTTCGATAAAAAGGAAGACCGCGAGAAATATCAGTACAACATCCGCTACGACGTATTGAACGCGCAGCGGGAAGCGATGCTGAAGCGCTTCGAGACGGACGTCATTCCGCTCTTGAAGTAAACCGAAGGACGTAAACCAACGCATGAAGAAGCGCGCGGGATGGCTTGACAGCCGCCCGTGCGCTTTTTCTTTTTCGTCCAATTAAAACAGGGAGACTCGCAATGACATTCCACGACGCCGATTTCTGAGAACAGCGGCGGCCGGGGTCGGCGCGGCCGGTCTTGCGACGGCGCTGCCCTTCGGGCGCGACGCGCTCGCGCAGAAGGTCCAGCTCACGGGCGTCATCTGGGGCGGGCCCTGGCACGATGGCGTCAAATTGATCACCGCGAAGCAGAGCAAGGTTGACGTCCGGTGGGAGCTGCATCAGGGCGGCTCGGCGGCGATCATTCCGAAGATCAAGGCATCCTGGCCCAATCCGCCCTACGACCTGGTCGGCCAGTTCAACCCCCTCTATTACATCTGGGACCGGGAAGGCTGGGCCGAGCCCTTCACCGTCGAAGATATCCCGAACCTCAAGGACCTGCCGCCCGACATCTTCCACCGCAACGCCAAGGGCCAGATCATTAACGTGCCGATCTCCAACGGCGGCGCCTTCTGGGGCTATCGCAAGGACATCTGCCCGGTCGAGATCAAGACCATGGAGGACCTGCTCAACCCGAAACTCAAGGGCAAGGTCATGGTGCGCGACGCAACGCAAGGCCTCAACAGCAACGGACTCAGCTATGCCGTCGCGCACGGCGGCGACGAGAAGAACATGGAGCCCGGGTGGGAATTCCTCAAAAAGCTCGCCAAGTCGGGAAACATCGGGCGGATCGGCAAGACCGAAGTCGAGTTCATCAATTCGCTCAACTCGGGCGAATGCGCGGCCGGCTTCTGGAACCTCACGGCGTGGGCCGCGGTGGTCAAGAACTTCCCCTGCGAATTCCTGATCAGGGACCGGAAAGAAGTCCCGGGCTTTCAGATCTTCATGTTCAACGAAGGCTTCATGGTTCCCAGCACGTCGCCGCGGAAGAAAGAGGCCAAGGAGTTCATCAACTTCTTCATCGGCGCCGAGAACAACGAGGAATACAACAGGAGCCTCGGGTTCGCGCCGACCAACATGAAGTCGAAGCCGAGCGACATGGCGAAGCATATCTCCTTCGCGACGAAGGAAGAGCGCGACAAGTATCAATACAACATCGACTACGATCACCTCTCGACCAAGCGGGAGGAAATGGTCCGCAAGTTCGAGACGGAGATCGTCCCCAACGTCAAATAGCGCCGGCGCAGACTGAGCCGATGCGCGAGCCCGCTTCGCCCCGCCCGCAACGGCGGGGCGAAGTTGTTTTGACCCGCATTCCCCGGATAGGTTTGTTGATGGCTGCATCGGAGCCATGATTCTGATATAAGAATCAATGATTTGGCTGCGCTGGGGACGATTCTGATGAGGAACCCGACGGGTGAATCCCTGAACCAGCCTTTGAGGCTGCCTTTCGACCCCCGGCTCAAGCTGGATTTCCACGGTTCCAGGGTCACGTCCGACGCCGGACTGCTTGCCTATCGCGAACTCGATGACGCGCTCGGGTTGACCGACTTGGTGGGCGATGAACTCGTTGACCCGCGCACCGGCAAGAACGG
>SHVQ01000042.1 GCA_009694195.1 Rhodospirillales bacterium
TTCTATCGTTACGGGGGCCCGGAGGCCGTCGATGCGCCGATTTGGGCCGAGCGCTCCCTCGACGCCATCCGGTTCACCTTGCGGCGCGAGCCCGACGTGGCCGCCCTCATCGCCGAGCCGATCCGGTCGACCCCGCACCTGCCGCCGCCCTGGTTCTGGCCGGAGGCGCGGAAGCTCTGCGATGAGTACGGGGCGCTCCTCATCTTCGACGAGATCCCGACCGGTCTCGGCAAGACGGGCCGGCTGTTCGCGAGCGAGCATGTCGGAGCCACGCCCGATATGACGGTGCTCGGGAAGGCGCTCGGCGGCGGCATTCTTCCGATTGCCGCGGTGATTGCGAAAGCATCTCTTGACGTGGCGCCCGATCTCGCGCTCGGCCACTACACGCACGAGAAAAATCCGGTGACCGCGCGGGCGGCGCTCGCCACGCTCGACATCATCGAGGCCGAGGGGCTGGTCGAGAATGCCCTGAAGGTGGGCGAGCACACACGCTCCCATCTCACGGAAATGCAGGGCCGTCATTCCTCGATTCGGAGCGTTCGCGGCGTCGGCCTCCTCAACGCCGTCGAGCTTCAGGGGAGGGACGGAACGGCCGGCGCCGTCGCCGACCGCGCGCGCGAGAAGGGCCTCAATATATCCACGACCGCGGGCGTCGACCTCACGCTGTCGCCGCCCCTCGTGATCACGGAACGCGAGATGGACCAGGCGCTCGATATCCTGGAGTCGGCAATCGCCGACGAAGAGCGCGCCGGCTGACGCCCTACGACCGCACTCCGTTCCACAGCTCGACGAAGCGGGTGGGATCGGGTCGCATGTCCTCCGCCGTCAGCCCGAGCGGCGTGCCGACATAGACGACGCCGACGATATGGTCGTGCGCCTCGAGCCCGAGCGCCTTCTTGACCTCCGGGTCGTAGGCCGCAAGGCCGGTCCGCCACATGCTCGCGAACCCGCGGGCGTGAAAGGCGAGGATCATGTTCTGCGTGGCGGCGCCCGCCGAGACCACTTGCTCGATCTCCGGGATCTTGTGCCCGGGGCTCACCTTGGCGGCCACCACCACGACGAGAGGCGCCCGAAACGTCTTCTCGCGCTCGCGCAGGAGCGCAGCCTCCGGCACGTTGGGTTCGCGCCGCTTGAGCGAGGCCGCCATGATGTCGCCGAGCGTCCGCCGACCCTCGCCCTGAATGGCGAGAAACTTCCACGGCCTGAGCGCCCCGTGGTCGGGCGCCCGGCTCGCCGCCTTGAAGGCGTCGGCGAGCAATTCGGCCGAGGGACCGGGCTCGCCAAGCTTGGTCGCCGAGGCCCGCGTTAGCAGTGCTTGAATGGCATCCATGATCATATCCCTTCGGGCGGCAGGCACATCTAAACGAGGATGGGGCGCCGATCAAGCGATCCCTGCGGTTGTCACTTCAGACGCCCGAGCGCTTCCGCCGTCTCGGTCGCCACCCGCGCGTGTTCCGGCTTTCCTTGGGCAAGGTCGCGGAGCTTGGTCCAGGTCGCGACGGCCTTCTCCTTCATCCCCAAGAGCTCATAGGCGCGCGCAAGCTCGCGGTGCGCGGGAAGATTGTCGGGAGCGATCTGGACTGCCCGCTCGAGGTTGAGCTCGGCCCGCTCGACGCTCGCCTTGGGCACACCCTTGGTCCCGTCGGGCAAGGGGCGCGGCATCATCGAGGCCTGGCCAAGGAGGACGAGCACGTCCAGGTTCCTGGGCGCGAGCTCGATCGTGTGGTTGAGCTCGTTGATGGCGGCGTCGACGTGGCCGAGCTCCAGCTGCATGGCCGCGCTCGCGATGTGCGGCGTGACGACGTAGCGGTCGATCTTCTTGGCCGTCCTGTAGGACTCGGCGGCTTGGTCGTACTTTTTCAGGGCCCGGTAGGCGTTCCCGAGCTGCAGGTGAGCATCGAGCGAATCACGGTTGAGCTCGGCCGCCTTTTTCAGCTCGTCGACCGCTGCATCGTGGCGCCCTTCGGCCATGAGGGCATTGCCCTTGGCGAGGTGCTGCTGGGCGCGCTCTGCATCGCTCGGCCCACAGGCTGCCAAAGCGAGCGCGATCAGGAGCGGGAGCGATCGGAGAATTCGCCGCATGGCGCCATTATACCGAGTGCAGCGACGACCGCAGCAGCTCACTTACAGCACGCGCGCCCTGAGCTTGGCGCAGATCCAGTCGGAGACGAGGACGAGCAGGAAGATCACGAGGATGCAGGTGGCGGTCTCGTGATACTTGAAGAGCTTCATCGTCTTGATCAGCGAGAAGCCGAGTCCGCCCGCGCCCACGAGGCCGAGCACGGTCGCCGAACGGATGCTCACGTCGAACCGGTAGATCGTGTAGCTGATGAACGCCGGGATGACCTGCGGAATGACGCCGAACAGGATGACCTGCAGCTTGGAGGCGCCGGTCGCCTGCATGGCCTCGACCTGGCCCTTTTCGACGCCTTCGGCTTCCTCGGCGCAGAACTTGGCGAGCATGCCGGTCGCATGGAGCGCGATCGCGAGCACGCCGGCAAAGGGGCCGAGCCCGACCGCCGAGACGAAAATAAGCGCGAACACCAGCTCGTTGATGCTGCGAAGCGCGTTCAGGAACATGCGCGTCGCATGGAACACCAGGATGTGCGGAGTCGTGTTGCGGGCGCCGAGGAGCGCGAGAGGAACCGAGAAGAGGACGGCCAGCAGCGTCCCCCAGATCGCGATCTGCACCGTTTCGATCGTCGCACCCACGAGATACTGGAAATACGTGAGATCGGGCGGCAGCAACCGCGTCAGAAAGTCCCACATGAACGGAAGGCCGGCGACCAGGGCCGCCGGCTTCATGCCGATCTGAGTCGCCGTGAAATAGAGGACCCCCGCCGCGAACGCCGTCCAGCCGCACGCTTTGAGCACCCGCCGGTTGCGGATGCCGGCTTCCTCGCGAAGCGCCCCGGCGACCACGGAGTCGAATGCGGGGGCCGTCATTCCGCATCCTCCCGGTCCGCGTCGCCGGGGTCGCGGTAGTAGATGCGATGGAGCACCTCGTCGGTGAGCTGCGAGGACACCCCCTCGAACACGACCGTCCCCCGGCTCATGCCGACGACGCGCTCGGCGAACTCGCGAGTGTACTCGACCTGGTGGAGGTTGCAGAGCACGGTGATCCCGAGCTCGCGGGAAATCTGCTTCAAGTAGTTCAGCACTTGGCGGGCGATTTTCGGGTCGAGGCTGGCGACCGGCTCGTCGGCGAGAATGACGGCCGGCTGCTGGGCGAGCGCGCGGGCGATCGCGACCCGCTGCTGCTCGCCGCCGCTCAAGGTGTCGGCCCGCTGGAAAGCCTTGTGCTCCATGTTGACCCGGGCAAGACACTCGACGGCGATCCGCTTGTCGGCCTGGGGAAAGCTGTAGAAAAGGCTTCGCCACGCGCTCCGATAGGCGAGGCGCCCCGTGAGCACATTCGTGAGCACGGACACCCGCTTCACCAGGTTGAACTGCTGGAAGACCATGCCGAACTGGCGGCGCAGGTCGCGCAAGTTCTGCTTCGGGCTGGTGATTTCGCGACCCTGATGGAAGATCGCCCCGGCCGTCGGCTCGACCAGGCGGTTGAGGCAGCGCATCAGCGTCGATTTCCCGGCGCCGCTCGGCCCCAGGATCACCAGGAACTCGCCTTCGTTGACTTCGATGTTGACGTCGCGGAGCGCCTCGAGGCCGCCCTTATAGGTCTTGGAGAGCCCGCGAATGGAAAGTGCCGTCCGTGGAGCCGTGGGTTGATTGTCCATAGCCGCTCCTGCGCCTCCCTCGAACCGGTCAATAGATCTTGCTGCGGAGATAGGTGGAGGCGAAGTCGATGACCGTCACCATGCCCAGAATGAGAAGCAGCACGACGCCTACCTCGCGCCACTCGAAGAGCCGGATTGCCGTCACCAGCTCGAAGCCGATGCCGCCCGCGCCCACCATGCCGAGTACGGTCGCCGAGCGGACGCCGACTTCGAACCAATAGAGGTTGTACGTCACGAACTGCGGCAGCGCCTGCGGGAAGATCGCGAATAAGATGACTTGCAGCCGCCCCGCGCCCGTTGCCTGCATGGCCTCGATCGGTCCCCGATCGACGTTCTCGATCGCCTCCGCATAAAGCCTTCCGAGGATGCCGCCGTAGTTCATGCCGAGCGCGAGCGCGCCCGGGAACGGCCCGAGCCCGACGGCGGAAACAAAGAAAATGGCCCAGATGAGCTCGGAGATGCTGCGGAAGAGATTGAGGATCGCCTTGGCGCCGTTGCGCACGACCCCCGACGGCGTCACGTTGGAGGCCGCGAGGACGCCCAAGGGCAAGCCGATCAGCGTCGCGATCACGTTGCCCCAAACGGCGATGTAGATGGTCTCCGCGGCCGGCTGCCAGAGGTTGTCGGCGAACTGCCACTTCGGCGGCCACATGCGCGCGAAATACTCGCCGATGACCGGAATGGCGTAGATCACCTCGCGCGGGCGAAGATCGACGGCATCGGCGCACCACGTGAGGAACGCGATCGCCGCCGCAGCCAGCAGCAGGTGGTGGACCCGCCACGTCTTCCGCGACTGTAGCTCCCGAAGAATGCGGTCCGCCCCCGGCATGCCGGAGGCGACCGCACTCACGTTCGGCGCGGCCATGGCCTGCCGGACTCCGGGACGCCGCGCCGCCTGATCGGCGCCATTGTCCTCACTTCATCTTCGTGAGGTCGAGCTTCAGCGCCTTCGCGATATTGCGGATGGGGTCATAGTCCTTGTCGGTCGCGGGATCGAAGCGGGCGACCGTGCCCATTTCCCCGAACGGCAGATTCTTGATGCTGTAGAAGGCGTCGCGAATCTTCTTTTTCAGGTCTTCGGAGAGGTTCTTGCGATAGAGCAAGGGGTCGTTCGGAATGGGGTCGGACTGCCAGACCACCTTGAGCTTGCTGCAATCGGCGAGCCCCTTGGCGCAGCCGCGCTCGTAGATACGGTCGGCGACCGCTCCGGCGTCGACCTTGCCGGAGCCGACGGCGACGATGGTCGCGTCGTGGCCGCCCGAATACATGACCTGCTTGAAATCCTTCTCGGGCGAGATGCCGGCCATCACGAAGGATGCCGACGGAACCATGTAGCCGGAGGTCGAGCCCGGATCGACGAAGGCAAACGTGCGGCCCTTGAGCGTCTCGATCGAGCTGATCGGGCTGTCCTTTCCCGCGATGATGATCGAGCGGTAGCTCGGCTGCATGGTCTTGGCGATCACGGTCACGGCAAATGCCTCGACCGGCGCTTGGGTGGTCGCGAGCACGTAGGAAAACGGCCCCAGCAGGCCGACATCCACGTGGCCGCTCCGGAACGCCTCGATGGTCGCGTTATAGTCCGAGCCGACGAAGGCCTCGACCTTGAGCCCCGTCTCCTTGGCCACGATGTCCAGGATGTCCTGCGACTGCCGCACCATGGCGCGGGAATCCTCGGCCGGAATGAACCCGATCTTGAGCACGCCCGGCTTGGCGGTTCCGCCCGATTGCGCGAACGACGTTCCGGCGATCAGCGCCATAGCGAGGAATGCCGGCAGAAATTTCATGAAGCGCATGGCTTTATCTCCCTGTTACGTTTCCCAGCACCGTTATCATTTCGGTCACGGGCCGCCAAATTACGGTTCCGTGACACGCTTCTCGCAATTTTAGTGCAATTTACCACCGCATGTTGACGTTTTTGATCTGCGTGTAGCTCGCGAGCTCCTCGAAGCATTCCTCCTGGCCGAGGCCGCTCATTTTCCAGCCGCCGTAGGGCGCGCCCAGGTAGCGGCCGTTCGCATTGATCCACACGTAGCCCGCCTCGATTCGCTCGGCCGTCTCCATGGCCTTCGCGAGATCGTTGGTGACGATCGCGGCCGTGAGGCCGTATTCGAGGCTGTTGGCGGTCGCCAGCATCTCGTCCTCGTTGTCCCACGGCATCACCGACATCACGGGGCCGAAGATTTCTTCCCGCGCGATTCGCATATCGGGTCGAACATCGTCGAACACCGTCGGTTGGATGAAAAAACCGTTGCGGAGGGATTCGTCGGCGGGCTTGCCGCCGCCCGTGACCAATGTGGCACCTTCGGCCTTGCCCGATTCGATGAACCCCATGATGCGGTCGAACTGACGCTTGGAGACGATCGGGCCGACCTCGTTCTGCTCGATCCAGGGAAAGCCGACCGGCAACGCCTCGGCTTGGCGCACGAGCTCGTCGACGACCGCGCCATGCAGCGATTTGTGCACGAACACGCGCGAGGTCGAGCTGCACGACTGCCCCTGCCGGTTCATGTTCATGCCCTTGATCGCGGCGATCGCGGCCTTCTTGGGGTCGGCATCCGGGAAGATGATGATCGGGTTCTTGCCGCCGAGCTCGAGCGTGAGCTTCTTCAGCCCGTCGGCTGCGTCGCGGGCGATGGCGCGGCCCGTCGGCACCGAGCCGACAAAGCCGATCCGGCGCACGTCCGGATGGACGACGAGCGCCCGCCCCGTGGCGCCGTCGCCCGTGATGACGTTGACGACGCCCGGCGGAAAGATACCGTCGCAAAGCTCGCCGAGCTTCAGGCTCGAGAGCGGTGCCTGCTCCGAGCCCTTGATGACGACGCAATTCCCGGCCGCGAGAGGCGCCGCCGCCTTTTCGGCGCAGAAACGGAACGGGTGGTTGAAGGGATTGATCTTGCCGACCACGCCGTAGGGCTGGCGGCGGGTGAAATTGAGGTGCCGGGGACCGTGCGATGAGGTCTCGCCTTTGATCTCGGCAATGAGCCCGGCGAAATAGTTGAGCGTGTCGGCCGTCCACGTCATGTCGCCCCGCATGCCGACGACGGCGTTGCCCGAATCGACGGCGTCCATCAACGCGAGCGTTTCCTTGGCGTCCATAATGCGTTTCGCCAGTAATTCGAGGCAGCGGGCGCGCTCCTTGATGGTCACCCGGCTCCACTCGCGGAACGCCTTTTTCGCCGCCTGGACCGCGCGATCCACGTCCCGCTCGCCGGCGTACGGGACATCGGCGAGCTTCTCTCCCGTCGAGGGATTGATGGATTCGAACGTCTTGTCGCCGTCGCCGGACGTCCAGGCGCCGCCGATGTAGAGACCCCGCAGCGTGTAGCTCAGGAGCGGCTTGTCCATGCTGTCCTCTAGGGAATGATCGCCGCGCGCAGAACCTGGCGCTCGGACGCCTTCTTGAACGCGAGGTCGAGCTCGTCGAGCCGGAACTTGGAATCGACGATGTCGCGGAAGGGAAAGCGATTGCGGTTGGCCATCACGAAATCGAGCGCCTGGATGAGATGCCGGGGGTGGTAGTTGTGGATGCCCTTGAGCGTGATCCAGCGCTTGACCAGCACGTTGGCGTCGATGGTCACGTTGGCGTCCGGGTTGACCAGGCCGCCCAAGGTGTAGCGGCCGCCGACCCTGAGCATCTGCAACCCTTGCGGGATCACGTCCGGCACGCCGCAGACCTCGATGACGACGTCGGCCCCGTCCGGGCGGCACGCCTGGCGCACGGCCTTGACGACCTCATCCGGCCGCATGCGGCCCACGTCAATCGTAAGATCGGCGCCGAAGCGCTTGGCCATCACCAGCCGGTTGGCGACGGAATCGAGCCCGATCACCAGGCGGGCTCCCCGCGCCTTCGCCATGGCGACGCCGTAGAGGCCGAGGAGCCCCAGGCCCTGAACGACGACCGCGTCGCCGATTCCGATGGCGGACGCCTCCGTCACCGAGATCATGGTGGCGACGCCGCAGTTGAGGGGCGTCGCTTCCTCGTCTGAAAGCTCCTCGGGTAGCTTGAGGATGCCGGTGCCGGGAACGATGTAGCAGTACTCGGCGAAGCCGCCGAGGAAGTGGGGGTCTTCGTCCGCGAGGTCGTGCCCGTACTTGCGCACCCCCGGGCATTTCTGCGGCATGTCGAGCACGTCGCGGTAGTAGCAGGGGCCGTCGAAAAAGTACTCGGTCCAGGTGATCCGGTCGCCGACCGCGAGCGGGTCGCCCCGCATGTCCTTCTTCACGTCGGCGCCGATCTCCTCGACCAGCCCGATGATCTCGTGGCCGAGGATGCCCGGGCACGGGTTCGGCCGCTTGCCTTCGTAGGAGTGGATGTCGGACCGGCAGATGGTCGACATGGTGATGCGGACCAGCACCTCGCCCGATTTCACCGGCCGCAACGGATATTCCTTGATGACGAAGGGAGCGTTCGGCTTCTCGTAGACCGCGGCCCGCCCGGTACGCCGCGCGGTCGTCATCAGGCCGCCTCGACGCCGTTGATGGCGAAATCGAAGATGTGATGGCTCTTGAGGCCGCCGCGCTTCCCCCGTGCGGCATAGGCCGCGTTCAGAGGCGCGCTGATGATGAACGGCACCCGGGCTTCGGAAACACCGCCATGGGTGCGGAGACGGTGGCCCTTAAGCCCGGCCAAGTCGTGATCGGCCGCGGCGGCGCCGACGCAGGTCTCTTTTTCGCTGATGACGACAACGTCGCCCTCGCGGTCGGTCGGAAGATCGAAGCGCTGGGCCGCCGTCTCGCGGTCGTAGACGCCCTCGACGCCGGGAAGCGCTGCGGCAATCTTTATGACGTCCTTCGGGTTCGCGCCGTTCTTGCAATAGACGCGGACGAACCCGCCGAGGGCGCCGTGATGGCCGACGAAACGGTCGGTGATCGGGCAGATCACCGTCGTCCGTCCCTTGCCCAGCTTCGCGTCCAGGATATCCTGCAGCCAGATGACGTTGGGCGAGCCGTCGGGCTTGGACTTGTCGTTCATGCCGTGATCGGCGGTGAGCGCGACGATGGCGCCGAGGGCCTCGAGCCGGCCGAACCGCTCGTCCATGTTCTTATAGTAGCGCTCGGCTTCGGATTCGGCGGGCGCGTACTTGTGCTGGATGTAGTCCGTGAGCGAGAGATACATGAGGTCCGGGCGCTTCTGCTCCAGGAGCTTGATCCCGGCGTCGAGCACGAAGAGCGAGAGCTCCGGCGAGTACATGTTCGGGAGCGGCAGGCCCACGAACGCGAGCACGTTGTCGATGCCGTGGTCCTTCATGGTGCAGCGGTCGGCGCACTCGGAGGAGAAATTGACGCTGCCGCCCGCGATGTCCATCCCCTTGCCGAGCTGAAGACGCAGCTTGTCTTTGGCGGTGATGGAGACGACCTTGGCGCCCGCTTTCGAGAATTCCGCCAGCACGGTCGAGGAGCGCAGGAGCTCAGGTCCCGTCATGACCACCGCCTCGCCGGTCACGCGGTCGAGATAGAAGTTGCCGGAAATCCCGTGGACGGACGCCGGCGCGCCGGTCGCAATCGACATATTGTTCGGGCAGGTGAAGCTCGGGACCGTGCCGTCGGCGACCGCGCTGAACCCGTTCTTCATGAAGCGGGCGACGTTCGGGACGATCCCCGATTTGACGCCGTGCTCGAAATAGGCGGGGTCGCCGCCGTCGATGCAGACGACGACCACCGGCCGGCTCGGCCAGCGGTACGTCACCCCATTGAGTGTGATCGGCCGATCGGTTCTCTTGGACATCTCACCTCGGCATCCTGGGCGTTTCGGGGACTGTTGTGCGAACCATAGCACCGGTCGTAGTATCGCTAAAATCGTAAATTCGTACCTATATATCGATTTCATAAATGTTTCAGAAACGGCTGGAAGCGTTCCACTACGTGGCGACCAAGGGCAGCTTCACGGCCGCCGCCCGGGCGCTCAACGTGGGCCAGCCCACGATTTCGACGCACGTCAAGGCGATCGAGACCCATTTCGGCGTCGAGCTGTTCCTTCGCCGCGGGCGCGGGGTCGAGCTCACGCCCGTCGGCCGCTTGCTTCTCACCATCACCCGCGGCCTTCTCGGTCACCAAGAGGAGGCGGTCGCGTTCTTGAAAACCGCCCGCGCGCTGAAGGCGGGAAAGCTCAGCGTCGGCGCCACCGGGCCATTCGACGTGATGGAGCTGCTGGAGGCCTTTCGCACCCGCTACCCGGCGATTGAATTATCGGTCTCACTCGGCACCACGGCCGAGGTGCTGAACGGCCTGATCGCGTTCGGCCTCGACCTCGGCATTCTCGGCCACCCGCCCGACGACCTCCGGCTTTTCAGCCTCCGCTACAACCGCCATCCGGTCCAGATCATGGTTCATGCCGGCCACCGGCTCGCCAAGCGCAGGAGCATCCGCCTGAAAGAGCTGGAAGGCGAGAACATGGTCCTGCGCGGCCGTGACTCGACCACGCGACAGGCCTTCGAGGCCGCCCTCGCGCGGGCCGAGGTGAACATCCGGCCGGTGATGGAGATCAACAGCCGCGAAGCGGTGCGCGAGGCCATCCTCCGCCGATTCGGAATCGGCATCGTTTCGGCGTCCGAGTTCGTGCCCGACCCCCGCTTGCGGGCGCTTTCGGTAGTCGACGCCGAGATGTTCATCGACATCTATCTCGTCTGCCTCGCCGAGCGCCGCGCGCGGCCGCTGATCGCCGCCTTCGTCGAGTTGTCGACGGCGCGCGCCCGCGGGCCCGATGCCTAGCGGCGCTTGCGGCCGATCCTGGCCACCGAGTTCGACGCCTTGGGCAAGTTCTTCATCCGCTCCTCCGGGATGACGGCGTAGGCGTCGATCTCCATCACGAGCTCGGGCACCGCGAGCGCCTGGACGATCAGGCCCGTGCATACCGGATAGACGCCCTTCAGCCTCTTTCCGATCACCCGGTACACGGGCGTTCGGTAGGCGCGGTCGGTGATGTAGATGACGATCTTGCAGATGTCTTGCAGGCGCGAGCCCGCTTCCTCGAGAAGCGTCTTCAGGCACTTCATCGCGACTTCGGCCTGGGCCGCGGGGTCGCCGATGCCGTGCAGCTTGCCGTTGAGGTCGAAGCCGGTCTGGCCGCGGACGAAGACCATGTTGCCGGCCCGGACGACCATGCAGAGGTCGTTGTCGAGACTCTGCCCCTTCCAGAAATCCTTCGTGTTGTATCTGCGAAACCGCTGGTGTGCCATCGGAACCCCCTGTGCGTGAACTCGAGCCGGCCTCCTCGGCCGGCCGCAGCATGGAAACGTTTCGGCGTAAAAATCAACCCATCAGGTGCGCGTCCGGAGCGGCCCCCGATCCCTACCCCTTGGCCGCCTTCAAATAGGCCGCCGCCGCCGTCCCCAGCAGCGTCGGAAGATGGGTGTAGATGTAGCGCACGCCGCGTGCGAGGGCGGTGCCGACGGCGTCCGTGGTCGCGGGCATGCCTGGCGTCTTGCCGGCAGCGACGATCTTCGCGAGCGTGGATTCGATCGCCTGCGCGACCGGGGGCGCCTTGGGGTTGCCGGGATAGCCCATGGCCTGCGACAAATCCGAAGGCCCGATAAAGAATACGTCGATCCCCGCCACCCCTAGAATCTCGTCCACGTTGCGGATGGCCGCTTCGTCTTCCAGCTGCACGCACACCAAGGTCTCCCGGTTGGCCTCTTCGACGAAGGCGCCGGCCGACCCGCGAAAGCCGTAGCCCGACGCGCGGGTGCCGGCCGCCAAGCTCCGGCGGCCCATCGGGTGGAACTTGACCGCCTCCATCGCCGCCAGCGCGTCCCGGCCGTTGGTGACGTGCGGCACCTGGACGCCCGCCGCGCCGCGATCCATCACCTGCAGGATGTCGTGGGCGGCATTCGACCGCGGCCGCACGATGGGGGTCACGCCGCTCGCCTCGGCCGCCATCACCATCAGCTCGACCGACTCGAGGGTAATCGTGCCGTGCTCGCAGTCGATCAAGACCCAGTCGAAGCCGAGCCCGCCCGCCATCTCCACCGTCTGCGGCGAGGGAATCATTATGGAGAGCCCGAAGGTCGGTTCTCCGGCGGCGAGCTTTTTCTTCATCGTGTTCGGTCGCATCGGACCTCCTCGGTTACGGCTATGACGGCGCCTTGCGCAGGAGATGGTCGAGCGCGGCGACCACCTCATCCGGTGTTTTCGGGGAGTCGCCGAAGGCTTGGGCGAGCGAGAGCCGGGTGGAGCGCGCGAAGAAGTCGGCCGTCGCTTTCGTCATGAATGGGTCGAGGCCGAGCTCGCGGAGAAACGCCTCGACCTGCACCATCTCATGGTAGCGCCGCCGGTGCGCGGTCCCGTGCGTTCGGATCCAGTTGCCGCCGGTCTCGGCGAACGGGCGCTCATCGAGCGTTTCGACGATCTCCCGCCACACGTCGTCGGCGACGCCCGACCGCCGCGCGGCCATGAGAGATTCGATCAGCAGCGCCTCGACTCCCTTGGAGAAGATGCTGCGCAGCAACTTGAACGTCGACGCTCTACCGATCTCGGTACCGTAGAAGTGGACGTTGAGGCCGAGCGCGCAAAGCGTCTCTGCGACGCTCGCCCCCTTCTCGCCGCAGACGAGGATGCGCGTGCGGGCACCCGCGACGCCGACGGCGCCGAGGATGGCGGCTTCCACGAAGGCGGCGCCGGTGGGCGCGATCGCCGAAGCGATGGCGCGCTTTACGCCGGGCGACGTGGCGTTCAGATCGACGAAAACATGATTCGCGCCGAGATGGGGCGCGCAAGCCTCGGCGGCTTCGAGCGCGACATCGGTCGTCACCGTGCTCAGCACGATCGGCGCGCGGGCCATCAACTCCGGCAGGCCCAGAAATTCCACCGGGGCGCCGTGGGCACGCTCCTTGAGCTTGTCGGCGCCCCCCGGCCCGTCGAAGAGAACGTCATAGACCGCAACGCGGGCGCCGTTCGCGTGCAGCGCGGCGGCGAAGCGCGACCCCACCTCGCCGAACCCCAGGAAACCGATGGTCGTCACAATTGAGCCCGCCCGGACGCCCGTTGACAGGAATTTGTCGACGGTTGACGCTAGCCTGGAATTGTTTCTCGTCCAAGCGCTGTCGAAAGGAAGGGGCCGGCGCGGAGCCGCGAAGATATTCGGTTGCCTGCGCGTCCGCCGCCACTCCATACTTCAAAGAAAATCGGCGGCCGCATGGCCCCACAACCGGCCGGGGAGACTTCTTATCGTGTCGCAACGTTCGCAGTGCGAGCAGGCATTGACGCTGGCGACCGCCGCGCGCAACGAGAGCGTGGCGGCGCTCGCGATGCTGGTGCGGATCCCGAGCCTCACGGGCGAGGAAGGGGCAGCACAGTCGCACGTCGCCACGCTGCTGCGCGAGCTCGGCGCCGAGACGGTCGTGGCCGAGCCCGACATCCGCGCCCTGTTCCAGCGGTTTCCCCAGATCGCCCAGTACCCGACCCACTGGCAGCACGATCTCATTCTCCCCTACGCCGATCTTCCGACCTACGCGGCGCTCAAGGCGAGCGGGCTTGAAAACGTTCTCCACTACAAGGACCGGCCGAACGTGGTCGGTACGCTGCGCGGCACCGGCGGCGGCCGTTCGCTCATCCTCAACGGCCACATCGATACGGTGACGATCGAGCCGAAGGCCGAATGGACACGCGATCCCTTCGGAGCCGAGATCGACGACGGGCGCATGTACGGGCGCGGAACATCGGACATGAAAGGCGGCCTCATGGCCGCGCTCATGGCGCTCGCCTATCTGCAGCGCGCGGGTGTCCGGCTCAAGGGCGACGTGATCTTCCAAAGCGTGGTCAACGAGGAGCACGCCGGCAACGGCACGCTCGACCTCGTCCGCCGCGGATTTCGCGCCGACGCCGCCCTCGTGCTCGAGCCGACCAACAACCGGATCGCGGTCAGCCACCCGGGCGGGCTCTACTGGCAGGTCACGGTACCCGGCCGCCCGCGTTCGCCCGGCGCCCGCTGGGACGGCCGCCGGCAGGACGGCGTCAGCGCCATCGAAAAGCTGCCGGCCGTGATCGGTGCGCTGCTCCGTTTGGAGCGCGAGTTCAACGACCGACCGGTGGACGATCCCATGGAAGCGGGGCGCGCGCCCTTTTCTCTCGTCATCGGCAAGGTCGGCGGCGGGCACTACGAAACGGTCACGGCGAGCGAAGCGGTGCTGCGCGGCGGCGCCTATTTCGCGCCCGGCGTCGGCGAGATCGGCGAGGTCATGCAGAATTTCCGCACCGTGATCGCGGAGGCCAACACCGCCGACGATTTTTTGCGCGAGCAGCCGGCCCGCGTCGAATTCCTCCACCACGACGACAGCACCCGCCAGAGCCCGCAAATCCCGCTCGCGGTTCATATGGGAGGCGTGCTCAAGGGTCGCGGCTCCGAGGCCAAGGTCTGCCCCGGCCCCTTCTGCTGCGACATGCGCCACCTCGTCAACCAAGGCGGCATCCCGTCGGTCATCTTCGGACCCGGCACCATCGCGCAGGCGCACAAGCCGGACGAGCACATCGAGATTGCGGAATACCTCGCCTGCATCGAGCATCTGATCGAATTCATCCCCGCTTGGTGCAACTTGGAAAAAGAAAACTAAGGGAGCAGAGGCGGGGCGCTCCCGGAGCAACGGACAAGGAGGTTTCGTCATGAGCTTACAGCGGATTGCCATCCTTGCGGTCGCCGCAGTCCTGGTCGCGACGCCCGCGGCGCACGCCCAGAAGCGCGGCGGCACCCTCACATATACGTATCAGCCGGAACCGACCGCGCTCTCGACGATCGTGACGACCGCGGTGCCGGTCGCGCTCATCGCGACAAAAATCTACGAGAGCTTGCTCGAGTACGAAGGGGCCGGCCTCACGCCGAAAGCCGGGCTCGCCGAATCGTGGACCGTGTCGCCCGACCGGCTCACCTACACCTTCAAGCTGCGCACGGGCGTGAAATGGCACGACGGGAAGCCGTTCACCAGCGAGGATGTGAAATTCAGCATCGAGAAGGTGGTCGTCCCCCTCCACTCCCGCGGCAAGACCTACTTCGGCACGCTGGGCGCCATCGAAACACCCGACCCGCAGACGGTCGTCTTCAAGCTGAAGGAAGCCGTGCCGTTCTTCCTCAAGGCGTTCCAACCGAGCGAAACGCCGATCATGCCGAAGCACGGCTTCACCGAAGAGGAGGTGACCGGCAACAAGATCCGCCAAGCCAAGATCATGCAGACCCCGATCGGCACCGGCCCGTTCAAGTTGAAGGAGTGGCAGAAGGGAAGCCACATCATCCTGGAGCGCCACGCCGAATACTGGAAGCCGGGCAAGCCTTACCTCGACCAGATCGTGCTGCGCGTATTGCCCGACGGCGCCGCCCGTGCGATCGCGGTCGAGAAAGGCGAGGTCGACGTGGCGCCCATGAACGCGCTGCCGCCGGCCGAAATGCAGCGCCTGGGCAAGCTCAAGCACATTGCCACCTCGCAAGCCGGGGCCGAAGGGCTGGGGCCGATCATGTGGCTCGAGGTCAACCTCAGGGAGAAGCCGCTCAGCGACGTGCGCGTCCGCCAAGCGATCAGCATGGCCATCGACCGCAAGAAGATCGTGGACGTGATCTGGTACGGCAACGGGAAGCCGGCGCGCGGACCCATCGTCAGCGGTAACCCGGTTCATTTCGACAAGTCGCTGCCGCCGTTCGAGTACAACCCGGCCAAGGCCAACACGCTGCTCGATGAGGCCGGCTACAAGAAGGGGGCGGACGGCGTGCGGTTCAAGCTCACGCAGAACTTCATCCCCTACGGCGAGGAGTGGGTGCGCCAGGCCGAATACATCAGGCAGGAGCTCGGCAAGATCGGCGTCCAGGTGGAGTCCCAAAGCCTCGACATGGGCGGCTGGCTGAAGCGCGTCTACACCGACTGGACCTTCGACTACTCGAGCAATTTCACCCACAACTACGCCGACCCGTCGATCGGCGTGCAGCGGGCGTTCATCTCCACCAACATCAAGAAGGGTGCGTCCTTCAGCAACTCAATGGACTACAAGAACCCGAAGGTGGACGAGCTGTTCACCAAGGTTGCGAAGATGGACGACGGCCCCGAGCGCAACAAGCTGATGGCGGAGATACAGAAAATCCTGCGCGACGAGTTGCCGGTGATCTTCCTCATGGAGATGAGCTACACGCACCTCTGGAACAAGAGAGTGCACGGGCTGCTGACCAACGGCATCTCCATGTACACGGGCTGGGACTCCGTTTGGATCGAGTGAACGTTGCCGGGCGTCGCCGGGGAACGGGCCTGCCATGGCCCGCCCGGCGAATGCCGACCGCGCGGACGTCATGACGTCGTCGACCCTCGCCTTTGTCTTCCGCAGGCTCCTGCAGGTCGTGCCGGTGGTGCTGGCGATCGCCGCCATGAACTTCGCGCTGGTGAAGATGGCGCCGGGCGACGCCGCCGACATCATCGCGGGTCAGTCCGGGCATGCCACCCTCGAATTCATCGAGGACCTGCGGCGCGAATTC
>SHVQ01000014.1 GCA_009694195.1 Rhodospirillales bacterium
GAGATAGCAGATGTTCTCGGGCGTATGGACGATGAGCGCGTCGAGCCCCTTCTCGGCCATGGTCTCGCGCACGCGCCGGAGCCGGTCCTGATATTCCTCCTTGCTGAAGGCGAGCGTTTTGCGGATTTCCATCGACTGTCTCCTCGTCACCCCCGCGGAAGCGGGGTCCAGAACTCTGCTGGATTCCCGCACAGGATGCGGGGAGCCCCCGCAGCCCCCTGCGCGGGAATGCCGAAGGTGAAGGATGAACGGCTCAGCTAATCACGATCAGGTCGCGCGGCTGGTAGCTGGTGAGGATCTCGTTGCCCTTCTCGGTCACCAGCACCGTCTCGCTGATCGCGCACGGCAGGTCTTCGCCGCGCCGGAGGCTCTGCGGCACGTGGAACACCATGCCCGGCTTCAGCACCGTCTTGTCGCCGTCCTTCAGGTCGAGGAATACGCCCTCGCCCCAGTCCGGCGGAAAGTTGAGCCCGACCGAGTAGCCGGCGCGCTTGCGGATGCCGGCATCCAGCCCCGCCTTGCGCGCGGCTTCGAGCGCGGCGTTGTTGACCTCGCCCGAGGTGTTGCCGGGCTTGATCGCGGCGATCACCGCGTTCAGCACGTCGGTGGCGATCTTGGCGTTGTTGGCGAACTGGTTCGAGGGCTTGCCCATGCTGAGGGTGCGGAAGATCGGGCCGGCGTAGCGCTGGACGACGCCCGTGTGCTCGACCAGCACGTTGTCGCCCTTCTCGATGACCTTGTCGGTCCACGTGGCGTGGCTGATGTACGTGCGGTGGCCGGAGCTGATGAACAGCGGGAGCCCCGGGTATTCGCTGCCGAGCTCGACCATCGCCTTGTGGATGTGGGCGGCAAGCTCGTTCTCGGTCATGCCGACGCGCGCCTTCTCGACCGCCACCTTCATGCCGACGTCGGCAATGTGGCAGGCCTTGCGGAGGTACTCGATCTCCTTCGGCGACTTCACCGCGCGCTCCTTCTCGACGATGCCGGAGCCGTTCACCACGGTGGCGTTCTTCAGCGCGGCCTTCATTTGGTCGAAGCGCTCGAACGAGATGAACGAGTAGCCGGACATCTCCATGCCGAGGCGGCCCTTGTCGAGGCCGCGCTTCTTCAGCTCGCCCGCGATGATGTCGGCCGGGTTGTCGGTGTCGAGATAGCCGATCGCGTGGTCGTCCGGGATCCAGGAGAACGCGTACGCGTTTCCGAGCTCGAGCCGGCGGGTGACGAGGAACGGGTCCTTCGCAGCCGGGATCACGAACACCTGGACGAAGTAGTAACCGGGCGTGTGATAGCCGGACGCGTAGCAGATATTTTCCGGCGTGTGGAGCATCAACGCGTCCACGCCCTTCTCCGCCATGGTCTTGCGGATGCGCTTCAGGCGGTCCTGGTATTCCTCCCGGCTGAAGGCCAGTTGTTTTCTTATCATCATGGGATGTTTTCCTCGCGTGACCGTGTGGAAGAACGCTGGGAACGAATCTCAGGAAACCTGCAGGCTCTTGCCCTCCCGGCGCGGATCGCCGGCCGCATAACCATACCCTTGCTGCCCGACGGCCGCATTGTGCGCGGCGATCGCGTCGGGGTCGAGATCGGCGGCGGGATCGGGTTCGAGATCGAAGTAGCCGTGCGTGTCCTCTCCGCGCACGAGCTTCGCCGACTCGCGCGTGTTCGCCTGGCGCACATAGGGCGGAATGTAGCGGGCGGCAAACCCGATCCGCCGCTCGTCGGCCGTGTTGGGCTTGGAGGCATGCAGCATCCGGATGTGATGGAGCGAAATCTCCCCAGGTTTCAAGACCACATTCACCGTCCTCGCTTCGTCGATGTCGTGTTGGGCCACCTGGCCGCGGCTCAGCATGTTGTCCTTGGCGTAGGTGTCCTTATGCGGGATCTGGTCGAACGCGTGGCTCCGCGGAACGAAGCGCATGGCCCCGTTTTCGACCGTCGCCGGCGTGAGCGCGAGCCAGACCGAGATGACGGCCTCCGGCGGCGTCAGTCCCCAGTAGGTCGAGTCCTGGTGCCAGGACACGAACCCCGGGTCGCGCGGCTCCTTGATCCAGCAGGAATTGCCCCACACCAGGAGGTCGGGGCCGAGCAGGTCCTCAACCACGTCGAGGATGCGCGGATGGCGGACGAGCGCATTCGCCCACGTGAACAGAAGGTGCATCTTGCTCGTCTTGAGGTACTTGCTGTCGATGCGCGGGCGGCCGTCCCCTACCGCTTCGAACGCCTCGATCTTGGCCCGGTAGAAGGCCGCTTCGTCCTCGCTCATGACGCGGACGGGAAAGAGATAGCCCTCGCGCTTGTAATGCTCGATCGCCTCCCCGGAGAGCGCCTTCCCCATCGTCGTACCTCTCCGTCCGTCTAGTTGCGGTACGAGGGGTCGATGCGGTCGAGCTTCCGGAGCAGCGCGTCCCAGGTGTTCTGAGCGCGCGGACGGGGATCGTTTTCCTCGATGACGGCGATGGCCTCGGCGGTCGCGTCGGAGGGAAGGAGGATCTTGGTGTTGCAGGCGAGCGTGTTCATCTGAATCTTGCAGGATTGCTCGAGGTAGTACATGCGATGGAACGCGTCCGCCATGGTCTCGCCGACCGCGAGGAGCCCGTGGTTACGCATGATCAGGCAATGCTTGTCGCCGAGGGCCTTGCCGATGCGCTCCTGCTCGTCCTCTTCGGCCTTGAGCTTCTTCTCCGGGTCCAGCTCGACGTTCAGCTCCTCGTAGTCGTAGTAAGCGACCCGGTTGTGGAACATCATGGACATCTGGTTGAGCGAGAGGAGGCCGTCGGCCATGGCGGCGACCGCCATGCCGGGCTGCGTGTGCGTATGGATCACGCACTTGGCGTCGGGCCGCGCCTTTTGCACGGCGGCGTGGATCGCGAAACCATAGGGGTTCGGCTGCAGCTTCGAATCGCCGACCAGGTTGCCGTTCATGTCGAGGACGACGAGGCAGGACGCCGTGATCTCCTCGAACAGGAGACCGTAGGGATTGAGGAGGAAGCGCATCGGCTCGCCCTGAAGCCGGCACGAGATGTGGGTCGCGAGCAAGTCGTCCATCCCGAACATCGCGATCAGGCGGTAGGCGGCCGCGGTATCGACGCGAAGGTCGCGTTCGGTCTTTCCGCGGGTGAATTTGGCGACGGTCGCGGGTGACGGCATGGTGTTTCTCCTGGTGTTTCCGGGGCCGCAGGGGGCCGGGTGAATTCGATCCGGAAGTGTAGCAAATCGCCAAAGGACTCGTCACTCCCGCGAACGCGGGAGTCCAGACCTTCGGGAAAGCCTGGGTTCCCGCTTTCGCGGGAACGACGGCAGGCGCTTAGTATCCGAGGTCGAGGTCGATCCGCCGGGGCATCGGCTTACCCTTGGCGAGCGCGGCAAGGCTTTCCACGGCGTAGTCCTGGATGATCTCGTCCTTCAGCGCCCACACGCCGGACGCCGCCTGGTTGCCCGTGCAGGTCACGTTCGGCAGGCGCTGGAGATCGGTGCGCGACGGCGTCGGGAAGTGGTAGCTCGCCGGAATGGCGTTCTCGTAATTCCACCAGACGTCGCTCGCGAATCCGGCGATCTTCCAGTTCTTGAGCGCGTTATAGAGCGGCATCTCCTGGATGAGGTTGCCGCGCGCCACGTTGATGAGGAAGGACGAGGGCTTCATGCAGGCGATCTCCTTCGCCCCGATGAACGCGCGCGTCTCCTTGGTGATGGGCGTGGCGAGCACGGTGAAGTCGGCGCGCTTCAGAACCTTGTGCAGATCCTTCGGCCCGTAGACCTCGTCCGCGCACCCTTCGTTGCCGCGCTTCGGGTGCCGGCGCACGGCGATCACGGTCATCTCGAACGCCTTCGAGCGCTTGGCGACGGCGGTGCCGATCTCGCCCAGGCCGATCACGGCGACTGTCTTCCCCTTCATCATGACGCCCTTGTGCTCGGGCACGCCGCCGGGCGGCTCCCAGTGGGCATCCAGCACGGCCTTGTGCTTGTTGATGATGCGCTTGGCGCTCGCGAGCATGAGCGCCATGGCGTGCTCGGCGACAGGAGTGCCGTTCGCGCCCCGCACGTTGCAGACCTCGATCTTCCGGCGCTTCAGCATCTTGAAGTCGAGCTCGTCGCAGCCGGCGTGCAGCCAGATGAGCGCCTTCACCTTCTTCGCCAGCTCCCAGATTCCCGGCGGCACCACCCAGCCCATCATGACATCGGCCTTGGGCGCCAGCTTGGCGACGTCGTCGTAATCGACCTCGTAGCGCGAGAGGGCGGAACGCGGCTTCGGCGCCATCACGCGGCTGCCCTTCGGCAGCACCGTCTGAAAGCGGTCGATTTCCTTCTTCGTGGCGAACCACGTGAGCAGCACGTCCATGGACGCTCCTCCCCCTGCTGAGAAATCCAAATTAGCCATTGCCAAATTGCGGCAGCGGGTCGTTATAATCCCGAAAATCAAAATCACAAACGCAGAATTCGGGAGATTGCCGCAAAGGTGGTTTTTGACGTTCGTTCGCCGGGGCAACCCAACGGCCCGGCGCACCGCACGCGTGTTTCGGAGACTCGATGGACTTCTTCAGGATCGATCTCGCGCTGAAGTATGCGCCGCTTCTGCTCGAGGGGACGCTGATCACGGTCCTGCTCACCATCGGCGTGCAGATCGTTTCTCTGCTGCTCGGGCTCTTCGCGACCCTCGTGCGCCTCACGCGCATCCGGCTGCTCGTGCTGCCGATCAGCGTCTACGTCGATTTCTTCCGGGGAACGCCGCTGCTGATTCAGCTCTATTGGGTGTTCTTCGCGCTGCCGATCATCCTGAACCGCGACGTCTCCAGCATCGTCTCGGCGATCACCGCCCTCTGCCTGCACATGGGGGCCTACCAAGCCGAAACGATCCGCGCCGGCATTCAGGCCATCCATAAAGGGCAGATGATGGCCTCCCGCGGGCTCGGGATGTCCTATGCCATGGCCATGCGGCGGGTCATTCTTCCGCAGGCGACGCGCAAAATGACCCCCGAGCTCATCAGCAACTTCGTCCAGGTGCTGAAAGGAACCGCCATCGTCTCCGTGCTCGGATTTCCGGAACTGATGTATTACGCGAACCTCGTCAACAGCTTCAGTTTCCGCTCCGTCGAGGTCTACACGTCGGTCGCGATCATCTATTTCGCCCTCGCGTTTCCGATTTCGATGTGGGCGCGCCGCTACGAGAAGACGTTGCTCAGGACGGAAGCCTAGGTCGGAGCGGACAGATGGAGCTCTTCTTCCAGACCATGTGGCGGCTGCTCCGGGACTACCGCGGAGATATCTGGGACGCCTTTCTGCTGACGGTGCAGCTCTCGGTGATCTGCGAGATCGCGGCGCTGGCGCTCGGCCTGATCGTCGGCATCGCGCGCCTCAAGGGCAACCTCATGGTGCGCTCGGTGGCCGCGGGCTATGTCGAATTCTTCCGCGACACGCCGTTTCTCGTCCAGCTCTTCTGGTTCTACTTCGCGATGCCGGCATTGGGGCTCACCCTCGACAACTACACGACGGCCCTCGTCGCGGTCACGCTTTACATCGGCTCCTACAAGGCCGAAATCTTCCGTGCCGGCATTCAGGCGGTCCCGAGCGGACAAATGATGGCGGCGCGCGGCCTCGGGATGCCCTACAATCTCGCCATGCGGCGGATCATCGTGCCGCAGGCCGTGCGCAAGATGATCCCGCCGTTCATGAGCAGCTTCATCAACTTGATCAAATCGACGTCGTTTTGCTCGACCATCGGCGTGACGGAGCTTACGTTTAAAGGCTATTACATCGCGGAAACGACCTTCCATTCCATGGAGGTCTTGACGGCCATCGCGATCATTTATTTCATGCTGATCTATCCGATGAACCTCTGGGTTGCGCGCCTTGAAGTCCGGCTCGCAACACGGGATTGAAGCGGGAGACGACGCGCTCAAGGCAAGACACGAAACCGTGAAACCGCCTCCCCAGGGGGCGTTCGCGGGGGATGTCCCCCGCAGACCCTGGGAGGCTCTGAAAGGGAGACGACAATGCTGAAGAAATCGATGCTGGGACTGGTGGCCGCGGCGGCTGCCGTCCTCGGATTGGGGACCGCGCCGGCCATGAGTCAAACAACGGACCTCGTGACCGAAATCCAAAACCGCGGCACGCTCAAGGTCCTGATCACCAACAACATTCCCTGGATATACAAGGACCCCAGCAAGGACAAGGACAAGTGGGTCGGCTTCAACGTCGAGCTCGCCGAGAAGCTCGCCGAAGAGATGAAGGTGAAGCTGGAGCTGATCGAGGCCGACTGGGCGACCGTGATTCCGAGCCTGCTCGCCAAGAAAGCCGACGTCATCCTCGCGCCAATGTCGCTCACCACAAAACGCGGCCTGGTCATGCACATGATCGACCCCGCGAGCTACGGCGGCAACTACCTCATCGTCCGCAAGGGCGAGAGCCGGTTCAAGACCTATGCGGACTTCAACAAGGAGGGCGTGAAGTTCTCGGCTTTCCCGAACGCCATGGAGACCATGACGCGCTCCTATTTCCCGAAAGCCGGCCTGATGATCGTGAAGGGCGACAACCCGCACACCCCGCGCCTCGAAGTCGTCGCAGGGCGCGTCGACGCCAGCATGACCGATGCAGGCAGCGCCAAGAAATTCGTGCAGGAGAACGGCGACAAGGCGGAGATCTTCAAGGCCCCGTCGGTGGTCACCACCGGCTATCACATGGGCGTCCGCAAGGAAGACCTCCACTGGGCCCAAGCGCTCAACACGTTCATCCAGGATTACCGGAACCGGGGCGTGCTGAAGGAGATGGGCGAGAGATGGGGCATTCAGACCTCGCAGAACGAATAATCTGACCGCCAGGATCCGAAACGCGTAGGGGCGGGGGCGGGCTAAACACCCGCCCCTACCCTATGCCCTAATCATTCGAGAGCACCCTCCATGGCGATGGTCGAGATCCGCGGCCTGAACAAATTTTACGGGGATCACCATGTCCTCCAGGACGTGACGCTCGACGTGGAGGAAGGCGAGGTCGTCTCCGTCATCGGGCCGAGCGGATCGGGGAAGAGCACGCTCCTTCGCTGCATCAACTTCCTCGAGGAATACGAAGAAGGCTCGATCCGGGTCGACGGCCAGCTCGTCGGCAAGCGCGACGCCGGCAACGGCAAGCTCGTCCGTGATAGCGAGGCCGCGATCAACCGGTTCCGCGCTCAGATCGGCATCATCTTCCAGAGCTTCAACCTGTTTCCCCACATGACCGTGCTCGCCAACATCATGGAGGCTCCGATCCGCGTGAAGGGCATGCGCGCGGACGAAGCGCGCACCACCGCCGAGCGCCTCCTCACCCGCTTCGGGCTCGCCGACAAGATGGCCGCCTATCCGGAAAAGCTTTCGGGCGGCCAGCAGCAGCGGGTCGCCATCGTGCGCGCGCTCGCCATGGAGCCGAAGATCGTGCTCTTCGACGAGGTGACGTCCGCCCTCGACCCCGAGCTCGCCTGGGAGGTGCTGGCCGTCATGCGCCAGCTCGCCGAGGACGGCATGACGATGTTCGTCGTCACCCACGTGATGCGGTTCGCGAAGGAAGTGTCGGACAAGGTGATTTTCCTCGACCAGGGGCGCATCGTCGAAGCCGGCGCCGCCGGGGACCTGTTCGACAGCCCCAAGAGCCCACGCCTCGTTGATTTCCTGAGCAAAGTTCTGTGATCATCAAGAACCAAAAACGGAAGGAGACACCATGACCACGCGGCCGCCCGCCGAAGTCGGCATGTCGATCGAGCAGGTCGACACCCCTGCCCTCATCCTCGAGCTCGACGCGTTCGAGAAAAACCTGAAGCGGATGGCGGACGAGGCCAAGGCCGCCGGCCTCACGCTTCGGCCACACTCGAAGAACCACAAGTGCCCGATGATCGCCCGCCAGCAAATCCAGCTCGGCGCCGTCGGCGTCTGTTGTCAGAAAGTGAGCGAGGCCGAGGCGATGGTGTACGGCGGCGTGCAGGACGTGTATGTCAGCAACGAAATCGTCGCCAAGCCGAAGATCGAGCGCTTGGCCGCCCTTGCCCGCCACGCCCGCATCAGCACCTGCGTCGACAACCCGGACTCGATCAAGGACCTGAGCGCCGCCGCCAAAAGCTACGGCGTCAATCTCAAGGTGCTGGTCGAGGTGGACGTGGGCGGAGGCCGGTGTGGTGTTGCGCCCGGCGAGGCGGCGGTGCCGCTTGCCCAGGCGATCCAGAAGTCGCCCGGCCTCAGCTTCGGCGGCATCCAGGCCTACAACGGCTCGGCGCAACTGCTTCGCACGTGGGACGAGCGGGCGAAAGCCATCAAGGAGACCGCCGACAAGTGCCGGGCGACCGTCGATGCGCTGAAAAAGGCCGGCATCCCCTGCGAGCTCGTGAGCGGCGCCGGCACCGGCACTTATCCGCACGAGATGGCGAGCGGCGTCTACAACGAACTCCAGGTCGGCTCCTACATCTTCATGGACGTGGCGTATGCCAAGAACTTCGGCAAGGACGGGAAGCCCTTCCGCGACTTCGACCACAGCCTGTTCGTGCTCTGCACGGTGATGAGCGTGCCGACCGACGACCGCGTGATCTCCGATTGCGGCACCAAGGCGATCTCCGTCGACAGCGGCATGCCGCTGGTGCGCGACTTCCCGGAGCTCGAGGTCCTCAAGATGGCCGACGAGCACGGTCGCATGGTGTTCAAGGGCGGCCAGAAGGCGTCGAACCGCAAGGCCAGCGTCGGCGACCGGCTCTACTACATCCCCGGCCATTGCGACCCGACCGTCAACATGCACGAATGGATCGTGGGTACGCGGAAAGACCGGGTCGAGGCCGTGTGGCCGGTCACCGCGCGCGGCCCGGGGAACTGAGGAACGCCAGGGTCGGACGCCGTGGTGGTCGATGATCAGCCTGTTCTGGCGGCCGTTCGAGGTGGCGCGAAGGCTTCTGTTCCGCATGACGGCCACGCGGGGAGCCCACGTGCTGACCGTGACGTATCGTCCCTGGCAGCAGATCGCCGGCGCTTTTTTCATCGCGTTCGCCCTCCCTGCCGTCGCGGTGCCGCTGCTTGACGACCCGACATGGAGCGGAGCGTATCCGTTCCTGGTCTACGGCATTTACGTCGTGTTCCTCGCGGTTGGGCTCAAATGGCTCGTGTTCCGCCTCGACGTGACGGTCGCCGACGGCACGGTCCAGGTCGCACGTCGGGGACTTTTCGGCACGCGCCGGTTCGCCGAGCCCCTCGCCGCATATCAGGGCGTCCGCTATCGCCGATACCCCACGTGGACGCCCACGTGGGGACCCGAGGGACTGTACTTCTTCCGCGCCGTCACCGTGCAAAGGCTGGAGCTGGAACACCCCGACCCCGCGCGCACGGTCCCCCTTGATGCAGTCGCGGGAGGACGAGATGCCGCGCAAGGACTGGGAGGCCTATGCGAAGGCCTTCGGGTTGCCGGCCATCCAAGACGACAGCGGGCGGCTTGTTGTCCGCGCGCTGGAGGACCTGGACAAGCCGCTCGGCACGCTCGCGCGCGAAGGCAAGGTCGCGGGCGCGGAAGGACCCGGCCGCCCGCCGCCGCGTTCGCTTCGAATCCGGACAGGCGACGATCGGATCGAGATCGATGTGCTGAGATTTCCCATCCCGTCGTGGATGGTCTTCGGGATGCTCCTGCTCCCCGTCGCGCTTTGCTTTCGCGCCTTGTTGGGCGCCGAGGCCTCCGGCGCCCTGGTTTTCGGCTTGGCCGCGGCGTTGGCGCTCGGCGGGTTCGTCGTCAGCCGTCTCGCGTGGCGGCGTCTCGTGCTTTTCCGCGACCGCATCGAGTGGCACATCCTCGGCCCGCTGGGTGCCCGAGCCCCCCGGTCGATCCGCCTCCGCGATGCCGAGTCCGTCATTCTGGCAAGAGGGGGCGCTTCGGGCTCAAGCGTCTCCGCATCGAGGGCGATCGCGACACGCTCGATGTCGCCCAGGGGCTGAAACGCCGCGACCTCGAATGGCTCCGCGATTACGTGACGTTCGCGGTCGCCAAGGCATGATCTCATGCGGCGGTAGCTAATCCCGCCCGGCGGAAGGCTCAAACGGATCGAGCACGTCGGCGCCGAGCCCGGCAACGTCGGCAACATTGCGGGTGACCAATGTCAGGCCATGCACCTTGGCGGTCGCTGCAAGTAAACTGTCGATCACGGGCACGGGCCGCTGAGCGCTCATACGGCCCCATTCGTCGGCGATGTCGCGGTCGATCGGCAAGACACGCTCCGCGAATGCGTCCCGAACGTCCGATAGCCACGTATCCAAGGCCTTCGCCCGCGCAGGATCGCGGCGCCGTGCGCGCTCGACCCCGCTACGAATTTCCCCGAGCACGAGAACGCTGAGATAGAGGCTCTCGTCATCGATCGACTCGTACCAGGCAGCGACGTGGGGGTCGCAGCGGGCGCCCTTGCGAACTTCGGAAATGACATTCGTGTCGATCAAGTAGCTCACAGATCGACATCCCGCCCGGTGCCGCGGTCGCGTTCAAGATCGATGCCGTCGAGAGGAGCCGAGGCGAGCAGCGCCTTGAGCCCACGGGATGGGCCTGCCTGAAGGCGCTCCCGGAGTAAGGCACGGGTTTCGGCTTCGCGCGCCGGGTCGGCGAGCGCCTTAACGACGCCGCGAACCAGCGGGGCGTCATCCTTGTGGACTTGAATCTCGAGGCGGACAACGCCCCGCCGGCGCTGTCGGCGCCTGTAATTCGAGAGAGCCTTTTTCTGAGCGCTGGACATGGGTTATATATATCTGGAAATATAACCGGAAATACTCGCAATCGCAACTGCGATTCGGTTCGAGAAAGAAGCTCTACTGTGCACCATCCACGTCGAACAGCACGCCAGCGTCGCCCATCGCGACCTCGGCGACAAATTCCGCGTGCGTCTTGAGCAGCGCGCGCGCGCCGGTGTCGCCGGTGAGGGCCTGCATCTCCGAGAAGAATTTCCGCGCCCACAGGACCGGATTGCCGCGCCGGCCCTTGTGAGTCGGAACGCAGATGGCGCGGCTCTCTGCCGGATCGAAAGCCTGGATCAGCCGGTCGATGTGCGCGGACGTGACATCAGGCATATCGGCGAGGCAGATAATCGCTCCGTCTGCATCCGCCGGCACGGCCGCGATACCGGCCCGCAAGGACGTGCTCATGCCCGCGCGATAATCGGGATTGGGCGCGAACGAAACCGCCGTGTCTTCGAGAGCGGCGCGGACGCGGTCGGCCTCGTGGCCCGTGACGACGATCACCGGCCGCGCGCGCGACGCGCGCACGGCGGCGACGACGCGGGCCACCATGGGCCGTCCCTCCACATCCATCAGGAGCTTGTTGCGCCCGCCCATTCGGGTCGAGAGGCCGGCGGCCAGCACGACTGCGGCAATGCGAGGCGGTCTGGCCGCGTCCTTTGTCACGATTTCGCGGCGGCCGCCACCGTTGCCCCGGTCGGCGCGCGGGGGTCGCGGCCGTGCTTGGCGGCAACGATCTCGGCCAGGATCGAGACGCCGATCTCGGCCGCCGAGCGGGCGCCGATGTCGAGGCCGACGGGCGCGTGGATGCGCCGGAGCGTCGCGTCGGAGATCCCGAGGGCGCGGAGCCGGTCGAGCCGCTTCGCGTGGGTTTTGCGACTGCCGAGCGAGCCCACGTAGAAGCATTCGGACCGCAGCGCCTGTTGGAGCGCCTCGTCGTCGATCTTGGGGTCGTGGGTGAGCGTGACGATGGCCGTGCGCGAATCCAGGCCGTGCCGGGCGAGCGCCTCCTCCGGCCACGTGGGCATCAGGCGGACGCCGGGGAACCGCTCGGGCGTCGCGAAGGCGCCGCGCGGATCGACGACCGCGACCTCGAAGCCCGCCGCGACCGCCATGGGCGCGAAGGCCTGCGCCACGTGCACGGCGCCGATCACGACGATGCGCCATGGCCGCCCGAACACGTGGATGAAGACGGGCCCGTCCGTCGTTTCAATGAGAGCGCTTTGGTCGGCGGCGATGGCGCGCTTCGCCTCTTTGGCGATGATGGATGCGAGGGCTTCGTCTCCGCTCGCCGCGCTGTCGTGGAGGAATACCTGGCGGCCGCTTCCGAGATGGGTCGCGAGAGCGGCTGGGCGGATTTCGCTCAAGGCGCGCAACGTCGCAACCGGGGGCGCCGCGCCGACGAGAACGCGGATGGTGCCGCCGCAGGAAAGCCCGACCGACCACGCCTTCTCGTCGGTGACGCCGAACTCGACCACGCGCGGCGCCGGTCCCGCCGCCAGCACCTCGGCCGCGGCATCGACCACGGCGCCCTCGACGCAGCCGCCGGAGACCGAGCCGACGAAGGCCCCTTTCCCGCTGATGGCGAGCTGGCTTCCCACCGGGCGCGGCGACGACCCCCACGTGCCGATCACGGTCGCGAGCGCAACCTTCTGGCCCTGATCGAGCCATTCGGCCGCCTGTTCAAGAACCTCGTCGTTGCGATTCATGGCAGTATTCTACACGGTCATGCGCGGGCTTGACCCGCGCATCCACGTCTTAAAGCGCGTGGGTGGCCGGGACAAGCCCGGCCATGACGCTAAAATGCTCACCGCCTCACGCCCGGCGTTTCGATGGGAAGCCCGCGCGCGCGCCAGGCGAGATAGAGCTCCAGATTGACGTACTCGGGCGAGCCCGCTTCGAAGGGCTCGGCGCGGACGCCGATGTTGCATGAGCGGAGCCGCCGGTGCAACGAGCCCACGCCCTGCCATTCCAGGCGGTAGGCGGGGTAGCCCGTCGGGTGGCCCTGGCTCATGATCTCGGGCCCGAGATGGCGGCCCCAGTTCCGGTCGTGACAGTGGGCGCATGCGAGATTGAGCTGGCCCATGCGCGTCTCGTGCAGCGCGCGGCCGGCTTCGAAGAACGGCCGCGCCGGCCCGTCGACCAGGGCCTCCACCGGCACGCCCCGCGACTGGTGGGCGACGAACGCGGTGAGCGCGAGAAGCTCCTCCGACTCATAGGCCAGCGCCGCCGCGCCTTGGCGATCAACACGACACCGATTGACGCGCTGCTCGATGTTGATCGGCCGCCCGGCCTTGGCATCGAAGGCCGGATGGCGCGCGGCGACACCCTTCATCGCCGCTTCCTCGTGGCAGCCGGCGCAGGCTTTCGCCCCGGCCGCGGGGGCTGAGCGCCAGAGCGCCGCGCCCTTCTCCACCCACAGCATGCCGGGATTGGCGAAGTCGTCGTCCTGCATCGCCTGGGTCGCTTTCGACTGGAACGCGCGGCCGGAACGCTTGTCGGCGGGCGCGATCGGATCGTCCGCCGGCGCCGCCTGCCGGCCCGCCGCCGCAACGGCGAGGACGACGAGGCTCCCGAGCAAGAGCCGCAGAGGCCGGCAAGCGCTCATCGGGCGACGGTAAGGCGCCGGGTCTCGGTGTGGGTGTTCCCGAGGTCGTCGGTCCAGGCGAAGACGAGATCGCCGGTCTCCGCCGCCACCGTATGGAAGGCGACGTAAGGGTTGGCGGCGATCGCCGGGAACAGGTCGGCGCGGAAGACCTCGTGGCCGGCGTACGTGCAGACGAAGCGGTTGACGATCTGGCGCGGGACGAGATTCCCCGCGTTGTCGCGGCGGTGGCCGGATTCCATGGCGTGCTGGAACAAGGTCTTGATCTCGATGACCTCTCCGGCCTTCGCCTCCTTCGGCAGCGCGATGCGCACGACGGTCACGGCCGATCTCTCCCTATTCTCCCTCGACGCAGGCGCCGAGAGTAACGAGAATCTTCGCCTGGTCGCGCCAGAAGGTCCCGTCGCTGAGCGCGGCGATGGCGACGATGGTCTGCGTGGAGGCAAGCCGGATGCGGGTCGATACGACGGGCTTGCCCGCCCGCGGCCCCAAGTGGAAGCGGACGACGTCGGGGGCCGGATTGCGCTCGCTGAAAACGAAAATGCTCTTCACATGGTTGCCGGCGGTCATCGGGCTCTCGACCGTGACCGTGAGAGGCACCGCGTTTCCGTTCTCGGCGATCGGCGGAATGTCGATCTTCACCCGTCCGTCCCGCACAGCCGCGGCGCCGGTCGCCTCCTTGATCGCGGCGGCCATCGCCTCCGGCGTCGCGTGGGCCGGCCGCGCGAGCTTCACGAGACACGCGAGCGCGGCGCCTCCGGCCAGCACGTGCCGACGGTTCAACGTTCGAAATCTCATCACCGCAGACTCATAAGATAAGCAACCACGTCCTCGATTTCCTCCGCGCTGAGCACCGGCTTGCCGCGGAACTCGGCCGCGACCCTGTTCAAGCCGTCCACCCTGTAGTACGCGGGCATGATGGTCTCCGGGTTCACCCGCGTCGAATCCACGATCCTCAGACGAATCTGGGCAGCCGAGAGGCGGATCGCAACCGCCGACAAGTCCGGGGCCAACTCGCCCTGGTAGCCGGCGCCCTCCAGCGGCAGCGCATGGCAGAGAATGCAGTTGCCGCGCTGGCGGTCGGCCGCCGCCTGCATCCCGCGGGCGGCGTCGCCCGCGCTGGCGGAAATCGGATCCGGGATGCCGTTGCCGGCCACGCGGAACGTCCTCAGACTTTCGCCCGCGGCCTCGGCGGCGGCAAGCCCTGCGAGGACCGCCGCGACCGCCAGCCCCGGCCGTATGAAGCCCAACGTTCCCTTGCTCACGCCTTCTTCAGGCTATGGTGCTTCAGCGGCAGATCGCGGATGCGTTTTCCGGTCGCCCGGAAGATGGCGTTGAGGGCGGCCGGCGCCGCGACGGCGATCGGGGGCTCGCCCACGCCGCCCCAGAAGCCGCCGGACGGCATCACGATGCTTTCGACCTTCGGCATTCCGTCGATCCGCAGGACCCGATAGGAGTCGAAGTTCTCCTGCTCCATGCGGCCGTTCTTGACCGTGCACTCGCCGTACAGCATGGCCGACAGCCCGTACACGAAGGACCCCTCGAGCTGCATCTCGATCTGCTGCGGATTGACGGCGTGGCCGCAGTCGATCGCCGCCACGATGCGGTGGATTTTGACCACGCCCTCGGGGCTCACGGACACTTCCGCGCAACCCGCGACGTAGCTGCCGAAGCCCATGGTCACGCAAAGGCCGCGGTGGACTCCCGCCGGCGCGGGCTTGCCCCACCCGGCCCGTTCCGCGACCGCGTTCAGGACCCCCAGGTGCTTCGGGCTGTTCGCCAGCAGCTTGCGGCGGAATTCGAGCGCGTCGATGCCGGCCGCCTGCGCCAGCTCGTCGATGAAGCATTCGATATAGATGGCGTTGTGGTTGAGGTTCACGCCGCGCCAGAACCCGGGCGGCACGTGCGGATTGCGCATCGCGTGGTCGATGAGCAGATTGGGAATCGTGTAGCCCAGCGACGCCTCGGGTCCCGGAGGATTGAGACCCTGGAACACCACCGGGTCTTTCCCGTCCTTGATGTTTTGCGGGAAGATGGCGGCGACGATCGACTGGCCGGAGATGCGCATGTGCAGCGACGTGAGATTGCCCTGCGCGTCGAGCCCGCCCGTGAGCTTGCACTGGGTGATCGGGTGGAACCGGCCGTGCAGCATGTCCTCCTCGCGCGACCAGATCAGCTTCACCGGCGTGCCGGGGACCTGCTTCGCGATGGCGACGACTTGCCGCACCCAGTCGTGCACGGCGCCGCGGCGTCCAAAGCCGCCGCCGAGATGGAGCTTGTAGACCTCGCACTTGGCGGCCGGGTGTCCGGACGACTCCGAAGCGGCCGCCAAGGCCGCCTCGCCGTTCTGGGTGGGCGTCCACACTTCGCATTTGTCCGCCGTCCACACGGCCGTGGCGTTCATCGTCTCCATGCAGGCATGGTTCTGGAACGGATACGAATAGACCGCCTCGATTTTCTTCGCGGCAGAGGCAAGACCGGCCTTCACGTCGCCGTTCTGATTGCCGACGACGGCTTCAGGCGCGTCAAGGCCGGCTTTCAGCATCTGGGCGATGTCCTTGCTCGACACCTTCGCGTTGGGGCCTTCGTCCCACACGATCGGGAGGGCATCGAGCGCCTTCTTCGCCTGCCACCACGTGTCAGCGACGACCGCGACCGCGGTCTCGCCCACGGGAACGACGTGCTTCACGCCCGGCATCTTCTGCACGGCCGCGGCGTCGAAGCTCTTCACCTTGCCGCCAAACACGGGGCAATCCTTGATGGTCGCGGTGAGCATGCCTGGAAGCTTCAAATCCATGCCGTAGATCTGCTTCCCCGTGACCTTGTCGACGGTGTCGAGACGCGGCACGGACTTGCCGGCGACCTTCCAGTCCTTGGGATCCTTGAGCGTGATTTCCTTCGGCGCCTCGAGCTTCGATGCCGCCGCCGCCACCTTGCCGTAGGTCGTGGTGCGGCCGGAGGGCGTATGGGTGATGACGCTGTTCTGGGCGCTGCACTCGGACGCCGGGACCTTCCAGTCGTTCGCGGCCGCCTGGATCAGCATCATGCGAGCGGCGGCGCCGCCCTTCCGCACGTAATCATTCGACTCGCGGATGCCGCGGCTGCCGCCGGTGGAGAAGTTGCCCCACACCCGGTTGCGCGCGAGGTTCTGGCCGGGGGTCGGATATTCCGTCGTGACCTTCTTCCAGTCGCACTCGAGCTCTTCGGCAACGAGTTGCGAGAGACCGGTAAGCGTGCCCTGCCCCATCTCGGAGCGGGCGATCCGGACCACCACCGTATCGTCGGGTTTCACGACGACCCAGGCGTTGACCTCGGGCGCCATCTCCTGCGCGGTGGCGCCGCGCGCATACGGCACGTGGAAGCCGAGCGAGAGGCCGCCGCCGGCCGCGGCCGCGGTGACCAGGAAGGAACGGCGGGAAACCTTCGGGAATGCGTTCATGGGCGTTCTCCTCAGGCCTTGGCCGCCGCGTGGATCGCGGCGCGCACGCGGACATAGGTTCCGCAGCGGCAGATGTTGGTGAGGTTGGCGTCGATGTCGGCGTCCGTCGGCTTCGGCTTTTGCTTCAGCAGCGCCGCGACGGCCATGATCATGCCCGGCTGGCAGAAGCCGCACTGGGGCACGTCGAGCGCGACCCAGGCCTTTTGCACGGGGTGGCTGCCGTCGGGCGAGAGGCCTTCGATGGTGACGATCTTTTTCCCTTCGACGGCGGAGACGCGGACCGCGCAGGCGCGCACGGCCTCGCCGTCGACGTGCACGGTGCAGGCGCCGCAGGAAGCGATGCCGCAGCCGTATTTCGTGCCGGTCAGCCCCAGCGTTTCCCTGAGCACCCACAAAATCGGGGTCTCCGGGTCGACGTTCGCGGTGTGGTCTTTTCCGTTGACGTTGAGTCGAGCCATTGGGGGTCCTCCTCACGTGTCAAAAAACGATGGCGGCCGCTCACGGTGGCCGGCGACGGCCCTCTCCCTGGTGAACAGCCTAATTCTCCGCTGGTATGCCTGGCAAGTGACGATCCCGTGAAGTGCCGCCGGTTGATCCTGGGCGGCGCTTGCCTTAGAAAAGGGCTCGCTTTTTCGCCCTTCTTCCAACGGATTTCCCGAAAATGCCGCTGCACTTCACGACCGAGGAACTGGCCGGCCGCCGCGCCCGCGCGATCGAAGCCATGAGGCGCCAAGGCCTCGACGGCCTCCTCATGTTCCGCCAGGAGAGCATGTACTACCTCACCGGCTACGACACCTTCGGGTTCGTCTTCTTCCAGTGCCTGGCGATGAGCGCGGACGGGCGCCTCACGCTCCTCACCCGCTCGCCCGATCTCCGGCAGGCGCGCTACACGTCGATGATCGAGGACATCCGCATCTGGAAGGACGGGCCGGACGCCGACCCTGCGCGCACGGACCTGAAGCCGATCCTGGAAGAGCACGGCCTCAAGGGGAAGCGGCTCGGCGTCGAGTGGGAGGCCTATGGGCTCACGGCGCGAAACGGCCGCCGGCTCGAATCCGCCATGGAGGGTTTCGCGCGGCTGGAGGATGCGTCGGAGCTGGTGACGCGGCTCCGCGCGGTGAAGAGCCGGGCCGAGCTCGCGTTTGTGCGCCGCGCGGCCGAGCTCGCCGACGACGCGCTCAACGAGGCCTACCGGCTCGCGCGGCCGGGCGCCTTCGAGGGCGACATTCTTGCCGCGATGCAGGGCGCCGTGTTCAAGGGCGACGGCGATTATTCCGGCAACGTGTTCATCATCGGGTCCGGCCCCCAGGCGGCGTTCCTCGGCCGCTATCACGCGGGCCGGCGGGTGCTGGGCGAGGACGACCAGCTCACCCTCGAATTCGCCGGCGCCTACCGCCATTACCATTCAGCCCTGATGACCACGATCAAGATCGGGAAGTCGAGCGAGAAGCATCGCGCGATGTTCCAGCTCGGCCTCGACGCCGCCGCGGCCGCGCGCGCCGCGCTCAAGCCCGGCCGTCCGGTCGGCGACGCCTACGCGGCTTACGCGGATGCCGTCACCAAGGGTGGCTACGGCCGCGCGGGCGCCAATCCCGCCCTTTATTTCTCGCTCGGCTACGGGCTCGGCACCACCTTCGCGCCCAATTGGATGGACTGGCCGATGCTCCACCAGGGGAACCCCATCCCGGCCGAGGCGGGAATGGTGTTCTTCATGCATTCCGGCGTGCGCGACGATCAGGCCGGCTTGGCCGCCCTTCCCGGCGAGACGTGCGTCGTCACCGAGAAGGGCGGCGAGCTGGTCTCGAAGCCGATGAAATATGTGCTGAAGGATTAGGGTCTGGTCTTGGTCTGATTTTCTCCTCCGCGACCTCGGCGTTCTCCGCGGTGTCTCTTACCGCAGAGGCCGCAGAGAGCGCGGAGACGTGCGCAAGAAATGAAAAAGGGCGGGAAATCTCCCGCCCTTTCTCGATACAGATCGCAACCGGCTTTAAGCGTGGCCGACGCGATTGCGGGCGAAGATGCCGCGCTCGTAATAATCGATGATGTTGAGGAAGTCGAAGACCGGGAGCCCCGTCGCTTCCTGCACGGGCTTGGCGTACACCGGCAGCAACGAGCACTCCAGCACGATCGCGCCCATGTTCGGGTCTTCTTCTTTAAGCTCTTTCGCAAGCTGCACGACCTCGGCGGTGATTTTCTCGGAGTCGAGGTAGGGGCCCTGCTTTCCGATCACGGCTTGCCACTCCGGCATGTCCTGCAGGCCTTTAACGCGAATGGTGCGGCCCGCCGGCACGCCCGTGAGCGAGAGGATGCGGTTGCCAAGGCTGACCGAGTTCGCCGTCACGCAGCCGATCGAGCGGCCTTTGCCGAGGATCGAGTCGATCATCGGAAGCGAAAGCAGGCTCGACATGAAGACGGGAACCTTCACCTTCTTCCGGACCACGTCCTGGTAGTTCATGAAGAAGCCGCAGTCGGAGCTGATGCCGCGCACGCCCATGGCTTCCAGCTCGAGCGCAGTCTCGACGACCGCGTCTTCCAGTTCGGGATCGCCCGAGAGCACACGCGTCGACCAGGCACCCGGCACCGTCTTGAACACGACGGGATAGTCATAAGTGGAGGCGTTCGCGACGTCGCCCGGGATGAACGGGTTGGTCTTGGTCAGCACCAGGAGACCCAGATGATAGCCCTGGCCACCTTTCGGATTCGTCGCTTCGTAGACTGGCATGGTTTCCTCCTGATCGGGGCCTCTGGCCCCACCAACTCAATAAAAGCCCTTCGGCGCGTCCTGCAAGGTCGCCGAGGTCATGAAATCGATCATCGAGACGACGTCGAAGATGGGGAGCCCGACCGCGTCCTGCACCGCCTTGGTGTAGGGACAGAGCGGCCCCGACGTCATGAGGATGGCCGCGATCCGGGGATTCTTCTTCACCATTGCCTTGGCGGTGCGCACCACTTCCTTCTCGACCTTGCCGGAATCGAGCTTGCCCTTGCCTTGATGCACGGCGCTCTTGAAGGCTGGCTGCTTTTCCAGGCCCGCGACGACGATCGGATGCTCGACATTGATGCCGAACCGCTTGAGCAAATCTCTGTTCGTGGTCCGCGAGTCGCCGGTGATGATGCCGATCGCCTTCGACTTGTCGAAGGCAGACGCGATCCACGGAAGTTGCAACAAGCTCGAAAGGCAGACCGGGACCTTGACGGCGTTCGCGACCGCGTCCTGGAAGGCGAGCATCGCGCCGGCGTTGGCGCTGATGCCGCGCACGCCTTGCTCTTCCATCTCGATCGCCTTGGCGACGACCTTGTCGGTCCAGGCGGCGGTGTTTTTGATGCACTCGGAGCCTGTCAGCCCCTCGACCATTCTATAGATCACGGGGTAGCGGAACGTCTCCGCGTTGCCGACGTCGCCCGGAATGAACGGAATGTACTCGTCCAGCAACAGAATGCCGACGGCCTGGCCATAGGCCTCGACCTTCGGCTTCCAGGGATACTTGGGAATGGCTTCCTCCTCAGGTGTGCACGGGCCTCTTGGATGGGCAATTCGAGACTACTCCACTCAGCGCCCGGCCTCAACATCCCAGGTCATGCCCGGTCTTGTGACGGGCATCCACGTGGATGCGCGGGTCACCCCCGGGTCGAAGAGCCCGGGGGCGCGCATGACACGCGAGAAAGTGGCGTCTTACTTCACGATCAGCTTCCTGGGGCTGAAGTCGGTGAGAACCTCGCAGCCCTTCTCCGTCACCAGCACGCTCTCGCTGATGGAGACCGCGTCCTTGCCCTCGAGGCGCATGCTGCGGGGCACGTGGAAGCACATGCCGGGCTTGAGCACGGTCCGGTCGTCCTTCTTGAGGTCGAGGAACGAGCCCTCGCCCCAGTCGGGCGGGAAGTTGATGCCGATCGAATAGCCGCACCGGTTGATGGCGCCGGAGCCCATGCCCGCTTTTTCGGCGACGGCGACGACGGCGGCGTTGGCGTCGTGAGAGGCGATGCCGGGCTTTATCGTCCGGAGCGCCGCCTCCAGCATCTCCTCGCAGACGGCCGCGCGGCGGGCGAGGTCTTCGGTCGGCTTGCCGAGCACGACGCAACGAAGGAGCGGCCCCGAATATCGTTTGACCACACCGGTCAGCTCGCAGAACACCACCTCGCCCTTGGCGATCACCTTGTCGGACCAGTTGGCGTGGGGAATCTCCGACCGCCAGCCGGTCGCGAGAAACACGGGGAGGCCCGGATATTCGCTGCCGTTGGCGATCAGCGCCTTGTGGATCTCGCCCGCGAGCTCGTTCTCGGTGATGCCCGGCCGCGCGTGATCGACCATCGCCCGCATGCCGGCCTCCGACACGCGGCAGGCGCGGCGGATGACGTCGATCTCGGCCGGCGACTTTACTTTCCGTTCCTCCTCGACGACGCCGGCGCCGTTCACGATGCGGGCATTGGGCAGCGCCGCCTTCAGCTCCTCGAACTTTTCGACCGGAAGGAAGAAGCTTGAGAAGTCGACGCCGATGCGCTTCGTCTCGAGCCCGAGGTCCTTGAGCGCCTGGGCAATCTTCTGGCTCGGATTGTCGCTGTCGGTGAAGGCGATCCCGTGGCGGGCGCGGTCGAGCCAGGAATAAGCGTCGATATTGCGTTGTTCGAACAACCGCGTGACCAGGATGGGGTCCTTGTCATGGGCGACGAGCAGCGTCTGGATGAAGTAGTAGCCGGACGTCTGATAGCCGGAGAGGTAGCAGATGTTTTCCGGCGAATGCACGATGAGGCCGTCGAGGCCCTTCTCCGCCATCCGCTTCCGCACGCCGTCCAGACGCTTCTTGTATTCCTCCACAGTGAACGCAAGTTGTTTCTTGATCTGGCTCATCGTGGCTCCTGACTTTTCTGAAAGGAATTAAGCCGCCCCTGCCCCGGGTTCCTCCTAGCGGTTGGCGAGATCGACCATCACGTCGGCGAGCACGCGGGCCCCGGCCGCGAGGTCGGCGGGCGCGGCGTTTTCGATCTCGTTGTGGCTGATGCCGCGTTCGCAGGGAACGAAGATCATGCCGGTCGGGCAGATGTTGAACAGGTGCTGGGCATCGTGCCCGGCGCCCGAGAAGATGTGCATGTGCGGGTAGCCGAGGCGTTGCGTCGCGGCGAGGACGGCGTCCGCCACGAGCCCCTTGAAGCCGATCGGGGGCGTGCGGTTGGTCTGCGTCACCTTCACCTCGCATTTACGCGCGTTGGCCTGGCAGATGCCCTCGACCTGATCGCCAAGCTTGTCGAGGATTTCGAGCCTGGGATCGCGGAAGTCGATGGTGAACCAGACGTAGCCCGGCACCACGGACGGCGCGTTCGGCTCGACCACGAAACGGCCGACGGTGAAGCGCGTCACGTCCTCTTTGTCCCAGTGGAACAGCTTTTCCAGCCCGGCGACGATGTGGACGGCGGCCGAGAGAGCGTCCTTGCGGCGCGCGCGGGGCGTGGTGCCGGCATGGTCGTCCTGGCCGATCACCTCGATCTTGAAGCGGCGCGAGCCTTGGATGCCGGTGACGACGCCGATCGTCTTTTTCTCGGCTTCGAGAATCGGTCCCTGCTCGATGTGCGCCTCGATGAAGCAGTCGACCGGCGTCGCGAACGCGCGCTTCTTCGCCTTCGGCAGCGCCGCGGTGGTGGCCGCGAGCGCATCCTTGAGCACGGTGCCCTGGGCGTCCTTCACTTGCAGCATCTGCTGCAAACGGTCGGGCTTGGTATAGACGAGCGAGCCCATGCAGCCGGGCGCGAAGCGCGCGCCCTCTTCGTTGGTCCAGGCGGCCGCTTCGAGCGGGCGCTTCGTCTTGATGCCCGCGTCGTCGATCGCCTCCAGGGCTTCGAATGCCGCGAGCACGCCGTAGATGCCGTCGAACCGGCCGCCGGTCGGCTGGCTGTCCATGTGGGAGCCGCTCAGCACCGGCGCGGCGTTGGGATCGGTCCCCGGCCGGCGGACGAACAAATTGCCGATCTCGTCGACGAAGAGCTCGAAGCCGCGCTTGGCGACCCATTCGGCGAACAGCGCGCGCGCCTTGATATCCTCGGCCGACAGCGCCTGGCGGTTGACGCCGCCCTTCGGCGTCGCGCCGAACTTCGCCATGTCCACGTGGCGCTGCCAGAGGCGCTGCTCGTTGACGGCGGCCGACGCCTGCTTGCCCGCCGGCTTCGTGATCTCGTTCATTGGATGCTCCCGCAGATACCGCGACCGGTGGTCACGGAGAGTTGCGGGAGTTTAGACGGTGCCTCCGAGGCGCAACAAGTCCCAACCCTAAGCCTGCCAAAACGATTTCGTGCGTTCGTGCATCGCTTCGGAGCGCCGGAGGCCGATGTCGGCCAGTTGATGGTCCGTGAGATCCGCAAGGTGCTTGCGGGTGCGGCTCCGCATCGCCCACAGCCGAGCCGTATCGGCCGCGGCCGCGAACCAACGTCTGAAGCGCGCCCTCCTGCCGCCGGCAGCGCTTGATCCCAGCCGACGGGACGGGACGGAATCTAAGCATGAATATATCAACATTTCTCTGTCTCCATACTCGCAGTCGAGTGCGCTAAAGTCAACTTGATGGTTGTTTTATAAAAGATTATCCTTCTCGTCTGCAAAGCATCGTTTCTCTATCAAGACTTAGTTTTTCTCATGATATAGGAGACACCCCTGCCCCGCCAACTGCCGTCGCTCAACGCGCTCAAGGCCTTCGAGGCCGCGGCGCGGCACGAGAGCTTCACGCGCGCGGCGGACGAGCTGCACGTGACGCAGGGGGCCGTCAGCCATCAGGTGAAGGCGCTTGAGCTGGACTTGGGTCTCCGGCTGTTCAACCGAGAGCGCCAACGCCTGGCGATCACCGAGGCCGGCCGCTCCTATCTCGAGGTCGTGCGCGACGCCTTCGACCGCCTGGCAATGGGCACCGAGCGGTTGCTGCAACGGCAGAGCGCGGGCGCCCTCACCGTCACCACGTCGCCCAATTTCGCCGCCAAGTGGCTCGTCCACCGCTTGGGCGGCTTTGCCGCCGCCCATCCCGAGATCGATCTCCGCGTGAGTGCCTCGCTGCACCACGTGGATTTCGCGCGCGAAGACATCGATCTCGGCATCCGGCACGGCGACGGGACCTGGCCGAGCCTGCACGCGACCAAGCTTTGCGAGGAACGGCTGTTCCCGGTGTGCAGCCCGGCCTTGCTGCGGGGGCGCGACGCGCTGCGCCAGCCCGCGGACATCCGGCATCACACGCTGCTCCATTTGGACAACGGGCAGGACTGGATGAAGTGGCTGGAGGCCGCCGGAATCGAGGGCGCCGACCTCTCGCGCGGGCCGGTGTTCAATCAGGCGAGCATGGCGATCGACGCCGCCGTCGAGGGCCAGGGCATCGCGCTTGCGCGGACGGCGCTCGCGGCCTGGGACCTGGCGGCGGGGCGTCTCGTGCGCCCGTTCGCCGTCTCGCTCAAGGTGCCCTATGCCTATTGGATCGTGTGCCCGCGCGCGACCGCCGAGCTTCCGAAAATCGCGACGTTCCGCGCGTGGCTCGTCGCCGAAGCCGAAGACGAAGCGCGGCGGCTTCGGGAGCTCCGCGTCAACGTCACCCCTTAGGGAGACTCAACGGCGAAACCTCGTCCAGAGTCCGACCGGCAGGGTCGCGGGACGGCACCGCTGCCGCCATGCGCGCTTGTGCCGCCGTGAGCCGGCGGGCGGCATCGGCGGGATCGATGGTGAGCACGCGGCCCCCGCTCACCACTGCTTGGCCGTCGACGAAAACGTCGCGCACCGCCCGGTCGGCCGCCGCATAGAAGAAGCTCCGGAGCGGATCGCGGGCGGGCTGCATCATCGGGTGCGTGAGATCGAGCAGCACGATGTCGGCGCGCATGCCGGGCGCGAGCCGGCCGATGTCGTCCCGCCCCAGCACCGTGGCGCTGCCGACGGTGCCGGCGTGGAATACCTCGGCCGTGGTGATCGCCTTCAAGTTGCGCCCCGCGACGCGGGCGAGGATGTTGGCGGTGCGCATCTCCTCGCCCATGTTTTGCGGGAACGTGTCGGTGCCGATGCCGACGGTGATCCCCTTCCGGAGGTAGTCGCCCAAGGACTCGAGGGTCTGGCCGTAGCGCGAGAACACGGTCGGGCAATGGGCGACCGCCGTTCCCGTGTCCGCCAGCACGTCCACGTCGCTGCGGCTCGGCCAATGGATCATCGAGTGATGGTCGAGGAAGATCGCGTGCGCGAACGAGGTGCCGGGCCCGACGATGCCGATGTCGCGCGCCCATTCGACGGACGTCTTCCCGTGCCGGCGGGTCATTTCCACGGATTGGGACACGCTTTCGGCGATGTGGGTCTGGAACGGCCGCCCCGTTTTGCGGGCAAACGCATGCGCGTCCCGCAACAGCTCCTCGGTGCAAGTGTCGATCTCGCCCGGCGCCACCATGCCGAAGAGCCGGCCCGAGTTATGGCGCTCGGCCGCTTCGATGGTGGCGATAGCACGCTCGAAGCCGCGCTTTCCGCCGGCCTCGTCCCATTCGTAATAGATCTCGCGCCCGTCCTTGAGCCGCCACGCGGCCGAAACAAACCCGGCCGCGAGACAGGCGCGGATGCCGCTCTTCGCCAGCGTCTCGATCCAGCCCTCATACGGGGTCGCGAAGTCGAGCACGGTGGTGACACCGCTCTTGAGGAGCTCGCAAAGCGCTGTTTCGGCCGCCGCTTTCTTTCCTTCCAGGTCGGGGATCAACAGGTTCGAGTAGTCGTAGAGCGCGCTTCCGTAAAGGTGCGGGTTGCCGAATTCCTCGCGGATGCCCTTGTAGAGGGGCTGGCCGGAGATATGGCTGTGACAATCGACGAGGCCAGGCATGACGCAGACGTCGCGCCCGTCGATCTCGGCATCGGCCTTCCCCTTGTAGCCGGGCCCGACATGAGCGATGCGGCCGTCCGCAAATGCGACGTCGGCGTCTCTTATATACGTGTGGCGGGCGGCGCCCTTGTCCCACGCGATGACCCAGGCGGCGCGGCGGATGCAGGTGGTCTTTGTCATGTCAGATTCTGGCCATATCAGACCAATAAATCCGGCGAGGGGGCGTTGCCCGGATCCATCGCGCGTAGGCGGTATGTCTCTATCTGTGGCCGGTAAATCTCCCAGAGGAAGCGGAGCTTGGTGAGCGGATCGGAATCGAGCTCAACACGGAGATCGACGATGGGGAACGCAAGGTCGTCCACGATCAGGAGCGCGGCCGAGTGGAGCTGCTTCGCCTGCCCGCCGGCGGCGACACCGCCGTCGAGCGCGTGAAGCAGCCGGTATCCGAAGTGCATCTTGGGATTGCGCAGATAGCCTTCGATCATTCCGTTCGAGACGCGCTCGTGGACGATGCCGTTTCCGGCCGCGATGGCGCCCGGCGCCGTCGCGTGCGATTTGATCGAGGTGATCTTGTCGCCATGATGGACGGCGGTCTTTCCATCCTTGTCGACGACCGCGAGCTGGCGCCAGCCGGGGAAGCGGTCGGCCTTCACGATGCCCTTGATGGTCTCCTCGGCATTCTTGCCCTCGGAGAGCAGTTGAATCCCGACCGGCCCGAGCCCGGGGTTGCTCCAGGACTGGCTCAACACGGCACCCGTCCCCGCCTTGGCGAAGATGGCGCGGCTTCCGCACGCCATGTTGGTGGTCGTGATGGCGCAGCCGAACATGCCTGTTTCCAGGCATTTGGCGGCGATCGAGAAAGTCATGGCGTTCCCCCTCCGGGTTTGGTCACCCGGAGATTATGGGCTTCCGCCGCGCCCAACAACAGGGAGCGGAAAAGACGGCGCGGACGGGGGCGGCTGCCCGCCCTCGTTCTCTAACGACCCGTCGATGGCGGCGGCTTAGGCGGCGACGGGAACGGCCATGTCCTTCGCCGGTTTCTGGGTCTGCACGGCGTCCGGGAAGTAGCGGCGGATCGTCTCCATGGAGAGCTCGACCTGGCGCGCCATGGCCATCGCGAGATCCTTGGTGATGACCATGCCGTGCTTTTCCAGCACCGACGAGCCGGTCTTCAGGTAGACGGGCGCGCAGATACGGATCATCTCCGGCGCGTCGTACATGCGCATGAAGCCGCCCGTCGCCTGCGGATTGTCGATGTGAACGTGCAAGGGCACGCGGATCGCCGCTCCTCTCCGCCATCGCCATCGCCATCGTCGAGATGCTGCAGCGGGCCAAGATCATCGGCTCCCTCACGTTCCGCTATGTCGAGCCGATCACCATTGTCGGCGTTGTCTTCCTTATCCTCAGCCTCATTTCGGCCTATGGAATTCGCCGGCTCGAGCGACGTCTTAATCTGAAATAGGGGCTTCGAAGCAGGCCCCTGGCATTGATCGGCGCGAGCGATCATTTTAAGATGGAGGAAACCGTTTATTTGGGAAGGAAACTGCGACGATGCCAAAGGTTTTGACCGCCGCCCAGGTCAAACGTTTCCACGACGAGGGCTACCTGGCCCCGGTCCCGATCGTCTCGCCGGAAAAGATGAATCAAATCCGCGAGCGGCTCGAAGGCTTCGAGCACGCGCGGCCCGATCTCAAGAAAAAACTCTACCAGGGTCCGAACGTGCTCTTCCCCTGGCTCTACGATCTCACGTTCGAGCCCCGTCTCGCGGGCGTGGCGACCGATCTCCTGGGCCCGAACGTTTTCTGCTCGACCACCGCGTTCCGCATCAAGGAGCCGGGCGATGAGGCGTACATCGCCTGGCACCAGGACGGCTTCTACGTCACCTACAAGCCGATCTGGGTGACCAGCATCCTCGCCTTCACCGACCAGACCCCGCTGCACGGCTGCGTCCAGGTTGTCCCAGGCTCGCACAAAGAGGGCTTGCTCGACCACGAGGAAACCTACGACGGGAAGAACATCCTGACGCGCGGCCAGCGGATCACCACGCCCTTCGATGCCTCGAGGGCGATCCACCTGCAGCCGAAGGCGGGCGAGCTCGTCGTCTTCCATCACCTGACGATCCACGGCTCGCAGCCGAACTGGTCGAAGGAGCGCCGCATCAATATGCTCATCGACCTGCTGCCGACGAATGCCAAACGCGAGGGCAGCCGCGAGTCGGCGACTCTGATCGCGGGCGTCGATACGTACAATTACTTCGACCACGAGCCGCGGCCGCCGGAGGACCTCGACGCTGCGGTCGAGCGTCAGCGCCAAGTCCTGATCAACCGGAACGAAAAATCCTACGCCGGCAGCAAGCACGTCTCGCCCGTTTTGCAGTGAGGTGCGACATGGCACATCTCACCGAAGCCCAAGCGCGGCAGTTCAAGGAGCAAGGCTTCGTCGCGCCGTTCCGCTTCCTCGCCGCCGACAAGCTTGCCGGCTACCGCCGCGGAATCGAGGAAACGGCTGCCAAATACCCGGCGGAGATCGGGCGCTTCAATTACGGGCGCCATCCGTGGAATCCCTGGATCCCCGACATCCACGAAGATTTCCTCGACGCCGTCGAAGGCCTGCTCGGCCCCAACCTTCTCTTTTCCAGCATGGGCTACCGCATCAAGGACCCCGGCGCCGGCGCATACGCGGGCTGGCACCAGGACGAGTTCACGCTCCGCTACGAACCCGCCGCACTGACGTGCTTGTTCGCCTTCACCGAGCTGACGAAGGAGAACGGTTGCCTCGAAGTCATTCCGGGCTCTCACAAGAACGGCCTCCTGCCCCATGCGACCAAGACCAGCCCCGACAATTACCTCTCGCAAGGGCAGCACATCTCCGTGCCTGTCGATGAGGCGAAGGCCGTCGCGGTCGAGCTCGAGCCCGGCCACGCGATGATCTTCGATCAGCGGCTCATCCACGGCTCCGGGGTCAACCGCTCGAAGAAGAAACGCATCGCTTGTTTCGCCGACTTCTGTCCGCCCCATGCGCGGCGCGGCGACGGCAAGCGCGTGAAGGCGGTGCTGCTCCGCGGCGTCGACGCGCACGGGAACTTCGATCTGGAATGAAGCGCCGCCGGCCCGTTCTCAGGCTTCATCATTATCCATTGCGTTCAAAAGTGTTTCGAGATCTTCGCCGATGCGCGCGCGCCAATCGAGAGGTCACTAACGATGACAGCGTGAGTTACTCACGTTCAGCCGTCATGCACGCGCTTGTCGCGTGCATCCACGCCTGCTGCATGACAACCGATTCGTGGTTGCGCGGGTCCAGCCCGCGCATGACGATGGGGTCTTCATCCGCCTGACCTGGTCGACGAGCCACGTTGATGTGCGGCGGACATTGCTCCTAGAATGGCGTTCTCATGCCCAAAACCCTCACGCCCGACCAGATCCGCCAATTCGAAGAAGACGGCTACGTCGGCCCCTTGCGCATGATTTCGACGGAAGCGATGGCCGCGCTCCGCGAGCGCATCGAGCGCTTCGAACGCGACCACCCGGAAGCGCGGGGCAAGCTGTTCCACGGCCCCCAGCTCCTGTTCCCATGGCTCTTCGATTTCCTCCAGGCTCCGGCCCTCCTCGACGCGCTGGAAGACCTGCTCGGGCCGGACCTCCTTTGCATTCAAAGCGGCTTCAGGATCAAGGAGCCGCAGGACGGCCGCTACGTCGGCTGGCACCAGGACTCCTATTACATCCGGATGGGGCCGACCTGGGTCGTGGCCGTCATCTCCTTCACCGACAGCACGCGGGAGAACGGCGCGATCCAGATCGTCCCGGGCTCGCACAAGTGGGGCCTCCTGCCGCACGAGGAGACCGACGACAAGAAGAGCATGCTCACGCGGGCCCAGAGGATCACCGCCCAGTTCGACACCGCGCGCGCGACCGACGTCGAGGCCAAGGCCGGCGAGGCCTTGATCCTCGCCAACACGATCGTGCACGGCTCGCAGCCGAACCGCACGGACGAGCGCCGCATCAATTACGTCGTCGAATACGCGCCGACCGTGACGAAGCGGGAAGGCCCGCGCGAGCCCGCGATGTTGGTCCGCGGCGTCGACCGCTACAACCACTTCGACCGCGAGGAGCGGCCGAAGGACGAATTCGGCCCACTCTCCCTCGCCCGCCACCGGCACGTGATCGAGACCCGGATCAAGGAGTCGTACAGAGGCTCAAAACGAGCCTCGCCTGCTCTCGGCTAAGAAAAAAACAAACGGACGGGAACGGAAATGCCCAAGTACTTCACGCAAGCCCAGATCGACGCCTTCAAGGAGCGCGGATACTCGGACCCCATCCGCTTCATGTCGCCGGCGGAGATGCGGACCTTCCGCGAGCGCATGGAAGCCTTCGAGCGCGACCACCCGGCGGACGACGGCAAGCTCGTTCAAAACCCGCACCTTCTCTTCCGCTGGCTCGACGGTCTCGTCCGCCATCCGGTGTTGCTGGACGGGCTCGAGGACCTGGTGGGTGCGGACATCCTCTGCACGGTGAGCGCGTTCCGCCGCAAGGAGCCGGGCGAAGGCACGTATGCCGGCTGGCACCAGGACGCGTTCTATCTCCGGTACGACCCCTACTTTCTCACCTGCTTCGTCGCCTTCACCGAGCAGACGGCGGAGAACGGCTGCCTCTATGTGATTCCGGGCTCCCACCGGGGCCCGATCCTGCCCCACGAGGAGACCGAGGACGACCGAAGCCTGCTCACGCGGGCCCAGCGAATCACGGCCCCGATCGACGTGGCGAAGGCGGTGCCGCTCGAGATCAAGGCGGGCGAGGCGTTCTGCTTCGACCACAAGACCGTGCACAGCTCGCCCGCCAACAATTCCAAGGACCGGCGGATATCGCTGCTGCTCGACATCCTTCCCGCTCACGCCAAGCGGAAGGGCAGCCGCGACACGGCGACGCTACTCCGCGGGAGCGATCGCTACGGCAATTTCGAGATTCTGCCGAAGCCGAAGGACGACTTCGGCCCCGACGCCCGGCAACTGCATCGCCATGCCTGCGAGACGCGCGACCGCGAGTCGTACAAGGGCAGCGCCAAGCGCCCGCCCGCGCTCGCCTGAGGCTCGGTCAGATCATGCCGAAGTTTTTGAGCGAAGCGACCATCCGTCAATTCGACGAGGAGGGTTACGCCGGCCCCATTCCGATCCTCTCGGAAGCCGAAATGGGCGTCTACCGCGAGCGGCTCGAAGCCTTCGAGCGCGAGCACCCGGCCATTGCGCGCAAAGTCTTTCAAAGCGCGCACCTGCTGCTGCCCTGGCTGAACGAGCTCATCCATCACCCGAACTTCCTGAACGCGATGGAGGACCTGCTCGGGCCGAACCTTCTTTGCCCGACATCCGGCTTCCGCATCAAGGAGCCCGGCGACCAGGCCCACGCGGCCTGGCACCAGGACGCCTACTACCTCCGCTTCGAGCCGGTGTGGACGACGTGCATTCTCGCCTTTTCGCCGGCGACGCCGGACATGGGCTGCATCGAGGTGGTCCCGGGCTCGCACCGCTGGGGCATTCTCGGTCACGCGGAGACGGAGGATTCGAAAAGCCTCCTCCTCCGCCATCAGCACATCATCGACCCCTTCGATGAGTCGCGCGCGCGTGTGGTCCCGCTCAAGCCCGGCGAGCTCGTGGTCATCCACCAGCGGATCATCCACGGCTCGAATGCCAATACCTCCAAATCCAGGCGCATCTATTATCTGATCGACATCATGCCGACCCATTCCCGCCGCCCCGGCCACCGCGAGATCGCCATGCTGGTGCGCGGGCGCGACGATTACGGCCACTTCGAGCATATCAAGCGGCCGCACGGCGCCTTCGGCCCGGAAACGGTCGCGTTCCACCGGAGCGTGGTCGAACGGCGGAACGTCAAGACGTACGAGGGCTCGGCCAAGACTTCGCCGGCCCAAATGTGATATACGACCCGACATATCCCGATCCATAAAGGAGCACACGACAATGGCGACGAAAACGGCGGCCGCGCTCAATCCGAAGCGGATCAATGATCCGGTCCGTCAGGCCCGCGTCGATCTCGCGGCGGCGTTCCGCCTCGCGGCGCGGTGGGACTGGCAGGAAGGCATCGGCGGTCACTTCAGCATGCGGCTCCCGGGCGACGACGAGTTGTTTCTTCTGAATCCGCTGGGTGTGCTGTGGTCGGAAATCCGCGCGAGCGACCTCCTCGTCGTCGACATCGAAGGCAACAAGGTCGACGGCGAAGGCGAGGTCGAGCGCACGGCCTTCTGTATCCACGGCGCAATCCACAAGGCGGGCGTCCGGAACCACTGCGTGATCCACACCCACACGCCCTACGCCACGGCCATGGCGACGCTGAAAAGCCCGCGCTTCGAATTTATCCACCAGGGCGGGCTCCGCTTCTACGACGACATTGCCTACGATCCCGAGTTCAACGGCCTCGTGACGGCGGACGAGGAAGGCGAGCGCATTGCCAAGATCATGGGAGAGAAGCGCGCCGTGTTCCTCGCCAACCACGGCACCATCGTGACGGGCGAGACGGTCGGAGAGGCGCTGCAGTACACCTACGTGCTCGAGCGCAACTGCATGTACCAGGCCATCGCCCGCATGCACGGAACGCCCTTGCAGCCCGTCAGCGACAAGGTCGGCCGCGAGACCCGCGAGGTCTACAAGACCGACCCCGTCAGCCCGGATGTCTACTTCACCGCGCTCAAGCGGACCCTCGACCGCGAGAATTCCGACTACGCGCAGTAGGTTTCACCCCACCTCACCCTCCCGCTCAGGCGGGTCCCTCCCTCTCCGCCCCTGGGGGCGGAGAGGGTTCGGGGTGAGGGGCGCGAACTAAAACGGCATTGCGACGTTGAGCTCGGCCGCGAGCTTGGCGGTCGTGTCCCAGACGTGGCCGTCGATGTCGACCAAGCCCCGCCTTGCGTTCGTTGCGCGCGCGGCGGCCGCGCGATCGCCGGGGACGCGGACGCCAGGGCTGCCGGGCGCCGCTCGCGAGGCGCGCACCTGGGCGAGATACGCGCTCGCAGCCTTGCGGAACGTCTCGGCATCGCCGAACGCCCCCGGGTCGATGGCCATGTAAACGTGCCCCTTCTTACCCGCCGGGCCGGGCTCATCCCCGTGCCACTTGCGCTGACCCTTGCCGACGGCGCACCCCGTGAGCACGCCCGAGATGAGCGCCACGCAAAATCCGAACCCTGAGCTCTTGTGGCCGGCGAACGGGCTGATGGCACCCGCCAGCACGCTCGCCGGGTCGGTGGTCGGCCGCCCGTCGGGTCCGAGGCCTGTCACTTGCGGGAGCTGCTCGCCATAGTGTTGGGCAAGGCGAATGCGGGCGGAGAGATCGGCGCTCGTCGCCGCGATGTCGATGACGAACGGGTGCGCGTCCTCGGTCGGCACAGCGATAGAGATCGGATTGGTCCCCAGCGCCTTCTCCATCCCGCCGTGGGCGTGAACCGTCGGCGGGCTGTTCATGAACACGAGCCCCACGCAGCCTTCCCGTGCGATCCGCTCGGAATAGTACGAGAGCATGAAGATATCGCTGGAGTTGGCGACGCCGACGATGGCCGAGCCGGCCGCCTTCGCGATCCTGACCGCGGTATCGGCCGCGAGGATGCCGGCCGGGTGGCCCGGCCCCCGGTTCCCCTCGATCAGCGCGTAGGCCGGCCCCTCCCTGACGATCGCCGGCTCGCCCACCGGGTCGATACGCCCCAGGCAAATGTTCTTGATGAAGGTGTTCAAGTATTGGAGGCCTTGAATCCAGTTCCCCTGCAGCTCGGCCGCGACGAACACGTCGGCGACGACCGCGACCCGCGCGGGCGCGACGCCGGCGGCGGCCAGCATGTCTTCCATCAACCGGCGCAGGGCCGCGATGTCGACGGGGTGCGTCGAGCGCACGGGCACGGGGGCTTCCTCCGTTGCTGCGATGCCGATTGTTCCCGAACCCGGCGCTATGTTCAACGTCTCCTGAAAGTCATTGCGAACGATTCGCGCGGGGTACGGTTTTGATATATTTTCGGGTCCCGTGCGGGCATGCTCGCGCCCGCTGACCGATGCCCAACGCCAGGGAGAAAGAAGTGCCCATACCGAAATCCGAATACCGCGAACGCGCGACGAAGCTCGCCAAGCTCGCAAACGACGCCGGCTTGAGCGGCGTCATGCTGTGCGGCGAGACGAACGTGGATTATTTCTCGGGCTACCGCCACCACTGCCCGTGGACGCTGTTCGCGCGGCCCTTCTACGAAGTGATCGCGGCCGATGGGCGCGCGGCGCTGATCTCCCATGGCTTCCTCACGCCTGAGATGAAGCGGACGAGCGGGCTCAGCGATATCCGGACGTATCTTCGCGGTGGCGAGGCATCGACCCAGATGCTCGCCGACGTGATGCGCGAGTTCGGCATGGACAAGGGCAAGGTCGGCGCCGAGATCGGCTACGAGCAGCGGCTCGGCATGAGCTTGAAGGAATTCGACGATCTGAAGGCCCTGCTGCCGAAGGCCCAATTCGTCGACGCGGCCATGCTGCTGTGGAAGCTCCGCATGTTCAAATCCAAGGCCGAGATCGAGCTGATGCGGAAATCGGCCGTCATCGCCGACAAGGCGTTCCAGGCCATGTTCGCCGCCGTGAAGCCGGGCGTGACCGAGAAAGAGCTCTCCGCCATCGCCGGCACCACCATGATGCAGCACGGCGCCGAGAAGCCGGGATTCGTGCTGCTCGCCGCCGGACAGGAGAACTACAACTGCCTGAGCGGCAAGGCCACCGACCGCCGCCTCCAGAAAGGCGAGATGCTGTGGGTGGACATGGGCTGCATCTATGACGGCTACTGGACGGACTATTGCCGCTCGATCGTCCTTGGGAAACCTTCCCAGAAGCAGGTCGACTATCAACGGCATATCCTCGACGTGAACGACGCCGGCATCGCCGCCGTCAAAATGGGCGAGCCGGTGAAACGCGTGGCCGAAGCCGCGCAGCGCGCGCTCGACAAGCTCGGCTATGGCATCAAGATCGGCCAGGGCCGCGTCGGCCACGGGATGGGGCTCAACTCGACCGAGCCGCCCCATACCGCGCTCTACGAAGAGACGATCATGGAGGACGGCCTGGTCATCACGCTCGAGCCCCGCTTCATCAATAACGACGGCGTCTTCAACTGCGAGGAAGTCCTGCTCGTCACCAAGAAGGGCGCGGACGTTCTCACGACCACGAAGCGGGAGCTGAGCGCGACGCAATAATTTCCACTCTCGTCATCGCCGGGCTTGTCCCGGCGATCCACGTGGATGCCCGGCACAAGGCCGGGCATGACATCAGAAAAGGACACTCGATGGCCCCGCAGACCCAGAAAAAACCCGCGGCCGCGAAGCGCGAGCCCTTCCGCTACATCTCCCCGGCGACCGGAAAGACCTATCCCCTGGACAAGCCCCTTTGGCGTTGTCCCGAAAGCAAGAGTCACCTCAATCTCACGGCCGGCGCCGGCATCGGGCGCGGCGACATCGACACGAGCCGGCGTTCGCTCTGGCGTTACCAGGCGGCGCTGCCGTTCGACAAGGCGCCGACCGTCACCATGGGCGAAGGATGTACGCCGCTCATCCGAGGGCGGTGGCAGGAGCGCCCGGTGCTCTTCAAGCTCGAGTTCCTGATGCCGACGGGGTCCTTCAAGGACCGCGGCATCGCCGTGATGATCAATTATCTCAAGAACTGCGGCATAACGAAAATCTTCAACGACTCCTCGGGTAACGGCGGCGCCTCCCTCGCCGGGTATTCGGCCGCCGCCTCGATCGCCTGTAAGATCCTGCTTCCCGCCTACACCTCGCCTCCCAAGATCATCCAAATCGCGGCCTACGGATCGGAAGTCGTTCCGATCAAGGGCACGCGCAACGACGTGGCGGAGGCGGCGCTGCGCGAGGCCGAAAAAACGTTCTACGCAAGCCACAACTGGCAGCCGCTTTTCCTCCAGGGAACCAAGACGCTGGCTTACGAGCTGTGGGAAGACCTGGGCTTCAAGGTTCCCGACAACATCGTCGCTCCGTTGGGCGGCGGCAGCAATCTGATCGGCTGCTATCTCGGGTTCCAGGAGCTTATGGCGGCCGGCGAGATCGACCGCATGCCGCGCATCTACGGCGTCCAGCCGGCCGTGGTTGCGCCGCTCTACGCGACCTTCATGTCCGGCAAGGACAAACTCGTCGACGTGCCCTCAGCTCACACGCTGGCCGAGGGCATCGCGATGACGAGGCCCGTCCGCGTGAAGGAAGTCATGGACGTCGCCCGCACGAGCAAGGGCGGCATCGTCGCCGTGAGCGAGCACGAGATCCTCATGGCCTTGCGGGCGCTCGCGCGCCAGGGCGTGTTCGCCGAACCGACGTCGGCGGCGGCAGCGGCCGGCCTCACCAAGCTGCAGGACGCCGGCACCATCAAGAAGGACCAGACGACGGTCGTGGTGCTGACCGGCAGCGGCCTCAAGGCGACGGAATACATCGGCAAGGCGATCGAGATCGAGACGCCGAAGGAGCATTGAGCTCGCACGCACGAACAGACCAGGCCGTCACCCCGGCCGAGTAGAACGAGAGCCGGGGTCCAGAATCATAAAGACTGGATTCCCGCCCAGGATGCGGGGAACCCCCGCAGCCCCCTGCGCGGGAATGACGACAGAGGAACGACGACGGAATGCGAAGCTACCTCCTCGGCTATCAGTGCGCCGACTGCGAACCCGGCACGTTCAACACGGACATGACCAAAGACCCCGTGTGCCCGCTGCATGGGCGTGTGCAGGAGGCGAGGTACGACATCGCAGCGATCAAGCGCGAGATCGACCGCGACCGCATCCCCGCCGAGCCGCAAAGTCTCTGGCGCTGGTCGTTCCTGCTGCCCGTCCGCGAGCCCGGAAATATCGTGAGCCTGCAGGAGGGCGAGACGCCCCTCTTCCACGCGACGCGGCTCGGCGACCGGCTCGGTTTGCCGCGCCTCTATATAAAAGACGAGTCTCGCAACCCCACCGGCTCCTTCAAGGACCGGGGCGCCAGCGTCACCGTCAGCAAATCGAAGGAGGTCGGCGTTGCCGGGCTCATCCTCGCGTCCTCCGGCAACGCGGCGGCGGCGTTCAGCGCGTATTCGGCGCGGGCCGGGCTCGCCTTTTTCGGATTCCTCCGCGATGACACGACGGACATCAACCGCCTTCATACCCAGGTGCCGGGCACCCGCATCCACATCGTCGAGGGCGGCATGGTTGAAGGCGCCGCGCTCGCAGGGGAGGTCGCGCGCAAGTACGGTCTTTTCCACTGCGCCCAGCCCTACAACCTCTACCGGATCGAGGGAAAGAAGACGCTCGCCTTCGAGATCAGCCGGCAGCTCGGCTGGCGGGTGCCCGACCGCATCATGATCCCGACCTCGGGCGGCACCAACGCCGTCGCCATCTACAAAGGCTACCGGGAGCTGAACGCGCTCGGCTGGGTGAAGAGAATCCCGGCCATCGACATCGTCCAGGCGACGGGCTGTCACCCGATCGTGAAAGCCTGGCGCACCGGCAGGGCGGTCGAGAACTGGGGCCCGCCGGCGACCAAGGTCATGGGCTTCGGGCACGCGTTTCCCAAGGCGGGCGACGCCATCGTCCGCATCATGAAGGAGACGGGCGGCGTCGGCTGGCTTGCCTCCGACGACGAGTCGATCGCGGGGACCCGCATGATCGCCGAGACCGAAGGCCTGTTCCTGCAGCCCTCCTCCGCATCGCCCGTCGCGTGCCTGCAGGCGCTCGGCCGCGAGAAGGCAAAGAACCTCTATGGTGACCAGTTGATCGTCGCGATCGGGACCGGCTCCGGCAAGAACCAGGTCGTCGAGCCGCTCGCCGCCGTCGGCCGCCCGCCCCGCATCGCCGCCACTCTCGCTGCCTTCGACGCCGTGAATGGAGACTTGCGCCCAGCGGCGCGTCGGATAGCCTGAACGCCTGAAAATAATCTCGCCGAAAGGATCGCGAAACTTGAAGAACCCCGGCTATACGCTCGGCATCGACGTCGGTGGAACGTTCACCGACTTGGTCCTGATCCGTCTCTCGGACGGGCACGCGTCCGTCCACAAGATATCGTCGACGCCCGACGATCCGTCGCGCGCCGTCGCGCAAGGGACGATCGAGCTCCTGAAACAGGCGGGCGTGAAACCGGCGGAGGTCTCCTATTTCGGCCACGGCACCACGGTCGCCACCAACGCCCTCATCTTGCAGCGGACGGCGCCGACCGGGCTCGTCACCACCGACGGCTTCCGCGATCTCCTGGAGATCCGGCGCCAGCGCCAGCCGCACAACTACAACATCCGGATGCCGAAGCCGACGCCGCCGGTGGCCCGCCACCTGCGGCGCGAGATCGCCGAGCGCACGTATCTGTTTGGTCGCGACTCCGTGCCGCCTCGGCTCGCCGACCTCGACGCCATCGCCACGGATTTCCTGAAGGCCAAGGTCGAGGCGGTCGCCGTCTGCTTCATCCACAGCTACCGCAACCCCGAGCACGAGGCGGCCGTGGTCGCGCGGCTGCGCAAGCTTATGCCCGGCATCTTCATCTGCGCGTCCCACGAAGTGCTGGCCGAGTTCCGCGAATACGAGCGCATCTCCACGACCGTCCTCAACGCATCGCTCGGCCCCGTCATGAGCCGCTACCTGGCCCACGTCGGCGAGCGGGCGAAGAACGAAGTCGGCCTCGCGGTTCCCCCCAACATCCTGCAATCCAACGGCGGCGTCGCCTCGCCCGCCGAAGCGAGCCGATTGCCGGTCCGCACGCTCGCCTCCGGCCCGGCCGCCGGTGTCACCGGCGCCGTCCACCTCGCTCGCGAAGGCAAGCTCGGCGACATCATCACCTTCGACGTCGGCGGCACGAGCACGGACGTCTGCCTGGTCGAGGCGGGAGTGCCCATGGTCGCCCGCGAGCGTGAGTTCGGCGGCTATCCCGTGCGATTTCCGATGATCGACGTGCATTCGGTCGGCGCCGGCGGCGGCTCGATCGCCTGGGTCGATTCCGGCGGCTTCCTCCACGTCGGCCCGCAGAGCGCCGGCGCCAAGCCCGGCCCCGCCTGCTACGGCTTGGGCGGCACGGAGCCCACCGTGACGGACGCCAACGTGGTGCTCGGCCGCCTCAACCCGACCCACCTGCTCGCCGGGCGCATGCCGATCAAGGCCGAGCTTTCGCGAACAGCGATCCAGGAAAAAATCGCAAAGCCGATGGGCTTGAGCCTGGAGAAGGCCGCCCACGGCATCCTCACGATCCTGAACGAGAACATGATCCAGGCGATCCGCGTGATCTCCGTCGAACAGGGGTTCGACCCCCGCGACTTTTCCCTCTTTGCGTTCGGCGGCGCCGGGCCCCTGCTCGCCTCCATGCTCGCGCGCGAGCTCGACATGCGACGCGTGATCGTGCCGACCGGCCCGGGGCTTCTCTGCGCCATGGGCCTGCTCGTCGCCGATATCCGCACCGACTTCGGCCTCACGCGCATCTCAGCCCTCGACCCCAAGAGCGCCGATGCCATCAACGCCGGGTTCGCCGACGTGACGCGCCAGGCCGAGGCGTGGTTCAAACGCGAGGGCATTCCGCCGAGCAAGCGCGCGGTCTCCTACGCGATCGACATGCGCTACGTCGGGCAGAGTCATGAATTGCGCGTCGAGGTGCCGAAGGGCCGGATCAAGGCATCGGACCTGAAGACGATCGAGAAGCTGTTCGTCCGTGAGCACGAGCGCGTCTACGGCTATGCCCAGAACGCGAAGGTGCAGCTGGTCACGTTCCGGGTCACGGCCAAGGGCCGGGTGTCACGCCCGCCGGTTGGGGATTCGCGCGCGACCGCGCGCTCGCTGAAGGATGCCGAGATCGGCCGGCGGCGGGTGCATTTCCAGGAGACCGGCGGCTTCGTCGATTGCCCGGTCTACGACCGCGCGCGGCTGCCGCTGAACGCGAAGCTGAAGGGCCCCGCCATCCTCGAGCAGATGGACACGACCACGATCGTGCTGCCGAAGCAGCGCCTCGCCTGCGACCGCCACGGGAATTTGATCCTGACGGTCTCTTGAATCCCGGCCCTCACGCCGCGCGTGGCGTTACTTCCTTATGCAGGCGGTCGCCAAGCTCTAAGGCAGTCATCTCCAGATCGTAGCGGGTTTGCAGGTTGATCCAGGACTGGGCATCTGTGCCGAAGTAGCGGGCGAGCCGAAGCGCTGTGTCGGCCGAAATCCCGCGCCGTCCGCGCATGATGTCATTGAGCCGCGTCCTTGGAACACAGATCGCCTTGGCGAGCGCATAGACGCTGAGGTCCAAGTCGTCCAGAAACTCGCGGCGCAGGATTTCTCCCGGATGAACTGGGGCGAAATCGCGTTTGCGGGCACTCGCTTTCATAATTCACCTCAATCAATAGTAGACGACAATATTCAAGAGGGAAACCGCTGAGAACGTGGAGCCCGCAGAGGAATGTTGTAAGGGCGGGTCCTGAGAGCTTCTGCGGGATTTTCCCGAACGCCCCCATCTTGTCGTTCCCGCGAAAGCGGGAACCCAGTCCTTCAAGCATCCCACAATCGAGATGGACCCCGGCTCTCGCTTCGCTCGGCCGGGGTGACGAGAAGTCCCGTGAGCCTAGCCGCTGGCGCTCGTGTCGCCTTGCCGATAAGGTTGGCGCCCGCCGCTACCACGAGGAGGAACCCATGGCCGGAAAGATCGATAAGCGCATCGCCGAGCTCGGCGTCACGCTTCCCAATCCCACCGCTCCCATCGCGAACTACGTGCCGTTCGTCGTCACCGGAAACCTCGTGTTCGTATCCGGCCAAGTCCCCATATTCAACGGCTCGCTCAAGCACGTCGGCAAGCTCGGCGCCAACCTCTCGATCGAGCAGGGCTACGAGGCCGCGCGCCTCTGCGGGCTCAGCCTGATCGCGCACGCGCGCGTCGCCTGCGGCGGCAACCTCGACCGCGTGAAGCGGGTGGTGAAGGTCGGCGGCTTCGTCAATTCGACGCCCGAATTCACCGACCAGCCGAAGGTCATCAACGGCTGCACCGACCTGTTCGTCAAAGTGTTCGGCGACGCCGGCCGCCCGGCGCGCTTCGCCTTGAGCTCGACCTCGCTCCCGCTCGGCGCCGCGACCGAGATCGACGCGGTGTTCGAGATCGCGCCCGCCGCCCGCAAACCGGCGCGGAAAGCCAAACCGAAGCGCACGGCTGGACGGCGCCGCCGCTAGCCCTAGACGAAGTTGATGATATCCAACGCCGGCGGAGCGATACCTGCCTGCGAGAGCATGTTGTGCACCTGACCCCGGTGGTGGGTCTGGTGGTTGAACAGCGTGATCAGGAGCACGTGCAGCGGCTTCGTCTGGGCGAGGCGCGGCTCCGACATGCGGGTGTAGGAGATCGTCTCCGCGAGCCGGTTTTCCGGGATGCCGTCGACGAAGGCGATGAGGCGTTGATCTTTTTTCCTTCGCGCGGCGCGGAGCCCGTCGAAATCGCCGTAGAGAACCTGGTCGAGGCTCTTGATCCCGCTCTCCGCCCCCTCGATGCGCCCGAGCCACAGCCGATCGACGACGAGCAAATGGTTGAGCGTGTTGTGGATCGAGCCGAAGAACGCCTTGCGGTCGCGCTTCCGCTCCGCGTCCGCCATCCCGGCGCAAGACTCGTACAGTCGTTCGTTGGCCCACTGGTTGAACCGGCCGAGCATGGGGAACTGGTTCATTGCCGCTCCTTCGCGCGAGTTGCGGCGACTGTAGCAACCGGGTAATCCATTGCCTAGCTAGCCGCCTCAAACACCGCGAGGTCTTATGTCCGACATTCAACTCTACAGCGCCAAGAGCTGCCCGTTCGCCCAGCGGACCCGCCTCGTGCTCCTCGAGAAGGCCATCGCCTACGAGGAGATCGAGATCGACCTCGACAACAAGCCCCAGTGGTTCCAGACGGTCTCTCCCTACAGCAAGGTGCCGGCGCTGAAGCGGGGCGGCGAGCTCGTCTATGAATCGGCGGTCATCAACGAGTATCTCGACGAGATCTTCCCGGAGCCGTCGCTGATGCCCAGGGAGCCCGGCCGGCGCGCGGCCGCCCGCATCTGGATCGACTACTGCAACAGCACGCTCACGACGACCTGGTACAAGGTGCTGCTCGCCCAGGATGGCGAGAATCGCCGGAAGCTCGGCGAGCAACTGCAGAAACATTTCCTCTTCATGGAAGAAGCCGGGATCGGCAAGCTCGGCGGGAAATACTGGCTCGGCGACCAAGTCAGCCTCGTCGACTTCACGTTCTATCCGTGGTTCGAGCGGCTGCCGGTGATGGCGCACTACCGCAAGATCACGCTGCCGCCCGCCTGCCGCCGCTTGGCGGCGTGGGCCGGGCGCATGAGCGAGCGGCCGTCCGTGAAGGCGCTGGCGCTCCCGCCGGAGACCCTGATCCGCAACGCATCCAAATACGCGGATGGTACGCAAACCGGCCCGACGGCCGACGAGCTCCGCGACGACTGACGGCTATTTGCCGATGACCGGCAGCGTCTTCGGCGCGGGGTCGGTGATCCACGCGTAGCCCGTCTTCGTCACCGCCACCAGCTCCTCCAACTGGAAGATGCCGTGGTCGCGGACGATCTTCGGCTCGATGTGCAGCACGAGACCAGGCTCCATCATCGTCTTGTCAAAGGCGGCGACGGACGGCGGCTCCGTCATGTCGAGGCCGGAGCCGTGGCCCATGCGGCCGGGGTTCACGCTGCCGTGGCGGTAGCCGATCCGTTCGAATTCGCGGTCGCGCACCTTCGCGATGTGGGCGACGGGAAGGCCCGGGCGCACGGCCTCGATGCAGGCTTGCGTCACGTCCCACACCCGGCGGTAATCGTCCCGTTGGGTGGCGGACGCGCGTCCGACCGCCGCGACGCGGCTGAAGTCGGACCAGTAGCCGTTGACGGCGACGCCGATGTCGGTCCACACGGTGTCGCCGGCGCGGAATTTCCGGTCGGTCGGCTCCAAGGTGTATTTGTCGTTGTTCTCGCGCCCGGCGACGATGGGAGACCACGCGACCTTGTCGGCGCCGGCTTCCAACATCGCGACGACCATCTGCCGATGCACCGCGCGCGCCGTCATGCCGGGCTTCAGCACCTTCCAGCCCCGCCGGATGCCCGCGTCCGCCGCACGGCACGCCTTTTCGATGTAGGCGATCTCGGCCGCCGACTTGATCAACCTCACGTCCCACAGCACGGGCGTGCCGTCGACGAACTTTATCTTCTTCGCCCGGGTCTCCAGCTTGCGGAACGACGTGAGCGGAATCCCAAGCCGCATCTCGTCGCCGAAATCGACGCCGACCTTGGTGCCGGCGAGTCCGAGCTCATGCAGGACGTCGGCAAGGATGGGGACGCTGTCGTCGGCGAACCCGGCGAACGTCCGGATATCCTGGACGTAGGAGGTCGCGCGCAAGCCGTTGCCTTCGACCTCCGTGACCACCGACACGGGCGGCTTGCCGAGCGGTAGGATCGTGTACATGGGACGCGCGTTGCTCGCCCAGAACTGCGAGCGATGGCCGGTCAAGTAGCGGTGATTGGATTGGCTGGTGACGAGCAGCGCCGAAAGCCCGGCCTTGCGCATCAACGCCCACGCCCGCCGGTATCGGCGATCATATTCGGCCCGCGAAAATTCCGCCCCGAACAGCGGCCGGTGCGTCACCATGGCAGTATTCCCCTCGCGATTCGGGCCCTTTGCCCTGCGTCGGCTTAATAGCCAGGATGCTCGTCCAGAAGGCTCCCGGGTGTCAACACGAGACCCGCACCAAAAGGGTTGAAAACGCTTGGGGAATCGTGTCACAAAATGCGAGGCGGAGTTTCCCTCGCGGCGAGGCCCTCATGTTTTGCCGGCGAGAGTCCGGGAGTCCGCCGGCGTTTTCAATTGAGAACGCGGACCCATAATATCCAAGGGAGGTGCAGATCATGCGTTCCAAACTGAAAGGGACCCTCTGGCTTGCGGCGGGGCTCGTCGCCGCGCCGCTGGCGCTGACGGCCGTATCGTCGCCCGCGTTCGCGCAAGCCAAGGAGCTGGTGATCGCCGCGTGGGGCGACCCCTACAAGGCGGTCTGGTACAAGTCGATCGTTCCCAATTTCGAGAAGGCCACGGGCGCCAAGATCGTGTGGTCCGACGGGTTCTCATCGGCGACCCTCTCCAAGCTGACGGCGCAGAAGGACAAGCCCGAGATCGACCTCGCGATGTTCGACGACGGGCCTTACTTCCAGGCCGTCCAGCTCGGCCTTTGCAGGAAGCTCGACTTCTCGAAGCTTCCCAACGCCAAGGATATGATTCCCGCCGCGAGGGACGCGGGCGAGACGGGCATCCTGTGGGGTGCCGCCGGCACCGGCATCTTCTATCACGAGCCGACCTTCAAGGAGAAAAAGTGGGCGCCGCCGGCCTCGTTCCAGGATTTGTGGCGGCCCGAACTCAAGGGGCAGATTTCCATCCACAACATCAAGAACAGCAACGGCCTCTTCCTCCTGCTTTCCCTGACCGAAATGTCCGGCGGCAAAATCCCGGACAACATGGAGCCGGGCTGGGCCAAGCTGAAGGACCTCGCCCCGCGCGTCGCGACCTTCGACCAGTACGGCGAGACGCCGACGCTGGTCCAGCAGGGCGTGACGGTGATCGGCGTGTGGAGCAACGACCGGGCGTGGAACCTGGCGGCCGTCGGCGGCGTTCCGATCAAGTTCGTGTTCGCGAAGGAGGGGCTCTTCGCGTTCCGCGAGGCCGCCTGCATCCCGAACGGGCGGCCGGACGACAGGTTCGCTCTCGCCCACACCTTCATCAACATGATGATGAGCAAGGAGCAGCAGGAGATCAACGCCAAGGAAGCGGGCTTCATCCCCTTCCACACGGGCGTGACGGGCATCGTCACCGCGGAGGAAACCGCCCGCATCAAGTTCCCCAACTGGGACGCCATCAACAAGAACCGGGCGGCCTGGACCGAGCGCTGGAACAAGGAAATCGAGCGCAAGTAGCGATTCGGCCCGGCCTCGCCGTCATTACGCCGTGACGTCCCCCTCCCCGCCGGGGAGGGGGCGTTGCCTTCGTTTATCGATAACTCGCGGGCCGTGCCGGACTTCCGGCGCGCGCCTATGGAATGGGCCTCATGGAACACGTTCGCCTGCACGAGGTCTCGAAGTTCTACGGCCAGGTCCTTGCCGTCGACCGCCTCTCGCTCTCGATCAATCAGGGCGAGAGCGTGGCGCTGCTCGGGCCCTCGGGCTGCGGCAAGACGACGACGCTGAACCTGCTCGCCGGATTTCTCCAGCCGGACGGCGGCACGATCCGCATCGCTGACCGGGACGTCGCCGGGCTTCCCCCCAACAAGCGCAACCTCGGGATGGTGTTCCAGAGCTACGCCCTCTTCCCCCACATGACGGTCGCGGAAAACGTCGCCTTCGGGCTCAAGCTCAGGCGCGTCGAGTCGGCGGAGCGCGAGCGGCGGCTGAAGGAAGCCCTCGACATGGTGCGGCTCGGCGGCTTCGCCGACCGGTTTCCGCGGCAGCTTTCGGGCGGCCAGCAGCAGCGCGTCGCCCTCGCCCGCGCGATCATCGTGCAGCCCGACATCATGCTCTATGACGAGCCGCTCTCCAACCTGGACGCCAAGCTGCGCGAGGAGATGCGCTCGGAGCTGCTCGACATCCAGGACCGCATCCGGATCACCAGCATCTACGTCACCCACGACCAGGAAGAGGCGTTGGCCCTCGCCGACCGCGTCGCCGTCATGAGCAACGGTTGCGTCGAGCAGATCGGAACTCCGGACGAAGTCTACGAGAAGCCCGCCACCGGCTTCGTCGCCAAGTTTCTCGGCGAGTCCAACGTCCTGCCGGGCACGGTGGCGCGCGCGGACGGAACCTCGGTCGTCGTCGACCTCGGCGGCCATTCCGTGCACTGCCAGACGAGCGAGCGGTTCTCGGCCGGCGACCGCGTGGAAGTGGTGGTGCGGACGGAGCGCCTCGCCGTGAGCCCGGAGCGCCTTTCGACCGACAACTGCTTCAAGGCACGCCTCCACCACGCCATCTACCTGGGCGGCACCATCCGCTACCTGGTCCAGCTCGGCGACCACCGGTTGATCATGGTCGAGAAGAACCGGGGCGACCGCGCCGCGCTGTCCGAGGGGAGCGAGGTCTACGTGGGCTGGCCGGCCAAGGATTCGCTTCTGGTGAAGTTGCCATGAGCGCGATGACCGCGGAGGCCGCTGTCGCCGCTGTCTCCGCAGTGCCGCAGCGCCGAGTCAACTGGACGCCCTGGATCATCCTGGCGCCGGCGCTCGTCTTCTTTCTGATCTTCTACGTGGTGCCGCTCGCCATCCTGCTCGCCAACAGCGTTCAGCGGTGGGACACGTACACCTACAAGGTCCTGGACTACGCCACCCTCCACCAGTACGTGCGGTACCTCTTGGACCCGTACTATCTCGAGGTGCTGGTCCGCACGGTGCGCATCGCGGCGCTGACCACCCTTTACTCGGTGATCGCCGCCTATCCCGTGGCCATCTATCTCACCAAGGCCGGTCCGACCGAGCGTTCGATCCTCACCCTGATCATCATTTCGCCGCTGTTGGTCAGCGTGGTCATTCTCTGTTTCGGCTGGATGGTCGTGTTCGCGCCCGCGGGGCTCATCAACTGGGCCCTCAAGATGGTGGGCATCGTCGACGCGCCGCTCAAGCTGAAGTTTTCCGAGGCGTCGGTCATCTCGGGCCTCGTCCACGTTTATTTCCCGTTTGTGGCGCTCTCCATCTACAACTCCCTGCAGAACATCGACCCGGCGACGGTGCGCGCGGCGCGCATCCTCGGCGCCGGACCGATCCGCACCTTCTGGAGCATCACGCTTCCGCTCAGCATCCCGGGCGCGCTGGCGGGCTCGTTGATCGTGTTCGCGCTGTCCACCAGCTCGTTCGTGGTGCCCATGTTCCTCGGAGGCGCCTGGGTCAAGGTGGTGGCGTACCACATCTGGGAGCAGAACATGGCCACGATCGATTGGCCGTTCGGGGCGGCGATCGCCGTCATTCTGCTCGTCGTCACCGCCACCATCATGCTCGCCTACAACCGCCTGATGGAACGCCGCCTGTTTACCGGCGTCTTCGCGCGCTAGGGGGGGGCCGCCGTGATTCTTCGCATCTTCACTTACGGGGTCATGGGCTTCCTCTTGCTCCCCCTCTTCGCCACCATTGCCACTTCGTTCACCGAGCTCGCGTACGTGGCCTTTCCGCCCAAGGGATTCACGCTCAAGTGGTACTGGGATGCCCTCGGGCGGTCCGAGTTCGGCGAGTCGCTCCTCTTGAGCTTCTCCATCGCGGTCGTCACGGCAGTGTTCGCCACCCTACTCGGCCTCACGGTGGCGGTTGCCATCGTCCGCCACCGGTTCCCCGGCCGCGATGTCTTAAACGCCTTTTTCCTGTCGCCGCTGGTGCTGCCTGCGCTGGTGATCGGGCTCGCGCTCCTGCAGTACTACGCCCAGACCGGAGTCGGCACGACCTTCGCGGGCGTCGTCATCGGCCACATCGTCATCACCACGCCCTACGCCACCCGCCTCATCATGGCGAGCCTCACCGGCGTCGATCATGCGATCGAGTGGGCGGCGCAGACGCTCGGCGCCTCCCGCGTCGGCGCCTTCCTCCGCGTCACTTTGCCCGTCATCCGCAACGGCATGGTGTCGGGCGCCGTCTTCACGTTTATCATGTCGTTCGAGAACGTGACCGTGTCGGCCTTCCTGTCGACACCGAGGATGACCACCTTCCCCGTCCGCATCTTCCTCTACTGGGACCAGGTCGTGCAGCCATGGCTCATCGCGATCGCCTCGATGGTGATCGTCGGCACGTTCGTCGTGCTCGCCGTATTCGACCGGCTGGTGAGCGTGCGCGGGCTCTACGGAGCGGGCGACCGGCGTTAGAGATCCGGCCGCCGACCGAGGCCGGCGGCATGATCGTCCTCGAAATCGGCGGCGAGCGCGAGCAGCGTCGCGTCGCTGCCGTCCCGCCCCATCACCTGGGCGCCGATGGGAAGCCCGGCCTTCGAGAACCCGACCGGGAAACAGTGCTGCGGAATCGACAGCACGGTCGCCGGTCCCATGAACAGGCCGCGGATGTCGTTGTACGGCCGCTCGGCGCCGTTGACGCGGACGACGGAGCTGCCGACCTCCGGCGGATCGCAGGCGCAGCCGGGCAGCAGAATGGCGTCAGCCTTGGACAGGACCGCGGTGATCTCAGCCCTCAGGCGATCAGCCTGCCGCCGCGCGTTCACCATGTCGGAATCGGTGAGGCTGCGGCCGAACCGGAGCCGGTCCACTTCCGCCGGCCCGAGCCGGTCCCAGAGAGACTCAGGCAGCGCCTCCGCCGCGAGCTTCGCCCCAAGGGCGCGCATCGCCGTTCGCCCGTTTTCGAGCACCGCGGGCTCCCACGCGAGCACCTGCACGGAAAGCCCCCGGCGCCGCGCCCACGCGACGACACGGTCGAGCGCATCGACAACCTCGCCGTCGCAGGTTTTCTGGAAAAGTTCGAGGGGAACGGCGATGCGCACGTCCTTCGTCGGACGCGCGTCGCCCGGAGGGGTATTCGCGATCGCGCGCAGCGCCGGGATCAAGTCGCGCGAGCGGCGCGCCATGGGCCCCAGCGTTTCCTGGCCCGGACAGAGGATGGTGACGCCCCCCTCGTCGATCAGGCTCGGGGTCGGCCGGATGCCGGCGATGCCGCACCAGGCGGCCGGCGCCCGGATGGACCCGCCGGCGTCGGTCGCGAGGCCGAGGACGGCCGCACCCGCGGCAACCGCGGCGGCCGAGCCGCCGCTCGATCCGGACGCGATGCGCCTGATATCCCAAGGATTGCGAGTCTGCTTGAAGACGCTCTCGGTCGTGGCGCCGAGGCCGTACTCGTGCGTGTTCGCCTTGCCGAGCATGACGGCGCCGGCCTTGCGAAGGCCCGCGACCGCATAGGCATCGTGCTCCGCCGGCCGGACCGCCACGGCATGCGAGCCGTTGGTGGTCGGCAGCCCCCGCACGTCGATCATGTCCTTCACGGCGACGGGAATGCCGGAGAGCGGCCCGATGCCGTCGTTGCGTGCGAACGCAGTCTCCGCCGCCTTCGCCGCCGCGCGCGCGCCTTCGCGGTCGACCGCGATGTAGGCGGAGATGAGCGGCTCCGTGCGCTCGATCCGCCGGAGCACGATCTCGAGAAATTCGACTGGCGAAAGCCGCCGCTCGCGGAAAAGACCGGCGAGCGTCGCGATGTCGGCAAAACAAAGGTCGTCGTCGGTCACGGGCGCGGCCCCTTTTTTCAATGAAACCATGCGCCGTCGCGCGCGCGCGCGCAACGGAGATGCGTCCCCGGCGTTCCGGATTGCCTTTGATCGACCGGGATTTCGGTGTCAAAGTTCCACCCAGCCCGCGCGCCGCAAACCGGCCGCGTCCCCAGGAGGACTTCATGGCCAAGAACGGATTCAAGGTTTTCGACGCCGACCTGCACGTGCAGGAGCCATGGGACCTCTGGCTCCGCTACATCGAGCCCCGTTACAAGAACCAGGCGCCGATCGGCACGCGGGAATATTTCATGGACCTTCACCTCGTCCACGACGGCAAGGTCATCGCCAAGACCATGCACAACAAGAAAGGCGAGGACGATCAAGTCAAGGCCCAGTCCCTCAAGCAAGGCCGCTACGACCTCTACAAGGATTTCGAGGCGCGCGGGTTCGGGCCGGACACCCAGGTCGAGGCCATGGACAAGGAGGGTGTCGACGCGGCCGTCCTGTTCCCGACGCGCGGGCTTTTCGCCCACGCCAAGGAGTACGACGACGACGGCCTCGCGGCCGCGATCTCGCGGGCCTACAACGACTGGCTCGCCGATTTCTGCGCGCACAAGCCGGACCGCATGTTCGGCGCCGCCATGGTCCCGGCGCAAGCCGTCGGCGCCGCCGTCGAGGAGGCCCGGCGCGCGAAGCGCGATCTCGGCTTCAAGGCGATCTTCCTCCGCCCCAACCCGGTGAAGGGCCGCAATTGGCACGACCGCTATTACGATCCGCTGTGGGCCGAGTGCGAGAAGCTGGACCTCGCGGTCGGGTTTCATGAGGGCGTGCCGTGCGCGTTGCCCGTCGCCATGGCCGACCGCTTCATCGCGGACGAAGTCGACACGTGGACGACCGAGCACGTCGCCGCGCACCCGATCGAGCAGATGTATGCCTGCCTCTCGACGCTCGCGGGGGGCGTCTGCGAGCGCTTCCCCGGCTTGCGCGTCGGCTTCCTCGAAGGCAACTGCAGCTGGGCGCCGTTCTGGCTCTGGCGCATGGACGAGCACTGGGAAGGCACGGTGAAGGAACGCACGCCGGAGCCGCCGAGCTTCTACTTCCGCCGCCAGTGCTACGTCTCCGTCGAAGCCGACGAGACGGTGGCGTCCCACGCGATCGACTGGCTCAAAGGCGGCAACATCGTCTTCTCGACCGATTTCCCGCACCGGGACAGCAAGTTCCCGCACGCGGTCGAGGTCCTGCTGAAACAGCCGTTCCCGGAGGACGCCAAGCGCAAGATACTGTGGGACAACCCGGCGAAGCTTTACGGGTTCGCGTGAGCGCCGAAGCGCGGCGTCCTCCCATTGCCGCCGATTTCCGGCTGGTGTAGAACGTCTGCAACGGGTTAATCAGCCTGGCGAAGTAAACGATCAGGCACCCGCGGCTTTCTTCAATCAGAATGCGACCGGCGAGCTCGCAGGGGGCGCGCCGGAATTCCAGGGAGAGAAAACATGAATACCAGCGTTCGCAGGTCTTGGGCCATGTGGCTCGCAGGCGCGGTCCTTGCGCTTCCGTTGTTCGCCGCTTCCGCCTCCGCCCAGCAGACGTTCGTCATCGCCGGGTTCGGCGGGCCGAACGAAGCGATCATGCGGAAGACCCTGATTCCTGAGTTCGAGAAGGCCAACAACGTCAAAGTCGAATGGCTGCCGGCGAGCTCAACCCAGAACCACGGCCGCATCAAGGCGCAAAAGGCCAACCCGCAGGTCGACGTGATCCTGCTCGACTACATGGTGCAGGTGCTGGCGTCGAAGGAAGACCTCTTGGCGCCGCTCGATCCCAAGCTCGTGCCCAACCTCGCCGACATCCGCAAGGAAGGCCGCCTCGACGGCGACAAGGGCGTCGGCTTCGGCATCAACTACGTCGTGATGGTCTACAACAGCAAGATTTTCAAGGATAAGAAGATCCCCGAGCCGACCTCGTGGAACGACCTGCTCAACCCCGCCGCCAAAGGCCGCGTTTCCGTCCGCCACATCACCTCGAGCTACGGCCTGGTGCCGATGATCATGCTCGCCTACATGAACGGCGGCAGCGAAAAGAGCATCGAGCCCGGCTTCAACAAGTTCAAGGAGCTGGCCCCGAATGTGCTCGAATTCTCGACCACCGGCGGCCAGTCCGAGCAGTTCATGATCTCGGGCGACGCCTGGCTCGCCGCGATGGGCGCCGACAACGCCATGGCCGTCATGGCGAAGAACCCGGACCTCAAGACCGTCATCCCGAAGGAAGGCACCATCTACATGCTCACCACCGCCAACGTGGTGAAGGGCGCGCCCAAGGCCGAGCTCGCGCAGAAGTTCGTCAACGCCATGCTGACGCCGAAGGGGCAGCAGCAGGTCGCCAACGCCTTCATGTACATGCCGACCAGCACCAAGGTTTCGGGCAACGACGTGAAGCAGTACCTGCCCTACGATCCGAGCGTCAAGTTCAAGGAGACCATCATCGATGACCTCTACGTCTCCCAGAACCGCGAAGCCTGGGTCGAGAAGTTCAACAAGGAAGTTCTGAAGAAGTAGCACAGGCGTCATGGCCGGGCCGGCCTTTCGGCCGAGCCCCGGCCATCCACGTCTTCCTGCCTTGATGCCAACGCAAGGCGTGGATGCCCGGGCCAAGCCCGGGCATGACGCAAGACTCTGGGGGATCGCATGAAGGAAGGCGGACGCGCGGTCGAGCTCCGGCTCTCCAAGGTCAACATGAGCTTCGGGCCGGTTTCCGTGCTCCAGGACCTCGACCTCGAGGTCTACAAGGGCGAGTTCCTGACTCTTCTCGGTCCGTCGGGCTGCGGCAAGACAACGACCCTCAACCTCATCGCCGGGTTCTTTCCGCCCTACACCGGCTCCATCGAGATCGGCGGCGTCGACGTGACCGCCGACCCGGCCTACCGGCGGAACACGGCCATGGTGTTCCAGAACTATGCGCTCTTTCCCCACCTCACCGTCGCGGGCAACGTCTCGTTCGGTCTCCGCATGCGCGCGACGGTGCCGAAGGCGGAGATGCCGAAGCGCGTCGCCGCCGCCCTCGATCTCGTCAAGATGGGCGGCATGCAGGGCCGCTACCCGCACGAGCTTTCCGGCGGCCAGCAGCAGCGCGTCGCCCTCGCCCGCGCCCTCGTGGTCGAGCCGGCGCTGCTGCTGCTCGATGAGCCGCTCAGCAACCTCGACAAGAATCTGCGCGAAGGGATGCAGATCGAGCTCCGCAACCTGCAGCGCACCATCAACGTCACCACCATTCTCGTGACCCACGACCAGGAAGAGGCCTTCGTCGTCTCCGACCGCGTCGCCGTCATGCATGAGGGCCGCCTCGAGCAATTGGGAACGCCGACGGAAATCTATCGGGCGCCGCGAACCCAGGCGGTCGCCAACTTCATCGGCCGCATGAATTGGCTGAAGGGCCGCATCGTGGCGCCCAACACCTTCGAGGGCGCCCTCGGCGGCGGCACCAACCTCCGCACCCCGGTGAAGACCCAGGCGGCGACGGGAACGGAGGGCTTTCTCCTCCTCAGGCCCGAGCATGTGCGCCTCTCGGCATCGCCCACGGGCAACGCCCACGAGGTGCGCGGGAAAATCCTCTCCCAGGTCTACCTCGGGTCGGTCACGCATCATTACGTCAAGGTGGGAGACGCGACGATCATCGCCTACCAGGCAGGCGCGCCGGGCGCCGCGATGGAGGCGGCCCACCTGAGCTGGCCGGAATCCGAGCTCAGTTTCATGCCGGCAACGGACGCGGCCCGCCGTGGCGACTAGCGAAGCCGCCGTCGGGCCGCGCCTTCAGCCGACGCCGGGCGAGATCGCCGTCGCCGCCGAGCGGAGGCAAAACGTCCTCAATTGGGTGTTGCTCGCGCCGGCCCTCGCCATGCTGACGTTCTCGCTCCTCTTTCCGCTCCTCATCGTGATTCGCAACGCGGTCTATCCGGCGGGCCAGCCGGGATTCTCGCTCTTCTATTTCGAGAAGTTCCTGAGCGATCCGTATTTCCTGGGCGTGCTCTGGCGCACGTTCAGGCTCGGCGTGATCGCGACCGTGGTCACGCTCGTGCCGGGCTATGTGCTTGCCCATAACATCGCGCTGCATCCGAACGCCCGCTGGCGCACGTTCGTGATGATCGTGACGCTGGTCCCGCTTGTCGTGCAGCTCATCATTCGCGTGTTCGGCTGGCTTGCCGTTCTCTCGCCGAACGGCACCATCAACAGCTTCCTTCGCGAGCTCGACCTGATCGATTCTCCGTTGCGCCTTCTTTTCACCGAGACGGCGATGATGATCGGGTTCGTCCATTCGCACCTCTATTTCATGGTGCTGCCGATCGCCGCCACGCTGATGAAGATCGATCCCAACCTGTTGCGCGCCTCCGAGAACCTGGGCGCCACGCCGACGAAGACCTTTATCAACGTGATCCTGCCGCTCAGCATGCCGGGCGTCGTCTCCGGCTGCCTCATCTGCTTCGCCCTCAACATCAGCGATTTCGTCGCACCCAGCGTGCTCGGCGGGAACCGCAACCGGATGATGACCTATACGATCTTCGAGCAGCAGCTCTACGTCGCGAACCAGCACTTCGCCGCCGCCGCCACCGTCATCCTCATGGTCGCGTCGGCCCTCGCCATCGCCGGCGCCTTCCGCGCGGCGACCATGTACGGACGCCGGTTCGGGACATGAGGTTCGGAACATGAGGTTCGGCAGATGAGGCGCGGCGCCTATCAGGCGATTTGGGTATCGGCGGGCTGGGTGGTCATCCTGTTCATGCTGGCCCCGATCCTCGTCATCTTCCTCGGCTCCTTCACGACCCGGGAGTATCTGTCGCTCCCGCTCGACGGGCTTTCGCTCCGCTGGTATTGGGAGATCCTGGAGCAGCCCAAGTTCCTGGACGGCTTCGCCAGGAGCGTGCAGCTCGGGGTCGCAGCCTCGATCGTCTCGACGTTCCTCGGCACGCTCGCCGCGATCGGGCTTTTCCGCCGCAATCCCAAAGCCACGGGCTGGGTCGCCATCGTGCTCATGCTGCCCCTCATGGTTCCCTCCGTCATCATCGCCATGTCGGTGCTGCAGTTCTTCAATACGCTCAACATCACCAACCCCTACGTGACGCTCCTGCTCGGCCACACGCTCATCACGTTCCCCTACGTGGTTCGCTCGGTCACCGCGACGTTGGGGCTGATGCCGCGCGGCATCGAGTGGGCGGGCGCCAACTTGGGCGCCAACCCGTGGCGCGTGATCTGGCACGTGACGATCCCGAACATCCGGCCGGGCGTGATCGGCGGCCTGATCATCGCCTTCCTCGTCTCCTTCGACTCCGTCACGATCTCGATCTTCCTGCAGACGCCGGCCTTCATTCCGCTCCCGGTTCGCCTCTACAACTTCATCGAATACGGCGTCGAACCTGTGGTCGCGGCCCTCTCGACCGTGCTCATGCTCGTTTCCGCCGCCGGCCTCTATCTCGCGGAGCGCTTCGTCGGCATGGACGTCATCTTCGGCGCCCGCAAGTAGGTTTGCCGACGTCCCCTGCACGCGGCGCTTCGGGCGCCCCCGAACCGTCGGCGCGCGTCGGGCTTTTTCTCGTCGCCGTCATGGCGGTCCTGATGGGCGTGAACTTTCCCTTCATGAAGATCGCCCTGGTCGACATCCCGCCGATGACCTATCGCGTAATCAGCCTGACGATCGCGGGCTTGGGCCTTCTCGCCATCGCGAAGATCAGCGGCCACCGCATCACGGTTCCCCGTGCCGAGCTCCGGCCGATCATCATCTGCGCGATTTTCAACATGACGATCTGGCACATCTGCGCGACCTACGGGCTGATGATGATCGAAGCCAGCCGGATGACCATCATCGCCCACACCATGCCCATCTGGGTCGCCCCGCTGAGCGTCTTGATTCTGCGCGAGCATCTTACGGCGCGCCGGCTCGTGTCCCTCGTGCTCGGCACGATCGGGCTCGCCGTCCTCATTGGCCCTGACATCATGCGGGTCGGGAGCGCGCCGCTTGGCGCCCTGATCACGGTCGGCGCCGCGATCTCGTGGGCGCTCGGGGCCGTGTTGGTCAAGCACTACCGGTTCACGACGGTCACCCCTGTCCTCGTCGGCTGGCAGATCTTGATCGGCATGGTCCCGATCTTCGCGATCGCGGCCGTCATCGATCCCCTCCCCGACCCGAGCAGGTGGAGAACGGTCTCGATCCTCGTGCTGACGTACACGTCGACCATCCCCTCGCTCTTCGGGATATGGGCCTTCTTTCGGCTGCTCCATCTGTATCCGGCGACGGTCACCGCGATCGGGACGCTCGCCATTCCGGCCGTGGGCGTCGTGGCCAGCGCGCTGGTTCTGGGCGAGTCGGTCGGAATCCGGGAACTCGGGTCGCTGGTGCTGGTTTCCGCCGCCGTTGCGCTCGCGATGGCGCCCTCGAAGCCGTCGACCGCCCCGCCGAAGACACACTGAAGGGAATGTCCACCGTCAAGCGGTGGATTCGTGTCGCGTGACGTGAGTCTGCGGCTTCGCTCAGCCGTGGGCCGCGTGGGCCTCGGCCGCCCGGAAGGCGTAACGCGACGCGATGATCGGGATGCCGCCGCCGTCCGCGGCACGGCTCAATGCCTGCCGGAACGTCCGGCAATCCCAATCGCGCGTGAAGGATGCCTCGAACACCATGCGGAAGAAGATGCTGTCGTGATCGTCGACCCCGAGGAACCGGATCGACCACCGATCGCCGCAGTGTGCGCGCAGCCAGGACTCGATCTCCGCCCGCGCAACGCTCGTCGCAAATCGCACTTTGAATCTGGAGTCGTTCATCACGAGCTTCCTCCCGGAATCAATCCCGTCGTTATGGGACTCGTGCGACCGATGTTTTTAAAATCAGCGTGGTGTCCTCGCTCGGTCGCCCGTCGAAATTTTTTTACGCTGGGTCGACACCCCCTTGTTTCAATGACGGCCTCTGAACCCCAAGTTTCGAAGAAGGCAATCGCTGTTTCCGGGCGACGGTTTGGGGTCGTCCAGGACCCTGCGATCGTGCCCGGTATCCGCGCCCAATGTGACCAACTCGATCATCTTCCGAGTCGACCGCCTGGCCCCAAACTTCCGCGGGCTGTCGCCCGTCAATTCTGCGTTTTCGCGCGCCGATCCGGAAAGATGCGGAGTGGACGGACCCGCGAGCCGGGGAGGGCGAATCGCCCGCCGGCCCGTCCACTTCCGCCTAAGCGGCCTTGCGAGGCCTGAGGTCCGCCGCTTCGCCGTCGGCATGTCCGACCGATGACGAGGCGAACAGAACGATCGTTTGGCGCGATCGGATTCCTCGGAAGCCTTCGCGCCGGCGTGATGCCGAAGTCACGCCGGGCTTATGGCCGCAAACTCTGTTTCACCTCCCGCCAGGGCCGCCAGAAAGCAGCCGACTACCTGGTTTCCGTTGCTCGGCATGCGAAGTCCTTACGTATTAATAATTTCTCATACATGATCCTAAGGAATGCTATAAAACACTTAGGTTCTGTGCAACAATGAAATATTAGAACTTTAGTATCGTTTATGCTTGGCGCTAACTCCGGCCCCTGGGGGGTTGGGCTTTGGTATTGTTTAGCCTATACCTTCGCCAAGGGAGACGTGCTAATCTTGGCCGGTGCAAGGCTGAATAAGCCTCCCATGGGGCGCCGCGCCAATTGGGAACGGGCTTTTAAATGAATGTCTTAGTCATCGATGAGCTGGCGGTCGTGCGGGCCGGCCTGAAGCCAATTCTCGCCCGTCTCGGGAGCAACGTGACGGTCCACGAGGCGAAGAGCCTGGAAGAAGCGCTCGGCACCATTGCGCGGAACGGAGACCTTGGTCTCATCATTGCCGACGTTCTTTCCGCGTCGGTCGGCGGGCTCGCGAGCGTCCGCCAACTTTGCGAGGCGGCACCGAAGGCCCCCATCGTCGTCTTCGCCAACGGCGAAAGCTCGCAGACGATGGTGACGGCGATCGACGAAGGGGCAAAGGCGTTCCTTCCGAAGACCAGCACCGACGAGCTCATCGACAGCGTCCTCAAGCTCGTGCTCGCGGGCGGCATCTACCTGCCGCCCGAGGCGCTGGCCAACCGCCAGCGCGCGAACGAGCTGGGCGGCGGCGCACGGTCCGAAACCATTGACGATACCTTTGACGTTCTTTCGCGGCGGCAACGGGAAATCCTCTCCCTCCTCGCCGAGGGGCTTTCCAACCAGGCGATCAGCGACCGCCTGAACCTTTCGCTCAGCACCGTCAAATCCCACGTCACGGCGACAATGAAAGCGCTCGGCGTCAAAAACCGAACGCAAGCCGCGCTGATCGCCCGCACCGTCGCGGTTCGCCAGAGCACGCGCCAAGTCGACCAGCGGCGGACCGGTCGGCGCCGTGGGCTCGAGCGCCGCAACGGCGATGCGCCCTATGGGTCGAACGAGGCGGACCCTCCCGATGCCGCCTCCCCCCCGCCTGCACGTTCGCAACGGCCGCGGTCGCTCTTCTTCGCCAAGTCCGGTCACGAGCTCCGGACGACCCTCAATTCCATCATCGGATTCGCGGCGATGCTGGAGGGCGAAGTGCTGGGCCCGCTCGGGGACGTCAAATACAAGGAATACGCCCGCGACATTCGCGCCTCATCCACCCACCTGCTCGAAGTGCTGATGGAAATGCTGCTGGAGATCGTCGCGCGGTCGGCCGAGGCCCCGGGCGCGGACTCGCCGGCGCTCATCGCGCTCGATACCAAGATCGACGTCCGCCGGGCCGTCGAAGGCTGCATCGAAATGGCTACCGAGACCGCGCGGCGGACCGGCGTGAAGCTGGAGACGTTCGTCGCCGCGCAGCCGATGGAATTGGTCAGCAACGAACGCGCGATGAAGCAGATCCTGCTCAATCTTCTCGCCACCGCGATCGGGAATACGCCGCGCGGAGGCGTGGTCCGCCTGGAGACCGGGATCGCCGAGAGCGGCGAGATCGTCATCACCGTTCACGACGGCGGGCCGAACCTCTCGGAAGAGGACATCAGGCGCATCCTCCACCCCTTCCCCAACACCGAGGCGCGTTCGGTGAGCGGCCTGCAACAACCGTGGCTCGGTCTTTCGCTCGTGAAGTCACTGGTCGAAATGGTCGGCGGCTCGCTTGCGATCGAAAGCGGGAACGGCAAGGGGATGATCACGTCGGTCCGCTTCCCGCGCGCCCTCGCCTGAGCCATCCCGTCACCCCCGCGGAAGCGGGGGTCCAGCACTTTCGTAAGACTGGGTTCCCGCGTGCGCGGGAACGACGATGGTTTTGATTCACGGCCGGCAGAACGCGACCAGCCGGTCGTGCAAGGCTTTGCGGATGGTGACGCCGTCGCGCGCCGTCCGCTCGCGGGCGGCGAGGCGGCGCGAGCCCGGGAGCCGCACGCCCTCCTGCGCCGTCATCGCCTGGATCAGCTCCTCGATCCGGTCGGCGAAGGACGGCCCCGAGAGGACGGCCGGGCTCACGGCGATGAACATCTGGCCCGTGCGCGAGGGCGGCGTCGCATTGTCGGTGTACGGGTGCGCCTTGAAGGAGAGGGTCGCGCCGGTGACCGCCGCGGCCATGATCTCGACCAGGAGGGCCATCCCCGCCCCTTTGTAGCCGCCCGCCGGCGCCATGCTGCCTTCGAGAGCGGCCTTGGGATCGGTCGTCGGCTTGCCGTCCTTGTCGAAGGCCCAGCCGAGGGGGATCGGCTCTCCCCGCTGGAAATGGACGTTCACTTCGCTCTTGGCGATCACGCTCGACGATTGGTCGATGACGATGGGCTCGCCCGTCTTCCGCGGGATCCCGCAGGCGATGGGGTTGGTGCCGAAGACGGGGCGCGTGCCGCCCCACGGCGCGATCGAGGCCGGCGAGTTGACGAAGCCGAGGCCGACGAGGCCGGCCTTGGCGATCCGCCGGACGTGGTAGCCGACGACGCCCGCGTTGTAGGAGTTGGTCACGGCCAAGGCTGCGATCCCCGTCTTGCCGGCGAGATCGAGCAGCTTCGGAAGGCCCAAGTCGATCGCCGGGTGAGCGAAGCCGTCGCGGGCATCCGCCCGGAGCGCGGCCGGCGCGATCTGCGCGCAGGTGGGGCTCGCGTGGCCGTCGACTTTACCGTGGCGCGCGTTCTCGCAATAGGTCGGCAAGCGGGCGAGGCCGTGGCTGTGGATGCCCTCGGCCTCCGAGTCGACCACCGACTCGGTCACCGAGCGCGCATTGGCCTCGTTGGTCTTGCTCGCCGTGAGCGCGCGGAACGTGAGATCGCGCACCTCGTCGAGCGTCAGCTTCACGTCCGCGTTCGTCGGCTTCGCATCCATGTTCGTATTCCCTTCATTCGTTCGGCTCCCGCGCGTGCCAGTCGGTCACCCGCTGATAGGCATGGCCGACCCGGAACAGAGTCGCCTCGGCGAACGGGCGGCCTGCCAGTTGAAACCCGACCGGAAGACCGGCCTTCGTAAAACCGCACGGGACGGCCATCGCGGGCAAGCCCAAATAATTGAAGAGCCGCGTCCCCCGCGTCGCCCGGTTGAGCGGCCGGGTAAGATCGCTCCGGTCCCCGGTCTCCGACTCCTTGATCGAGGGCGCCGCGACCGGGTTCAGCGGCGTCAGCAGCACGTCCACCCGATCGAACACCTGGCCCACGAACTCCTGCGTGAGACGCGGGCGGAGCCGCAAGGCATCCACGTACTGGGTCGCCGGGATGAACAACCCCGGGCGGAGCCGGTTGAGAACGAACGGCGTGTATTCGTCCGCCCGCTCGAGCAGCCAGGTTTTCTGGATGCTGGCGGCCTCGGCGAGCAACAGCGTGGACGACAAATTCACGAGCGCATCGGCGCCGGGAACCGAAAACTCGACGATCTCGGCGCCCTCGGCCTCGAGGACTCGGATGCCGGCGCGGACGAGATCGAGCACCTCCGGCTGGACGCCCACGTGGAAATGGTCGGTCGGCACCCCGACCCTCAGGCCTTTGACGCCGCCCTGGAGAGACGCCTGATAATCCGGCACCGGTGTTGACACAGTCGTCGGGTCCTTCGGGTCGGCGCCCGCGATGGCGGCTGTCAGGAGCGCCACGTCCTCGACCGTGCGGGCGATGGGTGAGACCGTGTCGAGAGAGGGCGCGAGCGGCATCGATCCGTGCCGGCTGATGAGCCCGTGCGTCGGTTTCAGCGCCACCACGCCGCAGAGCGCGGCGGGAAGGCGCGCGGAGCCGCCGGTGTCCGAGCCGAGCGAGCCGTGGACGAGGCGCGCCGCCACCGCCGCGGCGGAGCCGCCGGAGGAGCCGCCCGCCACATGATCGGCGTTCCACGGGTTGCGGCAGGGGCCGAAGTGGTCGTTGTGGCCCTCCGGCCCCATGGCGAACTCCGGCAGATGGAGCGTGCCCAACTGAATCGCGCCGGCGCCCGCGAGGCGCTCGATCACGGTTGCCGTCTCCTCGGCGATCATGTCCCGGCAGATGCGCGCGCCGCAGGTCGCGACCTTGCCCTTGCGGAAGAACACGTCCTTGTGGGCGAGCGGGACGCCGTGCAGCGCGCCAACGCCGGCACCTTTCGCCAGCGCGGCGTCGGCTCGGCGCGCGGCGGCGAGCGCCTCCTCCGCTTCGATGGAGAAAAAACAATTGAGCTTCGGCGCCCCGCGCTCGATGCGCTGGAGGCAGGCCTTGACTGCCTCTTCGGCCGAGACCTGCCGCGACCGGATTTGCTCGGCGACCGCGGCAAGAGTCATGCGCGGAAGATCGTCGCTCACCGCGGGTCGGCTTTCCGCTCGGCGCCCGCCATCAGTGCGCCGCCGAACCCGGCCGCCTCGTCCGCGAAGGGCCGCGTCGCGGGGCCGCTCCCATGCGTGACCAACAGGGGCGACAGAGTCGCGGCAGTACGCGTCGCTGCCGCGTCGTCGATCTCCCGCCCGTACCACGCGCGGGCGAGCGCCTTGATGAGATCGCGGGTGAGCATGCGGGCGCCGCCTCAATTCTTGACGATGTTGTGCTCGGGGCCGAAGGGGAACTTGGTGATGTCCTCGGCGCCCGTTTCGGTGACGACCAGGATGTCGTGCTCCTTGTAGCCGCCGGCGCCCGGAAGCTGCGAAGGGACCGCGATCATCGGCTCCATGGACACGACCATGCCCGGTTTCAGCACCGTCTTCACGTCCTCGCGAAGCTCCACCCCCGCCTCGCGGCCGTAATAGTGGCAAAGCACGCCGAACGAATGGCCGTAGCCGAAGGACCGGTACTGCAGAAGATCGTGCGAGCGATAAATTTCGTTGAGCTCGGCGGCGACGTCGCAGCAGCGGGCCCCCGGCCGGATCAGCTCGAGCCCCCGCCGGTGGACCTTGCAGTTGATCTCCCAAAGCTCGAGGTGGCGGTCGCTGGTCACGTGGTCGCAGAACATCGTGCGCTCGAGCGCGATGTAGTAGCCGGCGATCATGGGGAAGCAATTGTGGCTGAGGATGTCGCCCTTCTTGATGACCCGTGTGGTGACCGCGTTGTGGGCGCCGTCCGTGTTCATGCCGGACTGGAGCCAGCACCAAGTGTCGCGAATTTCCGTGTGGGGGAACGCGCGCGCGATCGCCCTCACCATCGCGTCGGTCGCGACGATCGCGACTTCGTGCTCCGGCACGCCCGCTTTGATGGCGGCAAATCCGGCCGCACCCCCGATGTCGGCGACGCGGGCACCTCCTTTGATGAGCGCGATCTCTTCCGGCGATTTCACCGTGCGCATCCACATGGTCGGCTGCGCCACGTCGGCGAACTTGGCCTTCGGGAACGCCTCCTTGAGCATGCGGTTGAGATCGAGGCTCACGTGGTCGAACTCGATGCCGATGCGCTTCGCGCGGCCGAGCCCGCCCTTCAACGCGTGGTAGAAATTGTCTTTGCGCCAGTCCGTGTAGGTGATCGTTTCGACCGAGGTCCGGCGCCACGGCTGGCCCGCGTCAATCGCGGACGTGATGAGCAATTCCTTTTTGGGCGTGACGACGAGGGCGTATTTCCGCCCAAACGCGCAGTAGAGGTAGTCGGCGAAGTAGCAGATGTTGTGATAGGACGTGAATACTGCGGCATCGAGCTTGAGATCGGCCATGACGGCGCGAAGGCCATCGAGGCGGCGCTTCATCTCGCGGGG